>NZ_CAWOAW010000022.1:129700-130508 GCF_963879675.1 Pseudomonas sp. Larv2_ips
GTCGCGTTTCTACCATTTCCGCGACGGTGTGCTGACAGCGATCAGCGACGCGTATGACAACCGGCTGCGGGTTATTCGTGATCGTTTGGGGCGGATTGAGCGGCTGGATAACGGTGTAGGCCGGTCTTTGTTTTTGCGCTATGAACTGGGCCGCATTGTGGCGGTGGACTATCAGGTTCATCGCGCCAAAGGCCGTGAGCCCTACGTCTGGGTGACGGAGCAGAACGTCGTTTCCTACGTCTATGACGAGGCGGGACGACTGGTTTCCGCGACGAATGCCGTAGGCGAAAGCGAGGTTTATCGGTACGACGATCAGCACGTCATCCTTGAGCGGCAGTTGGCCGGTGGGGCGAGTTTCTTTTGGGCGTGGGAACGGTCTGGCAAGGCCGCGCGATGTGTTCGGCACTGGGCCAGTTTTTCGCAGATGGACACGCGCTATGCCTGGGATGACAACGGCAAAGTCACGGTTCACAACGCTGATGGCAGTCAGGAAGTGTATGTCCACGATCAGCGGGCGCGGCTGGTGCAGCGGATTGATCCGGACGGTGCGGAGCATTTTAAATCCTACGATGACAAGGGCCGGCTGACGGTTGAGCAGGATCCGCTGGGGGCGGTGACGGCGTATCAGTATGACGACGCCGGACGTTTGGTGGCGTTGTTTCCTGGGGAGGATGAGCCGACTTCCTACGAGCATGACAACGGGTTCGTACGGGTCGTACGGCGGGGTGAAGCGGTTTGGAAGTATGAGCGTAACGAACAAGGCGACGTTACGCGTCAGACAGATCCTGACGGCCACATTACAGACTAC
>NZ_CAWOAW010000023.1:0-14295 GCF_963879675.1 Pseudomonas sp. Larv2_ips
CGTACCAGATCTCATCCTCAACGCTCACGCCCCACTCAGCAGCCAGACGTGCGGCGCGGCGCATCTCGGCCTTGCCCAGGAACGTCTTGCCGAACCGCCGGCCACACACCGCATCACGGAAGCGGGCCTCTGGCTGGAACCCCCAGCAGTAAATATTCGCCTGCTTGGGCGTCAGCTTCACCGGTGGGTCAAAGGTACGGGGTAGCGGGAACATTCTCATCAGGCTCCAAGGTGTACTCAGCGACGGCGTGCTGCTGGTCCGCTTGGGAGCCCAGAGGTTTTTCAGGTTCCAGGCGGCGATTCACGTAGATATCGCCCACCTCTTTCGCGGCCTGCTCGTACAACTGAGCGGTCAGCGCCAGGTTGCGCATGCTCTCGGCCTTCTCAGCCATTCGCCCCAGGCCACGAAGCCGATAGGCGCGGTTGGCGATGGGGATCTCGGCGGTTTCTTCGCGAAAGCGCTTTCGAGTGTCGTGGAACAAGGTTGCCCACTTCACTGCAAGCCCCTTTCCGGCCGACTTGGTGGGGTCATGCGTCTCCACCTGCTGGCGGCTCACCACAACCCCGTATTCGTTCTTGACGGCTTCCACCACCTGGGATGGCGTGTCAAAGCACGCAAGCGCCTGAACGATGAAGCTCTTCACCTCATTTTTCAGGGCTGCCATAAATTCTCATCCGTCTAGAGCCTGTCAAGAATCAGGCCGATCTCAGCAGACAGGTTCCGCAGGCCCTCGCAATGTTCAATTCCCCCACCTCAGCAGGACTGTTTGCAGCATCCACCAACGCTTGAACGTCAGGGCTCGCACCGTAGCGGCGGACGACACCGACGAACTCTTCGACGTCGTGGCCCTGCAGCTTGATCTTCGGTGCGCCGTCTTGGGTGAATGCTGGTTGACCGTACTTGTCGGTCGCGCGAGCCAGGTGATACAGCTCGTGTTCGATCAGGGCGCAGAACTCAAGGTCGCTGCACTGGGCGCAGTAGTCAGCAGCCAAGGTGATGATGAAGGCCGGCACATCACCGAACCAATCACGCATCTGTTGCTCCATCCGGGCTTTCTGCCAACCGCCGGCGCGGAACGCCACCTGTTCGGCCTGGCCAAGCACCGTTCGGCCCTGTTTCTCAAAGCCCGATGAGGCCCACATGACCCGGATGTCTGCATCCAGTAAGTGAGCATGGTCTTCGTTGTGGATGTGGCCAGTGTCGGCAAGGATCTCGGCTTGGAGCCATTCCCATACCTCGGGAGCTGGGGTCAGGCGGATACCGAACTCGGAGAGGTCAGCCAGCTCGAGCAGCGACAATGGTGGGTATGGCCTGTCCATGGATCACCTTGAGCTTGAAATAGTGGCGTGTTGCCGGTATTGGTGGGAATCAACTCAACGCAAGGAAAGCAACATGACTGACAAAACCACACACGCGATTCATGCATCCACATACAGAGTCGCAGGTCCGGAAGATAAGCGGATCATGGCGGTAAGCGCGGCGCTGGACCTCATCGGTAAGCGCGCCGCCCTAGTAACGTCACACGGCGTACTGGAGTACGAAATGGCCAAGCTCTCGGATTATGCAGATCAAATCCAGGCGGCCATTGATAAAAAATGATCCACCCGTGCCGCACTCAACTGCGGCACGCTTACCCCTCTCCGCTATCAAGTAACACATCTATCATCTTTTGCTCGCCCAAGCGCATCGCACCAAGGCATTGCAGGTCGTCGCACTTCGGGCCGAGGCCGAACACGGTCACCTCTCCCTTCGCGCCGATCAGCGTCAAGGCACCCACGGTGCATTCCGGGTGCTCGCCTGCATCCAGGTCATCGGCAATCTTGCGAAGGGTCTTTGCAGCATCTCGCCAACCCTCGCGCTTGAGCTCAACGAGCTTCACGCTCATGCCGTCACCTGCTGTAGCCACTCTTCGATGATCCGCTGCACCACGGCCTCAGTGAGTATCGATGACGGTTTGTCGCCGTCTATCACCGATTGCACCAGAGCGTGCGGAATTACGTGGGCACCATCACTCGCTACCACCATCAGGTGTGGGCGCTGGTCGGCGATGTCGTGAACGGTCGCGGTCATTGCGTCACCATCTGGTGTGTCTGTGCGTGTGCGTGACCGTGGAGCAATCCAACGATCAGGCCCTGGGGCAACCCGGCTTCCTTGGCAGCGTCCACGGCATCGGCAATAGCCTTGTCGAGTGCGCCGACCGCAGCGTTGATTTCAGGGCTCATTGGCAGCACGTGCCGCAGCCGGGTTACCTTGCTCACGGTGCAACCTCGTACTGGAATGCGCGATCCGCAGGCATAGCCGTCACAAACCGGCAGCGATGGGCGTCGAACTCTTCCCGCGTGGCAATGGTGCGCTCATGCCGCGAGTTGGTCTTGCCGGTGAACCGCTCACGATGAACGACCACACCTTCACGCAGGAACTCGACCTCGGCCGACCCCAAGAGCTTGGTTACGATTACTTTCATGGCGTCACACGAAGCTGGAGGCCGCCACTGCCAGGACGATGATCACAAGCGCGATCCCGCCCAACAGGGTGACAGTCTTTGAGGAATTGGTATTCGAAGCCATGGCGATGCCCTCGGCGCATTCCGCGCCACAATTTTGTGAGTTACGAAAACGTGGCGCGGATTACTGCGATACCCGATTGAGTGCTTCATCGGCTTTGTCGGCAGCCTGGGCCGCGGTCGTTGCGGCCTTGGTGGCCTTGTCGGCAGCAGTACCGGTTTGGCGTGTCAGCTCTTCCAGCCGCTTGTCGCGTTCGCCCATTGCGGTGTCGTAGGCCTTGCGGATGTCAGTGACCTGATTGCTTTGCTTCTCGGCGAGCGACCAGTAGGCAGCCTGGTAACCCAGTACTGCACCACCACCCACCAGCACGACAGCAATGGCCCAGACCTCGGCCCGTCGCCACCAGCGGCGTGCGATAAATTCCAATGCGCATCTGTCCATCAGGCGATTCCTCCCAGCTTGGTGCGCAGGCGAGTGATCTCGTCGCTCTGTTGTGTCACGCGGTCAGTGAGCTGAGCGACCTGGCTGGTCAGCGCCTCGATCTTCCCTTCCATGCGCCCTACTGCGGCGGCCAGGTCATTCCGCTCTTTCGCAAATTGATCGGCGCGGGCCTCGGCTTCCTTGCGGGCCGCTCGCTCCTGGTTCAGCAGCTCGTTCAACCGCTTCAGCGTGCCGATATCGGCGCTGTCCATCGCGCGGTCGGTCGCATCCTTGGAAAGGAAGCGGCGCAGCCAAAGCAGGCCGCCCAATACAACGGTGGCGCTACCGCCCAGCCAGGTAGCTGTGCCTGGGCCGAGGTCAGTTGGGTCCATCACTACTCCAGAAATGAAAAAACCTCGCACGATGGCGAGGCTTAAGTTTGCGTGTGTCGCGCTGAAACAGCTGAACACCGTGGCATAAAAACAGAATCATTCCGTGCGGAAAAGCACTTTTCGAAAATGTCTTGAGTGCGGATAATGCACTTCCCTACCGCACTCATCCTTCAAATTTGGATGACCATTTATCTTGGACGATGATGAATAACAACGGACCCATTGCAGAAGACAACGTCGCGGACTTTCCTGGCCGAGAGCAGAATGGCGAAAAGGAGGGTCAGCCGAAACCCGCTACGCCTGAACTTGACGCCGCCCAGGAAGCGCGCATTCGACTCGAAATGAAGCTCCACCGTGAGCAATACGAGGCGGATGAGGTTCAGCGTAAGAAGAGGTTCATGAACAGGCTCGTCATATCGACTGCCGCTGGATTCGTCTTCCTCGTTTTTAACTTCTTATCTCTGCGCAACCCCGAAATCTACGACGTGGATCCGGAAACACTCAGAATTGTCAACCAAGCCATCAACGCAATCATTCTGCTGACGGTGCCTTTTGTTCTAGGAACAATAGGCGCTTCTGCGAGAATACTGATTTCCGACATAAATCCTCAGCACAAAACCGCTTTGATTGTGTCGTCTGGCCTGATGGCCGTTTTTTCATGGGTTAGTATTAAAAGCGGTGTATTGGTAGCCTTGCTAGCTCCGCACATAGAAAGAGCTAACCTTTCAAAAGAAACCGTTACAACAGGCCAAAGCGATTTCTATACCTTGGCATTGGTCGCAATCGCGGTAGGCATGTTTGCGACGAACGTATATTTAATGATCGCGCAAAGGGTTGATCAACTAACACTGCGATCCAAGGACGACAGACCTTGAGACACTGAGGAAGTCTGTGGGCTTCCTCAGCAACAGCAGACCACCGAGCAAAACAGTGCCGGTACCGCCAAGCCACGCGAACGTGCCAGGGCCCAGGTCGTAAGGATCCATCGCCACTCCATAGAGAAAGGTGGCCGAGGTACGACCTGTACAAATAAGTCAGCTCCAGCAGCACTCCCAGCTCAGAGCGAAGGGTGTGGAGAGGCCGAAAAGGGAGATGCCACCCACCGTGTGCGAGTATCCAAGGATAGAAGCCATTTCTTTAGGTCTACTCGTATCTGCCGATAAGATTGACCAATCAAGGCCTACACAATGCTGGCTGGGCTAGATAAATGAATATTGATAAGGAGCGTCACTTGCTTGATACGATACATATCATTGATGAGTACCTTGCCAAACCTAAAACGGGCAGCAACGCGTCATCAACTCAAAACTTCACCATGCCTGGCAGGGACACTCCGCAGATCTCGTCAGAACTCCTAAAAGGTGTAGCCGCCTCATCGTTAGCGCTTTCTCTAGTTCCTACGCCGCTGATTTTTGCAGCAGTAAGCGCCATACCTTCTTTGATCAGCCTTGTGTCTGGCGATAAGGATGAGGACAAAGCCGTCCGCGCAGATAAGGAGCGTCTTCTAGCTGTTTTTGTTGAGCGCGCCACCTATTCTCCGAGCCAGGCGCGCGAAGCTGGATATCGCTTCCAGCCGGGGCACCCAATGAGTGGAAAGTCATACCGAAGACACCCACTTGCAGACATCTCCGAGGAGGGAAATAAGCAGCTCTACATCCCCAGCGAGACTTACGATGCTCACGTACTGGAGGAGAGAGAGTCTGAGCTCATAAGACTCCTAGTATCCCTGGGAGCAACTCGGATTAGCATTACCAAAAACACCACAAGCACCAAGAGCAGCCTGATCAAAGCGGGAGGTTCGATTGACGCGGGCGCGATCGCGACTGCAGGGGCAGGCTTGGGCAGAGATTCTCAACATGCAAGCGGCACTTCGGATACCAGGGTATTCACCCTTACCGGAAACGCTTGGGACGCTTCGCGAGAAATTGATGTCAATAAGTTCTTCTGGTTGGCGTTCGAGCCTTCCTGGAAAGCAGTTCTATTCGCAAGACAGTATGGCGGCTGTACCGAGGCATCTCTTGAGCTCAAGGAGAATACCTCGTTCTCAGAGGACACAAACATTGAGCTCTCTATCAAGGTGAAGCAAATCGGTGGAGGTGCTTCAGCGAATTTTGGGGCGAGCGACAACGGACAGAGAGCACACCTGATAAATGTTCAATTCGCTGCCGCTGAACCCAAAATCTAGCTATTGCACCAATCACCCAAGCGCCAGCGCGACTCCGGCTATACGAACGATGTTGTGGGCTCACGGCTGAGGGGGATTCATTAGCTCTGCGCTACCGGCCCTCCCGAGGACTATCATGCTGCTAGTGAAACCGAGGCAATAAAAAACCCGGCGCGATAGCCGGGTTTTCGTTGAGGCGGAGCCTCAAATGAAGCGAGGTAGGCGACCTGCCGCCAAACAGCTACACCAAATGGCCGAGATTGTCATTGCTACGGATGTCGCTAGTAGATTTGAAATTTCTGTCATCATATTGCTACCCCCAGGTAATGTATTGTTAATTACGAACAGCAGTTCTTTTGAAGCTGGAATGCACGTCATAAAGACCGTTAACATAAAAAGAATTGCCATCTGGGTAGCTTGCATAGCCGCGGGTCTCGAACCCGACACTCCTCGAAACTTTTTCCACGATCGTTGAAGCGTAAGATCGTGACGATGTAGAAATCATCTCTCATTTTCTCACTCAATGCAATGGCTTTTTGCTATGCAACACAACTTTCGATAAGCCCCTCAGCATCGAGCAGCTCCTGAGCCGCTGTCAGCGCTTCGTTGACTTGGTCATCCAGCGCCTTGCGGATCGACGAGCGCCACCGGTAGCGGGTGGATTCCGGTTTGCCATCGTTGTCCCAATTGGTGATGTCGTACCAGGCGGCCGGCAGTACCGCGGCGGAACGCTTGCCCTCGGCGCCCGCCACTTGCGGAATGGCCCAGGTCAGCACGGCGCACTCCCGGAAACGCTTCGGTGCCGGCGTTCGCACGGAGTTGAGCAACTCCAGGATGGCGCCGTGTTTGCGCTCCTGGTGTGTCGAGTACTTCGCTACAAGCGCCCGCCAGTGTGCCGGGGTCAGCGCCTTATGCAGCCGACCGAACACCCAGCAGTCCTGGAGAAACGCCGCCTCCTTGCCGACGATCTCCCCCTTCTGCTTGGCGCACTGAACCTTCGGCTCGAAGTCGCAGCCGCCGGCGGAACTGATGGTCTCGGCCGCGAGGGCTCGAACTACTGCTGAAACAACGTTGCGATAGGTCATGCGGCGGCCCTCCGAGCCAGTTTCTGTTCACATTTTTTGCATCGGTCCCAGTTGCCCGGCTCGAACATCGGCATCTTGTCCGTGCTTACAGTGTCGATGCCGCACAGCGAACGCCAGAAATACGCCCTGCCCTGATTCGTGATCGCAGAAAACTCTTTCTCCTGGTTGAAGTAGTGAGCCTTCCCCGTGATTGGGAACATCGGCTTAAGCCAGCCCTTCGAAGGCCGACTTGCGCCACCGGTCATTTGCGCAACTTGCGTCATGCTGCCGCCCTCTTGAGTTCTCTGGTCATTTCCCGGTACTTGGCCTTGATGGCCTTGATCTCTTCCACGGTGTACTTGCATGGCGGGTGAAGCCCTTCCAGCCAAGCGACCTTCTCGGCGCCGATGCGCTGCACCAGACGAATGCGGTACTCCACGGCGTTGCCGGAAAGGTTGCGATTGCACTTCACGCACTGGCGGTGGATGTTCGACGGTTCGAAGCGCAGTTCTGGGCAGGCGCCGACAGAACGATAGTGCCCGGCATCCCATCGGCTGCCGGTCATGAGGTCGTTGTCGTTCGGCGTCGAATCGCAACTGATACACGGCAGGTGCGCATCCCGCAGGCGCACGTACTCGTTCACCGCGGCCTGAGCCTCGCGCAGGTGGTCAGCCCTACTCTTCAGCTTCTCCTTGCGGGCTTTGATCTCCCGGCGCCCGACCTGGGCGAGCGCCTTAAGGGCCTTCGGTGCGTGCCTTGGCGCGTCGATCATTGCGCACGCCGGACTGCACACCGCCTGACCGATACGCGCCGGGACGAATGGAGTCCTGCAGGTCTCGACGCGGCACTTCTTCGGCTTCGGTTGCTTCCGTTCAATCGTCACGCGGCCTCCTTGGCTTTCTGCCGATTGTTACCGAACAATGGCGCCTGCCCCTCAGCGAGCATCCATTCAAACTTCTCCTTGCAGCCTGTAGCGCACTGTCGTGGGTTCAGGCTCGGCATGTTGCTCATCGGCTCACCGCAGTCAGGGCAGCGTCTTCCGTATCCGTTGTCGTGGCTCATCAATAACGCCCTCCCCAATTGTCCTTTTGCGTCCAGCGCACCTGGTGCTCGGCTCCGAAGCAATGAACCCATTCGATCAATTCGCCGCACTGCTTCACGGTGAGCTTGCTTGTGCGCTCGTAGATAACATCAAAGCCGTTGCCGTCGACTGCAGGGATCATCTGCGGCTGGTCGCCAGACTCACGCAGCCAGGCGGCGGTAAGGAGGCGTTTCCAGATCAGGACATCCCACTTCTTCCCGGCGTGCTCGACCTGACCGGCGATATCTGCCAGCGCCGCGTGCAGAGCCTTGTTCTGCTCTCCGCTGCGGTCCACTTCGGTGATGGCCAGCTTTTTGGGCTTGGCCAGGTCCAGGCCAGCGATGTAGCCCATAGCCTTGTTGCGGTCTGATTCGTTGCGGATCTGAAGGCTAGTCATGGGGCAACTCCAACAGCGCGAACCAGAGAGGGGCGAATACGACCACGCCGAAAACAATTCCGCCAATTACGCCCTGGAAAACGGCCTGAGGCATGCTCTTAGCCTGCTTCCAGAACATGAACCAGTAGAGGAAGTTAGTCATGACCGCTCTCCCTTGCCCATGGCGGCGCCCGGTTCGGCCAGTACCGAGGCGACAGTCGCAATCTCGAACCACTTGGTCCAGTACACGTCCTGCCGTTCGCCCGACTCATAGGCGATGAAGGTGGTATAGCCCTCTTCCGGCAAGCCAAGATCCGCAACTACTTCGGCCACAGCGTCTGCGATTAACCCAAAGTCGTCAGAGCCCAGCCAATTGCCCAACAGATGTGTAATTCGGACGGTGTATTCGCCCTCTTCGACGTCACAACCGCACTCGGTTTCAATAGTGATTTCGAAAACCTTCTGGTCTCCATGGCGATCCTTGAGGCGGGTGAAATCGTATTCCTCGAAGCCCGCAACGCGACCCCTTTCAAGGTCTTCAATGGCCGTATTCAGCGCCTCGTTCTCGGCCTTGAGCTGGTCGCGCTCGTTGGAAACATCAATCAACTTGGCTGCATTGCAATCGCATTGGCCGCGCCATTCGCCGACCATGTCACGCACATCACCAGTGTCTCCGCAATTCCAGCAGGACGGGCCGTTCTTCCAAACCTCAAGCTCTTGCGCGAGATCACGCTCGGTTGTGCTACGCACCGTCTTCAGCCACTCGTTCTCGGTCAGCAGCTCCAGCGCCACCTCCTCCACGGTCTTCTCACCGAGGAATTCACCAAGCGCTTCCGTGTTCTGCTTCCACTCCGCGCAGTCAGCCTTCCAGGAAGCGACTTCACTCCACAACAGCTTGTGAAGTTTCTGCTTGTCGATGGTCATGCCCGTGCCTCCAATTCCTGGGCCTGCTTGATCAGCAGCGCCCGGCGGTTCGCCAACTCATTGGCCGCTTCAATCCGCATTTCTGTTTTTCGTTCGGCGCTGGCCTTGCGCATTTCCAGCATCGAGTTTTTGACCAGTTCCAGTTTCTGGCGCAGCACTGGAGCAGGCTGGGTGACGGCGCCGGTGAGCAAGCCGGCAATGGCGCGGCCATCCTCGGTAACAGGAACAATGCTCAGGTCAGCCAAGTACTTCTGGCCGTGCTCTTGGGGAATGCGTTTCAGTTCCACAGCCTTGGTGACTGCCTGGATGCGCCGGTTGGAGTCGAAGCCTACGGACACGTGCCAGTTGACCGGTTTCGCATCCTCGCGGGCCTGGCCCACGAACCTTTGGTAGGCGTCGATGAACGCCATGCGCGCACCGATTTTGTCGCCGCCATCCAAGATGGGTTTCGCTGCTGCCAGGGCCAGTTGGATTTCATCGGTCAGCACCACGGTTTCAAATTCGTCGTTGGTGGTCATGGCGATGGCCCAGGCCTCGTCCTTGCCAGGACGGCCGTCGGAGGACTGGACGCGTTGCAGGATGTCAGCCATTGCCAGCTTGCCCTTCACCTCGAAGCGACAGGCCTTGAGCGCTGCTTTGACGACGGGCACCGGATACGCGCAGAGGTCTTCGGCCATCATTGCGGCAGTGCCTGGGTTCATTTCCTGGCCCATGGCCTCGGCGGTGGCGCAGATGGCGGCGGCCAGCCCGGCGACCTGCTGGTCGTTCATTTCAAAGGTATTCATTTCGGTCACCTGCTTGGCGTTTGGCCAGAACCATCTGGGCGGCTTGCTCCGCTGCGGAGTGGTTTGCCTCAGTCCGCTCCATCTGGCGGGCGGTTGTCCCGTTGATGCGCTGCCCGGTCACCCACTGGGTGTGATAGCTCTCGGCGTTGGCCAGCAGCTCGTTGAGGCTGTGGCACTTGCGCAGCACAGCGGCGTCGCTGGTTTTCAAGAAGTGGGCGGCAACGTGGTGGGCGACATCGGCGCCGAGGCGGTCGACCAGCTGGCCGAGCTGGCCGCCAACCTTGGCATTCCACACAGGCCAGGCGCTGTAGCGTTTGCGGTAAGCCATGGCGTAGTTCGCCCAGACCTTGAAGGTTTTGCAGGCCTGATCTTTGGGGCCAGGCATGTCGGCGGGGATCTCCACTCGGGGAACATCGCTGCGATCAACCACCAGCACCAAGCCGCGGGACTGGGCCGGAACAACCTCGGCGGGAGCCGGGGGTGCAATCGGTTCATTGACCGGTTCCATGACTGGTTCAAGAGAGTTACTGATTCTGGGTGCAACTGCTGCACTACCCCCCTGGTGCAGGAGATTCACTAGGGGGTGAACCTGCTGCACTACCCTGGCGAACCTGCTGCACTACCCCTGGTGCAGGAGGTGCACCACCACCGTCGAGGGTGAGAAAGTAAACGTTCGACGAATTCCCCTTTGGCCCACCTTTCCGGATCTCCTTGCGCAACAGCCCCGCCTCACACAGAGCGGTGATGTGATTCATGACAGAACGCTTGCTGATCTCGCACTGGTCGGCAATGTGCTGATAGGAGGGCCAGCACTCGCCGATGTCGCTAGCGTTGTCGGCCAGCTTGATCAGTACCAGCTTGCGCAATGGGTTGCCGACGCGAAGCTTCATCGCGGCGACCATAAGGCCCATGCTCACGCAGCACCTCGCATTGCTTTTTCGTGCGTGAACAAGCCGTCCCAGGTCTTCTTCATGGGCAGCTCGCTAGCCAGGTACAGGTCGTACAGGCGTGTGGCGCCCTTCTTCAGCAGAACCGGTGTGTAGGAGATGAAAGGGTCTTTACCGTGCGGGGTGACTTCGACCTGGTGCTCGGTCATGTACTTGTCGCGCGCATAGGAGCCAACACGGTGACGTAGGCCGGACTTGCTCTCGTTGTAGAGCCAGCTGCGTGCTTCCAGGTACTTGCCCACCTGCATGACGTTGACCCCATTGAGGCCCTTGCAGAACTGGGTGTGGGTCATGCCTTCCTTGAACAGGTTCTCCAGGGAGTGGATCTTGGTCGCCTGCTGCTCGACCTGGGCGGTGAGCATCAAGCGGGCCTTCTCAGACTCCATGGCGATCTGCAGGATTTCGATGGTGGAAAGCTGTTGTGGTTGCGCAACCTGCCCTTCCAGTTCCTGCCAGCGGTCGATAACTCGTGCGCGGTGCTCGTCGCTGTAGCCAGCCACAACCAGATGCGTGTCACGCTCGGTCAGGTCGTAGACATCAATCGGTCGGCCGCCGGTGGCTTCACGCCGAGTTTTACGATCTGATCGTAAAAGCCCTTTGGCAAAAAGACGCTCGATGGTGGTGATCACATCGTTGTGCCGGGCCTCGACCAGATCGGCGATTTCCCGAGATGACATTGTCCGCGCCACGTTTTGCGATTGCGAAAAACGTGGCGCGGGAATGTTGGGGGTATTGATCGATTCTGTGTGTTGGTGCATGATTCGCTCCAGTTGTTTACCGCTGTAGAAAAAGCCGACCTCGAACGTCGGCTTTTTTGTGCCTGCTATTCAGGCTGCCTTCACCGACGCATCCATCACGTCCAGGCTCTGCCGAACGTGATTGATCTCTTGGCGGATCAGGCTCTTTTCGAAAGAGCTGACGTGGTTGTCGTCCAGCGCTTCGTGCACCGCGATCGTCAGGTCGGCAACTTCCTTACCTACGTTGATCAGCGACTTGGTGAGCGCTTGCGGCTCCGGCGCCGACTTCGATACCAGGTCAAAGCCGAACTCATTGGCCAGGGCCTGCAATGGGCGCATGTCGCCGGTGTGCAGCAAGATCCCGAACAGATGCTCCACGGTCAGGTGATGAGCCTCGTTGTCCGGGTTCGCGCGCTGAAGCAGGCCAACGTGTGGAACACCCATCTTTGCAGCCAGATTCTTGGGCTCGTTGCCCTTCACTGCTGCCTGGCACGCATCCAAAAAGTCTTCCATTCGTAAAACCTCAAATTTGTTTCCGTGGCGCCCTGCCGATGCAGAAGCGATCATTTGCTCAATAGATCGGCGGACATGGATGTCAGGCGGCCTGGGCCTTCTTTGTGGCCTTGAACTTGCCCTTGGAAAGAACCTGAATCTGGTACTGCCGGGATTCGGGAATGGTTTCCCCCCACATGGTCACTGCGCTCGGGCGGATGCCCAAGGCCAGTGCCAGCTTTGTCTTGCTGCCGAAGAATTCGGCGACTTCATGCGTATTCATTGCGCATCCTCGTTCGACTCTGACGCAATTTCAGCATGCTTAAGTTATCGAGTCAACGGCGTTTTCTGCCTACTGCATGCTTAAATTCAGTTAACTTAATATTGAGTCCATGGAAAGACACGAACGTATTGCCCGAGCCATACAGCTCAGCGGGAAAAAGAAGGGCGAGATTGCAGCGCTATGTGGTGTTGCAAACTCTGCCGTCACTCAATGGATCACTGGTGAGAGCAAAAGCCTCCGGCCGGAGAATCTTTACGCCCTGGCGAAAGCGACCGGCTTCCGGGCTGAGTGGCTTGCTATTGGCGAAGGGGAAGAGCGTGAGGTTTCAGAGTCGAACGTCTCCCCTGCCGCCCAGCCCACCAAATCATTCCGCTACCCGGTTGTGAGCTGGGTTGCCGCCGGCGCCTGGGCGGAAGCAGTGGAGCCCTACCCGGCCGGTATCTCGGACACCTACGAGTTTTCGGAGTACGACTCCAAAGGCCCTGCGTTCTGGCTGACAGTCAAAGGCGACTCGATGACGGCGCCCGCCGGCCAGAGCATTACTGAGGGCACTCTGATCTTGGTGGACACTGAGGCTGAGGTTGCACCAGGTAAGCTGGTCGTGGCCAAGCTGCCGGACAGCAACGAAGCCACATTCAAGAAGCTGGTCAGTGATGGTGGTCGGCTGTTCCTGAAGCCGCTGAACCCAAGCTACCCGATCGAGGCCGTCGACGAGCACTGCCGGATCGTGGGCGTGGTTGTGCAGGCGCTGCAGAAGTTTTACTGATCCGCAAGTGTGCCCGGGGGATATGCCCGAGCGGCAAGCTAAATCGAAATATCGCGAGCTGATTAGCGCTCGTATACACAAGGGAATGTGGTAATGAATGCCTTTCGGATCGCGACTCTAATAGTCGCCCCGCTTTTCATCTCCGGCTGCTACAGCACGCCAAAAGAAAAAACTGAGTACGAAAAACAGATCGACGCAGTACCGATGCCTGTAACGGAAGCTGAACGGGTTGAGCAGTGTCGTAACTTCAAGCAAAGCGCAGATTACCAGCGGACTTTGGATATTTTGCAGTACTCACAGCGATCCAAGCTCGGCGCCTCGTATTTTCAATTTACAGAGTCTCTAGCGCTTTCGCGTCGCCTTAGAGCCATGAAGTGCCCTGGGTATGGCTGGTTTTCCTGATGCGGCTGCCCAGGATGTGCCAATGACCGCATGGAGAGAGCAAAGCTTTTGGAGCAAGGTGTGGACCTATACTCTGCTGGCGCTCATGGTGGTTTTCACAACCGAAGCTGGCATTTGGCCGGAAGACAGTTCATCTAATCGCAAGCGGGTGTTCAGCCCTGGCTTCGTTGTGCTTTGCACCATCGTGGCGGTGGTTGAGCTGATAGCGCTGAACCACTTCTACGGCGCGCGCGGATGAGGTGAAGGCCGGAAGGATTGTGCGGAGGTTTAGCACACTGGCCTTGCCCAAGGATCGTCACCTCAGGTGTCGCAGAGAGCCCGCTATGGAGCGGGCTTTTTGGTATCCGTCGGAAACGCACCTGCTTCAAAATATGCATTTATGCATGAAACTTCTCGCCACCCTATTGCCAAGATATGTCAGTGCAAATACTGTTTATACATACAGTTTTAGCAAGGAGCGAAGCATGAACCAGGCACCCTACCCCACATCCAAACCGAGAAATTCCTACGAGCTTGTGGGCCACCGCCTGCAACGCTTGATCACCTCTCCCCGGGTACAGCGGATTCAGTTGGTTGAGGTATCCAGGCGCGACGATGAAAGCCCTGAAGCCTGGCGCCAGGTGATCCAAGATATCGGCGACACCGCCGGTATCAAGATCGAGCATCTGGAAGGCGGGGCCGTCAGGATCGGTTGGCGAGAGTACTGCGACACATAGCTGAGCCCGCCAATGAGCGGGCTTTTTATCGCCTGTAAATTTCAGCAATCTGAATTATTTAATTAAGCATGCTTGACACATTAATTTCAGCTTGCTTAAATTCAACTCAGGCCAGCTACGAAGAACGCCGGCCAGCAGCTAAACCTGCGCCGCTCTTTAGCGACACCCCTTGCCGGATCACCACCGGCCCAGATTCAAAGGCAGCGATGAACCGGCCTAAACGGTTCAGAGGGTTGGCAAC
>NZ_CAWOAW010000023.1:14305-83075 GCF_963879675.1 Pseudomonas sp. Larv2_ips
ATACAGCGATGAGCATGATCGAGGTGAGTAGAGACCATTTCTTCCAGGCAGTGGGCGGGCCGGAAAACATCCACCCCACTCCTTGGCCTGAATTCTCGGAATGGAAAAACATGAACACCCACGCAACTGTCGGCAGGTCGGAACCTGGTTACCTGAGCAGCTTTTTCAAGCCGAAGCGGTACTGGCTTGAGGAGTCGTTCGCCAGCCGCAAGCCGTTCAACCCTAAAGCGGGCCAACAAGACCTGTTCGCAGCATGACGGACCTTTTCACTGATGCCCATCCAGAGCGGTGGGCAGCGGGAAAACAACCGGAGCATGACCATGAACAAAGAACAGATTTACGACGCTCAGATCAGCCCGCTCATGCGGCAGGTCATTGCGATCTGTAAGGAACACGGCATCGCGATGATGGCGAGCTTTTCCATTGGCCACGATGGCGAAGGCCCGAACGGTGAAGACTGCTCGAATTTGACGTGCAACACGTTGCTGCCTGATGGAGCTGGCGAGCCATACTCTGTTTTTGCACAGGCGAACGCATTGATCCGCCGTAATGGACGGCCGGCTCCGCTGACGTTCACCACGGAACACGGCGACGGCTCCAAGACCATGACGGCAGTTATCTGAACAACCAGCGCCACGATAGCCTGTCGTTAAATGCCCGGTCACCTGCATGACAAAATTTTCGTACTTTATGGAGCCAATACAATCTAGTAGTTTAGAACTGAAACCCTAAACGTGAAACGGCATACCGCCGCTACATGATGAACACCTTAAGGTCTCGTAGAATGAGTGTGACAAAAAATTGGCTGAGTCTGTCCTTTGCGCTTTTGTGGCGCGCGTTTCTATTGTTCCAAATTTTCGGTTTGGTATTTGGTGTACTGCTTGGAAAACTCCTACTGCCGAGCTCATTCATCATATTGATTAAGCCTACAATTTTGTACGGATCATTAGCTCTGGTAGTAGTTATCGCTGAAGCCGGATTCAAGCTCAATCTACTTCAATGCATTTTTGGAAAACGTTTAAATCTGTCAAAACCACAATGGCGCATGTGTGCACTTTCACTGGCGTTGCTTCTCGCAACTATGGCTGTGTTGAACGTTGCGGTCGCTTTTTCCACGCCATTTGATCTTTGGCTTTACTACAAAGTTTTCGGCAGTCCGGTGATATTTGTTGCTGGCATATTCGCTATTTCTTGGATTGCCATCAGCAAGACCAGCATTCACCAGTAATCGCACCTCCCCTAGTGGTGGCTGACTGCTCTGAACAGGGCATCAGCTCCACCATTCCTACAGCAATGCATTGAGGACTCCCTGTCCTCTCATATCAATCCGATTTTTCGGATTCCCACCTCTACCCGTCAGCACTCCTCCCCCGCGCCCATCGGCAACCAGCGGGAGGCATGAGTGTTGACGAATACAGGTGAACAACCCGCCACTTTGGAGGTGACCATGCACCACAGCATCCAATCACGCCGCGACATTGTCGACGGTTTGCGTCAGCGCTCTCGTATCGCCACTGCCGACTTCTACCGGCTGATTGGGCGGCCGGAGCCCGTGGTCCACTTCAGGATGACGGTGAAGCCGGCGGGACGTGACTTCTTCCATGTGGTTGATACCCGGACCGATAAAGTGATGGGTTTCCGCCGCGATCACAACGAAGCCTGCGCCCTCGCCCGGAGCCTGGAGACTCGCCATGCCAACCAGCTACGCGGATAGCGCCCAGGCCAGGGAATCCGACAGGCGCTGGGATTTACCGAATTTCGGGAAGAAACAGCACGTCGACCTGTTCCACGAGTACACGGCTGACGACCTTGCTGAGCGCGAGGCTCGGCGCATCAAAGATCGCGCCAGCCTCAAGCTGCGCATAGGTTCCGCCATGGCTCATATGGAGCTTATCTGCCCGCCAGTAGGTAGTGTCGAATGAACGTAGCACAGAGAGACCATCAGATAGCCGTGGGCTGGATAGAGGCCGAGATCGAAAACCTTCTCCACGACGTAGGAAAGCCCAACGCGAGTGCGGCCGCAAGGTCATGCATCACCCTGGCGTTCATGCTGCGTGCCATCGACGAAGCTGAGCACCGCCATTACCAAGCGTGTATCGACAAGATCTTTGCCGACTACAACACCTCGCGTGCTTCCGCCGCATAACTCCAATCACTCCCACTACTTTCAATGCTGCGCCTGGCGCGGCGAGGGATCGTCATGTCCAAAAATACCAACCAAGCACCCGCACAAGAATCGCTTGAAGCGAGCAAAACCAAGGAATCCAAGAAGTCCATTGCCCCCGCTGTCGCCGTCACCGACATCGCGGAGTATCGGCCGCACGAGGAGCAAATCGTTCGCCTAGAGACAACCTACGGGAAACTGGTGGTTGACTGCTCGACCAGCGAAGGCTTGGCGAATGCAAAGGAGGTTCGCGTCGATATCCGCGACGTGCGTTATGCCCTGGCCAACACCACCAAAACGGCCCTGGCTCCCTACCAGCAGGCGGTTAAAGACGCCCAGGCTCGCGTCAACCAAGTAAAGGAGTTCGGCGAGACGCTGAAAGATCGAGTCTTGGCAATCGAGACTCCTGTTGACGAAGCAATCAAGGCCGAAGAAAAACGCGTAGCTGATGCCAAGGCAGAGCGCGAGCGTATCGAAGCGGAGCGTGTCGAAGCCATCCGGGCAAAGATTACCCGCTTCAGCTCTGTCGCTGCCGCATACGCAAGCCGCAGCGCTACCGACGTCGCAAGCGTTCTTCAGAATGTCAAAGACTCGGTAATTCTTCCCGAAGAATACGGCGAATTTGAAGCCGAAGGCACCATTGCTCGCGATAACGCCATTGAGCAGCTTGAAACGCTTCACAGGGCTGCAGTTGACCGTGAAGAGGCTGCCGCCAAGCTGTTGGCTCAGCAGAAAGAGCTCGACGAGCTGCGCGAGAAGCAACGTATCGCCGACGCTGAGGCTGATGAGCTGCGCAGACAGCGCGCCGAAGAAGACCGTCAGCGCTTGAAGAAACAGCAGGACGAGCTGGACCGGCAGCGCCGTGACATGGAAGCGCAGCAACGCCAGCAGCGTGAGCAGCAGGAGGAGCAGCAGCGCCAGCAGCGTGAACGTGACGCGCAGTATCAGCGCGATCAGGAAGAGCTGGCCCGTCTGCGCGCCCAGGCTGCTGCGCCCGCTCCAGCAGTAGCTGTCGTTGCGGCCCCAGTGATTACTGACCCAGCACAAGCGGTTGTAGCGGCAGTTGATCCGGCCCCAGCGGTGGACGAATTCGCTGACTCGAGCATTCCAAGCGCCAGCGAAGTGATCGAGGTCGTAGCCCTGGCCTTCTGTGTCACCAATGACGAGGCCTCTGCCTGGCTGCGTGCCATGTCGTTCTAAAGAACCCTGAAGCCACCCCGGAGGCCGACCAAAGTCGTCGGCTATGGAGTTAGCAATGAACGCCCAAACCCAAATTTCTACCGTACCAATGGACACCAGCCCGACAGGGCTGATCCTCAACCGCGACAGCATGCAGTCGATGACTGAGCTCGCGGGCATCATGGCTGGGGGCAAAACCACCCTGCCGAAACACTTTCACGGCAATACCGCCGACTGCATGGCAGTGATCATGCAGTCCATGCAGTGGGGAATGAACCCATTCCAAGTGGCGCAGAAGACCTTCATCGTCAACGGCGGCCAGCTGAGCTATGAAGCCCAGCTGGTCAACGCTGTCATCACCACGCGAGCCCCGACCATTGATCGAATCCACTACGAGTGGTTTGGCGACTGGGACAAGATCATTGGCAATTTCCGCGAGATTGAGAGCAAAAAACAAACGGATGACCACGGGCAACCGAAGAAGTACCGCGTCCCAAACTGGAACATCAATGACGAGAAAGGGCTGGGCGTCCGCGTTTGGGCTACGTTCGTGGGCGAGGATACCCCGCGCGAACTGACCACTTTGATGACTCAGGCACGCACCCGGAACTCGACGCTGTGGGCAGACGATCCGAAGCAGCAGATCGCCTACCTGGCCCTCAAAAAATGGGCTCGCCTGTACTGCCCTGACGTGATCCTTGGCGTATACACCCGCGAAGAACTGGACGACGGCTATACGCTGCCAGAAACAGACGTTACCCCGAGATCTACCAGCGAAAAGCCTGCTGACGTAGGTGCCGCCTCAGTACCCCAGGGCGACACTACAGAAGCGACTTCCGACCTTTTCGAACAGCTGAAAAAAATCGCTCAAGAGCAGGGCATTGAAGGCTATGAAAAAGCTTGGAAAGCACTGAAACCACAACAACGCGGCGCCATTGGCGTGACCCGTCACGGCGAACTGAAGGCCATTGCACAAACCATCGACGCCGAGTTCACAACTGTCAGTGATAGCGCCGACGCTGCCGCCGGCGTCGATAGTCAGGACGGTGCTCAATGAACGCCTCTGTAGACCTCCAGCGCACCGAGCAGTGGCATCAAGATCGCAGCGGGCGACTCACCGCCAGCCGATTCAAGGATGTTATTGCATGGGGCGACCGTGACAAACACGGCAAACGTAAGCCGCTTGCGGCCCGCACCACCTACATGCGCGAGTTGGCTTTTGAGCGCCTGGCCAACCGATCGAAACATTCGGTCAGCAGCAAGTCGATGGCCTGGGGAACCGAGGTTGAGCAGTCGAGCCACGACTTCTACGAAATCCTGACTGGTAACAGCGTCATCAAGTCGGGCTTCGTCGTTCATCCAAAATACGACTGGCTGGGCTGTTCGCCGGACGGCTTGATTGGCGAGGACGGGGGTCTTGAGTCGAAATGCCCATTCAATGAGGCCGTCCACGTCCGCACCTGGCTCGAAGGCATGCCCGAGGAACATAAGCCGCAGGTTCAGGGCTGCATGTTCGTCACGGGCCGAGAGTGGTGGGATTTCCTATCATTCGATCCACGCCAGGATGAAGACTGCCGGCTGTATATCGAGACCATCGAGCGCGATGAGGAGTACATCGCGATGCTTCATCAGGAACTCGTCCAGTTCAATCTGGAGCTTGGCAGGATGGTTGATGAAGTAGCGGACAAAGCCCGGGCGCAAGCCCATCGCCTAGGAGCCTGATCATGATCAGTAACCTGAAATCAGACATCGAGTTTCGGCGCGAGAAAGCGCTGGAGCTTTCCAGTCAGGTTTGTCGGCACTTGGCCGCCGGCGGGAAGATCACAATCGGCGAGAGCCCGGCGATCAATCCAGAGCCGGCCAAGCGTAAGGAAGTGATCGACCCTGCGACCATTCTCAAGCGCCGCAAGCCACCCATCACCCGGGCCGAGCGTGAGGCGCTGCGCAAACTTGCGGAGGCATTATGAGCAAACGCAAGCCCCATAACCTGCAGGCGCGCACGGCCCGGTCGTGCCGCTCGCTGCTCGCAACCAATCACGTCGCCGTGGTCAACATCGACCCCAGTGGCCGCCAGGGCATGATCAACTACAAATCGCTCAAAAACATTGCGCCGGGGAAGATCGGCCAGGCCGTCTGCGGAATTCCCCACCGGTGGACGATCTACCTCAGCGCGCTTTGCATCGACGCCCGCGGCGACCGCTACAGCAAATCGGTGGAAGTTGCGCCCGATGGCGTCTACCTCTCAGACCACCTGGAAGACGTGATCGAGCATTGCTACAAGAAGCTGCGCGACGAGGCCAATCAAAGCCAGATGGTGGCTTCGGGCTGGATCGCTATACCCGAAGCGATATCGCTGGAAGAGGCGCACGCCGCGCGGATCTTCGAAGCTGTCGGCGCGTGGAACCAGGTAAAGGTCGATTCATGCGCCGCATAGCCCGCACCCAGCAACGCAAACGACAAACCTGGCTCGCACTGCCGGCCAGCGGAATAGAAGAGGTAGGCCATGGCCAAATCAGTACAGGAGCGGTCAGCCAAAGCTGCGCAAAAGCGCCTGGCGGTCGCCGAGAAGGAACTGCGGCACAAAGTCAGGCCGGGAATCGAGCAGGCCATGGAGCGTATCCGGCTGCGCGGCCAGGTGCCGATCATCAGCGAGGTCCTGCAGATCGCCATTATGAAGATGGACTTGATGGCAGACGACGATCTTGCGGCGTTCTTAAGTTATCCGCGCCACGAAATCCTGATTGACGAAAACGTGGCGCTGGAATTCAGAAATCAAAGCTTGGCCGAGATTAGGCGCGACCCAGGTGACGAAGTTATAGCTCCAGATCAGCTTCAATCGGGGCTCCATGGTTGATGGTGCCAAACCATTCAAACTGACCGATCGTTTTTAAAGCTGCACGCTTGATGCCTTCAGCGACCTCATCGAATTCTTCAATTGAGGGGCACAGTTCGAATGTGCAGCAGCAGCTGTTGGAATCGTAGAACAGGCTAATCACCCGGCTTTGCAATCCCGTTTTTGCAATGGCAACACAGAAACTCAGCATCTCGGCTAACTCATTTGCTTTGCCATGCCTTGTATCGATGTCTATGCCAAATGCTTTCATTGAGTCTACGGACACTTCACCTGCATACATTTGTTAGCTCCTTGAGTCGGCTCCATGCCGAACCCCAGATATTACCCAAGCCAAACCAAATTGCCACCTCCGGACACCGGAGGGCGGCGCCTACCTGAGGTAAACGCAATGCCCGTACTCCACAGCGTAATCCACAAGATCGACAAGAAGCCCGACGGCACACCGGCAGCTCTTCACCTGGCAAGCGTCGAACAGGTAGATAGCCAGTCTCGCGACGACCTGATACAGCAGCTCAACGAAAGCTACAACGCCATCACCGGCAAGGCCTGGGGCTTCTTTCACCATGAATCAGGCGCTCATCCGTTCAGCGGATGGCTCGGCAAGTACCTGGCTGGCGTCGGAGACTTCCTCAAGTTCAGCACAATCGCTGTCGAGCACCTGATCAGGCTGATGGAAGAATCGAACCTCAGCACCGGCGGGCACGCCCTCTTCTGCCACTACCAGCAAGGCATGACCGAATACCTGGTCATCGCCCTGGTACAGGAAACCGAGGCGGTGACCATGACCGAAGGGCTCAACCTGATGACGGTGAAGCGCCTCGACCTGGATCACATCCGCCTGGCTGCACGCATCAATATAAGCGAGTGGCAGAACAACCCGCAGTCGAAGCAGTACATCTCGTACCTCAAGGGCAAACAGGGCCGTCGGATCAACGAATATTTCCGCGACTTCATCGGCTGCCAGGAAGGAATCGACGGCCCAGGCGAAACCAGGACGCTGCTCAAGGCGTTCAGTGACTTTGTTGAAAGCGAGGATCTGCCAGAAGAGTCGGCACGCGAGAAGACCCAGGCGCTGGTCAGCTACTCCATGGCCCAGGCCAAACTGGGCGAGCCGATCGCGCTCAACGAACTGTCGAGCCTGGTCGACGAAGACCGGCCGAAGAACTTCTACGACTTCATCAAGGCCAAGGACTACGGGCTTTCCGAGACCCTGCCTCCGGACAAGAGGACGCTCAACAAATTCCGGCGCTTCACCGGACGGGCTGAGGGGATGTCGATTAGCTTCGAAGCGCACCTACTGGGCGACAAGATCGAGTTCGACGAAGCCGGCGGCACGCTGACGCTGCGTGGGCTGCCGACTCAGCTCACCGAACAACTTAAACGCGCCTCTCTCTAACTTTCGGGACGGTGTTAGTCGGGGACGATGGTTAAATGAGCAAAATGGTTGTCATCGACAACCATCGCGCGACCTCCTTCCGTCTCCGAGATACGGCCTAAATATTTGGCGGTCGCCCCGGCTGTATGGACCTCGTCACCATCAATCCGATATAGAAGCTCTCCGGAATTGCTTCGCACGAACTCGTCCTCATCGATACGACCAATCAGCGGTGCTATTGGGCCTCGGCCCGCGTAGACGTTATATCGGCCCTTTGTGAAATCGATAGCCATCTGACTCTCCTTGATCCGGCTCCATGCCGGTCACCCGTAATACCCCATATCAACGAATCGTGCCAGCCGCGCACTATCGCGCCAATGGCTCCGAATACTCGTCGATCTGGTTTCTGTAGCTCGCAAGGTCGATTATCTGTCGCAAGCAGATCAAGACTTCAAGCTTCTGCTTGTCGTCGGGAATGCCTATCCGCTTCAGCATCGCGCGTGCGTCTTCCTCGATTGCTGCGAGTGCATCCATATCGCTTTGCAGTCTCATATCGGCCTCCTGCCAGGTTGAGCTACGCAGATACCAATAGCCCACAAACTCACTTCACGCCAGCCCGCGAGGCAGGCGCACGCTTGGAGAAAACCCATGAGCACCTTTGCAGTTTTTGGAATGACCCTCGATGTCGCCATGGCTGAGGCCCGGAAGACTGTCAAAACGACGCGGCCCGACCCGAAGCGGCCCGGACACAAGATTGAGTTATCGGTTGATGACTGGCTGATCAAGGTCACCCAGAAGGCCGAACAGATCATGGGGGGGGTCAGGATAAAGCAGCTCAGCCCGCTCTTCGACGCACCGCAGTATGCAGAGCACTTCATTGAGCTGGCACGCAAGGGCAGTAAGTGCCGCGACATGCGAATAAAGGCCAAGCGTACGCTGGTCGACGCCCAGGGCGAACCGATCATCAACCCGAAGACGAAGGCGCCGAAGGTTGGTTTTTCGGAGTGGCCGCCAAAGCAGCAAGACCAGGCAGCCTAACCCACCCAGACATCGAGAACCGCCATGACAATCACCTACGGCTCTGTTTGCTCCGGCATCGAGGCTGCAACACAAGCGTGGCACCCTCTGGGCATGCGCGCCGCCTGGTTCGCCGAGATTGAGCCGTTCCCCTCGGCGGTCCTGGCCCACCACTTCCCCAACGTGCCGAACCACGGCGACATGACCAAGCTGGCCGCACTGGTGCTGGCCGGAAAGATCCCGGCGCCGGACGTGCTGGTCGGAGGCACCCCGTGCCAGGCATTCAGCGTGGCCGGTATGCGCGAAGGCCTCACCGACCCCCGCGGCGCCCTCACCATCAAATACGTGGAGCTTGCAGATGCAGTTGACTATGTTCGCGCCGGCCAGCGAAAGCCCGCCAGCGTTATCGTCTGGGAGAACGTCCCCGGCGTCCTCAGCGACAAAGGGAACGCCTTCGGATGCTTTCTTGGCGCGCTTGCTGGGGAAGACTGCGAGCTGCAGCCTCCAGGGAAAAAATGGCAGGACGCTGGTTGTGTGTATGGACCCAAAAGAACAATCGCGTGGCGGGTCCTGGACGCCCAATATTTCGGCCTGGCCCAACGACGCCGTCGTGTGTTCGTTGTCGCAAGTGCTCGAGACGGGTTCGATCCCACCGAGGTACTTTTTGAGCGCGAAGGCGTGCGCCGGGATACTGCGCCGCGCCGAGGCGAGGGGCAAGACGTTACCGGAACAGCTCCTTTCGGCCCTGCGCTCCAGTGTGGGTGTGGATGCGTCTTCGCTGAATCCCTAGGCCAGTACGGCTGCCCAAACTGCGAAGGTGACGAAGGTCCGGCGGTCGATATGTTTGGCGGTATTCCAGCGTTCGGCGGCCACAGCCTTGGCGGCTCGATCGAGCGCGCAGCCACGCTAACGGCCAAAGACAGCCGGCTCGACATCGAGAGTGAAACGTTCCTCATCGCGCCGACGCTTGCCGGCGGCGGCCGGAAGAACGGTGGCTACTCCTACGATGATGTGCCCTGCGTCGCCGCGACACTCGACGCAAGCTATGGCCGGCTTCAAGGCTGTTCCGGGCAGGACGCGAACCACGGCCACAGCCATCTGGTAGTGCATGGCACGCAAGATCCCTGTGTAAGTGTTGAACTGGCGCATGCCCTCGGCCGTAACAACGGTGGTGAGAATGCGGTGCTGGCCTTCACCCAGAACAGCCGAAGCGAGGTTCGATACATCGGCGCAGATGGACAGATCGTCGGCGCGCTCGCCGCCGAGGCAGGAGCTCAGCAACAGAACTACCTGGCCTACTCCACAAAACTACACCACACCTCGGCCTGCGGCGCGGGCAAATGGTACGAGGAATACACAGCCTCTCTGGATGCATGCAGCCCGCCGCCGGCACTGTTGACCCCGTCACAGGTGCGGCGCCTCACTCCCGTCGAGTGTGAGCGCCTCCAGGGCATGGCCGACGACTACACCCTGATCCCCTGGCGCGGCAAGCCAGCTAGCGAGTGCCCGGACGGCCCCCGCTACAAGGCGATCGGCAACAGCAAGGCCGTCACCGTCGTTCGATGGATCGGTCGGCGCCTTCTGCAGCAGCTTTAAGCCCGCTCGGCAATCAGCCTGGCGCCAACTTCGCGCCCAGCCACCTGCGCCAGGCCACGATCAACATAGGCTCGGTCACCCGCGACAACCGGTACCACCACCTCACCACCGCGCTTTACCTCGACGTTGATACGCCAGGTCTCCCGGCCTTCCTCGTCCTTGTCACACTCCATGTAGTTCCAAACCTGAAAGCCTTCGATCTCATCGTAAATATCGTGCTTGGTCATGGTCCAGCCCATTTAGAGGAAGGGGCCATCGTAGCTCAAAGCCAGCCGGTACGGATGATCTCGGAAATCAGGCGAAGGATGGCGGCGATCAGGTTGATCCATTCGGTCAGCCGTTTCATTTTCAGCACCGCTTAGTTGAGGTGCTAATGATTCTTATGTCACGACGAATTCGGTTGTATACCCGCCGTTTGTAGTCGCGCCCCCTACAACTCCCCCACTCCCCCCCTCCACCGCCCGGGCATGGCCCGGCAAGGACTCCCCATGCCCACCCATCAAGACGAAACCCTTCCGCAGCGATACGCCAGAGAGCATCAGGACTACCTGAAGCTCTGCGGCAGCATGACTGCCGAGCAAGTGGCTGACATTCAGTTGCAGCTGCACAATTCGCTCGCCCGCGAGCAAGCCCTGCAACAGCGCCTGACCGCAGCGGATCAGCAGATCGATGAATTGACCCAGGAGCGCGAGAGGCTGATCGCGTATGGCCGCAGCTGCGGACTTGATGAGGCTTCCACGCTTTGTAGCCGCTTAGCCTACGACACCTATTACCCGACCGGCAGCCGCTTCAAACACTTCATACCGAAGGCTCTGGAGCAGCAGGGCAATCTGCTTATCAAAGCAGCTAACGCCATAGCCTCTCTGCCAGACGGGCCTTACGAACGCTTCAAGGCGCGCCAGGCAAAGCAGGAAGAATCTGCCAAAGCCCGATAGGAGTACATCCGTACTCCTCCCGCAAAACCTGTAACCCCTCCCCCTTCAAAGTCAGCCGCTATAGCGGCAAGGACGAAGTCATGCCTGAAGAAATCAAATTGATCCAGCCAGCCCCGGTAGTACGCGATGAATACGGCATGTTCGCTCACCACGATATGCCCTACTTCGACGAGGGCGACTGTGATAAGTGCAAGGCCTGGATCGCTACACAGGGCTTGCAGGTGAAGATGGTGAGCCTCGAATACCACAGTGACGAAGCTGTCTCTGAGCGCTATTTCGAAGCAGGCGACCCGGACTGCAGCTACTGGGAGCCGGATCGGCCTGATGGCGAAGGCTGGTTCTGCCTGGCAATTCACGACACGGACGATGGCCCGGTTTGCTGGTGGGCACGCCGGGAGGTGACCCCGTGAACCAAATCAAAGAACGGCCGATCCTTTTCTCGGCGCCGATGGTGCGCGCCATCCTGGAAGGCCGGAAGACGGTCACGCGGCGGGTAATGAAGTCGCAGCCCGACGCCGACGCCACCATCACTGTCGAGTTGTACAACGTAGCTGTAACGAATCGTCACGGCTATCAAGAGGCAGGGGCAGAGATCTTTGGCGCCTGGTGGCGCGATGGCGAGTCTGGGTGCAAGTGTCCGTACGGAAAGCCCGGCGACCGACTGTGGGTGCGCGAGACCTTCGCCTTGCTCGGCAACGAGGACGGCTGCTGTATCGACTGGCAAGACAACTTGGTCAAAGGCGACGAACAGGGTGCGGCACGGATCTACCGGGCAAGCTGTCCGCCGGGCGACTACGGGCTGAATCAGATTCCAGCGAAAGCGGAATGGAAGCCAGATACTGAAGCCATGGAGTATGACGGCGCATGGCGCCCGAGTATTCACATGCCGCGCTGGGCCAGCCGCATCCTGCTGGAGATCACCGACGTGCGCGTCGAGCGGCTGCAGGACATCACCACCGAGCAGGCTGCGGCCGAGGGAGTTCACCGAGGCCCGCTTCGTGAGTGGTGCGCGAGCGACGAAGGTGGCGCCTGCCACAAGTACCCGGTTCCAGCATTCCGCGACTTGTGGCAATCCGTCGGTGGAAACTGGGACGCCAACCCGTGGGTCTGGGTGGTCGAGTTCAAGCGGGTGACGCCATGATCGCCACCCTCTGGTTCGCCTACGTCTTCATCTACAAGGGGCCTGAGTAATGGCCTGCTACCGGATCTACGACAAGAACCGCAAGCCGATGGGGCATCTATGTGGCGACCTGGGCCCGTACTGTGCTGAATGCGGTGATGTTGGGACTCAGCTTTGCGACTACCCGGTTGGAGACGGCAAGACCTGCGACAGGCCGGTCTGTGAGTACCACGCGGCCGAGGTAGCGCCCAGCGTCGACTACTGCCCTGCACACCACGCCGAATGGAAAGCCTTTCGCGATTCCGGTGGCGTGAAACGGGAACTCGAAAACGTCGTCCCGTTCAAGGGCGCCTAATCCCAATCCCCCTTCATGCCTGCCGGTGAGCGGCGGGCGAGGATATCTGCATGCCTGAAATAAATAATGACGACCAAGCCCTTGCCGCTTTCGTGGGATTGCTTCCATGCCCCCTGTGCGCCGCAGACGCAAAAATATCCAGGCCCTATGGATCGGTTTGCGTGATCTGCACCGGCTGCCACCTGGTGATAAGCGACCACGACGGAAAGAGCGCGATTGCCAAATGGAATACACGGACGCGAGGCGACGTAAGCGACAACTGGAAACTGGTACCTACGTTGCCAACCTTGAAAGTTTTGAAGGTCGCCGAAGACTTGGGCCACCCGGACGGTTACGAATTCTACAAAGGCATGCTAGCAGCCCTACCTTAACCCACCTTCTGCCGCCCAGCGCGGCAAGGACAACACATGTACGCAATAAAACTCACCCTGCTGATGCTGGGCGTTCTGCTCTACGTGTCAGCCACGGCCTGCTGGTTCTTTTGGATCGGCCCCTGCCTGCTCATGGATGGCGAGACGGCAGACATCCTCGGTGCCTTTGCAGGCACGTGCATCTGGCTGCTGATCACTTTCGGCATTTTCATCCACATCATAAAGACAGCTCGGCCCACGGCGGCCGGCGGGAGGTAGCTATGCCTGAGCCACAAGAAAGACCAGAAGCGTTTCAGCTCGACAAAGTGCCCGAGGCGCGTATGGCCGAAATCATTGGCACCACCAAGCGCGCCCTGGAAGGCAAGCGGGATCGCGGCGTCATCCCTGAGGGTGTGTGGAACAAGATAGATGGTCGGATTTTTTATAGCTTAAGGAGATATGAAGCATGGCTAGAAAGCCAATGGGCCTGCCCACAGGAGTTGAATTCGCTGGCCAGTCCGTTCGCATTCGGTTCACCTGGCGCGGCGAGCGACGCTGCGAGACTCTCGCACACCCACAAACACCAAAAGGGATTAAAGCGGCAGCCGATCTACGCGATCAAGTAATAAGCCTGGCAAAGCATGGGGTTCTGGATGATCAGCGCTACGCTGAACTTTTCCCGAACTCTAGTTACATGCCAATTTCACTGACAATGACGTTCGGCGAGTACGCCCAGGCTTGGATCAACAGCCTAGAGATCGTGCCCGGCACGCGCAGAAACTATCGTGCAACGATCAACACCTACTGGATGCCGTGGCTCGGTCAGCTCCCGATCACGGCAATCACCACCATGGTGCTGCGCAGGATCATCAGCGAAACCGTATGGGAAACCCAATCGATTAAACGTGAATCCATAGCCCGGGTCACCTCGCTGCTCAAGGCCGCGGTGCAAGATGAGTTAATCGACCGCAACCCGGCGACACCGATCAAGCTGCCGAAGAAGGCAAAAAAGCAGGTGGACCCGTTTTCTGGTGTTGAGGCGACTGCAATCATTGACTGGATGTATGCGAACTTCAGTAAGCCTGGCGCGCGGATATTCGCGGCCTACTTTGAGTTCGCTTTTTTCAGCGGGATGAGGACAGGAGAGATAGCGGCTTTGCGCTGGGGCGAGGTCGACATGGATACGCGCACCGCGCACGTATGCCGCATCGTTGTGGACGGGGAAGTAGAAGAGCGTACCAAGACGAAGTACGCTAGAACGGTAATGCTCAACAGTCGTGCTCTGAATGCCTTGCGGCAGGCCAGGCAAATCGCCGACGACCGCTTGCTACAGCGGAGGAGGATCAAAACAGAGTCGCCGTATGTTTTCCCGCCTTCGGGCAGTTCGGATTTTATCGGTCGACCCTCCCAGACCGGAGAGCAGTTCGCCAAGGCACTGGCTGCTCTGGAAATACGGCCTCGGCCCCAGTACAACTGCCGCCATACCTATGCCACTATGTGTTTGATGGCTGGAATGAACTCTGCCTTCATCGCGGGACAGCTTGGGCACAGCATCCAAGTGCTGTTGACGACCTATGCAAAGTGGCTTTCGTCAACCACGGACTGGTCAGAAGTCGGAAAGCTTGAGCAGGCAATGATTGGTACAAAATCGGTACAACCCTTACCAATCATCGGCTTACAGCCTTTATTTAAAGGCCTCTATCGCTTTCTGATCCATACTCCTAAAATGTAACGGCATTTGTCATATAACCCGTTCCTGAACGGTATTTCCTTACTTTTTAGCGAGTTCACCCGCGTGAAAATTCGTCTCTCTATTGTCAGCCTATTTTTTGTATTTACAGGCACCTTCGCGCACGCAGCCGAAACCACTCTGGCCCCGCGCGACACCTCCAAACTGCAGATCGCTTCCGGCAGCGCCATGCTGGTTGACCTGCAGACCAACAAAGTCATCTATTCCAGCAACCCCGACGTGGTCGTGCCCATCGCATCCGTCAGCAAACTGATGACCGGCCTGATCGTGCTTGAAGCCAAGCAGAACATGGACGAGTACATCGACATCAACATTAAAGACACGCCAGAAATGAAAGGCGTGTTCTCGCGCGTGAAAATCGGCAGCGAAATGCCGCGCAAGGAAATGCTGCTGATTGCCCTGATGTCTTCGGAAAACCGCGCCGCCGCCAGCCTGGCCCACCACTACCCAGGCGGCTATCCAGCCTTTATTGCCGCAATGAACGCCAAGGCCAAAGCCCTGGGCATGACCAGCACGCACTATGTCGAACCCACCGGGCTGTCGATTCACAACGTGTCCACTGCGCGCGACCTGAGCAAGCTGCTGGCCTATGCGCGCAAGTTTCCGATGCTGAGTCAGTTGAGCACCACCAAGGAGAAGACCGTGTCGTTTCGCAAACCCAACTACACCCTGGGTTTCTCCAACACTGACCACCTGATCAACCGCGCCAACTGGGACATCAAGTTGACCAAGACCGGTTTCACCAACCAGGCCGGCCACTGCCTGGTGCTGGTCACCAGCATGAGTAACCGCCCAGTGTCGTTGGTGATTCTGGATGCCTTTGGCAAGTTCACCCACTTTGCCGATGCCGGGCGTATTCGCAACTGGGTTGAAACCGGCAAGAGCGGCTCAGTGCCGGACGTAGCGCTGCGCTACAAGGCTGACAAAAACCTGAAGAACCGCCCTAACGCCGCAGAAGTGCGTCGCTAGGCACCACAGTGTCAATGTGGGAGCGGGCATGCTCGCGAAGGCGGTGGGTCAGTCATGAATGTATCGACTGAGACTCGGCTTTCGCGAGCAAGCCCACTCCCACCTGTTTGGATCTGCGTTGCCTTTACTTGCGTTCCGCCAACACCTTGAGCGCCTGCGCCGCTGCCTGCTCCTGGCCGGCTTGGGCGGTGGCGTTCGCCGCCGCCTGCCAGCGCTGCGCATCCACATTCGCCGGCAACTGGCTCGGGCGCTGAGTCAGGATGGCCCAGTTGCCTGCGCTCTTCCACGCTGACTCAAAGTCGCTGAAGCTCATCAACAAACGCCGGTCCATGCCCGAGCGCAACAGCACCGTGCTCTTCTGTTGATTGAACCCCACCACCACGACATAGCGCGTGCCAGACCAAAAGCTCGGGTTAATCCGCGCCATCACCGGGTAACCCGCCGCCACCTGCGCCAGCACGGCAGTCAGTTGGTTGTCCAGCGGATACACCATCAGCCCGTATTCACGCGCCAGCACCTGCATGTTGCGCTCCAGGTCCGCCTCGCCGCCTGGCAAGTGCAGAGGCTTATCGAGCAAACCGGGTGTCATGACAATGCCTTGTTGCGACAGCATGCTGGCTAAAGCCGAGGGGCCACTCAGGTAAGCCTCGCTGCGAAAGGTCGGCACGCCGTTGAGTTCGACACGCTCCGGCAGACCCGCCAGCCTCGACGGATGCCCGGAACAGGCCGCGAGCCCCAGGGCGCAGGCCAGCAGCAGGGATGTTTTAACGTTCGACCGTAACCGCAATTTTTTACTCTCTTGATCGACTGCCGGTAAGGGCCCTGATCATAGGATGCTCCGCAAGGCGGGTATAGCCCGAGGCGTCAGTAAAATGCGCTGGATAGAGCAAACAAGTTGGATGGACTCGACCATTGGTCAATAGCAGGCAACCGCCAGGTAGCTAGACTGTCCATTGAGAAGACTGTGTGTGCCCCCTGCGGGGCGAAAGGAGGCCCTAATGAGCCTTGCAACAACGATTTTCCTGTTGATCTGCGGTTGGCTGGCGGTAGCCAGCGCCATGTTGTGGGGGGTCATGCGCGTAACTCGCCGGCATCACCACCCCCACGTCAAACCCGCTGCACCGGCCGAACACCCCAAGGCTGCAGCGCATCACGCCTAGCCGGGCATGCAATTGAAGTCTTGAGTCGCTGCCACTTCCTTGCCGTGCCCGTCCTTGAGGACGGCACGCACGGTGGTGCCCAGGCTCGATTCGGTCAGGGTGTAATGCTCACCCGCCTGGAAATGCTTGTACTCGACCCGGCCCTGGCAGTCCTGCTGATTGTCATCGCCTGCCTCCTCCTCGAATAAGGTCACATCCAGGCGATGGTCACCCGGTGTCACCTCGAAAAAGCGCCCGTCGTCCACGCGCTTGCCGTCGACACGCTCGGCCATCAGGTCGTTCGGTGCCTCTTCTTTCAAACCAATCCAGGCTTCGCTCGGGTCAGCCTTGGGAATCGGACCGGCGCAGGCCGACAACAACAAAACAGCACCAAGGGCTGGAATCAACAACAACGGTTTAAGTGACATGGCAGGGCTCCAAAGGACATCAGAAAAAAACGTTGGACGGCGTACAAATGTGTCGCGTCCGATGGGAGACAAGCTTGGAGAGCTGCCCTTTGTAGAACAAATGAATACATATGAAACGATCTTCAGCCGTTAACTAAATGTTCCTTCACCTGGCTGAAAGGTGCGTGTTAGGTGGGTCGGGCAAGACTGCCGGGGTTTGCAATCCTGCTCCCTCGGAGGTTCACGCATGCTCGGGCTGGTAAAGACCGCACTGCAAAAGCCGTACACGTTTATCGTGTTGGCCATATTCATCTGTATCGTCGGGCCGATGGCGGCCCTGAAAACCCCTACTGATGTTTTCCCCGATATCGGCATCCCCGTCGTCGCGGTGGTCTGGCAGTACAACGGCCTGTCGCCGGACGCCATGGCCGGTCGGGTGATCTACACCTACGAACGCTCCCTGAGCACCACCGTCAACGACATCGAACACATCGAATCGCAATCGCTGCCCGGCATGGGCATCGTCAAGATCTTTTTCCAGCCCGGGGTGGACATCCGCACCGCCAACGCGCAAGTGACCGCGGTGTCACAAACCGTGCTCAAGCAGATGCCACCGGGCATCACGCCACCGCTGATCCTCAACTACAGCGCCTCCACGGTGCCGATCCTGCAAATGGCGTTCTCCAGCCCCAGCCTTTCGGAAGCCAAGATCCGTGACCTGGTGCAGAACAACATTCGCCTGCCGCTGAGCGCCCTGCCCGGCCTGGCCATGCCCACGCCCATGGGCGGCAAGCAGCGCCAGATCACCCTCGACCTCGACCCGCAAGCGCTGGCGGCCAAAGGCTTGTCGGCTCAGGACGTGGGCAACGCGCTGGCCCTGCAAAACCAGATCATCCCGGTGGGCACCGCCAAACTCGGCCCCGACGAATACACGATTCTGCTCAACAACAGCCCCAAGGCGATTGATGAGCTCAACGACCTGCCGATCAAGACGGTCGATGGCGCATTGATCACCATCGGCCAAGTGGCCCACGTACGTGACGGCTCGCCGCCGCAGACCAACATCGTGCGCGTCGACGGCCACCGTGCGGTGCTGATGCCGGCGTTGAAAAACGGCAGCATCTCGACCTTGTCGATCATCGACGGCATCCGCCAGATGTTGCCGCGCATCAACGAAACCCTGCCGCCGTCGCTGAAGACCTCGCTGCTGGGCGACGCCTCGGTGTTCGTCAAGCAATCGGTGGGCAGCGTGGCCCAGGAAGGCATCATCGCCGCACTGCTGACCAGTGCGATGATCCTGCTGTTCCTCGGCAGCTGGCGTTCGACGTTGATCATCGCCGCGTCGATTCCCTTGGCGGTGCTGTCGGCGATCGCGCTGCTGGCGGTCACCGGGCAAACCCTCAACGTCATGACCCTGGGCGGGCTGGCGTTGGCGGTGGGGATTCTGGTGGACGACGCCACGGTCACCATCGAAAACATCAACTGGCACCTGGAACAAGGCAAGGCGGTGAAGACCGCGATCCTCGACGGCGCCGCACAAATCGTCGGCCCGGCGTTCGTCTCGCTGCTGTGCATCTGCATCGTGTTCGTGCCGATGTTCCTGCTGCAAGGCATCGCCGGCTACCTGTTCCGGCCAATGGCGCTGGCGGTGATTTTCGCCATGGCCAGCTCGTTCATCCTTTCGCGCACCCTGGTGCCGACCCTGGCGATGTTCCTGCTCAAGCCGCACACACCGGAACAAGGCGCCGGGCATCACCCCGAAGATGCATTCATCAACCACCACGAAGGCGATCAGCACAAAAAACCGCGCAACGCCGTGCTGCAATCGGTGCTTAATTTTCAGCAAGGCTTCGAGCGCCACTTCTCGAATATCCGCGACAGCTACCACGGCTTGCTGATTCTTGCGCTGGGCAACCGCAAGCGCTTTATCGTCGGTTTCCTGGCCTGCGTGCTCGCCTCGTTCCTGCTGTTGCCCAGCCTGGGCCAGGACTTCTTCCCGGCCACCGACGCCGGCGCCCTCGCCCTTCATGTGCGTTTGCCGCTGGGCACGCGGATTGAAGAAAGCGCGGCGGCGTTCGACCGTATTGAAGCGCGGATTCGCGAAGTGATACCCGCCGAAGAACTCGACACCATCGTCGACAACATCGGCATTCCGCTCAGCGGCATCGACATGGCCTACAGCAGCAGCGGCACCATCGGCCCGCAGGATGGCGACATCCAGGTCACGCTGAAAAAGGACCACGCGCCCACCGCCGACTACGTGAAAAAACTGCGTGAAGCCTTGCCCGAAAGTTTCCCCGGCAGCCACTTCGCGTTCCTGCCGGCAGACATCAGCAGCCAGATCCTCAACTTCGGCGCACCGGCCCCGCTGGACGTGAAAATCTCCGGGCGCAGCGATGAAGAAAACCGCACCTACGCGGTGGAACTCGAACGTCGCCTTTCGCACATTCCGGGCATCGCCGACCTGCGCATCCAGCAGTCCACCGGCTACCCGTCGCTGCAAGTCAATGTTGATCGCATGCGCGCCAATGGCCTGGGCATCACCGAGCGGGACGTGACCAACAGCATGGTCGCCTCCCTCGCCGGCAGCTCGCAAACCGCGCCGACCTTCTGGCTCAACCCGGCGAACGGCGTGTCGTACTCCATCGTGGCCGCAACGCCGCAATACCGTCTCGACAGCCTGCCGTCACTGGAAGCCTTGCCGGTCACCGGGGCCGATGGCCAGTCGCAGATCCTCGGCGGCGTTGCCACCATCTCCCGCGTGCAAAGCCCGGCGGTGGTGACCCACTACAACATCGAACCCACCCTGGACCTGTATGCCAACGTGCAGGGCCGCGACCTCGGCGGCGTGGCGCGCGACGTGCAAAAAGTGCTGGATGACACCGCCTCCATGCGCCCCAAAGGCGCGGTGATCAGCCTGCATGGGCAGATCGATGCGCTGCACGAAGCCTTCAGTGGTTTGAGCTTCGGCCTGCTCGGCGCCGTGGTGCTGATCTACTTGCTGATCGTGGTCAACTTCCAGTCCTGGGCTGACCCGTTCGTGATCATCACCGCCTTGCCGGCCGCGCTGGCGGGCATCGTGTGGATGCTGTTCCTCAGCGGCACCTCGCTGTCGGTACCGGCGTTGACCGGGGCCATCCTGTGCATGGGCGTGGCCACCGCCAACTCGATCCTGGTGGTGAGCTTCTGCCGTGAACGCCTGGCCGAACATGGCGATGCGTTGAAGGCCGCCATGGAGGCCGGTTACACGCGCTTCCGGCCGGTGTGCATGACGGCCCTGGCGATGATCATCGGCATGTTGCCGCTGGCGTTGTCCGAAGAGCAGAACTCGCCCCTTGGCCGGGCGGTGATCGGCGGCTTGATCTTCGCCACCGTCGCCACCCTGTTGTTTGTACCCGTGGTCTTCAGCCTGGTCCACGGTCGTCACCCTACTCGCGCTGCTGCTGGAGAAACTTCACATGTCGTCTGATCACAAACCCTCGCGCAAGCGTCTGATGCTCATGGGTGTCGGCGGCCTGACACTGGCCGCCCTGTTGGTCGCCAACGGCCTGCACGCCCGCACGATGCACGAACAGTCGGTGAGTGCCTGGACCGAAACCGCCGCCATCCCGCAAGTGATGGTGTTCCAACCCAAACAGAACGTGGCCGGCGATACCTTGCGCCTGCCCGCGCACCTTGAGGCATGGAGCAAGGCGCCGATCCACGCGCGCGTCAGCGGCTACTTGAAGGACTGGAAAGCCGACATCGGCACCCAGGTCAAAGCCGGGCAAGTGCTCGCCGAAATCGACAGCCCCGACCTCGACCAGCAAATGGCGCAGACCCACGCGCGCCTGGTGCAGGAGCAGGCCAACGCACGCCTGGCCCAAACCACCGCCACGCGCTGGCAGAACCTGTTGGCCAGCCATTCGGTGTCGCGTCAGGAGGCCGATGAAAAAACCTCCAACGCTGCCGCCGCCAAAGCCAACGCCGAGGCGGCCGCCGCCGACTACGCACGGCTGTCGGCACTGGAAAGCTACAAGACCATCCGCGCGCCGTTCGCCGGCACCATCACGGCGCGCAACACCGACATCGGCCAGTTGATCAAGGCCGACACCGACAGCGACCCAGAGCTGTTCAACATTGCCGATACCCATCAGCTCAGACTCTACGTGCCGGTGCCGCAGAACTATGCAGCCGTGATTCATCCAGGGTTAGAAGCCGAGCTGACGGTGCCCGAGCACCCCGGCGAACACTTCAAGGCGCGCCTGATCGGCGACTCCACCGCCATCGACCGCCGCTCCGGCACCCTGCTTGCGCAGTTCGTCGCCGACAACCCCAACGGCGAATTGCTGCCCGGTGATTACGCCGAAGCCACCCTGCCGATTCCGGCGGACACCCACGGCGTGAGCATCCCGGCCAGCGCACTGATCTTCCGCGCCCAAGGTACCCAGGTTGCGGTGCTGGACGCGCAAAATCACGTGCACTTGCAAGACATCCACATCGGCCTCGACCTCGGCGAACGCCTGGTGATCGACCAAGGCCTGAAACCCGCCGACCGCGTGGTCGACAACCCGCCCGATGCCCTGCGCGAAGGCGACCCCGTGCAACTGGCCGACGCCGGAGGTGCGCATGCGCCCAAGGCTTAAACCCCTGGCGGCGTTGATGCTGCTGCTGTTGCAGGGCTGCTCGATGGCGCCCACCTACAAGGTGCCGTCGGTGGACCTGCCGGCCGGCTATCGCGAACAGACCAGCGATGGCCCGTGGCACAGCGCGCAACCGTCCGACCAACTGGCGCCCGAGTGGTGGAAGCTCTACAACGATCCGCGCCTGACTGACCTGCAACAGCAACTGCTCAAGGCCAACCCGGACCTGGCGGCGGCATTGGCGCATTTCGACGCGTCCCAGGCGTATGCCAGCCAGTTGCACGCCGGGTTGTTCCCGCAAATTACCGCCAGTGCGCAGCCGCTGCGTCAGCGCCAATCGGATTCGCGGCCGCTGCGCGGGGACACACAGCCGTCGGTGTACAACAGCAATACGGCGGGCTTCTCGCTGAGCTACGACTTGGACCTGTGGGGTAAAATCCGCAACCAGGTCGCGGCCGGCGATGCCCAGGCGCAAGCATCCGGCGATGACCTGGCGGTGGCACGCCTGAGCCTGCAACATCAACTGGCGACGCTGTATGTGCAGCTCAACGGGCTGGATGCGCAGAGCCGGATTCTGAACAGCTCACTGGATGATTTCAGCCAGGCATTGCAACTCACGCGCAGCCGTTACGAGGGCCAGATTGCTTCAGAGCTGGACCTCACCCGTGCGCAAAATCAACTGGCCGAAGCCAAGGCGCAACTCGACGAAGTGCGCGGGCAACGCAACCTCACCGAGCATGCGATTGGCGAACTGGTGGGTGTGGCAGCCAGTAACTTCAGCTTGCCGCCCAGCCAGCAATTGATTGCGCTGCCAGGGATTCCGTCGCAGTTGCCCAGCCACCTGTTGCAACGGCGCCCAGACATCGCGGCGGCGGAACGCCGAGTGTTTGCTGCCAATGCCAATATCGGCGTGGCGAAGGCCGCATGGTACCCAGACTTCAGCTTGACCGGGTTGATTGGCGGGCAAACTCAGGGAGTTGGCAACCTGCTGTCCGCCGGTAACCGCTACTGGGCGCTGGGGCCGTTGATGAACTTGCCGATCTTTGATGGCGGGCGCTTAAGTGCCAATGAACGTCAGGCCAAAGCCGAGTTTGAAGAGGCTTCGGCGCAGTACCGCAGCCACGTGCTCAAAGCCGTGCGCGAGGTGGAAGACAACCTGGCGCAGCTAAGGGATTTGCAGCAGGAAGCGCAGGATGAGCAAGCGGCGGCAGATGCGGCGCAGCACACGCAATCTCTGGCGATGAACAGCTATCAGGCCGGAGCCGTGAGTTACCTGGACGTGGTGACCGCGCAGACAGCGGCGCTGCAGGCGCAAAGGACCTTGCAAGCGGTGCAGACGCGGCAGTTGCAGGCGAGTGTGGGGTTGGTCACGGCCCTGGGTGGTGGGTGGCACCCGGGCGCCTGAGATCGCCTGGAGGTTCAGCTCGGTTGTAAAGGTGAGAAAGGGCTCGCCCTCGATGGCGGTGCGCCATAGGGCTCATTTGTAACTGATACACCGAAATCGGGGGCAAGCCCCCTCCCACAGGGGTTTTGCGCCAGACACACAATGTGTGAACACCTCAGATCCAATGTGGGAGGGGGCTTGCCCCCGATGGCGGTGTGCCATAAGGCTTATTTGTAACTGATACACCGCAATCGGGGGCAAGCCCCCTCCCACAGGGGTTCTGCGCCAGACACAAAATGTATGAATACCTTAGATCCAATGTGGGAGGGGGCTTGCCCCCTATGGCGGTGTGCCATAAGGCTTATTTGTATCTGATACACCGCTATCGGGGGCAAGCCCCCTTCCACAGGGGGGCCTGCGCCAGGCACGCGATGTATTAACACCTCAGATCCAATTTGGTTGGGGGCTTGCCCCTCTCACAGGGGTTCTGCGCCAGACACAGCATGTATGAACACCTCAGATCCAATGTGGGAGGGGGCTTGCCCCTCTCACAGGGGTTCTGCGCCAGACACAACATGTATGAACACCTCAGATCCAATGTGGGAGGGGGCCTGCCCCCGATGGCGTCCCTCCAGACACATCCTGCCAAAAGCCTGTCGATCACTCCTGGATTACTCGATCTAGCCTCTCAACACCCATCCAGAGAGAGGCCAAGGAATGCCTGACTTACCCGCTTCACACCGCCTGCGCATTGGACGCTTCAGCGAACCCAACCGCATCTACCTCATCACCACCAACACTTACGAACGTCTTCCCATCTTTAGCAATTTCCATCTGGGTCGCCTGGTGGTCTGGCAATTTCGGCTGGCCCAATACCAAGGACTCGCCAACTCCCTGGCGTGGGTGATCATGCCGGACCATTTCCACTGGATTATCGAACTGCAAAAAGGCTCGCTGGCGGATTTGATGCGGCATGTGAAATCCAAGAGCACGCGGTCCGTCAATGGCGCAAGTGGGCGCAAGGGAAGGCTCTGGCAGGAAAGTTTCCATGACCGAGCGCTGCGTAAGGAAGATGACGTGGTGAAGATGGCCAGGTATGTGGTGGCCAATCCACTGCGGGCCGGGTTGGTGGAACGGATTGGCGACTACCCTTTATGGGACGCGATTTGGATCTAGCGCCCAGCAAACCCGTTCAAAGGTGGGAGGGGCTTGCCCCCGATCGCGGTGTATCAGAGCCAGCTCAGCTAAATGACCCACTGCCATCGGGGGCAAGTCCCCTCCCACATTTTTCAACCGCCGGTCAGGCAGCCAGCTTGCCGCTGGCGATCGCCGCCGAAGCCGCCACCATCGCCCTCAACAACACCGCACACCCCGCCGCAAGGTCATCCGGTGCGGCGTTCTCGATTTCGTTGTGGCTGATGCCGCCTTCGCACGGCACAAAGATCATCCCGGCCGGGCCGAGTTCGGCGACGAAGATCGCGTCGTGCCCTGCCCCGCTGACAATGTCCATGTTCGACAGCCCCAGCCCATTCGCCGCATCCCGCACAGCGTCCACGCAGCCTTTATCGAAATACAGCGGCGGGAAATCGGCGGTGGGTTCCAGCTCAAACGTCAGCCCATGCTTGGCACAGGTTTCGTCAATCACCTTGCGCACCTGGGCAATCATCGAATCCAGGCGTGCCGGTTCCAGGTGACGCAAGTCCAGGGTCATGCGCACCTCACCCGGAATCACGTTGCGCGAGCCGGGATACGCCTGCAGGCAACCGACAGTGCCACACGCATGCGGCTGATGCCCCAGCGCCGCCGCATTCACCGCCGCCACCACGGCCGCCGCGCCCACTAACGCATCCTTGCGCAAGTGCATCGGCGTAGGCCCGGCATGCGCCTCAACACCGCGCAGTTTCAGGTCGAACCACTTCTGTCCCAATGCCCCCAACACCACGCCGATGGTTTTCTTTTCATCCTCAAGAATCGGCCCTTGTTCGATATGCGCCTCGAAGTAAGCCCCGACTTTATGCCCGCTGACCGGCCGCGTGCCCGCATAGCCAATGGCATTGAGCGCATCCCCCACGCTCACGCCCTCCACATCCACCTTGGCCAAGGTCTCGGCCAGGGTAAATTTTTCGGCAAACACGCCAGAGCCCATCATGCACGGCGGAAAGCGTGAGCCTTCCTCGTTGGTCCACACCACCACTTCCAGCGGTGCTTCGGTTTCGATCTTGAGGTCATTGAGCGTGCGCAGCACTTCCACACCCGCCAACACGCCGAAGCAACCGTCAAACTTGCCGCCCGTGGGCTGGGTGTCGATATGGCTGCCCGTCATCACTGGCGGCAAGTTGGGATTGCGACCCGGGCGACGGGCGAAGATGTTGCCGATGCCGTCGACGGTCACGGTGCAACCGGCTTCCTCGCACCACTGCACAAACAGGTCACGAGCTTTGCGATCAAGGTCGGTAAGGGCCAGTCGGCACACACCGCCTTTGGGTGTGGCGCCGAATTTGGCCAGGTCCATCAGCGACTGCCACAAGCGGTCGCGGTTGATGTGCTGATGGGTGGATTGCAGCACGTCGATGGCAGCGTTCATGGGGATCTCCTCAGGCTACTGTTCTTATGAATTGACTCGCTCAAATAGGGGGAGCCGATATGTGTGGGAGCTGGCTTGCCTGCGCTCCAGGCGGCTCGATATTCCTGCAGAGCCGAGGTGATGCAATCGCAGGCAAGCCAGCTCCTACATTGGCCGTTTTTACAAAGGTGATTTAGCGGTGACTGGGCTGATACCACGTTTGGCATTCAACCCGTAATACAACAACCCACCCAGCGCCGATCCGGTAAACCAGCCATAGCTGTAGAACCAGCTGAACGCATCACTGCCCAGCGACAGCAAGGTCAGCACCACGGGCACGCCGAAGGCGATAAAACCGCTCCAGTTCCACGCCGGGTACACGTCGTCACGGTACAAGCCGGCCAGGTCGAGCTGCTGTTTGCGGGTGATGAAGTAGTCCACCACCATGATCCCGGCAATCGGCCCCAGCAGGCTTGAATAGCCCAGCAACCAGTTCGAATACACGGTTTCCAGGCTCACGTCCGAGACGATCAGCCCGAGTTTTTTCAGCAGTTCATGGCCCATCAACGCAAGCCCCACCAGGCCAGTGAGGATCACCGCAGTGGTGCGGTTGATCAGCTTGGGCGCGATGTTCTGGAAGTCGTTGGTCGGTGAGACGATGTTCGCCGCAGTGTTGGTGGACAAGGTGGCGATGATGATCAGCAGCATGGCGATGGCCACCCACACCGGGCTCTGGATGTGCCCGATCAAGGTCACCGGGTCGGAGACGCTGACGCCCACCAGTTTCACCGACGCGGCGGTCATGATCACGCCAAGGGCAGCGAACAGGAACATGGTCAGCGGCAGGCCGAAAATCTGCCCGAGAATCTGGTCCTTCTGACTTTTGGCGTAGCGGCTGAAGTCGGGAATATTCAGCGACAATGTCGCCCAGAAACCCACCATCGCCGTGAGCCCCGCCATGAAGTAACCGGTGAGGCTCGCGCCTTCGGGGCGCTTGGGTGGAATCGCCATCAGCTCGCTGATTGACACGTTCGGCATTGCCCACACCAGCAGGCCGATCCCCACCGCCACCAGCAACGGCGCAGACAGGGTTTCGAGGCGTTTGATCGACTCGGCGCCGCGCAGCACCACCCACAGGTTCAGGCACCAGAAAATCATGAAACCGATGACTTCACCGGTACCGCCAAGGGATTTCCAACCCTCGAAAATCGAGCCCAGAAACAGGTGAATTGCCAGCCCGCCGAACATTGTCTGAATGCCAAACCAGCCGCACGCGACCAGCGCGCGAATCAGGCACGGTACGTTGGAGCCGAGGATGCCAAACGAAGAACGCAACAAGACGGGAAACGGAATGCCGTACTTGGTGCCGGGAAACGCGTTAAGGGTCAGCGGGATCAGCACCACGATATTGGCCAGCAAAATCGCCATCAGCGCCTCGCCCACCGACAAGCCGAAGTAGGCGGTGAGCACCCCGCCGAGCGTGTAGGTGGGCACGCAGATCGACATGCCGATCCACAGCGCGGTGATGTGCCATTTGTTCCAGGTGCGTTCGTGCACCTTGGTCGGTGCCATGTCGTGGTTGTAGCGGGGGCTGTCGAGGACGTCGGCGCCGGCGTCGAGTTCGTACAGGCCGTTGCGTTCAATGACTTGCGATCTGTTCTGTTGCATGGCCGCTCCACGGTTTTTTCGAATTATTGTTGCTCACCCAACGCTAAGCGCAGGGTGGCCGGAGTACCTCGTAAACAACATGACATCACGGGCCCGGCCAGCCGCCACTGCACTCAATAACCGTGCCGACCTGCCACCTTGAACCCGCACCGCTTATATAACGTGCTGATGTTAATCAGCTTTCCGATTGCGCCTTCGGAACTTGCCGCCTCACTCAGGCTACATAATGCGAAGTTGCCGAACTGTCAGGACTCAATCTGGTGCAACACAATTATTTTTATTTCCTGTCGCCGTCAAGGGGCATATCTCAAGCGTCTGATTTGCAATAAGAAATGTTGCTCAAATCAAGAACCTGTCAAGTGCGTCAAAATGGTGAACGGTCGCCACATTTTGGTGAATTTATATTTTTATCGTTATTAATCAATAACTTAAAACAAATATAAGCTTATAAAAAATCTTCTTGCTCATTCGAAAAACTCCGGCTAGTTTCTATTCCTGTCACCGATGACAGGATTTAATTGTTCATCGGCAAGCAGCATTACAACACTTAGAACTGGCACAAGCCGGTCAAGCCTGTGAGGAACTCGACATGTCGCTGTTGATCCGTGGCGCCACCGTTATTACCCATGATGAAAGTTACCGCGCCGATGTGTTTTGCGCAGGCGGTCTAATTCGCGCTATTGGCACGGATCTGGATATTCCCGCCGGCACTGAAATACTCGATGGCAGTGGCCAATATTTGATGCCCGGCGGCATCGATCCGCATACGCACATGCAATTGCCCTTCATGGGCACTGTGGCCAGTGAAGACTTTTTCAGTGGCACCGCGGCAGGCCTGGCGGGCGGCACCACCTCGATCATCGACTTTGTGATTCCCAACCCGCAGCAATCCTTGATGGAAGCCTTCCACCAGTGGCGCGGCTGGGCGCAAAAGTCTGCCTCCGACTACGGTTTTCACGTGGCGATCACCTGGTGGAGCGAACAGGTGCGCGAGGAAATGGCCGAACTGGTCAGCCACCACGGCATTAACAGCTTCAAGCATTTCATGGCCTACAAGAACGCGATCATGGCGGCTGATGACACCCTGGTCGCCAGCTTCGAGCGCTGCCTTGAACTCGGCGCAGTGCCGACGGTGCACGCAGAAAACGGCGAGCTGGTGTATCACCTGCAACGCAAGCTGATGGCCCAGGGCATCACCGGGCCGGAGGCGCACCCGCTGTCGCGCCCGTCCCAGGTCGAAGGCGAGGCCGCCAGCCGTGCGATTCGTATCGCCGAAACCATCGGCACGCCGCTGTACCTGGTGCACGTATCGACCAAGGAGGCGCTGGATGAAATCACCTATGCCCGTGGCAAGGGCCAGGCGGTGTACGGCGAAGTGCTCGCCGGCCACCTGCTGCTCGACGACAGCGTTTACCAACACCCTGACTGGCAAACCGCTGCCGGCTACGTGATGAGCCCGCCATTCCGCCCGCGCGGGCATCAGGAGGCGCTGTGGCACGGCCTGCAATCGGGCAACCTGCACACCACCGCCACCGACCATTGCTGCTTCTGCGCCGAGCAAAAAGCCGCCGGCCGTGACGATTTCAGCAAAATCCCCAACGGCACTGCCGGTATCGAAGACCGCATGGCGTTGCTGTGGCACGAAGGCGTCAACACCGGGCGCCTGTCGATGCAGGAATTTGTCGCGCTGACTTCCACCAATACTGCAAAGATCTTCAATCTTTACCCACGCAAAGGCGCGATTCGCGTGGGTGCCGATGCTGACTTGGTGCTGTGGGACCCCGAGGGTACGCGGACGATTTCGGCCAAGACCCACCACCAGAAAGTCGATTTCAATATCTTCGAAGGCAAGACCGTACGCGGCGTGCCGAGCCACACCGTCAGCCAGGGCAAGCTGGTCTGGGCCGATGGCGACCTGCGCGCCGAACGCGGCGCCGGGCGCTATGTAGAACGCCCGGCATACCCGTCGGTGTTCGAGCAGTTGAGCAAGCGGGCGGAGCATTCCAGGCCTGTCGCTGTGAAACGCTGATACCGCCAATCGCGGGCAAGCTCGCTCCCACATTCGATCGGGTTTACACAATCCAACTGTGGGAGCTGGCTTGCCTGCGACAAGGCCAGCCCAGGCAACACAAAAACCAATGCCCATCAGAGGCAGCACCTCAATAACCGTGAGGCCAAACCGTGATCCAGACCCTGACCCACCTCCCCCATCCCCATGAAGATGGGCCGACACTCGCCAGCCATTTCACCGACCTGGCGCCGCCCCTCAATGCGCGCCAGGCTTCACTTGAAGCGTCGCGCTGCCTGTATTGCTACGACGCGCCGTGCGTCAATGCGTGCCCTAGCGAGATCGATATCCCGTCGTTCATTCGCAATATCCACACTGAAAACGTTCAGGGCGCGGCGCAGAAGATTCTTTCGGCCAACATCCTCGGCGGCAGTTGCGCACGGGTTTGCCCCACCGAAATTCTGTGCCAGCAGGCCTGCGTGCGTAACAACGCCGAAGAATGCGCGCCAGTGCTGATCGGCCTGTTGCAACGCTACGCCATCGACAATGCGCACTTCAGCGAACACCCCTTCCAGCGCGCCGCGCCCACCGGCAAGCGCATCGCCGTGGTCGGCGCCGGGCCTGCGGGGTTGGCCTGTGCGCATCGCGCCGCCCTGCACGGCCATGACGTGGTGATTTTCGAAGCGCGGGAAAAAGCCGGCGGCCTGAATGAATACGGAATCGCCAAGTACAAACTGGTGGATGACTTTGCCCAGAAGGAACTGGATTTCCTCCTGCAGATTGGCGGCATCGAGATCCGCCACGGCCAGCGCCTGGGTGACAACCTGACCTTGAGCGAGCTGCACCAGCAATTCGACTCCGTGTTTCTTGGCCTCGGCCTCGCCGCCAGCAAACAGCTCGGCCTGCCACACGAGGACGCCCCCGGCCTGCTGGCCGCCACCGACTACATCCGCGAATTGCGCCAGGCCGATGACCTTACCCAACTGCCGCTGGCCGACCGCTGCATCGTGCTTGGCGCGGGCAACACCGCCATCGACATGGCCGTGCAAATGGCCCGCCTCGGCGCCCGCGATGTGAACCTGGTGTACCGCCGTGGCTTGGCGGACATGGGCGCCACCCACCATGAGCAGGACATCGCCAAGGCCAATCAGGTGCGCCTGCTGACCTGGGCCCAACCCGAAGAAGTGTTGCTCGATGATCAAGGCCACGTGCGCGGCATGCGCTTCGCTCGCACACGCATGGACAACGGCCGCCTGCACCCTACCGGCGAGACCTTTGAACTGGCTGCCGATGCGATTTTCAAAGCCATCGGTCAGGGCTTCGACAACGAGGCATTGCACGACCCGCTGGCCCAGCAACTGCACCGCGTGGGCGAACGCATCTTTGTTGACGAACACCTGCGCACCAGTATTCCCGGGGTGTACGCCGGCGGCGATTGCGTCAGCCTTGGCCAGGACCTCACCGTGCAGGCGGTACAACACGGCAAGCTGGCGGCTGAAGCCATGCACGCCCAACTCATGCTGAATGTGGAGGCTGCGTAATGGCCGATCTCTCGATTGTGTTCGCCGGTATCAAAGCCCCCAACCCGTTCTGGCTGGCCTCCGCACCGCCCACCGACAAGGCCTACAACGTGGTCCGCGCCTTTGAAGCCGGCTGGGGCGGCGTGGTCTGGAAAACCCTCGGTGAAGACCCGGCGGCGGTCAACGTGTCGTCACGCTACTCGGCGCACTTCGGCGCCAACCGTGAAGTGTTGGGCATCAATAACATCGAGTTGATCACCGACCGCTCGCTGGAGATCAACCTGCGCGAAATCACACAGGTGAAAAAGGACTGGCCGGACCGCGCGCTGATTGTGTCGCTGATGGTGCCCTGTGTTGAAGAATCCTGGAAAAACATCCTGCCGCTGGTGGAAGCCACCGGCTGCGACGGCATCGAGCTGAACTTCGGTTGCCCCCACGGCATGCCCGAGCGAGGCATGGGCGCAGCGGTCGGCCAGGTGCCGGAGTACGTGGAGCAGGTGACGCGGTGGTGCAAGACGTATTGCTCGCTGCCGGTGATCGTCAAGCTCACGCCCAATATCACTGACATCCGCGTGGCCGCGCGTGCGGCGTATCGCGGCGGTGCGGACGCGGTGTCGCTGATCAACACCGTCAACTCCATCACCAGTGTCGACCTTGAGCGCATGGTCGCCCTGCCGGTGGTCGGCACCCAAAGTACCCATGGCGGGTATTGCGGCTCGGCCGTGAAGCCGATCGCGTTGAACATGGTCGCGGAAATCGCCCGCGACCCGCAGACCCAAGGCCTGCCGATCTGCGGGATTGGCGGCATCGGCAACTGGCGCGACGCGGCGGAATTCGTCGCGCTGGGTTGCGGCGCGGTGCAGGTGTGCACGGCGGCGATGCTGCATGGGTTTCGGATTGTGGAAGAGATGAAGGACGGCCTATCGCGGTGGATGGACAGCCAAGGCTACAAAAGCCTGCAGGAATTTTCCGGGCGGGCGGTGGGCAATACCACCGATTGGAAGTACCTGGATATCAATTATCAGGTGATCGCCAAGATTGACCAGCAAGCCTGCATTGGCTGTGGCCGTTGCCACATTGCCTGTGAGGACACGTCGCACCAGGCTATCGCGAGCTTGAAGCAACTGGATGGCACGCATAAATACGAGGTGATCGATGATGAGTGCGTGGGCTGCAATTTGTGCCAGATCACCTGCCCGGTGGCCGATTGCATCGAGATGGTGCCGATGGAGACGGGCAAGCCGTTTTTGAATTGGACACAGGACCCACGTAATCCGTATCGGGAGGCGGTGTAGTCCTGTAGACCGCTATCGCAGGCAAGCCAGCTCCCACACTTGAATGTGTTCACCCATCAACTGTGGGAGCTGGCTTGCCTGCGATAGGGCCATAAGCCCTCACACAAGGCTCAAGGCTCCAGCCCAACTGGACCGCCTTGCGAGCAGGCCTGCGCCCACAGCCGACAGCAATCCTTCAGGCAAAACACGGTCAACTGTGGGAGCTGGCTTGCCTGCGATAGGGCCATCAGCCCTCACACAAGGCTCAAGACTCCAACCCCACTGGACCGCCTTGGCGAGCAAGCCTGCGCCCACAGCAGACAGCATTCCTTCAGGCAAAACGCAGTCAACTGTGGGAGCTGGCTTGCCTGCGATAGGGCCATCAGCCCTCACACAAGGCTCAAGGCTCCAACCCCACTGGACCGCCTTGGCGAGCAAGCCTGCGCCCACAGCCGACAGCATTCCTTCAGGCAAAACGCAGTCAACTGTGGGAGCTGGCTTGCCTGCGATAGGGCCATCAGCCCTCACACAAGGCTCAAAGCTCCAACCCCACTGGACCGCCTTGGCGAGCAAGCCCGCGCCCACAGCCGACAGCATTCCTTCAGGCAAAACGCGGTCAACTGTGGGAGCTGGCTTGCCTGCGATAGGGCCATAAGCCCTCACACAAGGCTCAAGGCTCCAACCCAATCCCGCGCAAAATCACCGCGGTCACGGTCTGAATCGCCTTTTCGAACTGCATGTCCGACAACGGCTGGTGATCATTCAGAATCTTCACCTGGTGATCAAAGTCGGCATAGTGCTGGGTCGATGCCCAGATCATGTACAGCAGGCTCGACGGTTCCACCGGCAGGATGCGTTTGTCCTCCACCCACTGGCGAATTTTCGCTTCTTTCATCTTGGCCCAGTCGTACAGGCTTTCGTCCAGTGCCTCACCGAGCGTCGGCGCACCGTGGATGATTTCATTGGCCCAGACTTTCGAGCCATAGGGCCGCGTACGCGAGCGCTGCATCTTGGCGCGGATGTAGCTGCTGAGCACCACCCGCGGATCATCAAAGGTTTCAAAGCTCAGGGCATCCTGCTTCCACAGCTCCAGCAGGTCGAACAGCACCGCGCTGTACAGTTCGCTTTTGGTGGTGAAGTAGTAATGCAGGTTGGAGCGTGGCAGTTGCACTTCTTCAGCGATGTCAGCCATGGCGGTGCTGCCGTAGCCTTTTTCAGCGAAGATTTTCTCCGCCGCCAGCAGGATTTTTTCGACGTTGACCCGCCGAATTCCGATCTTGTGATTGCCCATAAGGGCTCCCCGACAACAACATGGCCTCAAGACTACCATCGGCTCTAGATCGCGGCGACAGGGCATAATGAAACTTCTTACGCGAACCTTTCCCCTGCAAAACGGATTGGTTAGGATCGCGATCCCCATGAAGGATCATTGCCATGACTATCCGACCTCGCGTGGCCGCCGACGACCCAGTGCTGGGAGCACTGTGGGAGCGCTCGGTGCGGGCCACCCATGACTTCCTCCCCGAGGATGACATCCAGCGTTTGCTGCCACTGGTACGCGACGCTTACCTGCCGATGCCGGCCCTCGATGTTTGGGTCTATGAAGACCAGAACGGCATAGCCGGTTTTATCGGCACCGGCGGCCACAATGTAGAAATGCTGTTTATCGACCCCGATCGCCGTGGCCAGGGCATCGGCCGCCAATTGCTCGACCACGCCCGCGCACGCCACGACACGCTGACGGTGGATGTGAACGAACAAAACCCGCAGGCCGTGGGCTTCTACCTGCACTATGGTTTTATCCAGGTCGCGCGCTCGCCGCTGGATGGCGAAGGCAAACCCTTTCCCTTGCTGCACATGGCCTTACCGACTCCCTAAACCTGAAGGTATTGAACAATGTTGATCAAGAAAACCCTGACCACCGTCGCCCTGCTCGCCTCCTTGCTGGGCGCCTCGGCAGCCTTTGCCCATGCCCACCTCAAGAGTTCGACACCGGCGGCTGACAGCTCCGTCGCCGCGCCCGCCGACCTGCGCCTGACCTTCACCGAAGGCGTTGAAGCGACGTTCACCAAAGTGTCCCTGAGCAAGGACGGCACCGAAGTCGCGATCAAAGGCCTGGAAACCCCGGACGCCGACAAGAAAGTCCTGGTGGTCACGCCGGCGGCACCGCTGGCGGCCGGCACCTACAAAGTGGAATGGCACGCCGTGTCCGTGGACACCCACAAGAGTGAAGGCAGTTACAGCTTCAAGGTCGGCCAATAACCCATGGCGACCCTGCTGGTGCTGTGCCGCTTCCTGCATTTCATCGTCGTGCTGTTGATGTTCGGGGCCTGTGTGTTCAGGCCCTGGCTATTGGGCGCTGAACCGCAGCCGGCGCTGGACCGGCAACTGCTGCGCCTCACCCGCGCGCTGGCCTGGCTGGGGCTGGGCTCTGGCGTGGCCTGGCTGCTGCTGATCACCGCCAGCATGGCCGGCAGCTGGGACGCGGCCTTGCAACCGGCCACCGTGCAGTTGGTGCTGGGCAAGACCTTTTTCGGCCAGGTGTGGGTCTGGCATCTGCTGCTGAACCTGTTGCTGGTGATCGCGCTGATCAAACCCTGGTCCGCCCTGCGCCTGCCACTGACTGCGCTGCTGTTGGCAACGCTGGCACCTGTGGGCCATGGCGCCATGCTCAATGGCTTGAGCGGGCAATTTCTGATCCTCAACCAAGTGGTGCACCTGGTGTGCGTCGGCGCGTGGCTCGGCGGGCTGCTCGTGCTGGTGCTGATCTTCAGGCAGCCGCAGGGTTATGCGCTGCAGCCGATCCTCAAGCGCTTCAGCGGCGTGGGTTATGGCCTGGTCGGCGGGTTGCTGGTGACGGGCTTGATCAACGTGCGCGTACTGACCGGGCAACTGTGGCCCACACCGCTGTTCAACGGGTTCGCGCTGATTCTGTTGATCAAAGTGCTGCTGGTGCTGGGCATGCTGGCGTTGGCGTTGCTGAACCGGTTGCGTATTGAGCGCTGCGAAGAGCGCCGGGCCAGTTTGAAGGCCAGTGTGATGCTGGAGTGGGGATTGGGGGTGTGTGCAGTTGCCGCCGTTTCGCTCCTGGGCACCCTTCCGCCGATGGTCATGGCCAACTGAACATCTCTTTTGACATGCAATCGATGTGGGAGCGGGCTTGCCTGAGATGGCATCCACTCGGTGCACCTGATGCACCGAGGTGTCTACATCGCAGGCAAGCCAGCAACTACATTAACTGTGCCTGCTTTTGATCGAAACACACCACGTCATCGTACAACTTCCGCTTGACACCCTACGAAAACCCCGTAAATATCCCGTCAAATGTTGTACGACAACGTATAACAAATAATAAAAACAACAAAAGAAAAAGGGAGCTTCTCTGTGAATCAATTCGCCCGCAATTCCTCCTCGCGTATCGGCCTTATCGGTCTCGGCAGCCTGGCGTTCACCCTGCCCCTCAGCGCCCAGGCCGACGGTTTCTTTGAAGACGCCAAAGCCACGCTCAACCTGCGCAACGCCTACTTCAACCGTAACTTCACCAACCCGACCTACCCGCAGGCCAAGGCCGAGGAGTGGACGCAAAACTTCATCCTCGATGCCAAATCCGGCTTCACCCAGGGCACTGTGGGTTTTGGGATTGATGTGCTGGGCCTGTATTCGCAAAAGCTCGATGGCGGCAAAGGCACCGGCGGCACGCAGCTGCTGCCGATCCACAGCGACGGCCGGCCCGCCGACAATTTCGGCCGTCTGGGCGTGGCCCTGAAAACCAAACTGTCGAAGACCGAACTGAAAGTCGGCGAATGGATGCCGGTGCTGCCGATCCTGCGTTCGGACGACGGCCGCTCGCTGCCCCAGACCTTTCGCGGTGGTCAGGTCACGTCCAATGAAATTGCCGGCTTGACGCTCTACGGCGGGCAGTTTCGCGGCAACAGCCCCCGTAATGACGCGAGCATGGAAGCCATGTTCATGAACGGCAAAGCCGCGTTCACCTCCGACCGTTTCAACTTTGGCGGCGGCGAGTACAGCTTCAACGACAAGCGCACACAGGTCGGCGTCTGGTATGCCGAGCTGACGGATATCTACCAGCAGCAGTATTTCAACCTGACCCACAGCCAGCCGGTAGGCAACTGGACCCTGGGCGCCAACCTCGGTTATTTCAACGGCAAGGAAGACGGCAGCGCCCTGGCCGGAGACCTCGATAACAAGACCGTGTCCGCCCTGCTCTCGGCACGCTACAACGGCAACACGTTTTATGTCGGCCTGCAAAAACTCACCGGTGACAGCCTGTGGATGCGGGTCAACGGCACCAGCGGCGGCACACTCGCCAACGACAGTTACAACGCCAGCTACGATAACGCCAAGGAAAAATCCTGGCAGGTGCGCCATGACTTCAACTTTGTGGTGCTTGGCATTCCGGGGCTGACCATGATGAACCGCTATATCAGCGGCAGTAACGTGCACACCGGGGCGATCACCGACGGCAAGGAATGGGGACGCGAATCGGAACTGGCCTACACCGTGCAAAGCGGCGCGCTGAGGGACTTGAACGTGCGGTGGAGGAATTCGACCCTGCGTCGGGACTTCAGCAACAATGAATTTGATGAGAATCGGATTTTTATCAGCTATCCGATTTCGCTGCTGTGATGCGATGAATGTGGCCGCTGGCTTGCCTGCGATAGCGGTGTTTCAGCAAAACGCCTATCCACTGACAGACGGCTATCGCAGGCAAGCCAGCTCTCACTTTTTTCAAACCTGTCGTCTGGCAGCGTTGACAACCTGGGGAATCCCTAACGATACTTCCAGCAAGTCATACGACAACCTACAACAACAATGGAACCCTCATGACCACCTCTACCATCACGCCTGTTCCATTCAACCGCCTGCTGCTCACCGGTGCCGCCGGCGGCCTGGGCAAAGTCTTGCGCGAACGCCTGCGCCCTTACGCCCAAGTCCTGCGCCTGTCGGACATCGCCAACATGGCGCCAGCGGCCGATGCATCCGAGGAAGTGCAACCTTGCGACCTGGCCGATAAACAAGCCGTGCACCACTTGGTGGAAGGCGTCGACGCCATCCTGCACTTCGGCGGCGTGTCAGTGGAGCGCTCGTTCGAAGAGGTCCTCGGCGCCAATATCAGCGGCGTGTTCCACATCTATGAAGCCGCTCGCCGCCACGGCGTGAAGCGTGTGATCTTCGCCAGCTCCAACCACGTGATCGGCTTCTACAAGCAAGGCGAAACCCTCGACGCCCGCTCGCCTCGCCGCCCGGACAGCTACTACGGTTTGTCCAAGTCCTATGGCGAAGACATGGCAAGTTTCTACTTCGACCGCTACGGCATCGAGACCGTGAGCATCCGCATTGGCTCCTCGTTCCCCGAACCGCAGAACCGCCGCATGATGCACACCTGGCTGAGCTTCGATGACCTCACTCAGTTGCTCGAGCGCGCGCTGTACACGCCGAACGTCGGTCACACGGTGGTCTACGGCATGTCGGACAACCTCGATACCTGGTGGGACAACCGCTACGCCGCGCACTTGGGTTTCACCCCCAAGGACAGCTCCGAAGTGTTCCGCGCCCAGGTCGAAACCCAGCCACCGGTGGCCGCCGATGACCCGGCCAAGGTCTATCAGGGCGGCGCCTTCTGCGCGGCGGGGCCGTTCGGTGACTGACTGCACACCCAAGGGAATGAGTTGCCATGACTGCTGAACTGATTGTTGACGCCCGCAATGCCGTGGGCGAATGCCCGGTGTGGGTGCCTGAGGAAAACGCGCTGTACTGGGTGGACATCCCCAACGGCGGCCTGCAGCGCTGGAGCGCTGCCAGCGGCCACAGTGCCGCCTGGAAAGCCCCGCAGATGCTCGCCTGCATTGCGCGCACCACGGCAGGCAACTGGGTCGCCGGGATGGAAACCGGGTTTTTCCAACTTACACCACACGATGACGGCAGCCTGGACACCACCGCGCTGGCGAGCGTCGAGCACCCGCGCCCCGACATGCGCCTCAACGACGGCCGCTGTGACCGCCAGGGTCGCTTCTGGGCCGGCAGCATGGTGTTGAACATGGGCTTGAATGCGGCCCAGGGCACGCTCTACCGCTACGCCTGCGGTAGCGCGCCGCATGCCCAACTGGACGGGTTTATCACCCTCAACGGCCTGGCATTCAGCCCGGACGGCCGCACGATGTATGCCTCGGACTCACACCCGCTGGTGCAGCAGATCTGGGCCTTCGATTACGACACCCAGACCGGCACGCCCTCCAATCGTCGCGTGTTTGTCGACATGCATCAGTTTCTCGGTCGCCCCGACGGCGCGGCCGTCGACGCCGACGGCTGCTACTGGATCTGCGCCAACGACGCGGGGCTGATTCATCGCTTTACCCCCGACGGTCGCCTGGACCGTTCCCTCACCGTGCCGGTGAAAAAACCCACCATGTGCGCCTTTGGCGGCAGCCGCCTGGACACCTTGTTCGTCACCTCGATCCGTGATGACCACAGTGAACAGTCGCTGTCCGGCGGCGTCTTCGCCCTCAACCCTGGCGTACAAGGACTGCCCGAACCCCGCTTCACCCTCTAGCTGCATGGCTGTGCCTTGAATACAAAAATAACAACACAGGAGTGACATTCCATGGACTTCAAACGCACCTTGCTCGCCGCCACACTCGTTGCCCTCAGCAGCGCCGCCCACGCGCTGGAAATCAAGTTCGCCGACATCCATCCCGCCGGCTACCCCACCGTCGTCGCTGAACAGAACATGGGCAAAGCCCTGACCCAGCAAAGCAACGGCGAACTGACCTTCAAGTACTTCCCAGGCGGTGTCCTGGGCTCTGAAAAAGAAGTCGTCGAACAGGCCCAGGTTGGCGCGATCCAGATGACCCGGGTCAGCCTCGGCATCGTCGGCCCGGTGGTGCCGGACGTGAACGTGTTCAACCTGCCGTTCGTGTTCCGCGACCAGGCGCACATGCGCAAGGTCATCGATGGCCCGATCGGCGACGAGATCCTCGCCAAGATCACCGACTCCGAATTCGGCCTGGTAGCCTTGGCCTGGATGGACGGCGGCACGCGCAATATCTACACCAAGAAACCGGTGCGTACGATCGAAGACCTCAAGGGCATGAAGATTCGCGTGCAAGGCAACCCGCTGTTTATCGACGCTTTCAATGAAATGGGCGCCAACGGCATTGCCATGGACACCGGCGAGATCTTCAGCGCGTTGCAGACCGGCGTGATTGACGGCGCGGAAAACAACCCGCCGACCCTGCTGGAGCACAACCACTTCCAGAACGCCAAGTTCTACACCCTCACCGAACACCTGATCCTGCCCGAACCCATCGTGATGTCGAAAATCACCTGGAACAAACTCACCCCCGTGCAACAGGACATGGTCAAAAACGCCGCCAAGGTTGCTCAGGCCGATGAGCGCGTGCTGTGGGACGCCAAGTCCGCCAGCAGCGAAACCAAGCTCAAGGCCGCCGGCGTCGAGTTCATCACTGTCGACAAAAAGCCCTTCTATGAGGCCACCGCGCCTGTTCGCGCGAAGTACGGCGCAGCTTACGCCGACATCATCGAGCGCATCGACGCCGTCGAGTAAGCCCCCTCCTCCTCTTAGTCAGGCCCGGCGCGGTCCGCTTTGACGTGCCCGGTTACGGTGAACGCCATGAAGAATCAACTGCTGCGCTTCAACGACCGCCTCTACATGACCTGCATCTGGGTCGCCGGACTCTCGGTATTAGGCGTCGCGCTGATCATCCCCTGGGGCATTTTCGCCCGCTACATCCTCGGCACAGGCGCAAGCTGGCCAGAGCCCAGCGCCATCCTGCTGATGCTGGTGTTTACCTTTATCGGCGCCGCCGCCAGCTACCGCGCCGGGGCGCATATGTCGGTGGCCATGATCACCGACCGCCTGCCACCGCGCCAACGCCAACTCGTCGGCATCGTCTCGCAACTGTTGATGGCGACCATCTGCCTGTTCATGACGATTTGGGGCAGCAAGCTGTGCCTGTCCACCTGGAACCAGTTCATGAGCGCCATCCCCACCCTGCGCGTGGGCATCACCTATATGCCGATCCCGATTGGCGGCTTGCTGACCCTGGTGTTCGTGCTGGAAAAACTCCTGCTCGGCGACCAGAGCCACCGGCGCGTGGTGCGCTTTGACCTGGTTGAAGAAAGCGAAGGGGCTGCCTGACATGGACGCATTGATTCTGTTGGGCAGCTTTATCGCGTTGATCCTGATCGGCATGCCGGTCGCTTACGCCCTGGGGCTGTCGGCGCTGATCGGCGCGTGGTGGATCGACATTCCGTTCCAGGCCTTGATGATTCAGGTGGCAGGCGGGGTGAACAAGTTTTCGCTGATGGCGATTCCGTTCTTCGTGCTCGCCGGGGCGATCATGGCCGAAGGCGGCATGTCGCGCCGGCTGGTGGCGTTTGCCGGCGTGCTGGTGGGCTTTGTGCGCGGCGGCCTGTCGTTGGTCAACATCATGGCCTCGACGTTTTTCGGCGCCATTTCCGGCTCATCAGTGGCAGACACCGCCTCGGTCGGCTCGGTGCTGATTCCGGAAATGGAGCGCCGCGGCTACCCCAGGGAGTTCGCCACGGCGGTGACCATCAGCGGCTCGGTACAGGCGCTTTTGACCCCGCCCAGCCACAACTCGGTGCTCTATTCCCTGGCGGCCGGCGGCACGGTGTCGATCGCCTCGCTGTTCATGGCCGGCGTGGTCCCGGGCCTGCTGATGAGCGCGTGCCTGATGGTGCTGTGCCTGATCTTCGCGAAGAAACGCGACTACCCCAAAGGTGAAGTCATCCCGCTGAAGCAGGCGCTGAAAATCTGCGTCGACGCGCTGTGGGGCCTGATGGCGATGGTGATCATTCTTGGCGGCATCCTCTCGGGTATTTTCACCGCCACCGAGTCCGCCGCGATTGCCGTGCTGTGGGCGTTTTTCGTGACCATGTTCATCTACCGCGACTACAAATGGCGCGAGTTGCCCAAGCTGATGCACCGCACGGTGCGCACCATATCCATCGTGATGATCCTGATCGCCTTCGCCGCCAGCTTCGGCTACATCATGACCCTGATGCAGATCCCGGCGAAGATCACCACGATGTTCCTGACCCTGTCGGACAACCGCTACGTGATCCTGATGTGCATCAACATGATGCTGCTGTTGCTCGGCACCGTGATGGACATGGCGCCGCTGATCCTTATCCTCACGCCCATCCTGCTGCCGGTGATTCTCGGCATCGGCGTCGACCCCGTGCACTTCGGCATGATCATGCTGGTGAACCTGGGCATCGGCCTGATCACCCCGCCAGTGGGCGCAGTGCTGTTTGTCGGCGCGGCGGTGGGCAAGGTCAGTATCGAGAAAACCGTCAAAGCCCTGCTGCCGTTTTATGGCGTGCTGTTTCTGGTGCTGATGGCCGTCACCTACATCCCGGCGCTGTCGCTGTGGCTGCCGGGCCTGGTGCTGTAACCCTTTATCCGAGGCCGAGGTTCAACGGTGGACGCAGGCTTGCCAGCGTCCACAAATCACCTCTGTGTTGGTTTATTCATGCGGCGGGACACCCATGCCTTCAGACTTGATCGAGCTCATCGACCCACTCACCCACCTCACCCTGGCCCCGGCCCTGGGTGGCAGCATCGTCAATTGGTCGGAGCGCGCCACAGGGCAGCCGTTGTTGCGACACAGTGACGAGCACGCGGTAAATACCGGTTTACCGGGCAAGTTGGGGTGCTACCCGTTGGTGCCCTGGTCCAACCGGATCGCCCAAGGCGGTTTCGATAACCCCGACGGCTGGCTGGCGCTCACCGCCAACAGCCTGACCGATCCGTTGCCGATTCACGGTTCGGCCTGGCAACAGGCGTGGCACGTGGTCAGCCAGGCGGCGGATGAAGTGGTGCTGGGGCTGCGGTGCGACACGCCGTTCGCCTATCACGCCGAACAGCGCATTGCCTTGCGCGACGGTGAGCTGAGCATCGCGTTGCGCGTAACGCATCTGGCCGAACAGGCGGCGTGGCATGGCTTAGGCTTGCACCCGTACTTGCCGCGTACGTCGGGCACGCGGTTGCAGGCCAAGGCTGGGCAGGTATGGATGAGCGATGCCTCAAAGCTGCCCACAGGATTGGCGCCAGTGCCGCAGGCTTGGGATTTCAGCACATTGAACGCCTTGCCCGAAGGCCTGGTGGACAATGGGTTCTGCCAGTGGGACGGGCATTGCCGGATCGAGCAGCCGCACTTGGGCTACACCCTGGAATGCCGGGCGACCGGGGCGGATTACTTCCTGCTGTATTGCCCGCCGGGGTTGGCATTCTTTTGCATCGAGCCGGTGAGCCATCCGGTGAATGCCCATCACCTGCCCGGCAGGCCGGGGCTGAGATTATTGGAGCAAGGCCAGTCGACCCAACTCGATTTCACCCTCAAATACAGTGCCCATGGGGACGCGGGCTTGCCCGCGAAAGCCGTGGGTCGGTAACCACGCGCTTTGCGGCACTGCGCTTTTGCGAGCACGCCCGCGTCCGCAGGGTGACCTGTGCTGTGTCAGGGCGGGGTGTCTTTCAGGCGCCCCGCCGTGTCGATACTCACCACCACCGATAACCCCGGCCGCAGGCGCTCGCTCTCGGCCTGATCCGGGTCAACGGTGATCCGCACCGGCACTCGCTGGGCGATCTTCACAAAGTTGCCGGTGGCGTTGTCCGCCTGCAACAGGCTGAATTCCGAACCGGTCGCCGGGGAAATGTGCTGCACCGTGCCGTGAAACTTGCGGTGGTTCAGCGCGTCCACCGTGAAGGTTACCGGCTGGCCCACCTGCACATTGTCCATTTGGGTTTCTTTCATGTTGGCGATCACCCACAGCTGGGGCGGCACCAATGCCATCAACTGCGCACCGGAGTTGACGAAGGCGCCCAGGCGCACGCCGATCTGCCCGAGCTGGCCGTCACGCGGCGCGAGGATGCGGGTGTTGGACAGGTCAATACGCGCCAGCTCCACTGCCGCGTCGGCACTGGCCACGGCGGCCTCCAGTGAACCGCGGTTGACGATCACGGTTTGCAGGTCCTGCCGGGCGATTTCCAGGCTGGCCTGGGCCTGGGCCACGGCGGCGATGGTCTGCGCATTGGCGGCGCGCGTCACGTCCAGTTCACGCTTGGACACCGAGCCATCGCTGATCAGCTCTTCGTTACGGCGCAAGTCAGCGGTGCTTTTTCGCGCCTGGGCCTGGCTGTCGACCAGCGCGGCCTGGCGCAGCTTGATGGTGGCTTCGGCACTGTTGCGTTGCTGCACCACGTTGGCCAACGAGGCTTTCTGCACCGCCAGTTGCGCCAACGCCTGGTCGAGGCGCTGCTTGTAGATGCGATCATCCAGGCGCACCAGCAGGTCGCCGGCCTTGACGAACTGGAAGTCCTGCACCGGCACTTCATACACATAGCCGCTCAGTTGCGGGCCGATAATCGTCACCTGGCCGCGTACCAGTGCGTTTTCAGTGCTCTCCACGGCGCTGCTGAAGGGCGGCAATTGCCAGGCATACAGCACGATCAGCACGCCGACGATGGCAATTGCGGCAAAGCCCAGCGATGAGATGACGCGCACCCGCAGTGAGCGTGGCTCAGTCGCGGTTGCTCCCGGTGGAGCGGTGCCTTCCGGGGTGGAGGCGATGGCGTTGGTGGTGGTCGTGGTTGTTTCGGTCATGAAGTAACGCCGCTGGGTTGAACGGGAGGGGCTGCTGCTTTGGTGGTGCTCATCAGCCACAGACTGCGGATGAAGATCCAGAGCATGGTGAGGATCGCGATGATCGCAATCAACATGAACACATCGTTGTAGGCCATCACATTCGCCTCACGCGTAGCCGCCGTGGCCAGGCTGCGAATGCCCATCAGGTTGCGCAATTGCGGGTCGGCGATGATACCGCCATACGCCGAACCGCCACTTTGCACCCGCGCGGCCACACGCGGGTCCAGTAAGGTCAGGTGCTCGACGATCATGCTGGAGTGATACTTCTCGCGCACGATCTGGAAAGTGCCCAGCAACGCCGCGCCTATCAGGCCGCCGAGGTTCTGGCAGATGCCGAACATCACCGAAAAGCTCACCAGGTTGCGCGGGTTGGTGAGCACGTTGCGCGTGCCCAGCACCATGGTCGGCCCCAGAAAAAAGGTGCCGCCAAAGCCTAGCAGGAACTGGCTGATATACAGGTTCTGTGGACGGGTCAGGTTACTTGAGAAGCTGTCCATCACCGAGCCGGTGGCCATCAGCGCCAGAGAGATGATCAAGGGCATCAACAGGTGCGCCGGGTTGATCGTCAGCGCACTGACCACCAGCCCGGCAATTGCCCCGGCCAGCATCACCACGTAGAGGGTGTGCATCTGCTGGTAGCTCATGTTCAACATTTGCATGAAGCCCACGGCGCCAGTGGATTGCTCCGACAACACCATGCGAATCAACACCACCGCCAGGGCCAGGCGAATCATCACCCCACTGCCCAGCCAACGGGTCATCAGCAATGGGTTGGCGCGGTTATGCTCGATGGCCAGGCCGGCCATGATCAACACCAGGGAACAGGCCGACGCCACGCCGATCCACGGGGCTTCCAGCCACCAATCGATACGCCCCAGCGACAACACCGCGCAGAGCAGCGCCACGCCGGTGGCGAGGATGCCGAAGGTGAGGAAATCGAGTTTTTCAAAGGTCTTGAAGCGATCGCCGGGCGGCAGTTTGAGCAGGAAGACGCAACCCAGGCAGATCAGCGCCATGCCCAGTTCGAACAGGTACAACCCGCGCCACTCGGCAATTTGCAGCAGGTCTTCAGAGAACAACCGCGCCAGTGGCAGTGCCAGCTGCGCCGTGCCCAGGCCGAGCACCAGGGCTTTCATGCGCCACTTGGCCGGGAACGCCTGGATCATGTAGTACAAACCCAGCGAACTCAGCGCCGCGCCCACCATACCGTGGGCCGCCCGCACCGCGATGGCGGAGCTGAGGTCGTTGACGAACAAGTGGCCGAAGGTGACCAGCGCATACAGCACCAGAAACACCTCGGTGAACGCGCGCAGGCCAAACTGCTGGCGAAACTTCACCAGCAGCAGGTTCATGCACACATTGGTCATCACATAGGCGGCGGGCAGCCAGGCCATTTCGGCGGTGGTCGCGCCCAAGGCGCCTTGCAAATATTGCAGGTTGGCGATCACCAGCGCGTTGCCCAGCCCACCGGTGATTGCCACCAGCACACCGACCATCGCAAACAACCAGCGCTTGTGCGTGGGGTGCAGCGGCGTCGACGGCGAGCCGGGCAGGCTCGGTCGCTCGTGGGGCTGCCAGGTGTGGGGGGTGTATTTGTCCATTCGATGGCCTTGATAAGCCGACGTGCAAGGTCGGTGAATCCATTACTCAGGGAGTAGTAAACCTGAGAGACGTTCATCTTGCCATGTCAGGGCAGCAATTGAACTCTTGAACGGGCACGTTCAAAACGGTGGAGCGGGCTTGCTCGCGAAGACGGTGGGTCAGTCGACTCATTCGGTGTCTGGCACACCGCTTTCGCGAGCAAGCCGCTCCCACCGTTGGAATGTATTTCAGGTCGGTCAGAGTGTGGCCTTGAGCACCATGCCAATAGCCACCACCACGCACAGGCTGGCAAAGCCGACTTGCAGGGTGCGCGCCTTGATCACCGAACACAGGCGCCGCCCAATCAGCATGCCGACGATGCTCGCGCCGATAAACACCCAGCCCACAGGCTCGATGCTCACCCCGGCATGAAACGCACCCGCGACGCCAATCAGCGAGATCAGGCTGATCACCATCAACGAGGTGGCGACGATGCCGCGCATCTGCACATCCGTCAGCTGCTTGAACGCCGGCACGATCAGAAAGCCGCCACCCACGCCGAGCAAACCCGACACCGCACCGGTCACCGCGCCGAGGGCGGCCAACGTGGCGCTGCACTTGGCCGTCCAGGCCAGGCGCCCGGTCTGCTGATCAAGCATGCAGTTCTTCTGGCCCCACGACGCGGCGCCATGATCGCTGGGCCCGGCGTCGACCTTTTCGCGCTGCAACATGCGCCAGGCCACCAGCACCATCAATGCGCTGAACAGCCCCATCAGCACGGGCTCCGGCAGTTGATGGGCGAAAAATACACCCAGGGGCGAAAACAGTGCGCCGAGCAAGGCGATCAATAAGGCCGCGCGGTAACGCACCAGACCATGGCGCAAGCCGTCGATTGCGCCGACCGCCGCCGCCGCGCCCACCGCGAGCAATGACACCGGCGCCGCCTGGGTCATCGTCAAGCCCAACCCCAGCACCAGCGCCGGCACCCCAAGGATGCCGCCGCCCGCGCCCGTGAGGCCCATGACCAGACCCATCAACACGCCCAACACGCTTGCCAGCAGCATTTAATCCACCTTGCTCAGACGGGTCAGCCACTCGCGGCCCTTGAGCATGCCGTTCCAGTAGAACCACGGCAGCAGCGTGGCCTTGAGAAACCACATCGAGCGGCGCGCCCGGGTCGGGTCCAGTGGGAAGGTCGGCAGCAGTTTGCCGCCGTAGCCGAACTCGGCCAGTACCACCTTGCCCTTCTCCACCGTCAGTGGGCAGGAACCATAGCCGTCGTACTTGAGCGGCAGCGGCGCCTGTTGACGCAGGGCCAGCAGGTTTTCAGCGACCACCACGATCTGCTTGCGCACAGCGGCAGCGGTCTTGGCATTGGTGGTGCCGCACACATCGCCCAGGCCAAAGATGTGTGGGTAACGCAGGTGTTGCAGGCTGTGGGGGTTCACTTCACACCAGCCGGCGGCGTCGGCCAGCGGGCTTTGGCGGATAAAGTCCGGAGAGACTTGCGGCGGGACCACGTGCAGCAGGTCGAAGGATTTCTCTTGAACCGTGACCGTGCCCGCAGCGTCTTTCACCTCGAACCAGGCCTTGCGCGCCTGGCCATCGACCTTGACCAGGTTGGAATTGAACGCCAGGCGTGCCTGGTATTTTTCGACGTACTTCATCAATGGCGGCACAAAGGTCGCGACGCCAAACAGCGCGGCGCCCGCGAGATCGAATTCGACGTCGATGTTTTTCAGATGGCCTTGTTTGCGCCAGTGATCGCAGGACAGGTACATCGCCTTTTGCGGCGCCCCCGCGCATTTGATCGGCATGGCCGGCTGGGTAAAAATCGCCTTGCCGCCCTTGAGCTGCTGAACCAGTTGCCAGGTGTAGGCGGCATGCTCGTAGCTGTAATTGGAGGTCACGCCGTTTTGGCCCAAGGTGTCTTGCAGGCCTTCGACCTTTTCCCAGGCCAGGCGCAGGCCGGGGCACACGATCAGGTTGTTCCAGGTAACGCGCTGGCCGCTGTCGAGCACCAGGGTCTGCGCCTCGGGCAGCACTTCGGTGACGGCGGCCTGCACCCAGGTGACGCCATTGGGCAGCACATCGGCGAGTGGCCGCCGGGTCTTTTTGACGTCGTAGGCGCCGCCGCCGACCAGGGTCCAGGCCGGCTGGTAGCAGTGATAGTCGCTCGGTTCGATCAGGGTGATGTTCAGGTGCGGGTCACGTTTGAGCAGGCTGGCCAGCAGGCCGATGCCCGCCGAACCGCCGCCGATGACTACGATATCGCCACTGATGGTAGGGCCACAGTGTTGGTCATTCATGGTCAATCGCCTTTCTTTTACATGCACACAAGGGTCGCTGCCGGATGGCGTCACGCCCAGCTTTTCATGACCGCGCCGCAGTACAGCCCGGACAGGGTTTTCATCACTTGAATCACTTCATGGCTGGCCAGCCCGTAGAAAATGTATTTGCCTTCCCGACGGGTGGCGACCAACCCTTCGTCACGCAGGATGCCCAACTGTTGAGACAGCGTGGGCTGGCGCACGCCGGTCAGCGCTTCCAGTTCACCCACGTTGCGCTCGCCCTGGGTCAATTGGCACAGGATCAACAAACGGTCCTCGTTGGCCAACGCCTTGAGCAAGGAGCAGGCCTTGGACGCCGATGCGCGCAACTGGGCGACTTCGCCCTCACTCAGAGTAGATTCCATTTGCTTCGGGTCCTTTACGTCACTTAAGCTAAAAACATTATGTGTAAACGTAAACTGATTGTAACGACTTTTTTCTTCATCGTTTTTCTTCCTCAACAGGGACAGCCGCCATGCCAGCGTTGATTCACGCTTTTCTGGACGAGGCATCGTCGACCTTCACCTACGTCATCCATGAAATGGACGGCGGCCCATGTGCCATCGTCGACTCGGTGCTCAACTACGACCCGGCCTCCGGGCGCACCGACACGGCCCAGGCCGACAAAGTCATCGCGTTTGTGCGTGAGCACGGCCTGCAGGTGCAATGGCTGCTGGAAACCCATGCGCATGCCGATCACTTGTCTGCCGCGCCGTACCTGCGCCGTACGCTGGGCGGCAAGATCGCCATTGGTCAATCGATCAGCAAGGTCCAGGACGTGTTCAAGAACCTGTTCAACCTAGAGCCGGAATTTCGCGTCGATGGCTCGCAGTTCGACCATTTGTTTGCGCCCGATGAGGTCTTTCATATCGGCAACCTGAAAGCGCAGGCGCTGCATGTGCCCGGGCATACCCCGGCGGACATGGCCTACTTGATCGACGACCGCTTGATTCTGGTGGGTGACACACTGTTCATGCCGGACGTGGGCACGGCGCGCTGCGATTTCCCGGGTGGCGATGCGCGGCAGTTGTATGCGTCGATGCGTAAGTTGCTGGCCTTTCCTTTGGAAACAGAACTGTACGTGTGTCATGACTACCCGCCTGAAGGCCGCGAGGCCAAGTGCCTGACCACAGTCGCGGAACAGCGCGCGGGCAATATTCATGTGCATGACGGGGTGGATGAGGCGACGTTTGTTGCGATGCGCACGAAACGTGATGCCGGGCTGGGGATGCCGACGCTGTTGTTGCCGGCGATTCAGGTGAATGTGAGGGCGGGGCATATGCCGCCTGCTGAGGCGAATGGTATGACTTACCTGAAGATTCCGCTTAATCAACTCTGAAAGAGGATCTAAACGTGGGAGCGGGCTTGCTCGCGAAAGCGGCGGGTCAGTCAACTCATCGTGTGCCTGGCACACCGCTTTCGCGAGCAAGCCCGCGCCCACTTTTTTACAGCGGCGCGGCTGAGGTCATGTGCCGAGGTTGATGCCATTGGCGGGTAAAGGCAGCGCCGTCTTGTAGCGCACTTGCTTGAGCGCAAAGCTGGAGCGGATATTCGCGACGCCGGGCACTTTGGTCAAAAAGTCCATCATGAAGCGCTCCAGCGACTGGATCGTCGGCACCAGCACGCGGATCAGGTAGTCCGGATCACCGGCCATCAGGTAACACTCCATCACTTCCGGGCGGTCCGAGATCGCACCTTCAAACTGCTGCAGCGCCAGCTCGTTCTGCTTTTCCAGGCTCACATGAATAAACACGTTGACGTGCAGCCCGAGCAAATCGGCATCGAGCAGCGTGACCTGATCGCGAATCAGGCCCAACTCTTCCATTGCCTTGACCCGGTTGAAACACGGTGTGGGTGACAGGTTGACCGAGCGGGCCAGGTCGGCGTTAGTGATGCGCGCGTTCTCCTGCAGGGCGTTGAGAATGCCGATATCGGTACGGTCCAGTTTGCGCATGAGACAAAATCACCTGTTTATTATGTTTATGCAGTTTTTTTATCCGCAAATGATCGCGAGCGCAACGAAACACAGATAAATATTCTTCTACGCCACGCCTATGATTGTTGTAGGACAAGATTTCTCCTACCCGGAGACGGACTGTCAGCTAGCGCGCCCACTACAAGAAATTCACAAGATAGAGCGTAGAAAGCCATGACCCAGCAGTACGAACCACTGCGCCTGCACGTTCCCGAACCCTCGGGCCGCCCAGGCTGCAAGACCGACTTTACCTACTTGCGTCTGACTGACGCAGGTTTGGTCCGCAAACCCGCCATCGACGTAGAACCCGCCGACACTGCCGACCTGGCCAAAGGCCTGATCCGCGTGCTCGACGACCAGGGCCAGGCACTCGGTCCATGGGCCGAAGGCGTTCCTGTCGAGATCCTGCGCAAAGGCATGCGCGCCATGCTCAAGACGCGGATCTTCGACAACCGCATGGTGGTCGCCCAGCGGCAGAAAAAAATGTCGTTCTACATGCAAAGCCTCGGCGAAGAAGCCATCGGCAGCGCCCAGGCCCTGGCCTTGAACATCGACGATATGTGTTTCCCAACCTATCGCCAGCAAAGCATTCTGATGGCGCGCGAAGTGCCGCTGGTGGACTTGATCTGCCAACTGCTGTCCAACGAGCGCGACCCGCTCAAGGGCCGCCAGTTGCCCATCATGTACTCGGTCAAGGACGCTGGCTTCTTCACTATTTCCGGCAACCTCGCCACCCAATTCGTACAAGGTGTGGGCTGGGGCATGGCCTCGGCGATCAAGGGCGACACCAAGATCGCCTCGGCCTGGATCGGCGACGGCGCCACCGCCGAATCCGACTTCCACACCGCCCTCACCTTCGCCCACGTCTACCGTGCGCCGGTGATTCTCAACGTGGTCAACAACCAGTGGGCCATTTCCACCTTCCAGGCCATTGCTGGCGGTGAAGCCACCACCTTCGCCGGACGCGGTGTGGGTTGCGGTATCGCCTCCCTGCGCGTGGACGGCAACGACTTCATCGCCGTGTACGCCGCCTCCGCCTGGGCGGCCGAGCGTGCACGCCGCAACCTTGGGCCAACGCTGATCGAATGGGTCACCTACCGCGCCGGTCCGCACTCGACCTCGGATGATCCGTCCAAATACCGCCCCGCCGATGACTGGAGCCACTTCCCGCTCGGCGACCCGATTACGCGCCTCAAGCAGCACTTGATCAAGATTGGCCAGTGGTCCGAAGAGGAACACGCGGCGGTCAGTGCCGAACTTGAAGCCGAAGTGGTCAAGGCGCAAAAAGAAGCCGAACAGTACGGCACCCTCGCCGGCGGCCAGATTCCAAGCGCCGCGACCATGTTCGAAGACGTTTATAAAGAGATGCCGGAGCACTTGAAGCGCCAGCGTCAAGAGTTGGGGATCTGACCATGAACGATCACAACAACCGTATCGAAGTGGAAACCGCCATGACCACCACCACCATGACCATGATCCAGGCCTTGCGCTCGGCCATGGATGTGATGCTTGAGCGTGACGATAACGTGGTGGTATTCGGCCAGGACGTCGGTTACTTCGGCGGCGTGTTCCGTTGCACCGAGGGCTTGCAGAACAAGTACGGCAGCTCGCGGGTATTCGACGCGCCGATCTCCGAAAGCGGCATTGTCGGTGTGGCGGTGGGCATGGGTGCCTACGGCCTGCGCCCGGTGGCAGAAATCCAGTTCGCCGACTACGTCTACCCCGCGACCGACCAGATCATCTCCGAAGCTGCGCGCCTGCGTTATCGCTCGGCCGGCCAGTTCACTGCGCCGCTGACCATGCGCATGCCCTGCGGCGGCGGCATCTATGGCGGCCAGACCCACAGCCAGAGTATCGAAGCGGTGTTCACCCAGGTCTGCGGCCTGCGCACGGTGATGCCGTCCAACCCTTATGACGCCAAAGGCCTGCTGATTGCCTCGATTGAAAACGATGACCCGGTGATCTTCCTCGAGCCCAAACGCCTGTACAACGGCCCGTTCGACGGCCACCACGACCGCCCGGTAACGCCGTGGTCGAAACACCCGCAAGCGCAAGTCCCGGACGGTTACTACACCGTGCCGCTGGACGTCGCCGCCATCGTGCGTCCGGGCTCGGCCGTCACCGTGCTGACCTACGGCACCACCGTGTATGTGTCGCAAGTGGCCGCCGAAGAAACCGGCATCGACGCCGAGGTCATCGACCTGCGCAGCCTGTGGCCGCTGGACCTGGAAACCATCGTCAAGTCGGTGAAAAAGACCGGCCGTTGCGTGGTGGTGCACGAAGCCACGCGCACCTGCGGTTTTGGTGCCGAGCTGGTGTCGCTGGTCCAAGAGCATTGCTTCCATCACCTGGAAGCGCCGATCGAACGCGTCACCGGCTGGGACACCCCCTACCCGCACGCGCAAGAGTGGGCGTATTTCCCAGGGCCGTCCCGTGTGGGCGCGGCGTTGAAACGGGTCATGGAGGTCTGAATGGGCACGCACGTTATCAAGATGCCGGACATTGGCGAAGGCATCGCAGAAGTTGAACTGTCGGTATGGCACGTAAAGGTCGGCGACCTGGTGGTTGAAGACCAGGTGCTGGCGGATGTGATGACCGATAAGGCGATGGTGGACATTCCCTCGCCGGTGCACGGCAAAGTGATTTCCCTCGGCGGCGAGCCGGGTGAAGTCATGGCCGTGGGCAGTATTTTGATCAGCATTGAAGTGGAAGGCGCGGGTAACGCCAAGGATGTACCGGCGGTGGCTGCACCGGCAAACGCTGCGCCTGCGCCAACTGCGGTTGCTGAAGCCAAACCCGTGCCAGCGCCAAGCAAGCCTGCGCGCGCGCCTGTGGTTGCAGCTCAACCACACGTGGCCCGTGAAGCTGACGAACGCCCACTGGCCTCCCCTGCCGTGCGCAAACATGCCTTGGATGCTGGCATCCAGCTACGCCTGGTGCAGGGCACTGGTCCGGCGGGCCGGATTTTGCACGAAGATCTGGAGGCTTTCTTGCTCCAGCGTCCGGCGCAAAATAAAACCGCTGCCAACCCCTATGCCGAACGCACCGACGAAGAACAAATCCCGGTGATCGGCATGCGCCGCAAGATTGCCCAGCGCATGCAGGACGCCACCCGGCGCGCCGCGCATTTCAGCTACGTGGAAGAAATCGACGTCACCGCCCTCGACGAGTTGCGCGTGCACCTCAACGAGAAGCACGGTGCCACGCGCGGCAAGCTGACCCTGCTGCCGTTTATCGTGCGCGCCATGGTCGTGGCGTTGCGCGATTTTCCGCAGATCAACGCGCGGTACGACGACGAAGCCCAAGTCATCACCCGCCTTGGTGCGGTGCATGTGGGCGTCGCTACCCAGAGCGACGTCGGCCTGATGGTGCCAGTGGTGCGTCACGCCGAAGCGCGCAGCCTGTGGGGCAATGCCGAGGAAATCGCGCGTTTGGCCACCGCCGCACGCAATGGCAAGGCCAGTCGCGACGAGCTGTCGGGTTCGACCATTACCCTGACCAGCCTCGGCGCCTTGGGCGGCATCGTCAGCACGCCGGTGCTGAACCTGCCGGAAGTCGCCATCGTCGGCGTCAACCGCATCGTTGAGCGGCCGATGGTGATCAAGGGCCAGATCGTGATCCGCAAGATGATGAACCTCTCCAGCTCCTTTGATCACCGCGTGGTCGACGGCATGGACGCGGCGCAATTCATCCAGGCCATTCGCGGCCTGCTCGAACAACCCGCCAGCCTGTTTTTGGAGTAAGGCATGTCCCAGACATTACACACCACGCTACTGATCATCGGTGGCGGCCCTGGCGGTTACGTCGCGGCGATTCGCGCTGGCCAGTTGGGTATCCCGACCATTCTGGTCGAAGGCCAGGCGCTGGGCGGCACTTGCCTGAACATCGGCTGCATTCCGTCCAAAGCCTTGATTCACGTGGCTGAGCAATTTCAGCAAACCGTGCACCACAGCCAGGGTTCGCAGTTGGGCATCGAAGTCGACGTGCCGACGCTGGATATCCGCAAGAGCGTGGAATGGAAAGACGGCATTGTCGATCGCCTGACCACAGGCGTCGCCGCCCTGCTGAAAAAGCACAAAGTGCAAGTGATCCACGGTTGGGCCAAGGTGGCCGATGGCAAGACGGTCGACGTCGGCGACCAGCGTATCCAATGCGAACACCTGCTGCTGGCCACCGGATCGAAGAGCGTCAACCTGCCGATGTTGCCGATTGGCGGGCCGATCATCTCTTCCACCGAAGCCCTGGCACCCACGCATGTGCCCAAGCGTCTGATTGTGGTGGGCGGCGGCTATATCGGGCTGGAGCTGGGCATTGCCTACCGCAAGCTTGGCGCCGAAGTCAGTGTGGTCGAGGCGCAGGAACATATCCTGCCCGCCTATGACGCCGAGCTGACGTTGCCGGTGGCCGAATCCCTCAAGCAACTGGGCGTGAAGCTGTACCTGAAACACAGCGTCACCGGTTTTGAGAACCAGTGCCTGCAAGTGCGCGATCCCAATGGCGACACCTTGTCTCTGGAAACCGATCAGGTGCTGGTGGCTGTGGGTCGCACACCCAATACCCAGGGCTGGAACCTGGAAGCGCTGAACCTGGACATGAACGGTTCGGCGATCAGGATCGACAGCCGTTGCCAGACCAGCATGCGCAACGTGTGGGCGATCGGCGACCTGAGCGGCGAGCCGATGCTGGCCCACCGCGCCATGGCTCAGGGCGAGATGGTGGCCGAACTGATCAGCGGTAAATCCCGCGAATTCAACCCGGCGGCGATCCCGGCGGTGTGCTTTACAGACCCGGAATTGGTGGTGGTTGGCAAGACCCCGGACGAAGCCAAGGCCGCGGGAATGGACTGCATCGTGTCGAGCTTCCCGTTTGCGGCCAATGGCCGCGCCATGACCCTGGAATCCAAAACCGGCTTTGTGCGCGTGGTTGCGCGGCGTGACAACCACCTGATTGTCGGCTGGCAGGCTGTAGGCGTGGGTGTCTCCGAGCTGTCCACCGCCTTCGGCTTGAGCCTGGAAATGGGCGCGCGTCTGGAAGATGTGGCCGGCACCATCCACGCCCACCCGACGCTCGGCGAAGCTGTACAAGAAGCGGCCCTAAGAGCCTTGGGCCACGCGCTGCACCTGTAAATCCGCGGTGAGGCTATCGCGGGCAAGCCCGGCTTCCACAGGGGAATGCATTCCAAATGTGGGAGCCGGCTTGCCTGCGATAACGGCGGATCAGCCAACACACATGCTGAACGGCCCACCCACCTGCTCCCACACCGGCCAATAATGCAGTATTGTTGCGCCCATCCAGAAAAAACCGACACGCCTGCCTTCGACCAGGCGGTTGACCAGAGATAGAGGGTGTCATGGGTAACGAAAGCATCAATTGGGACAAGCTGGGTTTTGACTACATCAAGACCGACAAGCGGTTTCTCCAGGTCTGGAAAGACGGCGAATGGCAAGAAGGCACCCTGACCGACGACAACGTGCTGCACATCAGCGAGGGCTCCACGGCCCTGCATTATGGCCAGCAATGCTTTGAAGGCCTCAAGGCCTATCGTTGCAAGGACGGTTCGATCAACCTGTTCCGCCCTGACCAGAACGCCGCGCGCATGCAGCGCAGCTGTGCACGCCTGCTGATGCCGCACGTGTCCACCGAAGACTTCATCCAAGCGTGCAAGCAAGTGGTCAAGGCCAACGAGCGGTTCATCCCGCCATACGGCAGCGGCGGCGCGCTGTACCTGCGCCCGTTCGTGATCGGCACCGGTGACAACATCGGCGTGCGTACCGCGCCGGAGTTCATCTTCTCGGTCTTCGCCATCCCGGTCGGCGCCTATTTCAAAGGCGGCCTGGTGCCGCACAACTTCCAGATCTCCACTTTCGACCGCGCCGCGCCACAAGGCACCGGCGCCGCCAAAGTGGGTGGCAACTACGCTGCCAGCCTGATGCCGGGTGCCGAAGCGAAAAAATCCGGTTTCGCCGATGCGATCTACCTGGACCCGATGACCCATTCGAAGATCGAAGAAGTCGGCTCGGCCAACTTCTTCGGGATCACCCACGACAACCAGTTCATCACGCCGAAGTCACCTTCGGTGCTGCCGGGCATCACCCGCCTGTCGCTGATCGAGCTGGCCCAGTCGCGCCTGGGCCTGAAAGTAGTCGAGGGCGAAGTGTTCATCGACAAACTGGATCAGTTCAAGGAAGCCGGTGCCTGCGGCACAGCCGCCGTGATCTCGCCGATCGGCGGCATCCAGTACAACGGCAAGCTGCACGTGTTCCACAGCGAAACCGAAGTCGGCCCGATCACCCAGCAGCTCTACAAAGAACTGACCGGCGTGCAAACCGGCGACGTCGAAGCGCCAGAAGGCTGGATCGTCAAGGTCTAAGCCCTAAAGCCAGCCCCACACAACCCATGTGGGAGCTGGCTTGCCTGCGATAGCGGTCTATCAGTGACTGAACACGTTGACTGATAGACCGCCATCGCGGGCAAGCCCGCTCGCACATTTGCGCGGCGGTGTGTTCAAGACTGCGGCGGGATATTTACGGCTATTTTCTTGCCCATGCTGATCCTTGGCTCCACCCCATACCCCAGCGCCTCATAAAACCCCACCACCGCATCATTGCCGCCCGTAATCTGCAAATTGATCTTCATGCACCCCAGTGCAGTCAACGCCTGTTCGGCATACCGCACCAACGAAGCCCCCAGGCCCTGCCGGCGATAATCGCTGTGCACCGCCACCGAATACAGCCAACCACGATGCCCGTCGTAACCGGCGAGAATGCTGCCGATCACAGCCTTTTTATCCGTGGCCACAAAAAACAATCCATCGTTGACCGCCAGCTTCTTATCAATCGCCAACGTCGGCAGGTTGTGCGCGGTGTCGTACCCAAACGCCTCCTGCCACAAAGCCACCACTTGCGCACGGTGCTGACGGTCGCGATACGGCCCGATGGGGTGACGGGACAACAACGCCTTCTCCATCACCAGCGTGCGCTCGTTACCGTGGTAGACATCGCGCACCGTGTGGAAACCCATCTTGGTGTAGAACGGCTCGGCGGTCAGCGAAGACGGCACGTTCAAGACCGTCACCCCGGCATCTCGCGCACGCAGTTCGATCTCAATCATCAACAACCGGCCAATGCCCTGCCCCTGCAACGCCGGGTTGACGAATACCGAGCGCACCACATTGGCATCCAGCGCCGCAGTGGCGACGATCACCTGACCCTGCACCGCCACCAGCACAACCCGACGCTGGAGCAAAGCCAGCACAGCGTCAGGCGTAAAATTGCTCGCCACGCGAGCGATCACATCCGCCGGGTAATCCCGCGCATTGCTGCTGTGCAAGGCCGCCAGGATGACCTGGCTGATCCCCTCGGCATCGGTGGTTTGGGCAAGACGAACAGCGGTAGACATGCATTCTCCTTCCTGGCTCGGGTGTCACGACCGCCACCATACTAATGTGGGAGCTGGCTTGCCTGCGATAGCGGTCTGTCAGTCAGAACGTTCAGTACTGACCTATCGCTATCGCAGGCAAGCCAGCTCCCACAGTTTGAGCGCATTTCAAGCCTCTCAGCCGATTCGGCTGCCCCACCCCACTTTTCAGCTTTCCCGGCTGAGCCGCCCCTCTGTTTCAGCCGGGATTCCCCCACCGCAACGCACAAAATACCCCCACAGCTCAGCCCCCCATAGACCCGTGCACCCATGCAAATCACCAACACCGTCCTGATGATTCGCCTGCCGATGCATTCGGTGACTGACACACCGCTATCGGGTACCGGCCCCCTCTCGCCGTTTTAACCGTGCCCGCTGGAAATTCGCTTGCCCGGCTTGGTCCCAATCAGCTTCGCCTGCCCATCGCGCTGCTTGCCCGTCCGCGCCTCGCTGATCAACCCCGGAATCAACTTGCCCTCCGGCAGGTTCTTCCAGAATCGACTGGGCAAATGCCCCTCCATCACTTTGGGGTTCAAGCGCGCCGGGTTGAAGATATGGCTGTAGTAGGTCAGCCACATGGCGCTGTGAGGGTCTTCGACGTTTTGCGCCAGTTGCTGCCAGGCTTCGGGGCATTCGCGTTGATGAATCAACTGCTGACCGTCGTAATACACCCCATCCAGCGGCGTCGCGATCATCCAGCGATGCCGGCCCATGCGCCCGATAAAGTGCTGACTGGCTGATTTCAATATGTCGTGGGCCGGCTCATGCCAGGCCACGTATTCCGGCAACTGCGGCCCGGCCTCTGAGGGCAGCGCGATAAACCGCACAAATGCGTGCAGGTGGTGAGCTTCGCGACTCACCTGCTTGATCCGCCGTTGCAACTCACTGCCCAGCTTGTCCCCGGCCAGCATGGCGGTACGGTCGCCATGGCTGACTCGCCACAGCACCTCGTAGAGCAAGCTCCAACGCTGATCGCCGTGATAGCAGGCGGCCGACTCCAACAGCGCCAACAGCGCCTTGGGAATGCGCGCCTGAAACGGCCCAAGCTGCGCAGGAATCGGCTCGTCGGTGGCAAACAGGTCTGCCACTTCGGCCTCGCCCCAGCTCACCTGGCTGGGGTCAACCTGATGGCTGAGCAGCCAGCGCGCCTGTTCGCGCCAGGTGCTGAACAGGTTGTCGCATTCCAGGCTGATCATCCCCACAACCCCATTTGCTGAGGCTGCGGGCGGTCGCGCAGTTGCTCGCGCAGCAACACGCTGGTGGTGTCGGCCTGTTGTGGGTGGTAGTCACTGGTGATGAAAAACGGCTTGGCCTTGGCCAGCACGCAGCGCATGCGCGCCAGGTCTTCGAAACGGATTTTGCGTTCGCGGCGCAGGTCCACCAGGCGCTGGGTAGTGCGCAAGCCGATGCCGGGGATGCGCGCAATCAACGTGGGTTCGGCGCGATTCAAGTCCAGCGGAAACACCTCGCGATGCTCCAGCGCCCAGGCCAGCTTGGGGTCGATATCCAGCGCCAGGTGGCCGGGGCCTTCAAACAGTTCGTTGGCGCTGAAACCGTAACTGCGCAACAGAAAGTCTGCCTGGTACAAACGGTGCTCGCGCATCAGCGGCGGCGCCGCCAGGGGCACGCTTTTCGGGCTGTTGGGGATAGGGCTGAACGCCGAATAATAGACGCGGCGCAACTTGAAGTTGCCGTACAGCGCCTCGGCGCCGTGCAGGATGGTGCTGTCGTCGGTGTCGTCGGCGCCGACGATCATCTGCGTGCTCTGCCCGGCCGGGGCGAAACGCGGCGCGCGCGGCTCATTGAGGACGGTTTGCTCACCGGTGTAGATGGTTTGCATGGCTTGCTTAATTGAAACGATCTGCTTTTCCGGCGCCAGGGTTTGCAGGCTGGCATCGGTGGGCAACTCGATGTTCACGCTGAGCCGATCGGCATAACGCCCGGCCTCGGCGATCAGTGCCGGGTCGGCTTCGGGAATGGTCTTGAGGTGGATATAGCCGCGAAAGTCATGCTCTTCGCGTAACAGCTTGGCGACCCTGACCAGTTGCTCCATGGTGTAGTCGGCCGAGCGAATAATGCCGGAACTGAGAAACAGCCCGCTGACGCAATTGCGCCGGTAGAAATCCAGGGTCAGGGTGACCACCTCCTCCGGGCTGAAACGCGCACGCGGCACGTCGCTGGAGCGGCGGTTGACGCAGTACTGGCAGTCGTAAAGACAGAAATTGGTCAGCAACACCTTGAGCAACGACACACAACGGCCGTCCGGGGTGTAACTGTGGCAGATGCCCATGCCGTCAGTGGAACCCAGCCCGGCCTTGCCCTCGGAACTGCGCTTGGGCGCGCCACTGCTGGCGCAGGAAGCGTCGTACTTGGCGGCGTCGGCGAGGATACTGAGTTTTTCGATCAACTGCATGGAGAGCTACCGATACTGGTTTTTTGTACAGTACCAGTAGCTCAACCTTGGCGCCAGTGCCGTCTGTAGGACTGTGCTCGATCAGCTCGCAGTTGCGAGGAGCAGGTCCTGCACCGAGCGCGCTTTGCCCCGATGGCGATCGTTTTCATACAACGACGCCGCGATCTCATCCGCCCGAATCGGCAGTACCGACAGCAAGGTATCGCTCAAGCCATGGCTTGCCTGGCTGAAGCCCTGGATATAGATGCCGGCCTTGCAGCGCTCGTCGGTGACGATGCGGTAGTCGCGCGCCACTTCGAAGTCGCCCATATAGGCTTCCAGCGGCGCGAGCAGTTCGCGATGCATCTGGCGCTCGTAACCGGTGGCCAGGATCACCGCGTCGTAGTGGCTGACGCTGGTTTCGCCGCTGGCGTTGTTGCGCAAGGACAGTTCGATGCCCAGCGGGCTGGCGCTGGCTTTCTCGACCACGGTCATGGTGCGGAACGCCTGGCGGGCGACACCGGAGACTTTCTGACGATAGAAAATGCCGTAGATGCGCTCGATCAGGTCCAGGTCAACCACCGAATAGTTGGTGTTTTGGTACTCGGCCACCAGGCGTTCGCGCTCGGCGCCGACCTGCTGGAACACCAGATCGGTGAACGCCGGTGAAAACACTTCGTTGACGAACGGGCTGTCGTCGGCGGGCTTGAGCGCCGAACCGCGCAGGATCATGTCGACCTGCACCGACGGGAAACTGTCGTTCAAGTCGATAAAGGCTTCAGCCGCGCTTTGCCCACCGCCAATGATTGCAATGCGCATCGCCTTGCCTTCAATACACGGCTGCTGGGCCATGCGCGCCAGGTATTGGGAGTGGTGGAATACGCGGCCATCATCCTTGAGGGCCTTGAACGCTTCAGGCACACGCGGCGTGCCGCCGGCGCTGACCACCACCGAACGGGTGGTGCGCACATGCTGTTCGCCCAGCGCGTCACGGGAGATCACGCGCAGTGCTTCAACGTGTTGCTGTTGCAGGATCGGCTCGATCGCCAGCACTTCCTCGCCGTAGCGCGCCTGGGCCTGGAACTGCCCCGCGACCCAGCGCAGGTAGTCGTTGTACTCCATCCGGCACGGGTAAAAAGTGCCCAGGTTGATGAAGTCCACCAGGCGGTCGTGGGCCTTGAGGTAATTGACGAAGGAGTAAGGGCTGGTGGGGTTGCGCAAGGTCACCAGGTCCTTGAGGAACGAAATCTGCAGTTCGCTCTGGGTCACCAGGGTATTGCCGTGCCAACGGTAATCGGCCTGTTTGTCGAGAAACAGCACGTCCAGTTTGCCCTGGGCTTTTTCGCGCTCCTGCAGGGCGATGGCCAACGCCAGGTTCGAAGGGCCGAAACCGATACCGATCAGGTCGTGAACCGCGGGCGAAGCAATTGCCTGTGTCATTCCAGTGTCCTCTGGATAAGCCCCTTGGCGGTGGGGCGGGAATACCTTCACGACCTGCACAACAGGTCATGTGTTGATAGGAAACGAGGACAGTGAAATAAAATTTAACTGATCATTGATCAGTGCGCGTCCCACTCGCGCATGCGCACCCGGCAATGCTTCATGGCGTTGACGATGTGTTTCTCCACCAGGCTGCGGGAAATACTCAGGCGCTCGGCGATTTGCAGGTGGGACAGGCCGTCGAGTTTGCGCAGCAGGAAGCTGTCGCGGCAGGTGGCCGGCAGCTCGGACAGGGCACGCTCGAGCATTTCAAGGCGCTGGTCCTGATCGTGGCAGGCATGCGGTGAACTGGTGGCGAAACGCTCCTCACTGTCCAGCACGTCCAGGGGTTCGGACAGGCGCAAGGCGTTACGCCGATGACCATCGATTACCAGATTCAGCGCGGTGCGGTACAAAAACGCGCGCGGTTGTTCGATCGGCGTGTCACTTGAGCGCTCCAGCACTCGGACATAAGCGTCATGCACCACATCCTCGGCCACCTGACGGTTGCCCAGCTTGGCGTTGAGGAAACACACCAGCTCGCGATAGTAGTTTTCCAACATGACTCCCGGCCGTCAGGGCGACGGCATCAAATCCTTGAGTACTTAACAAGACAGGCCATGGATGATGGCAGTTTGAGTGCGTGCAATTTATAGTAATTCTCATCTACTTTTAAAGAAGTCTTGCATCAATGCGCGAGTTTTTTATTCCATAGCGCTGTTTCCGTGCATGTAAACGCCTAAATCTGCGGGCAATTTTCTCGTATAACACTCAGCCCCTCCGCAACTGCGGCCCTCACTTCCTGGCTGGAACCAACGCATGAAACGCCCTCGCCCCGCTCGACGCGCCCTGCTCGCTGTCGCGTGCCTGATCCCCATCCTTGCGGTGGCCGCCTGGCAGGTGCTGCCGCCCGGCCGCGATACGCTGTCCACTGTCACCGTCACCCGCGGCAACATTGAAAACAGCGTCACTGCGCTGGGTACGCTGCAACCGCGCCGGTATGTCGACGTCGGCGCCCAGGCGTCCGGGCAGATCCGCGAGATTCACGTCGAGGCCGGGGATCAGGTCAAAGAAGGCCAGTTGCTGGTGGAAATCGACCCTTCGACGCAAAAAGCCAAACTCGATGCCAGTCGCTACTCCATCGAAAACCTCAAGGCCCAGCTGCAGGAACAGAAGGCCCAGCACGAACTCGCGCGTCAGAAATACCAGCGTCAACAGCGCCTGGCCGCCGGCAACGCCACTCGCGAAGAAGACGTGCAAACCGCCAAGGCCGAACTGAGTGCCACCCAGGCCCGAGTCGAGATGTTCCAGGCACAGATCCGCCAGGCCCAGGCCAGCCTGCGCAGCGACGAGGCAGAGTTGGGCTATACACGCATCTATGCGCCCATGAGCGGCACCGTGGTGGCGGTGGACGCACGGGTCGGCCAGACCCTCAACGCCCAGCAACAGACGCCGCTGATCCTGCGCATTGCCAAGTTATCGCCGATGACCGTGTGGGCCGAAGTCTCCGAAGCCGACATAGGCCACGTCAAACCGGGCATGAGCGCCTATTTCACCACCCTCGCCGGTGGCAGCCGGCGCTGGACCAGCACCGTGCGCCAGATCTTGCCGATACCGCCCAAGCCGCTGAATGAAACCAGCCAGGGCAGTGGCAGCCCCAGCAGCGCCAGCAAAAGCGGGAGTGGCCGCGTGGTGCTCTACACCGTGCTGCTGGATGTGGACAACGCCGACAATGCGCTGATGGCCGAAATGACCACCCAGGTTTTTTTCGTCGCCAGTCAGGTCAAGGACGTACTCACGGCCCCCGTCGCGGCCTTGTTGGGCAGCCACGGCGCCGACCAGCCATTCGCGCGGGTGGTGGCCAAAAACGGCGATATCGAGGAGCGCCCGGTGCGCCTGGGTATCAGCGACCGCCTGCGGGTCGAAGTGCTTGAGGGCTTGAACGAAGGCGATCACCTGCTGATCGGCCCGGTCGATGGCAACGGGGGTTGACTTGACCACGCCGCTGATCGAACTCAAGAACATCCGCAAATCCTACGGCGGCGGCGACAGCCCGCAGGTCGACGTGTTACGCGGGATCGACCTGTCGATCCATGCCGGGGAATTCGTCGCCATCGTCGGCGCGTCGGGCTCCGGCAAATCCACGCTGATGAATATTCTCGGCTGCCTTGATCGCCCCACCGAGGGCGACTATCTGTTCGCCGGCGAAAACGTCGCGCACCTGGACAGCGACGAACTGGCCTGGCTGCGCCGTGAAGCCTTTGGTTTCGTGTTCCAGGGCTACCACCTGATCCCGTCGGGCTCGGCTCAGGAAAACGTCGAAATGCCGGCGATCTATGCCGGCATCAGCGCCGCCGAACGGCACGCCCGCGCCAAGGCGCTGCTGACCCGCCTGGGCCTGGCCGACCGCACCGGCAACCGCCCGCATCAACTCTCCGGCGGCCAGCAACAACGCGTGTCCATTGCCCGCGCCCTGATGAACGGCGGGCATATCATTCTCGCCGACGAACCCACCGGCGCCCTCGACAGCCACAGCGGCGCCGAGGTGATGGCGCTGCTGGATGAACTGGCGGGCCAGGGCCACGTGGTCATTCTGATTACCCACGACCGTGAAGTGGCGGCGCGCGCCAACCGCATCATCGAGATCCGTGATGGCCTGATCATCAGTGACTCGGCAACCCGTGAAACCCACGTGCCCGCCGCCGCCCACAGCGGCGCGCTGCAAGCCGTGGACCTGCGCCAGCGCCTGGCCGACGGCGCCGAACACAACGGTGCCTGGAAAGCCGAACTGGTGGACGCCGTGCAAGCGGCCTGGCGAGTGATGTGGATCAACCGCTTCCGCACCGCGCTGACACTGCTGGGCATCATCATCGGCGTGGCGTCGGTGGTGGTGATGCTGGCGGTGGGCGAAGGCAGCAAGCGCCAGGTCATGGCGCAGATGGGCGCGTTCGGCTCCAACATCATCTACCTGAGTGGCTCCTCGCCCAACCCGCGCACGCCGCTGGGCATCGTTACCCTCAACGATGTCGCGGCCCTGGCGGCGCTGCCCCAGGTCAAGCGCATCATGCCGGTCAATGGCAGCGACGCCGGTGTACGGTTCGGCAATCTGGATTACCTCGCCTACGTGGGCGGCAACGACGTCAACTTCCCGGAGATCTTCAACTGGCCGGTGGTCGAGGGCAGCTACTTCACCGAGGCTGACGAGCGCGCCGGGGCCACCGTCGCCGTGATCGGCCACCGTATCCGCGAGAAACTGTTCAAGAACGTCGCCACCCCGATCGGCCAATACATCCTGATCGAAAACGTGCCTTTCCAGGTCATCGGCGTGCTGGCTGAAAAAGGCTCCAGTTCCGGCAACAAAGACAGCGATGACCGTGTCGCCATTCCCTACACCGCCGCCAGCGTGCGCCTGTTCGGCACCTACAACCCCGAATACGTGGCGATTGCCGCCGCCGATGCGCGCAAGGTGCATGAGGCCGAACTGGCCATCGACCAGTTGATGCTCAAGCTGCACAACGGCAAGCGCGACTACCAGTTGACCAACAACGCGGCAATGATCCAGGCCGAGGCGCGCACGCAGAACACCCTGTCGTTGATGCTCGGCTCGATTGCCGCGATTTCCCTGCTGGTGGGCGGTATCGGCGTGATGAACATCATGCTGATGACCGTGCGCGAACGGACTCGCGAAATTGGTATCCGCATGGCCACCGGCGCGCGCCAGCGCGACATCCTGCGCCAGTTCCTCACCGAGGCAGTGATGCTCTCGGTGGTTGGCGGGCTGTTCGGCATCGCTTTGGCGCTGCTGGTAGGCGGCGTGCTGGTGCTGGCCGAGGTGGCGGTGCAATTTTCCTTGTGGGCGGTGTTTGGCGCGTTTGGCTGTGCGTTGGTCACCGGTGTTGTATTCGGCTTTATGCCGGCCCGTAAAGCTGCCCGGCTCGATCCGGTTAAGGCGTTGACCAGTGAATAAACGATGCATCCCGCCGCACCTGCCCTTGCTCAGCCTGTGCCTGTTGCTCAACGCCTGCACCGGCCACCCGCCCCAGGTCGACAGCGGCATCGCGCCGCCCGCCGCGTGGCAATACGCCGAGCGACAGGCCACGCAAGCCACCAACCAGCGTTGGTGGACGCAATTTGGCAGCCCGCAACTCAACCGCCTGATCGACCAGGCCCGGCGCGACAGCTATGACGTGGCGGCCGCCATGGCGCGCGTGCGTCAGGCCCAGGCCAGCGCGGTGATTGCCGGTGCGCCGTTGTTGCCCGAGGTGAATTTCAACCTCACCGCCAGCCGCGAAAAACTGCTGCGCGGCAGCGGCAATTCCTCACTGGACGCAACGGAAAGTAATAAGACCGTCGACAGCTTCGGCGCCAACCTCACCGCCAGCTATGAAGTGGATTTCTGGGGCGGGCGTGCTGCCGCCCGCGACAGTGCCCTGCAGACCCTGCGCGCCAGTGAGTTCGACCAGGCCACCGTCGAGCTGACGCTGCTCAGCAACGTCGCCGACCGCTATGCGCAAACCCTCGCCGCGCGCCAGCGCCAACAGATCGCCGAGCTGAACCTGGCGAACGCGCGCAATGTGCTCGACCTGGTCCAGACCCGCTACGACGCCGGCTCCGCCACGGCCCTGGAACTGGCGCAACAGAAGAGCCTGGTGGCGAGCCAGCAACGCCAACTGCCGCTGATTCAGCAAGTGGCCGAAGAATCGCTGATCACCCTCGCAGCCCTTCTCGGCCAACCCGTGCAAGCGCTGAGCCTGGGCGCCGAGTCGTTCCAGGCGCTGACCTGGCCGAGTATCGGCCCGGGCGTGCCCAGCCAACTGCTCAGCCGCCGCCCCGACCTGGCCCAGGCCGAAGCGCAGCTTGCGGCGGCCAGTGCCAATGTCACGGTGGCCCGTGCGGCGATGCTGCCCACGGTGACCTTGGGCACCACGCTGGGATCGGGCGCCTACAAGGCCGAGGAACTCCTGCGCAGCCCGTTCTACAACCTGACCTCGGGCCTGGTGGCGCCGATCTTCAACAATGGTCGTTTAAGCGCCGAACGCGACAAGGCCCGCGCCCGTCAGGATGAGCTGCTGCAAACCTATCGCGGCGCCATCATCAACGGCTTTGCCGACGTGGAAAAGTCCCTGAGCAGCATCACGCGCCTGGATCAGCAACGCGACTGGCAAAGCGAAGAACTGCAACAGGCCCAGATCGCCTTCCGCATCGCCGAAAGCCGTTACCAAGCGGGCGCGGAGGACTTGCTGACGGTGCTCGAAACCCAACGCACGCTGTACGCGGCACAAGACCTGAATGTGCAACTGCGGCTGTCGCGCCTTCAAGCCAGCATTGCGCTGTACAAGGCATTGGGGGGTGGGTGGAACGCCGGTTTCTGATAACGAAACTCCGTTGTCCTACACAAACCGTTTAACAAACCTACATTCTTCGACCCGAGGTCCTTGGTAAAAAAGCCGTCTTCAAACGGCTGCCCGGACCTTCTTGATGAAACCCAGCGTTGTTGTAAAAAGCCTGGCGTGCGTCTGCCTCTGGCTGGTGGCAAGCCGGGCTTTTGCCGAGCCTCTGATCGCGCCCACGGCAATCGACTGGCTGCTGGATTGTCCCTTCCCCGCCTTTGAACGGCCGGACCCTGAGGTGCTGGAGCGCACCCAATGCGCCAGCGTCAGCGTGCCCCGTGACCACGCCGCGCCCAAGCGTGGCACGGTGCGCCTGGCCCTGACCCGTGTCGGCGCCCGGCAACCGCTCAGCCGCGAGGGTGTGGTGTTCATTCAGGCCGGCGAACCGCAAACGGGCCAGGGCGCAACCTTCGTCCTTAAACTGGTCGGCCGCTGGGAGTCCTACGCCACGGCGGCCTATCGCACCCTGACCAACCGTTATGACGTGATCGAACTGAGCCCCCGCGACCTGAGCCAGGAAACCGGTGTGGAACAGGCCGCGCGCGATATGGAGTTTGTGCGCGAACAACTGGGCGAGGCCCGGCTCAACTTCCTCGGCAATGCCCAGGCCACCCGACTTGGCAGTCGGTACGCCGCGCTGTTTACCGAACGCGTCGCGCGCATGGTCTTGGTCAACGCCGGGCACGCTGAGCCGGTGGCCTCCGGCGTCGAGCAATTGTTGCTCAAGGAATCATCCCGGCCCGACGCGGTTGCAGCCGGTTGCGCCAACCGCTGGGTCGCGGATTTTCTGGTCAACGGCCGACAGCCGCCGCCCTCCACGCGCTGTCTCGACCTCGGCCGCTAGGAATAATCACTGCGATTACGGCCTCTACGCGTCGAAAACGACACCCTGCGCTGACGCTCTCGACCAATCGTTATTAAGCGCTATTAATCCGCATTAATAGGCTCAATAGACGCCCATGCTCAGCCGCCCGTTGCGACGCAAACGCCAGAAGCTCTGCGATGTGATTGTCGAGTCGGTCACGCGCTCCATCGTCACCGATGCCTTGAAACCCGGCGACCGCCTGCCTACCGAGCGCGAGTTGATGGAAAGCGTCCAGTGCTCCAAAGGCTCGGCCAGTGAAGCGCTCAAAGCGCTGGAAGTGGAAGCCCTGGTGAGTACGTACACCGGTCCCGGTGGCGGCGTGTATCCGAACCCGGCCGGCACCGAACCCGCCAGCCGTGCATTGCGCAACTACCTGCATTTTCAGCTCCTGGACGGCGAGCAGGTGTACCCGCTGCGCAAGGTCATCGAAGTAGAACTGGCAGTGTCGGTGCTCGGACGGTTGAGCGAAGACGCCTTCACAGGCAGTTGCTGATTGCCTTTCGTGCCGGCGACGAACGCGCGGTGCGCAGCTTGATGCATGAACCCATGTGCGATGCCGAACACCACATGACCGCGCTGGAAGGCGAGATCAGCCCGCACTGTTTGCTGGAGTTTGATCACTCTTAAAAACCCCACAGATCCACTGTGAAAACCCAATCAATGTGGGAGCTGGCTTGCCTGCGATGGCATCAACTGGTTGTGCCTGATACACCGAGTTGCCTGCATCGCAGGCAAGCCAGCTCCCACAGAAAAGCCAAGCAGTGCGGTGCGGGCGGCTGAACTCGGTCAACTTGTGGGAGCTGGCTTGCCTGCGATGGCATCTACTGGTTATGCCTGATACACCGAGGTGTCTGCATCGCAGGCAAGCCAGCTCCCACAGAAAAGCCAAGCACTGCGATGGTGGAGGCGGGACTCGGTCAAATTGTGGGAGCTGGCTTGCCTGCGATGGCATCAACTGGTTGTGCCTGATACACCGAGGTGTCTGCATCGCAGGCAAGCCAGCTCCCACAGAAAAGCAAAGCAGTGCGGTGCAGTGCTGGCGGCTGGACTCGATCAACTTGTGGGAGCGGGCTTGCTCGCGAAGGCGGTGTGCCAGTGACCCATGAGCTGACTGAACCACCGCCTTCGCGAGCAAGCCCGCTCCCACATTTGGATCGCAGTGCATCAGATAGAGGTGCATTGCTGTGCTATCGCCCTGCTTTTGCTTCTACCACTCAGGTCGGCTTTCAGGCCGCCGTGCTCTGCTTTTGATCTTGCTTTTGACTTTGATCTAACAGGCCCCGTCAACCACGCTGGCCGACCGCAGGCTTGAATCCGTGGGTAACCCGGCAGGACGCCGGGTTAGCCGTGTTGGGCCATGGATGGCCCGTCGCGGCGGC
>NZ_CAWOAW010000023.1:83085-91411 GCF_963879675.1 Pseudomonas sp. Larv2_ips
TAGATCAAAAGCGAAGGCGAGGCGGCCTGACAGCCGACCTGTTTCTTGAAGCTGAACTCAATCAAAGGTGGGAGCTGCACTCGGTCAAACTGTGGGAGCGGGCTTGCTCGCGAAGGCGGTGGGCCAGTGATACATGAGCTGACTGAACCACCGCCTTCGCGGGCAAGCCCGCTCCCACATTTGGATCGCAGTGCATCAGATACAGATGTGCTGCTGTGCTGTTGATCCGCTTTTGCTTCAACCACTCAGGTCGGCTACTAGGCCGCCGTGCTCTGCTCTTGATCTTGCTTTTGATCTGACAAGCCCCGTCAACCACGCTGGCCGAACGCAGGTTTGAATCCGTGGGTAACCCGGCAGGACGCCGGGTTAGCCGTGTTGGGCCATGGATGGCCCGTCGCGGCGGCCCACGGATTCAAGCCGGAGTGAGGGCACACCGAGCCCAAGCGAGGTGCCGAGTGGTGGGGCAAAGACCTTTTGGTTACTTTTGGCTGGGCCGGCATTCCGGGCGTTTGCCAAAAGTGACCCGCTGTAAGAGCGGAACCACCAGCGGCCGTTACCGCAGCAACGGATATGTACTCTCCCCCCAAAAAAAAGTCAGTCCAAATCACTCGCATCATGCCGCTCACGCAGCTGCTCCGAAACCTCCCCGGAAACCCGATTCACCCGCCGCCCCCGTTGCACCGCCGGCCGCGCCTCAATCGCGTCCGCCCAACGCAACACATGCTTGTACTCATGCACCGACAAAAACTGCGCCGAATCCCCATACAACCGGCCTTTGACCAACCCGCCATACCAAGGCCAGATCGCAATATCAGCAATGGTGTACTCATCCCCGGCAATGTACTCACTCACCGCCAACCGCTGATCCAGCACATCCAGCTGGCGCTTGGTCTCCATAGCGAACCGATTGATCGGATACTCCATCTTGCTCGGCGCATACGCATAAAAGTGCCCAAACCCACCGCCCAGGTACGGCGCACTGCCCATTTGCCAGAACAACCACGACAAACACTCCGCACGCGCCGCCGGCTCAGTCGGGAAGAACGCCCCAAACTTCTGCGCCAGGTACTGCAAAATCGCCCCCGATTCGAACACCCGAATCGGCGTATCCCCACTGCGATCCAGCAACGCCGGGATCTTCGAATTCGGGTTCACCGCCACAAACCCGCTGCCAAACTGATCACCGTCACCGATCTTGATCAGCCAGGCGTCGTATTCCGCGCCGGTATGCCCCAGGGCCAACAGCTCTTCCAGCAGGATCGTGACCTTCTGGCCATTGGGCGTGGCCAGCGAATACAGCTGCAACGGGTGCTTGCCAACCGGCAGTTCCTGCTCGTGGGTCGCACCGGCGACAGGCCGGTTGATACTGGCAAAGGTGCCGCCGCTTTCAGTGTCCCAGGTCCAGACTTTCGGGGGTACGTACTCGGTCATGCTCATTTCTCCTTGGTTTCATTAGGGGTCGACGCAGCCAATTGAGCCACGTTCCATCCGCCGCCCAGCGCCTTGATCAGGCCCACATTGGCGCTCAACTGCTGGGTTTGCAATTGCAACACGCTGCGCTTGGCTTCCAGCGCCGCCACTTGGGCGGTCACCACATCCAGATACGCCACGGCACCCTGGCGATAACGCGAGGTGGACAGGTCTTCGGCGTATTGCGCCGCCGCCGCCGCATCGCGCTGATCATCCAGCGCAGCGCCCAGTCCGGCGATTTGCGACAGGTTGTCCTCCACCTGCTCGAACGCACCCAACACCACGCCCCGGTATTTGGCCGCTGCTTCATCGGTGGCGGCCTTGGCGATATCCACCTGGGCCTGGCGCGCGCCGCCATCAAACAGGGTTCCTACCAGCGACGGGCCGATGGCCCAGAACAGGTTGGGCGCGCTGAGCAAGCGGGCAAACTCGTCACTCTGATAACCGCCTTGGGCGCTCAGCGTGATCTGCGGGAACCACGCCGCCTTGGCGACGCCAATCCGCGCATTGGCCGCAGCGATGCGACGCTCGGCCGCCGCAATATCCGGCCGGCGCTGCAACAGGCTGGAAGGCACGCCGGTCGGCACATTCGGCAAGACAATCGGCGCCACGTTCACGGCGACGCTATAAGTGGAAGCCGACTCACCGAGCATCGCCGCTATCGAATGCTCCAGCAGCGCCCGCTGCACCTGGCTCTGGTTCAACTGCGACTTGACCGTCGACAACTGCGTACGCGCCCGCGCCACATCCAGGCCGGAGACGATACCGCCGCCATGCAAACCTTCGGTCAGGCCAAGGGCCCTGGCGTAAGCGTCGCGCGTCTGCTCCAGCAACTGGTTCTGCCAGTCGATGCCGCGCAGGCGGATGTAGCTGTCGGCCAATTGCGCCTGCAGGCTCAGGCGTACCGACGCCAGATCTGCCCTGGCCGCATCCGAATCGCTGGTGCCGGCTGCCACGGTGTCGCGCACGCGGCCCCACAGGTCGACTTCATAGTCGACTTCCAGGCCCAGGGTCGCGGAGTTGTAGACATCCGGTGAAGTGGCCGAGCGCAGCGGTTTGGTGTCTGACTGGCGAATGCGCTGGCCGTTGCCAATGGCCGAGATCTTCGGGAACAGCCCCGAACGGTCCTGAGCCAGGAACCCTTGAGACTGCTGGTAATGCGCGAGCGCGGCGCTCAGGTCGGCGTTGTTTTTCAGCAACTGCTGCTGCATCGCATCCAGTTGCGGGTCGTTGTACACGCGCCACCAGCCATCCCGGCTGGCCTGATCGTTCGGCGTGCCGACCGTCCACGGGCCTTGGGTGTGAAACTGCGCAGCCATCGGTGTTTGCGGCACGTTCAGCGGTGGCGCCAACGAGCAGGCGCCCAAACTCAACGTGGCGATCAGGCCCAGCACATTGCGCTTAGCCATGGGGTTTGACCTCAGTGGCGGCGACAGCCAGCTGCACCGAATCATCATCAGCCAGGCCATCGGGCGGCGTGTCGATCACGCGGTCGGCCGCTTGCAGGCCACTGGCGATTTCCACGCTGTCACCGAAATCGCGGGCGATGCTGACGATCTTGAAGTGCACATGGTTGTTGGCGTCCAGGGTCGCGACGCGCATGCCCTTGTCATCGAACACCAAGGCGCTGGACGGCACGCGGATGACGTCGGCCTGCACCGGCAGGTCAAACTGCACGCTGGTGTAGCCGCCGGGCAGCAAGCGGCCACCGGGGTTGTCCACCAGCAATTGCACGAGCGTGCTGCCAGAGGCGGCGTTGACCGCGTCGGCGGTGGCAATCACTTTGCCGGTAAAGGTTTCGCCGCGGTACTCCGGCACGCTGAGGCGCGCGGTGGTGCCTTCGCGAATCTGTGGCGAGAAGGTTTGCGGCACCTGCACATACACGCGCAGGCGGCTGACGTCGGCCACCGCAAACAGCTCTTTGCCGGCGGTGCCGCCGGCGCTGATCAACGCGCCTACGTCAGTGCTGCGCGCGGTGACCACACCGGCAAACGGCGCGACCAGATGCTGGAAGCCCTTGGTTGCGACCAGCTGGTCGACATTGGCCTTGGCCGCCGCCACTTTGGCTTGCTTGGCGGCCAGGTCACCGGTGCGTTCATCCACGTCCTGGCGCGACACCGAGTCGTTCGCCAGCATGGCCTGCCAGCGTTTGGCGGTGGTGTCGGCGAGGTGCTCATCGGCTTGGGCCGAGGCCAACGTGGCACGGGCCTGCAGCAGTTGCTGGTCGAGTTCCGGGGTGTCGATTTCCGCCAACACTTGCCCGGCTTTGACGCGGGTGCCGATGTCGACATTCCAGGATTTCAGGTAGCCGTTGACCCGCGCAAAGATCGACGCGCGTGAATACGCCTCCATCCGCCCCGGCAAGTTGAGCACCGGGCCCTGGGCTTGCACCACCGGTTTGATCAGGTTGACGCTGGGCAGCGCCTGGGCGTCGGTCCAGGTCTTGAGGTCGCGCGATTCACTGGCGCGCACGCCGATGCCGACACCGACGATGACAACCACCACGGCCGCGCCCCCGATCAGCCACAACAGGCCACGGGAAGACTTGGATTTAGAAACGGAAACGGACATGTCAAACCCCTTGGGTAACGGTGGTCGCACGCGTGGCGTGCTGGCGACGCCCGTGGACAAGACTGAAAATCAACGGAACCAGAATCAACGTGGCAATGGTGGCAAAGGCCAGGCCGCCGATCACCGCACGGCCAAGTGGCGCGTTCTGCTCGCCGCCCTCGCCCAGGCCCAAGGCCATGGGCGCCATGCCGATGATCATCGAAATGGCCGTCATCAACACCGGCCGCAGCCGGGTGAAGCCGGCTTCGAGCGCGGCCTGCACCGCATCGCCGTGCACCGCCAGGCGTTCGCGACAGAAGCTCACCACCAGAATGGCGTTGGCAGTGGCCACCCCCATGCACATGATCGCCCCGGTCAGCGCCGGCACCGACAGCGGCGTGTGGGTGACAAACAGCATCCACACAATGCCTGCAAGTGCCGCCGGCAATGCGGTGATGATCACAAACGGGTCGGCCCAGGATTGGAAGTTGACCACGATCAGCAAGTAGATCAGCACCACTGCGCCGAGCAGGCCGAACAGCAAGCCACTGAACGCCGCGTTCATGGTCTGCACCTGCCCTTGCAGGATGACCTTGGAGCCGGTCGGCACTTCACCGGCGTGGGCGGCGATGATCTTCTGGATATCGGCGGCAACGCCACCGAGGTCGCGGTCCTGGATCGCCGTCAGCACTTCGACCACCGGCTGGATATCCGATTGGGTGAACACCGAATTACTGTGGCTGCGCTGGATATTCGCCAGGCCGCCCAACGTCTGGTCGGTGGCCGCCCCGCTGCTGCCACTCAACGGCAGGTTGTGCAGCGCCGCCAGGCTTTCAAGGCTGTACTGCGGGGTTTGCATGACGATCGGGTAAGAGATCCCGTTGGCCGGGTTCAACCAAAAGGTCGGCGCCACCTGGCTGGAACCGGCGAGGTTGACCACCAGGCTGTTGGTCACGTCACGCTCGGTAAGGCCGACCAATTGCGCACGGGTGCGGTCCACGTCGATATTGAACGTCGGCAGTTGCCGCGACTGCTGGATACGCGCATCGACCACGCCCGGCACGCGGCGAATATCCCGCAGCAAGGCGCTTGCGTAAGTGAAGTTGCCCGCCAGGTTATTGCCGGTGATTTGCAGGTCAATCGGCGCCGACGAGCCGAAGTTGAGAATCTGCCCGACGATGTCCGATGCCGGGAACGAGAACACCGCACTGGGGAACTCGCGTGGCAGGGTTTCACGCAATATGCGCATGTATTCCGCCGTCGGGCGGTGGCCTTCATTGAGGCTGATCTGAATGTCGCTGTCTTGGGAGCCCACGGTGCCGGTGTTGTTGTACACCACGTTGATACCGCTGATGGACAGGCCGATGTTGTCGACCAACGCCTTGAGCTCATTGGCCGGGACTTTGCGCCGGATCGCGTTTTCGATGTCGGCGATCAAATGCGCGTTGCTTTCCACCCGTGTGCCCACCGGGGCACGCACGTGCAGCAGGATCAGCCCGGAATCGACCTCGGGGAAGAAGTTGCGCCCCAGGAACGGCACCAGCGCAAACGACACCGCAACAAACGCCAGCAGGCCGATCACCACTGTGCGGCGATGGTGCAAGGCACTGTCCAACACGCTGTGGTAGCGCTCGCGAAACCCTTCAAAACGCCGTTCGAAACCGCGCTGGAAATTCACCAGCGGGTTGCGCGATGGCGCGTGCCCGTCCTCAGCGTGCCCATGCGGTTTGAGCAGGTAGTTAGCGAGGGTCGGCACCAGCGTACGCGAGAGGATGAACGAGGCGATCATGGCGAAAATCACCGCTTCGGCCATCGGCACGAACAGAAAGCGCGCCACGCCGTCGAGGAAGAACATCGGCACAAACACGATGCAGATACACAGCAGCGAAACGAACGCCGGCGTGACGATTTGCGCCGCGCCGTCGAGGATAGCGGTCTCCACCGGCTTGCCCTGCTCCAGGTGCCAGTTGATGTTCTCGATGGTCACCGTGGCGTCGTCCACCAGGATGCCGACTGCCAGCGCCAGGCCGCCGAGGGTCATGATATTGAGGGTTTCGCCGAGGGCCGAAAGCGTGGCAATCGACGCCAGGATCGCCAACGGAATCGACGTGGCGATGATCACCGTCGAACGCCAGCTGCCAAGGAACAGCAGGATCATCAGGCTGGTCAGCGCCGCCGCGATCAAACCTTCACGGGCCACGCCGCTGATGGCCGAGCGCACGAACAGTGACTGGTCGCCAATCAGGTCGATGTTCAGGTCAGGCGGCAAGGCGGCCTTGTTGTCCGCGAGCTTTTCCTTGATCCCGGCGATCACACCCAAGGTCGAGGCCGAGCCGGTCTTGAGCACCGGCAGCAGCACCGAGCGGTTGCCGTTCACGTGCACGATGTTGGTTTGCGGCGGGTTGCCGTCGCGCACGGTGGCCACATCGCGGATCAACACGGTGGTGCCGTCGGCGGTTTTGATCGGCAGGTTTTCCAGGTCATGGAAATCCGACGGTGCGTTGTTCAGTTGCAGGTTGAATTCGTAGCTGCCGATCTTCTGCGTGCCCACCGGCGTGATCAGGTTCTGCGTGGCCAGCGCGGTGGCGACGTCTTGCGCCGACAGGCCGCGCGCCTGCATGCGCGCCGAATCAAGGTCGATCTGCACCTGGCGGCTCTTGCCGCCAAAAGGGTATGGCAGCGCCGCACCGGGCACGGTGGTGAGCATCAGGCGCACCTGGTTAAGGCCAATATCGCCCAGGCGCTGCTCGCTCAAACCGGGGCCCGACAGGGCCAGTTGCACGATGGGCACGGTCGAGGCGCTGTAATTGAGCACCAGCGGCGGCACGGTGCTGGGCGGCAATTGCCGCAGGATCGCCTGGGACACCGACGTGACCTGGGCGTTGGCCGTGCTGATGTTGACGCCGGGCTGGAAGAAGATCTTCACGATCCCGTAGCCATTCATCGACTGCGCCTCGATATGGCGAATGTCGTTGACCGTGGTGGTCAGCACGCGCTCGAACGGCGAGGTGATGCGCCCCGCCATCTGGTCGGGCGGCAGGCCGGTGTACTGCCAGATCACCGCGATGACGGGGATACGGATTTCGGGAAAGATGTCGGTCGGCGTGCGCCAGGCCGCCAATGGGCCGATGATCAGGATGAAAATAGCCAATACCAGAAAGGTATAGGGGCGCCGCAACGCGATGCGCACGAGGCTCAGCATAGGAGGTGATCCAGACAGGGGTTGGATGATCAAGCAGGCAGAGCCGTGCCGTTTTCCCGCCTCTCCCCATGCGTTTCCTGGGGAGTTTGTAACGACATCCGGGTCACAAAGAGGCATATGCCACGATATCTAATTTAGTGGCGTACGCAACTAATTTGTTTCAAGCTGTCTCAGTCTTCATCTGCGAGCTATCTTCGGTCTGAAAGGCCTTGTCCTGACAGGTCGCGCAGGCATAATCACCCGCGTCGTGTTTTGTATCAGAGAGTATCTGCCCTTGAAATCTGCCCCGCCTTGCTCCGAGAGCCCCAGCGCCTGCGTGAACGGTGCCGTGCGCCGTACGTCCCGTCGCCTGGGTCAGATCTATGACGAGGCGTATGCGCCCTGCGGGTTGAAAGCTACCCAATTTGCGGTGCTCAACCGTATTGCCAAGGCGGGTACGCCGAAGATGGGCGAGCTGGCCCAAGCCTTGGTGATGGACCTTTCCGCTCTCGGCCATACGCTTAAGCCGCTGGTACGCGATGGGTTGGTGGAACTGCAGGTGGACGAACTCGACCGCCGCACACGGCGGGTGTTGCTGACCGGACAGGGCAAGCGCACACATGCGGCGGCCAAGCGTATTTCAAACAAAATGGCGGAGCGTTTTGATCAGGCGTTCGGCCGGGAAGCGGCGGCGCAGTTGCGCCAGACACTGGACTTTATCGCCTCCGATGAGTTTGCCAAGACGTTGCTGGCCAACTTGGAAGACTGAAAGCGGGGCTTTTGAGTACATATCCGTTGTTTGGGTGATGGCGGGTATGGGTTCCGCCCTTACGGCGGGTCACTTTGGAAAAGCCCCAAAGTAACCAAAGGGCTCTTGCCCCACCACTCGGCACCTCGCTTAGGCTCGGTGTGCCCGAACGAAGGTAGTACGCAGCGGGCCGCCGCGACGGGCCGTCCCTGCCCCGTCGCGGCTAAACCGGCGTCCTGCCGGTTTACCCGCTCCGTACTACCTGCGTTCGGCCAGCGTGGTTTGACGGGGCGCCTAAGATCAAGATCAAGATCTACAGCACGGCGGCCTAGTAGCCGACCTGAGTGGTTAGATCAAAAGCAAGAGCGAGGCGGCCT
>NZ_CAWOAW010000023.1:91421-118838 GCF_963879675.1 Pseudomonas sp. Larv2_ips
ACCCCCAATCTACCTAATCAAGCCCACCCCAGCCCAGACCGTATTCCACTACAATCCCCCCCATTCATCCCTGGGGGCTTCATGGACATCGAACTGGCACGCACCTTCCTCGAAATCACCCGCTGCGGCAGCCTGGCCGCCGCCGCCGAGAAACTGCATGTCACCCAGACAGCCATCACCGCACGCGTGAAAAACCTCGAAAGCCAGCTCGGCAGCACGCTGTTCATCCGCAACCGCGCCGGCGCCCGCCTGACCGCCGACGGCGAGGCCTTCGTGACATACGCCAACCAGCTGCTGCAAACCTGGGAAGCCGCAAAACGCGACCTGCCGTTGCCCGACGGTTACCGCAATGTGCTGCACATCGGCGGCGAAGTCAGCCTGTGCAACCCGCTGATGCTCGGCTGGGCGCAAGCCCTGCGCGAACACATCCCGGGGCACGCCCTGCGCACCGAAGTGCGTGAAGGCGAATACCTGCTGCGCCAACTGGAACTGGGCGTACTCGATGCCGCCCTCGTGTTCCAGCCTCAGTATTGGCCGGGCCTGCAGGTAGAACAGGTGCTGGAAGAAAAACTGATCCTGGTGCAACTGGTGAGCAAGCCGGACCCTTACGTCTACATCGACTGGGGCCCTGGCTTTCGCCAGCAACATGACACCGCCCTGCCCGACAAGGCCCGCGCCGCGCTGAGTTTCAACCTCGGCCCGCTGGCGTTGCAGTACATCCTGGAAAATGGCGGCGCCGGGTATTTCCGCACGCGTGTGGTGCAAAGCTACCTGGACAGCGGCGTGATGCAGCGGGTGCCGAAAGCACCGGAGTTCAGCTTTCCAACCTACCTGGTCTATTCACGCGCGCGCGATTCAGCCGTGTTGCAACAGGCCCTGGAATTGCTGCGCGGCGTGGTCAAGGCCGAAAGTGACTGGTCACAACGCTGGGACCCGCTGATTTGAATCACCCTGGACCTGCGCGCATGCTAGCCTGCGGGTGTTTCCTTTTGCAGCCTGACCGATGAACAAGAAAAAGTCCGTCACCATCAGCGACATTGCCAAACGGGTCGGCATGACCACCATCACCGTGTCCCGCGCGCTGAGCAAACCCGACCTGGTCAAACCCGCCACCCTGGCGCGCATCCTTGAAGTGGCGCGGGAGCTCGATTATGTGCCGAACGTTTTCGCCCGTGGGCTCAAGCGCAGTGAAAGCCTGATCATCGGCGTGATCACCGCCTCGGTAGACAACCCGTTCTACAGCGAAATGATCAAGGCAATTTCCCGTGAGGCCAAACAGCACGGCTACACCATCATGCTGGTGGACACCGACGAACTGGAAGAGCTGGAAAGCAAGGCCGTCGACACCCTGCTGGGCTACCGCGTGGCGGGGATCATCCTCTCGCCGGTCTCCGATGAGCCAAGCTACCAGCCCGATTACCTGGAGCGCCTGGGCAATGGCAAAACCCCGGTGGTGCTGCTCGACCGCACGCTTCACGACAGCCCGTTCAGCCGTGTAGTGCTCGACAACTACCACAGCGGCATCCAGGCCGCGCACTACCTGCTGCGCCAGACGCCCGAGCTCAAGCGCCTGCTGGTGCTGACCGGGCCTGCGCATTCACGTATCACCGTGGAACGCCTCAAGGGCCTGCGCGAAGTGCTTGCCGACCATCCACATATTGAAGTTGAAGTGCAGGCCGGCGACTACACGTTGATGCCGTCGTACCTGCACACCCTCGATTACCTGGCCGAACACACGGCGCCGGACGCGATCATGGGCTTCAACCAGTTGATCACCCTCGGCGCATTGCGTGCGTTGCGCATGCACAACATCGCGCACGACAGCCTGACCATCTGCGGCATCGACCGTCTGCCCTTCGCCGATATCTTCGGCGTGCCCATCGCCTGTGTGGCCCACGACGCGTCCCTGGCCGGCAGCAGCGCGGTACGCCTGCTGCTCGACCGCCTGCAAGACCCGTACAAGCCACGCGACAAAGTGGTGATCGCAGGCGTACTGGAAAACGGCTAACGGCTGGTGTAGCCGCCATCGATCGGCAGGCTCACGCCGCTGATCATGCTGGCGGCGCTGCTCAGCAGGAACAGCACCGGCAAGGCCACTTCTACGGTTTGAGCAAAACGCCCGAGCGGAATCGCCGCCAGCGCCGGGTCGCGTTTGGCGGGCTCGGACCAGGCCATGGTCGCCATCGGCGTGAGCGTGACCGTGGGATTGACGCTGTTGACGCGAATGCCGAAGCGGCCCCATTCGGCGCATTGCACGCGGGTGATCGCGTCCAGCGCGGCTTTGGAAGCGCAGTAGGCAAGGTGATCGTCCAGCGCGACCAACGAGGCTTGGCTGGAGACGTTGACGATGCTGCCAGCGACTTTCGCCTCGATCATTTTTGCCGCGACACGGCTGGCAACCTGAGCGGCGCCACGGGCGTTGACCTGCATCACCTGATCGAACGCATCGGCGCTGATCGCAACGGCGGGCTCGAGTCGGGAGATGCCCGCGCAATTGACCAGACCGTGCATGGCCGGCAGGTCTTGCAGGGCCTGGTCGAGGGCGACGCTGTCGGCGATGTCCACGCATACGCGGTGGCAGCCCAGGGTGGCCAGCGCCTCGGCGCCACGCCCAAGCGCAAAGACCTCGGCGCCGCTGGCGATCAGTTGCAGGGCGATTTCGTGGCCGATACCGCTGGTGGCACCGGTAACGAGGATGCGCTGGTGGGTGAAATCGAAGGCTGCGTTCATGGTCACTGTTCCATAGGCAATGAATATCCCCTGTGGGAGCTGGCTTGTCTGCGATAGCGGTGGCTCAGTTAACCTATTTGTCACTGAAGCACCGAAAATCGCAGGCAAGCCTGCTCCCACCTTTGGACCGCGTTGTATCAGTTGGTTTGCAGGGCGTGCATGATCGGTTTGAGCGCTGGATACAGCTTCAAGTACTCGCCAAACGCCTGGTCATAGACCGCGACATTTTCGCGCTTGGGCTGCGCCCGCAGCTCCAGCTGCACCCAGCCCTTCTCCATCGCCCCATCACTCACCAACCCCACCGTGTGCGCCGCCAGCAACGCTGCGCCCAGCGCCGCTTCCACCTCCTGCACAATGGTGTAGACGGGGTACCGCGTGACATCCGCAATGATCTGCATCCACACATCCGAATGGCTCGCCCCACCCACCACAATCAGGCGCGGGTCCAGTGAGTGCGCGCCCTGCGTGCCGGCTTCGATGTTGTGGCGCAGGGCGAAACTCACGCCTTCCAGCACCGCGCGGTACAGGTGGATGCGGCTGTGGTACAGGTTCAGCCCGACAAAACTGCCGCTGGCGCGGTCGTCCCACACCGGGCTGCGCTCGCCCATCAAATACGGCAGGAACAGCAAGCCTTCGCTGCCTGCCGGAACCTTCATCGCGCTCTGCTCCAGCAGCGCCAGGCTGTCCTGCCCGGTGGTCTTGGCCTGCAGCTCTTCGGCCTGACAGAACTGTTCGCGAAACCAACTGACCGACGCCCCGGCGGTGATCGCGCCGCCAAAGATGTACAGGTCTCGATGGCCGTTGTAGACATGCGGCATGCTCACCAACCCGTGGCGCGCGTCCACTTGCTGGTTCAAGTAGCCCCAGCACATGCTGGTACCGATCATCGCCACGTGGTTGCCCGGTTGCGTGACACCGGCGGCCAACGTCGCCATGGCGGCGTCCACACCTCCGGCGAGGATCGGCGTACCCGCGTGCAACCCCAGGCGTGCAGCCCACGCGCCCAGCAAACCGCCCACGACTTCACCGGAATACACCAGCCGCTCGGGCATCATCGCCAAGGGAATGCCCAGTGCCGCGAGCATCTCTTCAGACCAGCCGCGCTGCGCCACATCGTAGACGCCGCCAATGTTGTCGGCGCTGCTGTGGTCCACCGCCAACTCGCCGGTCAGGCACCAGTTGATGTAACTGTTGGGCGGCAGCAGGTAACGCGTCTGCGCCCACACCTGCGGCTGGTGCTGCTTGAGCCAGAGCATTTTGGTGAAGCCGTAGTAGCTGTCCACCGAGTTGCCGGTGACCGCGAACAGACGCTCCAAATCCACCTGTTCACGCACCCACGCCACCTGCTCACCGGCGCGGCGGTCCATCCAGATCAGGCACGGGTGCAGCGGTGTGATCTGCGCATCCACGGCAATCCCCGAGCCGCCGTACAGGCTGCTGATGCACAGCGCCTTGACCTGCGCTGGCGCCACGCCGGCCTTGGCCATGCACTGCGCCACGCAGGCTTCCACGGCATCCAGCCACACCTGCGGCCATTGCTCGGCCCAGCGCACTTTCGGGGTATCCACGCGATACCCCTGGCTGTGCTGGGCGATGATCGTGCCTTGACCATCCACCAGCAGCGCCTTGGTGCTCTGGGTTCCTATGTCGACACCTATTACGTATTCCATTATTCAGGCCACCGGCTTCAACAGCACCTTGATCGACTTGGTCGAGTTGGCCAGCTCGAACGCTTCGGCAAAGTTATCCAGCGGGAAATCATGGGTGACGATGCCTTTGGAGGTGACCAGGCCGCGCTCGAACAGGTCGATGGCAATCGGGTAGCAATACGGGCCCAGGTGCGCGCCGCGTACGTCCAGTTCCTTGCGGTCGCCAATGATCGACCAGTCGACGCTGGTCTCGGCGCCAAACACGCTGAATTCGACAAAGCGCCCGAGCTTGCGAATCAAGTCCAGTCCCTGGGTCACGCCGGCCGGTACGCCGGTGGTTTCGATGTACACGTCGCAGCCATAGTTGTCGGTGAGGCCGTTGATGATCTCGCGAGCGTTGTCGCGCGATGGGTTGATCACCACGTCCGCGCCCAATTGCCTGGCCAGCTCCAGGCGCGCGTCGACCATGTCGATCACCACCAGTTTTTTCGGCGTCTTCAACGCGGCGACCTGGACCATGCACAACCCAAGCGTGCCGGCACCGGCAATCACCACCACGTCATCGAGCTGGATTTCACCACGGTTGACGGTATGGATCGAGCAGGCCATCGGTTCCACCAGCGCCGAGTCTTCCAGCGACACCGACTCTGGAATCTTGTGCACGATGGCGGTCTTGGGGATGCGCATGTACTGGGCCATGCCGCCTTCGGCCACTTCACGCTGAAAGCCGAAGATATTGTGCACTTCGCACATCCAGTACTTGCCCGACTTGCAGAAGCGGCACTTGGCGCACGGCACTATCTGCTCGGCAATCACTTTGTCGCCGACGGCGACTTCAAAATGCTCCTCGGCGCCCTCGCCCACTTCCTCCACATAGCCGAAAAACTCGTGGCCCGGCACCACCGGCGCCTTGACCCACGGGTTGTCGCCGCCCCAGAACATCGCCGCGCCGGAGTGACATTTGCAGTCACTGGCGCAGATGCCGCAGGCGGCAATGCGGATCACCAGTTCATGGGCGCGCGCCTTGGGTTTGCCGATGCGCTCCAGGCGATAGTCCTTCGGGCCGTGGCAGACGACGGCTTGCATGTGGGTGTGCTTGTCCATGGTGTTCGGTCCTGTCTGGTGGGAATTTATTTGTGCCGCTGACGGCTGATAAAGATCGCCAGCAAAATGATTGCGCCTTTGATCACGCTCTGGACGTAGGGCGAAACGCCGAGCATGTTCAGGCCGTTGTTCAACACGCCCAGGAGCATGGCGCCGAGCAAGGTGCCGACGATGACCCCGCGCCCGCCGGCAATCGACGCGCCACCGAGTACCACTGCGGCAATCGCATCGAGCTCAAACGACACGCCCGCATTCGGCTGGCCGCTCATCAAGCGTGACGTCAGCACCAGCCCGGCAATCGCGGCGGTCAGGCCGCTGATGCCGTACACCAGCAACTTGAAGCGCGCCGCCCGTACGCCAGACAAACGCACCGCTTCTTCATTGCCGCCGATGGCGTAGATGTAGCGGCCGATGCGCGTGTGTTGCAGCAACACGTAGGCGGCTGCGTAAGTCATCAGCATGATCAGGATCGGCACTTCGATGCCGAACAAGCTCTGGCGCCCAAAGAAGCCGAACCATTCCGGCAACCCGGAAATCGGGTAGCCGTCGGTGTACATCAGGCCCAGCCCACGGGCGATGCCCATGGTTGCCAGGGTGACGATGATCGGCGGCATGTGCAGGTAGGCGACGAACAGCCCGTTGCCGATGCCAAAGGCCACGCCGATCAGCATCCCGGCGCCTATCGCCAGGCCTGGCGGCAAGCCCGCGACCATCAAGCCGGCGGTCAACGTACCGGACAGTGCCATCACCGGCCCCACCGACAGGTCGATCCCGCCGGTGAGAATCACGCAGGTCATGCCCACGGCGATGATCGCGTTGATCGACACTTGGCGGGCGATGTTCGACAGGTTGCTGGCGGTCAGGAACGTGTCGCTGGCGAGGATCATCACCAGGGTCACCACCACCAGCCCCACGAACGGATAAAACGCCGGCGAACGCACCAGCCGCGCCAGGTTCAGGCGCAGCCGGCCGGTGTCGCCGGTGTTAATGGACATATTCACTTGAGCCCCCTGTTGCATGGCGCATGACCTCTTGTGGGTTGACGGCGGACGCTTCGAGTACCTTGACGATGGCGCCCTTGTGAAACACGGCGACGCGGTCGCACATGCCGATGACTTCGGGCAGTTCGGAAGAAATCATGATGATTGCGTAGCCCTGCTCGGTGAGGCTGCGCATCAGTGCGTAGATCTGCGCCTTGGCGCCGACGTCGATGCCGCGCGTGGGTTCGTCGAACACCAGCACGTCGCAGTGGTGATTGATCCAGCGCGCGATCACGACCTTTTGCTGGTTGCCGCCGCTGAGGTTGAACACTCGGCTTTCGCCGCTGGGCGCTTTGATCGACAGCTGGCGCATCAGGTCTTCAACACTGGCGCATTCCCTGGCCTTGTCGATCAGCCCGGAGGCGTTCTGGTACTTGGGCAGGTTATTCAGGGAGATGTTTTCGCGAATGCTGAAGTCCGTGATCAATCCTTCGCTCTTGCGGCTTTCGGGCAGCAGGCCGATGCCGTGGGCCAGGGCTTGCGCCGGGTCATCGAGGGTGACTTTCTCGCCGCGCAACCACACCTCTTTGCTCACCGACGGCAGCGCGCCCATCATGCCCAGCGCCAGTTCGGTACGGCCTGAACCCACCAGCCCGGCAAACCCGAGGATCTCGCCCTTGTACAACTGGAAGTGGTTATGCGGGCCGTTGCGCACCAGCTGAATGTCCTTGACCTCCAGTAACAGCGGGCCGCGTGCATCGGTCGGCTTAGGCGGAAAACTGCATTCCAGGCGGCGGCCGACCATCATCTCGACGAGCCGATCAATGTCACTGTCGGCCACATCGGTCACGCCGACATTGCCGCCGTCGCGCAATACGCTGATGCGATCGCACACCTGGAAGATTTCCTCCAGGTGATGGGAGATAAAAATCACCGCCACGCCCTGGCGTTTGAGTTCGCGCATGATCTGAAACAGCAGCTCGGCCTCGCTGGGCGTCAACGTGGCGGTCGGCTCATCGAGCACCAGCAAACGCGCGTCCAGGGCCAGGGCCTTGGCAATTTCGACAAACTGCTGCTCGGCCACGCTCAGGTGCTTGACCGCGCACTGCAAATCGATGTTCACGCCCAGGCGCTTGAACAATGCGTGCGACGCCTCGACCATCTCGCGCTTGCGCAGCAGGCCGAAGCGGTTGCTCAACTCGTGGCCGAGAAAGATATTTTCCACCGCCGTAAGGTAGGGAATCAGGCTGAATTCCTGGAACACGATGCCAATGCCGGCAGCGATCGCATCGCGGTAGGTCGCGAACTGCTGCGCCTGGCCGTCGATCAGAATCTGCCCTTCGTCCTGATGCTCGACACCGCCGAGGATCTTCATCAGGGTTGACTTGCCCGCGCCGTTTTCCCCGAGCAAGGCATGAATCTCGCCGCGTTCCACTTGCAGGTTGATGCCCTTGAGGGCCTGCACGCCCGGGTAACGCTTACAGATATTTTCCAGCTTCAGAAGACTGCTCATACCGCCGACCTCGTATTCAGAAGGAGACCTCAAGCCCCACGTGTGACGTGGGGCCCGGGCGATTTACCAGCTGAAGTCCTTGGCCTTGGCCTGATCGATCAAGGTGATGTCCACCGGAAGGGTGGCAGGCACTTGCGAACCCCACTTCTTGGCCAGCGCGATGCCAAGGGCCAGGCGGATCTGATCGCGTGGGTACTGCGCCGAGGTGGCGATGAACTTGCTGCCGGGCTTCTGGATCGCCTTGATCGCTTCCGGCGCGCCGTCGACGCTGACCAGTTTTACGTCCAGGCCACTGGCTTCGATGGCCGACAAGGCGCCGAGAGAGCCATTGTCGTTGACGCTGAAAATGCCCTTGAGCGTGGGCTGGGCCTGCAGCATGTTTTCGGTGACGGTCAGCGCCTGGTCACGTTCCTGCTTGCCGTTCTGAATGCTGACGATCTTGATGTCCGGGTGCTTGGCCACCGCCTCTTTGCAGCCGCGCACACGCTCGAGGATCGGCACCACGGCGATGCCGTCGAGGATCGCGATGTTGCCTTTGTCGCCAATGTTCTTGGCCAGGTATTCACACGCCTGGAAACCGGCGTCGAAGTTTTTCGAGCCGACGAAGGAATCCAGTGGGCCGTCGGCTTGCGCGTCTACTGCAACCACCACAACCCCGGCGGCATGGGCGGACTTGACCGCCGATTGCACGCCGACCGAGTCGGTGGGGTTGATCAACAGAATGTCGATGCCCTTTTGCAGCATGTCTTCGACGTCGCTGACTTGCTTGGACACGTCGTGACGGGCGTCGGTGATGATCAGTTTTGCACCGATGGTCGCGCCGGCGTCTTCAAGGGCGTTTTTCATGGTGACGAAATAGGGGTTGTTGATTTCCTGGAAGGAGGCGCCGATGCGGATCGGTTTGGCGGCGTCGGCAAAGGCTGGAGCCGCGCTGCCGAGGGTAATGCTGACAGCCAGTAAACACAGGGTTTTGGGGAGCATTTTCATGGCGTGATTCTCTGTTTTGTTTTTATTGTTAGAGCAAATGTTATCGTTAACATTTTGCGAGAAGCTAGCAAGTAAATCAGGGCTGTGCAAGAGGCCATTGGTCGGTCTCGGTGCAAATGCGGGAGCGGGCTTGCTCGCGAAGAGGGTGTGTCCGTCACTGCATACCGCGACTGACTCACCGCTTTCGCGAGCAAGCCCGCTCCCACATTTTGATCGGTGTACGGCGCAAAAACTCGCACATTCTCCACCACCAACTAAGCTCAGCCTCCAACAAAAAAATACCGAGCTGACCGCCATGGCCCACCCTACCGAGACCTTCCGCACCCGTTATCGCGCGGCCATAAGCCGCCATTACCACCCATGGCTGCACGCCGGTTTCGTCCTCGGTTATGGCATTTTCTGCATCCTCCTCGCCGGGGCCTCCACCGACCACATCACCGCGCTCCAGTGGCTGACCGTGCCCCTGACCCTGGTGTTCTTCAACCTGTGCATCTACCTCGTGCACCGCCACCTCGGTCATCACAAGCACACCCTCGCCCGGCTGTTTTATGCGCGTCACACCGGCGACCATCACAGTTTCTTCACGCCCGGCCACATGACCTACGACAGCCCTCGGGACTGGCGCGTGATCCTGTTTCCGGCGTGGCTGATCGTGCTGCACAGCCTGGCAATCACCCTGCCCGCCTGGTGGTTGCTCAACCACCTGAGCCCCAACATCGCCGGGCTGTTTGCCGCCTGCATGATTCTCGGTTACTTGCTGTACGAGGTGTTCCACGCCTGCGAACACCTGCCTGCCAACCACCGCGTGGCACGCCTGCCGTGGATCCGCCAGATGCACCAATTGCACGCCCTGCACCACCGCCGCGAACTGATGCAAGGGCGCAATTTCAATATCGTCCTGCCGCTGATGGATTACCTGTTTGGCACTCTGCAGTGGGAACCCAACGCCTACGACAACCAGGAACAGTCATGAGCCACCGCCGTCATAATTTTCGTCATGGGCTGTTCGTTGTATCGCTTGCGCTGATCGCCTTTCTGCTGCTGATGCCTACCCACGTACAACCGGTGAACTGGGCCCCGCCCAAGGCGCCCTCGATGAAGGACGGCACCTACGCCGAGAATCAGCGGCTCAAGGCGGTGCAACGAATCGGCGCATCGGACATCGCCGGGCCCGAGGCCTTGTTGCTGGATGCGCAAGGTTTTTTGATCAGTGGCCTGCAGGACGGACGCATCATCCGAACATCGCCCGACAGCCACACCCTGGAAGTGCTGGCCAATACCGGCGGGCGTCCGCTCGGCCTGGCGTTGCACCCGGATGGGCGTTTGATCATTGCCGATGGGGTCAAGGGCTTGCTCGCGCTGAATGCCAATCGCCAACTCACACCGCTGACCAGCAGCGCGAATGGCTTGCCGTTTGGCTTTACCAATGACGTGACGGTTGACGCCAGTGGGCGCTTTGCCTATTTCAGTGACGCGTCAAGTCGCTGGGGCTATGGCCAGGATGGTGAAGCCGTGATCGAACATGGCGGCGATGGTCGGCTGTTGCGCTATGACTTTGCCACCGGCCTCACCGAAGTGTTGCTTGACCAGCTGCAGTTTGCCAACGGCGTGGCGCTGGGGCCGGATGAGAACTATGTGCTGGTGAACGAAACCGGCGCCTACCGCATCAGCCGCTACTGGCTCAAGGGTGAGCACGTGGGTAGCCACGACCTGTTTATCGACAATCTGCCGGGCCTGCCGGACAACCTCAGCTTCAACGGCAGCGATCGCTTCTGGGTCGCGCTGTATTCGCCGCGCAACCCGTTGCTGGATGGCTTCGCCGGCTATCCGTTGCTGCGCAAGGTGATGGTACGGGCGCTGATGGTGGTGCCCAGGCCCATCGAGCGCAAAGCCTTTGTGCTGGGGCTGGATACCGACGGCAAGGTCATCGCCAACTTGCAGGATGGCAGCACGGGCAATTATTCGCCCATCACCACCGCGCGTGAATACGGCGACTGGTTGTACCTGGGCTCGTTGAAGAGCACGAGCATGGCGCGCCTGCCACTGAAGCAGGCCCTGGCCCGCGAATAAAAAAGGCAGTCCGGATGGACTGCCCCTTCATGCTTGCGTCAACAGATCAGTGAATGATGTCCTGGGTGCAGATATGCCCAAAGGTCACGTACGCCACATTGTCACCGCCCACCCCCACGCCGGGGAACTCGTCCAGCTCGATACGCCAGCCGCCGAAGTTGAAGGTGGTCTCCCAGTTGTATTTCACGCCGGTGCTGCTGTCCGGGTATTGCACGCGGTAATCGCCGAAGCATTCGCCGAGCGCGGCGCTGGCCTGGGAGGTGCCGGCGCTGTTGGTGCTGGCCTTGAAGTCGGTCCAGTGGTACTCGGCGCCCACAAAGCGCTTGTCAACGCGCAGCACAGGCGTAACCCCCAACAGAGGTGCGCCCGTGGAGTCGGACCAGTTGGTGGTCCAGTTCAACGTGCGCCCGGCCTGGGTCGCCATCCAGAATATCGAAGCCGGTACCCGCACGATGTTGTCGCCCTTCACATCCGACGTGTTCAACCGTGGCGTCGAGCCAAGGCTCAAGGCGTACTGCTTGGTCGGGTCTTGTGCCACGCCCGGGTTGGCACGTACGCGCACCTTGACGGTGGTGCCCGGCGTGACGCTCGGGTAGGTCGACGTGGAGCCGGCCGGCACGGTGACCCAGTTGGCACCATCGAAACGCTCGAAGAGCCACTGGTTGCGGCTGCCATTTTCATCACCCGCCAGGTACATGCTCACGCTTTGGCCGCGCACCGCCTTGAAGTCGAAGTAGTCAACGTCATTGGCGTTGTCGAGGTTGGCAGTCACCTTGTTCATCGAGTCCGGCAGCGCAAAGGCACTTTCCGGTGTGTCGTTGGGCTCAAAAGCGTCGATGTTGGTGTCCACCGCCACACCAAAACTGAACTGCGCGTTGGTTGCGGTCTTGGCCACCATGAACCAGTAGTAATCACCCGCCGGCAGGATGCCGCCCAGGTATTCATCGGCGTTGCCTGGGTTATCGGACGTATCGATCAATTGCGGGTTGCCCTGGCCGTCATCGCGGAACAGGCTCAGCGACATATCGGCGCCGGCGCTCTGGTTGATCAACTGCACCAATACACGGGCGTTGTGCGGCAGGTTGAAGTGGTAGGGAAACTCCTGGCCGGATTGCACCTGGTCGATGGTGTAGAGGGTGTTGATATCCAGGGTCGGAAACAGCGGCTCAAAGGCGGCGACGGCAGCACTTTTCAGGTTGGACTGGCTCGGCTTTTTCAGCTCGCCGATGGCAGTGTTGAACGGTGCGGATCTGGCCGCCTTGCCAGCGGGTTTTACCTTGCCGTTTTTAGCATCCAGCAGCTTTTGCAGCAGATCGTCCGGGATCGGCACGGGCGTCAGCGTGCCACCCGGTTTCAGCGCATCGATCACGCCTTGGTTGACCGTACCGGGGGTGAGTATCGGAAGGGTTGGCTCGGCCAGGGCAGAGGCCGAAATAAAGCAGGAGGCCATCATGGCCGCGCCCAGCATAAGGGCTTTTGTCGGTTTCATTTTTTATCCATCCATAGTTAAAAAATTGAAGCTCAGGTGATCGGTGACATCCGGTCACCTGGGATGGAATGTAGAACAAGACTGTATGCATGTACAGTATTTTTGCCGATTTTTTCACGCGCCCGTCTCAATTGGAAACCACCCACGCCTTCAGCCTATAGGCACGCCGATACGGCCCGGACACACGTCCAGGTGCGCGCACTCACATTGGGAAGTTGCCTACCGGGCAGAGAAAAAGCGCCTGCACAGAGGCGCGTTAATACCCGGTCATTTCCAGGTACCCCACCCCACCCTCAAACTGCACCGGCCCTTCCCAGTACGGAATGCTCAGGTTCATCCAGGCCTTCGGATTGACGGCCTGGGGGGTGATATCCAGGTGCTTGCCGGGAATTTTCAGTGACCAGCGCGTCGGAATTTGGCGCCCGTCGATCGCGGTAGTGGTCAGTGGCGTGAGCTGGATATCGGCGTTGTGCAGCGTCTCGGTGCGGCCCTGTTGATCAATCCAGGTGCCGGTGAGATAGCCCGCGCCGTCTGTTTGTCGAACGCGAAACAGCATCAACTGCTCGCCGCGATCCAGGTGCAGGGAAAACCAGTCCCAGCCGGTCTGACTGGCCGCCAGCGGTTGGCTGCTCCATTCACGGTCGAGCCACGCCGGGCCGCTGACCTGATAGGGGGTGCCGTCGATGCTGACAGTGCCGGTGGCGGTGAAAAACGGCTGACTGTAGTAGTAAGACGCCTGGCCCTGATCGGATTTGCGGCTGTAACCGTTGTCACCTTGCAGCACCAGCGGGCGGCTGGAGGTCAGTTGCAGGTCGTAGGCAAATCGCGCGCCGCCGGCCTTGAGTTGCATCTGCGCCAGAGGGCTTGCGGCGCCGGGGCGGGTAGCGAAATTCCAGTCGTCGATCCAGGCGTTGAACGGCACCGCCTGGGCGCCGGCCTGGCCGATCCCGCCACGCGCGTAGCGTTCGGCAGCGTAATGGTGAGTGGCGGAGGTGACGGCGGCGTGGCCGAGCCAGATCGTGGAGTCGTGCCAGCCGGGTTGCGCCGGCCCCGCCTTCAACGCGTTGCGAAACAGCGTCCACTGCACGCCAAACACATTGCCCTGGGCGTCCTTGAGGTTGGCGGTGACGTACCACCATTCAATGCGAAAACCGTCATGGGGGCCGTGGTCCTCGGGAAAACTGAAGACCTTGCCGGGCACCACCTGAGCAAAGTCCGCCGCATCGCTGCCCAGGCCGGCGAAGCTTTCCGGCGGCGCGGGGGCTTTGTCGCACGCGGCCAGCAACAGCAAGGCGGCCCACAACCAGGCTTTAATCTTCATTGGCAAACGTCCTCAGCAAATCCGTCGGGCGACTGCGGTACAACTGCCACAACGGCCAGGCCGAGGCCAACAAGGTGGCCAGCAGCGCCAACCCCAACAACTGAGCAAGCTGCCACGGGAACACCTGCAATGGCAGGCGCCAGCCGAATGCCTGAACGTTGATCACCGCGTCCAGGCACCACGCCAGCAGCAGGCCCAGCGGCAACGCCAGCACCAGGGTCAACACCGCCAACAGCCAGGTCTGGCCCAGGTTGAGCAACATCAATTGCCGACGCGTCACGCCCAGCGCCCACAGGGGCGCGAGTTGGCCCAGTCGACTCTGGCTCTGGGTCAGCAGACTGATAAACAGCGCCACGCCGGCCACGCCGAGGGTGAGGCTGTTCAAGGCGGCGGTGGCGGCGAAAGTGCGCTCAAACACCTGGCTCGACCAGCCTTTAAGTTGCTGCTGATCGACAATGCGGCTGTCATCCAGGGCGAACGTGCGCTGCACCTCGCGCACCAGCGGTGGCACATCTTGCGGCTGCACCCGCAGGTTGAAGCGGGCGGGTGTCAGCGTTGGCCAATGCGCCAGCAGGTGGTGCGAATTGACCAGCAGATGGCCTTTGGGGTTGCCGTAGTCGGCGTAAATTCCCACCACCTTGGGCGACCAGAGACCCTCAGGCGTGGGGATCGCGATGGCATCACCCAACTGCACCTTCAAGCGCCTCGCCAATTGTTCGCTGAGCATGACGGTGTCGCCTTGCAGCAACTGGTCCCAAGGTGTGCTTGCCGCCTCCAGCAACGGCCAGTGCTGGCGGTAGGTCGGGTCGTCGACCACGCCGAACACATCCGCCGGCCAGCCCTGCAGTTGCACGGCAACCTGCCAGGTCGGTAGCACCGCCTGCACCAAGGGTTGCTGCGCCAACCACGTCGCGAGTTGCTCGGCCTGTGCCGGGTTTTGAGGGTTGAGGTACAGTTCCGCCGTGAGGCGTTGCTCCAACCAGTTATTGAAGGTCTGGCGAAAGCCCGAGGTCATGGAGCCCGCGCCGATATTCGCCGCCAGGGCCAGCAGCAAAGCCATCAACGCCAGGCTCAAGGCGGGCAACTGCTGGCGGCAGTCGGCAAGAAACCACTGGCCGAGCACGGAGCGGCTACGCCCGAGCACTGCCGTCAGCAGGCCGTTGAGCACCACCGGCAAACCGAGTGCCGCGCCCAGCAGCAAGGCGGCCATCAACACAAAACCGGCCGCCAGGCTGTCGCCCAACCCAAGCGCCAGCAGCGCGATGACCAGCGCGGTAGCCGCCACCCAACCCTGGCGTCGCAACCAGCGCGCGTGCGCGTCATGCCAGGCCTGGGCATTGGCCAGTGCCAGCAGCGGCAAGCGCGCCGCTCGCCACAGGCTGCTGCCGCCGGCCAGCAGCGCGCCCACGAGACTCAGGCCCAACCCGGCCATCCACCACCACGGGCTGAGGCTCAACTGGCCCGGCACCTCCGCGCCGTACAGCCCACGTAAACTTGCGGCGACATCCGGCAGCAACAGGCTCGCCAACAGATAACCGCTGGCGACACCGAGCACACCGCCGAGCAACGACAACACGCCGAGCTCGACGCCCAGGCTGAGGATCAGCATGCGCGCGCTGACCCCGCAGGCGCGCAAGGTACGCAATAATCCGCGCCGTTGTTCCAGCGCCAGGCCGATCGCGGCGTGGACAATAAACAGCCCCACCACAAAGGATAAAAAGCCCAAGGCGTCGAGGTTCAAGTGAAAGCTTTCGGTGAGGCGCGCGAGGTTGTTGTCTTCACCCTGCTTGAGTTGCAGCGCAGCCGGTGGCGTGGGATGACCGGCGGCAAAGGCCTTGTCCAGCAGCAGGCGCGACAGTTGCCCCGGCATGCCCAGCAGCGGTTGGGCAAAGCCGATATCGGTCAGCAACAGGCCCGGAGCCATGTCCTGCTGAACCTGCAACGGTGGCAAGGCTTGCCCGCTCGCGGTCAGCGGTTGCTCGCCTTCATGCAACCCCAGGGCCGACAAGGTGTGCGGTGCGATCCAGGTACGCCCCGGCGGGTTGAAAAACGCGATCATCTGCGCCTGGCTCAACCGCTGCCCCGCCACTGCCCCGCCGCCGGGCAACGACAGCGGGTCAATGCCCATCAATTGCAGGCGCAGGTCCTCATGCCCCTTGAGCTGCAAGCGCCCCTGCACCACCGGCGATACCGGCCACCCGGCACGGCGCAGCTCGGCAAACAGCGCCTGGGGGAAGCTGGCAGCGTCCGGCGCGCTGAGGCTGGCTTGCGGCTCACCGCCGATCAATTGACTGGCGCGTGCATAACTGTCCCGCGCCTGGCTGTTCAGCGCCTGCACGCCGGTCAACAGCGCGGTGGCCAGCCACAGGCCGGTCAACACGCTGAAAAACTGCACCGGGTGACGCCGCCAATGACTGAGCAGCGCGCGCAACGTCCAATAAAAAACGCTCATCTCAACGCGCGTCCGCGGGCACGACACGGCCGCGATGCAAGACCACTTGCCGGTCCAGGCGCGCTGCGATGCGCGGGCTGTGGGTGACCATCAACAGGCTGGTCGCGCTGTCACGCAGCAGGTCCAAGAGCAATTGCAACACTTCATCGCTGGTGGCTTCGTCCAGATTGCCGGTCGGCTCATCGGCCAGCAGCAAGCCGGGGCGCGAGGCCAGGGCGCGCCCCACCGCCACCCGTTGCTGCTGGCCGCCGGACAGTTGCTCGGGGTAGCGCTTGAGCAAGTCACCCAGCCCCAGGCGCTCCACCAATTGTGCCTGCCACTGCGGATCGAAGCGCCCTGCCAGCCGCGCCTGGAACGCCAGGTTATCCTCGACGCGCAAACTGCCGATCAGGTTGAATTGCTGGAACACCAGGCCGATTTCGGTGCGCCGCCAGTGAGCCAGCTGCGCCTCGGTCAGTTGGTCCAGGCGCTGTGCGCCGACCTGGATGCTGCCGCCGTCCACGCGGTCGAGCCCGGCCACCAGATGCAACAGCGTACTTTTGCCGCTGCCCGACTCGCCCATCAGCGCAAGGCTGCTGCGTTCGCCCAGGTGCAAATCGACGCCCGCCAGCACCGTCAGCGGGCCCTGCGGGGTGGCGTAGCTTTTAAGGACACCGTGCACCTGCAACATAAAAGCGCTCACTTGAAAGACTGCAAACGAGAATAACGGCTGATTGTCGCGCCCACGCAATTTTTTCACATTGATTTCACCGCCCGCCTACCCTCGCCCCTCTAAATTGCCCACCACACGCCCACGGCCGGCAACTAGTTAGTTGCCGGCCGTGGCCACTTTTAACCGCTGGATGTTCAGCGAAAAGACAGCAGCCCTATGACAGCCTCTTGCTTAACTTCGGGCATCCGTCGAAGCGTTGCGCCTACTTCAATAAAAACAGTGCAGTACAGTGCCCATGGTGAATGATGTGGTTGACCTTACCCTGACCAAACCGCGTTCGCGCCGCGGCTATATCAAGTGGTTGCGAAAGTGGTGGGCGGGCCTTGCAGTCATCGCGCTGCTGCTCGCCGGCTTCCTGCTGTGGCCCTCATCACCGCGTGACCTGAGCGTGGGCAATCGCTTGCTGAACTCGCAAGTGCTGCCCAGCTGGCGCGACGGTGACCTGATCGTACTGGTGCGCCATGAAGAGCGCTGCGACCGCTCGACAAACCCCTGTTTCGGCGGCGCCGAGGGCCTGACAGTCGTCGGCACCCAACGCGCGCAAGAACTGGGCAAGGCCTTCCTCAAACTCGGCATGGAAGGTAGCGACGTGCTTGCCAGTCCCGCATTGCGCACGGCCCAGACCTCACACTTCATGTTCGGCAATGCCGAGCTGACCTCCGGGCAGCAGGCGATCTGCGGCGCGGCCATTGGCGAAGAACTGCTCAGCCACAAGCAGCCCGGGCGCAACCTCGTATTTGTTACCCACAGCGGCTGTATTGCCGACTTCGAAAAGACCCTGGGTTTCCCCCACGCGGCCTTTCCCGAGTACGGCAGCGCCCTGTTTGTTCGGGTCAAGGCCAACGGCAAATTCGAGACCCTGGGCATCATGAACAGCCCCGGGTGGCCCGCCGTCCTGAAAAAACTCTAGACACTTTTTTACATATACCCACCTGTATGTTCAGCAAACCGACAGCCCTCTTCTGGCATGTTTAACTGCGCCTGTTACTTCAGGACGTCATGAATATTTTCAGTGGCTTAGTGAACTTTGTGACTCTTTCTTCTATTACTTACATGCCTCAGTACTCCACCGTTAAACGTCAAGGAGCGACGTTTTGATGACCCGTTTAAAACCTCTGCCGGTATTGTTGCTGGCCTTCGCCGTGTTCTATCTGCTGCCTTTGGGCATGCACGGTTTATGGATACCGGATGAAACCCGCTACGCCCAGATCAGCCAGGAAATGCTGTTGAGCGGCAACTGGGTGGCGCCTCATTTCATGGGCGTGCGCTACTTCGAAAAGCCTGCCGCTGGCTATTGGCTGATCGCCATCGGCCAGTGGGTGTTTGGCGAAAACCTCTTCGGGGTGCGCATTGCCTCGGCCTTGACCACGGGCCTGAGCGTTGTGCTCGCGTACCTTATCGCCCGCCGCCTGTGGAACGACCCGCGCAAGAGCTTCGCCTGTGCCCTGCTCTACATGAGCTTCGGGCTGGTGGCGGGGCAAGCGGGTTACTCCAACCTCGATCCGCAATTCACCCTGTGGGTCAACCTCAGCCTGGTTGCTCTGTGGTTCGCGCTCGACAGCCGCACCTCACGTGGCCGGCTCGGCGCCTGGGCAGTGCTGGGCGTGGCCTGCGCCATGGGGTTTATGACCAAGGGCTTTCTGGCCTGGCTGTTGCCGGTGCTGATCGCCGTGCCGTACATGCTCTGGCAACGACGCCTGGGTGAATTGTTGCGCTATGGCCCGCTGGCGATCCTAGTGGCGGTGGTGCTGTGCCTGCCGTGGGTGTGGGCGATCCATCTGCAGGAACCGGACTACTGGCGCTTCTTCTTCTGGCACGAGCACATCCGCCGCTTCTCCTCCAACAATGCCCAACACGCCAGGGCCTGGTGGTTCTTCCTGCCGATCATGGTGGTGGCGTGCCTGCCATGGTCGGCGCTGTTGCCCGCGACCGTGGTCAACGCCTGGAAAGACAAAGGCGAACCGGCGATTATTTTTCTGGCCTTGTGGCTGCTGCTGCCGCTGGTTTTTTTCAGCCTGAGCAACGGCAAGCTGCCGACCTACATCATGCCGTGTCTGCTGCCTCTGGCGTTGCTGATGGGGCATGCGTTGATCGACCTGATCAACCGCGGCAAAACACGCAGCCTGCGCATTAACGGCCTGTTCAATTTCGCCATCGGCCTCGGCGCGATGGCGACCCTGATTTACCTGCAAATCGACAAGCCGTTGTACAGCAACAGCCACGCCGAGATGTACAGCCTGTCGCTGACCTTCATCGTGCTGTTGGGCTGGATCCTGGCAAATCTGCTGCAAGCCTTCCGCCCGCTGACGCTGTGGGCCATGCCTGCGCTGGCCATCGGCGTGCTGGTGGCGCTGCTGCCTGCCGGCATGCCGCAAGAGGTTACCGATACCGAAATGCCCGACCAGTTCGTGCTTGAGCATCTGGATGAACTGCAACAAACCCATGCTTTGATCAGCAATGAACTGGGATCGGCCTCGGCTTTGTCCTGGCGCTTGCGCCGCCCTGACGTGGCGTTCTACGACACCGAGGGCGAGCTGCGCTATGGCCTCAAATACGCAGATTCGGTGCACCGCAAAGTCAGCTTTGAAAATGTTCAGCCCTGGCTGAGCGAAGCCCGCCAACAAGGCTCGGTCGGCGTATTGATGCGCGTCAGAAGCACCAGTGAACATCGCGAAGAAGGGCAACTGCCACCCGGAGGCCAGCGCTACCGCAAGGGCGCCATGCTGCTGATCATTTATCCCAAACTTCCTTGACGTCATGCCCACCGTGAGAGCCGCCGATGAATTTCTGGAAAACCGAACGCGGCGCGCTGGTGCTGCTGCTGGGCGTCTCGGCGTTACTCCTGCTGCTGGGCCTGGGCAGTCGCGATTTGTGGGGGCCGGAGACCCGTTGGGCCAACATCGCCCTGCAGATGCTGCAAAGCGGTGACTACTTCGACCCCTACCTCAAGGGCGCACCGTACTACGACAAACCGCTGCCCTCTTACTGGCTGATTACCGCGTGCGCCAACCTGATGGGCGGACTCGGGCCATGGTCGCTGCGCCTGTCATCCGTGATCGCGGCCTGGCTGAGCATCTGGCTGGTCTACCTGATCGGCGAGCGCCTGTTTCGTAAAGGCACCGGGCTGATTGCCGGCTGGATGCTGGCGACCACCTTCTACTTTCTGTTCTGGGCCCGCGTGGCCACAGCCGATGTGCTGACCGTGTGTGGCGTGCTGTCGGCGGTCTGGTGGTATTGGCGCGGTCCGGACGACACGCGGCTGGGACGCTACACGGTATTTTTCCTGCTGCTGGCGGCAACGTCGCTGTTCAAAGGTTTGATCGGCTTCGTGTTGCCGGGCCTGGTGCTGTTGCCGCACCTGCTCGGCGAACACCGCTACCGACGCCACCTCAACCTGCGCCTGCTGCTGGCCATGCTGATCGCGGCGGCGTTCTATTCGATTCCCTTCGTGTTGTCCCACTTTTACGGGGCACCCACCTATGGCGAGAGCGGCCTTGAACTGGTGTTCAAGGAAAACGTCGTGCGCTTTTTCGACCCCTTCGACCACATGGGGCCGATCTATACCTACCTGATCTACCTGCCCGCCTACACCCTGCCCTGGGCGCCGTGCTGGCTGCTCGGCGTGTGGCTGGCGCTGCGCCATTGGCGCCAAACGCCTCCTAACGTGCGCTGGCTGGTGTGGGGCCTGGGCCTGTTGTTTGTGTTCTTTACCGCCAGCGGCAGCCGCCGCAGTTATTACGTGTTGCCGCTGGTGCCTTTCGCCCAGCTGCTGGGCGCCTGGTGGCTGAGTGAACGCCTGCAGCAGCAACCGGCCCGTTGGCCGCGCTGGCAGAAGGCGTTTGGCATCACCGCCGGCGTGTTGCTGCTGGTGCTGGGCGCGGTCTACCCATGGACCACCGGCAACGGCGGCGTCACCCGATTCGCCGAGGATGTGCACGCCGAGGCGGTGAAAAGCGCGCCGTGGAATCAGTGGCAGATGGTGCTGGTGGAAGTCGACAACAAGGTCCCGATGTACCTGCAAAACGGCGGCAAGCCGTTTTACTACGTGAGCGAAACCCAGGACTTCCCGCGTCAGGGCGACAGCGCCGCCCTGATGGCCTGGCTGGAAAAAACCAGCGGCCAGGGGTTCGACCCGCAGCACACGATCATCGTCGCGCAATACTCAAAGGAAGACCCCACACCGTTGGCCTACCTGGGCACGGATCATCAGGTGATCACCACGCAGCCGGACAATGGCGAGCGGCTGTTCCAGAAACGTTCGGGCGGCAGTGTGGCGTTTATTCCTGTGCCACGCTGACAGGCCCGCTCAGGCGCTGCGAGTCTTCACCCGTGCGTGGAACCCCGCCAGCACCGCCTGCGGTTTTTCCAGCATCAGTTGGTGACCGCAATTCTCCAACACTTGAAACACCGCGTTGGGCAACTGCGCTGCCAGAGCTTGCCCGCCACTGGCGGGCGTGAGGCCGTCACTGTCGCCGGCCAGCACGCTGACCGGCAACAGCAGGCTGCGAACCTGCTCGGCGTCCGGCCATTGGGCGTGCTTCATCAGCGCCTTGAACATGGACAGGCGGTTGCGTTCAGTGAGTTTCTCTTCATAGGCCACCAGCGCCGGGTCGGCCGTGGCGTGCCAGGCGCGCTCGCGAAAGCCCTTGGCCAACACAGGGCGCAGCCATTCCAACAGCCACGCAGGTAAAGCCATCAGGCCACCGCCTGTCACCGGTCGATGCAGCTGCGTGCCCAGTAACAGCGCCGCGTCGACGGGCACTGCGGGCTTGGCCAGCAAGGTGCTCAAGCTCAGCCCAGTACCGAAGGAGTGCGCCACGATCACGTTGCGAGCACCGCCGTAGCGTTGCAGGATCGCCAGATAGTCGGCCACCAGCTCCGGCCAGGCATAGGCAGCGGCTTTTCGCGGTTTGGCGCTGTCGCCGTGGCCGAGCAGGTCCCAGGCGACCAGGCTGTAACCCTCAGCCTTCAGCGCCTGCCATTGCAGGCGCCATTGGTCCTTGTTGCCGCCGGCGCCATGGCAGAAAAACACCACGGTGGCGGATTCGGGCGTGCCGCGGTGGTGGGCGATGCTCAGGGATCGGCCGCGACGGATCTCCACGGCTTCACCGCGCACCACTGGCAACTGGCTAAGGTTGGCACTCATAAACACTGCATTCCTCGATCAAAAAACTCGGTCAGTGTGGCGGCGGCCTTGCCGGCGCCTGCATTAAAGCGTGTCGGCCTCAAGCACGGCGGCGTTCGGCACGCACTGCAATAGCGCTCGGGTATAGGGATGCCGCGCATCGGCAAACAATCTGTCAGTCTCGCCCTGCTCGACCACACGGCCGTGTTGCATCACGGCAATGCGATCACACAACCGCGCCGCCACGCGCAGGTCGTGGGTGATAAACACGATGCTCAATTTAAGCCGTCGTTGCAGCGACTCCAGCAGCTCCAGAATCTGCACCTGAATCAACGCATCCAGAGCCGAAACACACTCATCGGCAATCAGGATTTTCGGTTCCACCGCCAATGCACGGGCGATGCCGATGCGTTGGCGCTGGCCCCCGGAAAATTCGTGCGGGTAGCGCTCGAAGGCCGAGGCCGGCAGGCCCACCAGGTCAAGCAATTGCCGCGCGCGCTGTTCGGCGTCAGCTCTGGAGCGGCCTTGCACCCGCGGCCCGGTCATGATGATGCGGCCTACCGTCTGGCGCGGGTTGAGCGAGGCGAACGGGTCCTGGAAGATCATCTGCACCGCGCTGCGCAACGGGCGCAGGCGCCGTTCCGATAAACCGACAACTTCCTGGCCGAGCCACTGGATGTGCCCGCTGTCGGCATGCAACAAGCGCACGAGGCAGCGGCCCAAGGTGGATTTGCCCGAGCCGGACTCACCCACAATCCCCAGGGTTTCGCCTTCGCGCAGTTGCAATTGAACTGCGTCCAGCGCTTGCGTGGTGCGGCGCGCGCCCCACCCTGCACGGGTGCTGAAGACCTTGCCCAGTTGCTCGGCCTTGAGCACCACGGCGCCGCCCACCGCCGTACGCGGTGCCAGCGGTTGTGCCGACACCGCCGCCAGCAGTTGCCGGGTATACGCCGCCTGCGGCTCGCGCAACACCTGGCGGGCGCTGCCCTGCTCCACCAGATGGCCCTTTTGCAACACCAGCACGCGGTCGGCAATTGCCTCGACCACGGCAAAATCATGGGTGATAAACAACAGCGCCATGCCCTTGTCCTGTTGGATTTTGCGCAACAGGTCGAGGATCTGCGCCTGAGTGGTCACATCCAGGGCCGAGGTCGGTTCATCGGCAATCAACAGCGCCGGATCGAACGCCAGGGCCATGGCGATCACCACCCGTTGGCGCTGCCCGCCGGACAGCTCGAACGGATAAGCCAGGCGCAGGCGTTCAGGGTCGGGCAGGCCGACATAACCGAGCAGGTCGACCACGCGCCGACGGCGCTCGCGCACCGCGTTCACCCCATGGGCGCGCAGGGTTTCGTCGATCTGCTCACCCACGCGCAGCAGCGGGTTAAGGGCGCTCATCGGCTCCTGAAAGACCATGCTGATATCGCGCCCGCGCAGTTGGCGCATGGCGGTGTCGCTGAGGGCGGCCAGGTCTTGATCACGAAACGCCAGGCGCCCACTTTCCACCGTCAACGGCGTCGGCAGTTGACGCAGCAACGCCTTGGCCAGCATCGACTTGCCCGAACCGGACTCGCCCACCACACACAGGCATTCGCCGCTGCGCAATTGCAGCGTCAGGTCATACAGCGCATGGCTGCGGTCCGCACCGGGCGGCAAGGCGATACGCAGATTCTCGACACGCAATAACGTCATAGCGACCTCCCCGGTTCAAAAGCCACGCGCAAGCCTTCGCCCACACGGTTCACCGCCAGCACGCACAGCACAATCGCCAGGCCCGGCAAAAAGCTCATCCACCAGGCCTCGCGCAACACGCCACGCGAGGCGTTGATCATGTAGCCCCAGCTCATCGCTTCCGGGTCGCTCAACCCGAGGAACGCCAGCGCCGCCTCAGTGAGGATCGCCGTGGCCATCACAAAGGTCATCACCACCAGCAACGGCGCCAGGGCGTTCGGCAGGATCTGTTGGGTGATGATCCCCAGTGGCGATTGCCCCAGCACCCGCGCGGCTTGCACAAATTCACGCTGGCGCAGGGTAAGGAATTCACTGCGCACCAGGCGCGCCACCGCCGGCCAGGCAACCAGGGCGATGGCCAGCACAATGGTGCCCAGGGACGGCTCCAGCACCGCCACCAAAATCACCGCCAGCACCAGCTGCGGGATAATCTGAAAGAACTCGGCGACGCGCATCAGCACGCCGTCGAGCCAACCGCCGAAATAACCGGCCAGCGCGCCGACGATCAAGCCGACCAGCAAGGTTGCCAGGCTCGCCAATGCGCCCACGGCCAGGGACACGCGGGCGCCGTAAAGTAAACCGCTGCCCAGGTCGCGGCCGAGTAAATCGCTGCCCAGCCAATGCGCCGAATCATGAAACGGGGCGAGCATCGGCTGGGTGTTCATCTCCCATGGCGAACTGTGGGTGAGCCACGGCGCGGCAATCGCCAACCCCGCGAGTACCAGCAAAAATACCGCGCCCAGCAACGCCGAAGGCTGGCGGATAAAGCGTTTGAGCAGCGCCATCAGCCCTGCCCTCCAACCGCTGGCCGATGCCTACCTGCACGCCTGGTCGCACGCTGAGCGCGCGCCGCGCATTGGCGTAGTCCGCGCGATCTTCCCGGCCGACAGCCGCGCCAGCGCCCAGGCTGAACTGGCAGTGGACATCGAGCGGCACATCCCGCGCCTGCAACGCGAAGGCCTGATCAACGAGGCGCTGGACCTGCAGGAACACCTGCGCCTGATGAACGTGCACCACGGCCATCCCGATGAAGTGATCGAAAGCTTGCAGCACGACCCGTCGCTGCTGCCTTATGCTGATTACGTGATCGCCGTGGTCCAGGCCGAAAGCTCGACCCAGGCGCAGATCCTCAAGCGCCTGGAAATCATCGCCAAGGACATAGCCCCGGCGCTGGGTTGGCAAAAACGATGAAGAATGGAGCGCACCGATGCCCCTTCAATTCAGCTGGCTGATGCCCCTGTGTACGCCCGATTGGGCGGCGCGGCCGGGGCAATGGATTCAGTTGGCCCAAGCGGTTGAATACGCCGGGCTCGATGGCCTGTGGATACCAGGGGGCGCCTTGTGCGCCGACAGCCTGGGTGTGGCGGCAGCGTTGTGCGCGCACACGCGGCGGGTGCAGTTGTCGGTGAGCGTGCCGCCAGAGGTAATGCTGCCGGCAGCACTGGCGACCACCCTGCAGAGTTTGCAATCGATCAGTGGCCACCGCGTGCAACTGCACCTGCCAAACGCTGAGCGCAGCGCGTTCGGCGAATGGCTCAACCGCGACCAGCGCAGCGAACGCATTGGCGAATATCTGGACATCCTCCAGCAACTGCTCGCAGCCAATAACGGCGGTCTGGACTATCAAGGCCGGTATTTCCAGCTGGAAAACGCCGGCGTCGCCCGCCGCGAGTTGCCCGCGCCTGCGCTGGTGCTGGACGACAGCCAGAGTCATACGCTGGTGGCCGCGCATGCCCAGACCTGCCTGTTGGCGCCTGGGCATCCGCATTGGCTGGCCCAGCAAATACAGGGTTGGCGGCAGAGCCAACCGGACCTTGAGTTTGCCTGCACCTTCGGCCTGATTCTCGGCGACAGCGAAGACCTGGCCTGGGAAACCGCTGCCACCTTGCTGCCCGTGCCGGACCTGCCGGATGAACCGCTGGCCACCCTGCCCCGCGCCCGCCACCCGTTGCGCCAATGGGAAGTGCACCCGAATTTGCTGCAACTGCAGCCCGGGCAACCGCTGATCCTGGTCGGCACCCCGCAACAGGTCGCCACGCGCCTGCAGGAACTGCACGGGCTGGGCCTGAGCCACCTGATCCTGGAAGGCGGCCCGGCGGTCAGCGAAGTACTGCGTTTTGGCGAACAGGTGGTCCCCCTTTTGCGCAAGGAGCGCTTGCACGATGAGCAATGATGTACGCCCACCGATCCAGCTGGACTGGTTCCTGCCCACCAACGGCGACGGCCGCCACCTCACCAGCAGCGGCCTGCCCAAGGTCGGGTTGTTCCAGCAAGGCGAACGCGCACCGACGCTGGACTACCTGCGCCAGATCGTACGCGCCACCGAACAGGCCGGTTTTGACGGCATCATGGTGCCCACCGCCAGCGGCTTCGAAGACCCGTGGCTGATCACCGCCGTGTTGGCCCAGGAAGTGCGCCGCCTGAACTTCCTGCTCACCTTGCGGCCCGGCACCGAATTGCCGACCTACACCGCCCACCGCGCCGCCACTTTGCAATTGCTCAGCGAGAACCGCCTGGCGTTGCATGTGGTGACCGGCTCCAGCCGTTTCGAGCAGCGCTCGCTGGGCGACTTTCTCGAACACGACGAACGCTATGCGCGCACCGCTGAATTCCTGCAGCAATTCCAGGCTGTCTGGGCCGGCCAGCCTTCGGCGCATCCCGAACGTTATTACCGCAGCGGCACCCACACGCCGATCGCGCCCGGTGCTGTGGTGCCGCCCATCTATTTCGGCGGCGCCTCCGAAGCCGCTGAACGCGTCGGCGCGGCCCATGGGCAAACCTATTTGATGTGGTGCGAACCGCCGGTGATGATCGCCGAGCGCATCCAGCGCATGCGCGATCTGGCCGCCGCTCAGGGCCGCACGCTGCGCTTCGGGCTGCGCCTGCATGTGTTCGCCGCGCCCACCGATGAGCAGGCGTGGGCGCATGTTGAGCGGTTGCTGGAGGAGATCCCCAAGGACGCGATCGACCAGGCGCAACGGCAGATGGCCGCCTATGAGTCTGTCGGCCAGAGCCGCCAGACGCAGTTGATGCAAGGCCGTGGCCGCGGTGCGCGGGAGCTGGAGGTGTCGGCCAACCTGTGGGCGGGCGTGGGTTTGGTACGCGGGGGTGCGGGCACGGCGTTGGTGGGGAGTTATGCGCGGGTGGCGGAGCGGATCGAGGAGTATCACCAACTGGGGGTAGACAGTTTTATCTTGTCTGGTTTTCCTCATTTGGAAGAGGCGATTCATGTGGGGGCGCAGGTGGTGCCACTGTTACGCAAGATTGGTGCGGCTCGGGGGGGCAGTGGTGTCGGGCTTGTTGGGCCTGGTGGTGGGTCAGTGAGTTTATGAGTTGGCTGAGCTGGCGTGATTGGGGGCATATCCGTTATTTGGGTGATGGCGGCTTTTGGTTCCGCCCTTACGGCGGGTCACTTTGGAAAAGCCCCAAAGTAACCAAAGGGCTCTTGCCCCACCACTCGGCACCTCGCTCACGCTTCGGTGTGCCCTCACGCAGGCTTGAATCCGTGGGCCGCCGTGACGGGCCATCCATGGCCCAACACGGCTAACCCGGCG
>NZ_CAWOAW010000023.1:118848-134224 GCF_963879675.1 Pseudomonas sp. Larv2_ips
GAGCCGACCTGATCTTGAAGGCTGAACTCAATCAAAGGTGGGAGCTGGCTTGCCTGCGATGGCATCTACTGGTTGTGCCTGATACACCGAGGTGTCTGCATCGCAGGCAAGCCAGCTCCCACAGAAAAGCAAAAGCAATGCACTGCGGTGCTGGCGGCTGAACTCGGTCAACTTGTGGGAGCGGGCTTGCTCGCGAAAGCGTTGGGTCAGTGACACATGAGCTAACTGACCCACCGCCTTCGCGAGCAAGCCCGCTCCCACATTTTGGATCTCTGTGTATCAGGTTGATGTGGTGTTGATCTGTTTCTGCTGTGCTTTTGCTTCTACCACTCAGGTCGGCTACCAGGCCGCCGTGCTTTTGCTTTTGATCTTGCTTTTGATCTGACAGGCCCCGTCAACCACGCTGGCCGAACGCAGGCTTGAATCCGTGGGTAACCCGGCAGGACGCCGGGTTAGCCGCGTTGGGCCATGGATGGCCCGTCGCGGCGGCCCACGGATTCAAGCCGGAGTGAGGGCATGCCGAGCCTAGGCGAGGCACCGAGTGGTGGGGCAAAGACCTTTTGGTTACTTTTGGGGCGTTTGCCAAAAGTGACCCGCTGTAAGAGCGGAACCCTAAGTGGCCGTGACCGCAGCAACGGATATGCACCCAACCCAACCCAACCCACCAACCCACCCAACCTGGTCGGCCCAGAGGCCGCCACGCCTAAACCGCCCGCGACATATGCTCACTGATACGCGACCGCAGCCACCGCTCCGCCGGGTCATTATCATGCACCCCACTCCAAACCATCGACAACTCCGCCGCCTCAATCTCAAACGGCGGATCCTGCGCCCGTAACACCGTCCCCTCAGTCAACGCACAAGCCGCATAATCCGGCACCGTCGCAATAATCCGCGTGCCCGCCAACAACGCCCGCAACCCACTGAATTGCGGCACCGCCAACACCACCCGGCGCGCCCGGCCGATCCGCGCCAGGTCCAGGTCGATATTGCCGCTCAAATCCCCCGAAAACGACACCATCGCATGCGGCCGCTCGCAATAATCATCCAGGGTCAGCGGCGCTTCCCCGTCATCCCCACGCAGCACCTTGCATGGAATATCCCGTAGCTTCTTGCGCTTGGCATTCGCCGGCAATTCCGTGGTGTAACTCACCCCCACCGAAATCTCCCCGCTGGCCAACAACGCCGACATCAGCAGGTAGTTGGCCCGACGCACCACCACGATAATCCCCGGCGCCTCCTCACGCAGTTGACTGAGCAGCGGCGGAAACAACCCGAACTCCGCATCATCCGACAAACCAATACGAAACACCGCGCAGCTGGTGGAAGGGTCAAAATCCTTGGCACGGCTGACCGCGCCGGAAATGGTGTCCATGGCCGGTTGCAACTCCTTGAGTATCGCCAGCGCCCGTGGCGTGGGCTCCATGCCCCGCCCATTGCGCAGCAGCAACGGGTCGTCGAACAAATCCCGCAAGCGCCCAAGCGCCGCACTCACCGCCGGCTGGCCCATAAAGAGCTTCTCGGCAACCCGGGTCAGGTTCTTCTCGAACATCAATGCTTCGAAAATCACCAGCAGGTTCATGTCGACGCGGCGCAAGTCATTGCGGTTCATGGCGGCTTCCAAACGGTTTCCAGGCCGCCAGATAAGCAGATACCGCCATGCGGCGATTGCACGCCTGTGCTGTCTTTTCCGCGCCCTGACCTGGCGAAATTAACAACGATTAACTCGTCAGCCAGACGGTCCGGCGCCAAAAATGAAGCGGTCTACACTGGATCCATTCACCGGGAACGCTCCCATCGACTACGGATATTTGTCATGGCCCGACTTGAGTACTGTGCTCCGCGCTTCTCCGCGACCGGCGGCCTATGCCCCCGACGCGAGCGCATTGCCAAACAACTGATCCTTGCCAACCTCGGCGAAAGCCTGGCAATTGCCGACCTGGCGCAGGCTTGCGCGCTGTCGCGCAGCCACTTCTCCCGCGCCTTCAAGTGCACCACCGGGCTGTCGCCGCAGGAGTGGATTCGCCAACAGCGTATCCAGCGAGCCAAGGAACTGATCACCGGCTCTTCCTTGAGCCTCACGCAAATCAGCCTGGAATGCGGGTTTTGCGACCAGGCGCACTTCTGCCACATGTTCACGCGCAGCGAAGGCGTCAACCCGATGACCTGGCGAAACCACCATTTACGTCACAAGCCGCAAGTGATTGCGGCCTAGTGGTCTGTACGCACCTGGAATATGCTGGCCGAACCCTTTTTCCCGAGCATGGGCCACCATGAGTGACCTCAGCGACCAGGCCGTGCATTTCGGCCCCTACTGCATCCACCCGCGCCAACGCCTGGTGCTGGAGGCCGGTCGCCCGTTGCGCCTGGGACGGCGTGCGGTGGAGATTTTGCTGATCCTGCTGGAGCAGGCCGGCAATGTGGTGAGCAAGCAGGAATTGATCGCGCGGGTCTGGCCGAAAACGGTGGTGGAAGACGGCAACCTGCGGGTGCACATGGCGGCGTTGCGCAAGGCACTCGGCGATGGCCAGGCCGGGCAGCGCTACATCGTCACCGTGGCCCAGCGCGGCTACAGTTTTGTTGCGCCACTGAGCATCGAACCGATGACGATTCCTGCCGACGGCCTGCCCCACAGCCAGGGCCATAACCTGCCACTGCGGCGCACGCGCATGATCGGTCGCCAGGCGCTGATTGATGCATTGGTGCAGCAACTGCCGCAGCAACGCTTTATCACCCTGACCGGCGCAGGCGGCATCGGCAAGACCACCGTGGCGCTGCGCGTGGCCGAATTGCTGATCGGGCATTACCGCGACGGCATTCGCCTGCTGGACCTGGCACCGCTGAGCGCGCCGTCGATGATCCTGCCCAACCTCGCCGCGCTGCTCGACCTCACGCCCCAAGCGCATGCACCGCTGCTGACCTTCGCCCGCAGCCTGCACGCGCGTCAGCTGTTGCTGGTGATCGACAATTGCGAACACCTGCTCGACGACATCGCCCTGATCAGCGAAACCCTGCTGCGCCACGCGCCCCACATGCACATCCTGGCCACCAGCCGCGAAGCGCTGCGGGCCGAGGGCGAATACGTGCAGCGCCTCGAGCCGCTGGCCTGCCCGCCTGCCACCGGCAACCGTGCCCAGGCCCTCGGCTACCCGGCGTTGCAGTTGCTGATCGAACGCGCCATGTCCCATCAAGACCGTTTTGAACTCAGCGAAGCGCAATTGCCGCTGGCCATTGATATCTGCCAGCGCCTGGACGGCATTCCCCTGGCGATCGAGTTGGTGGCGGCGCAGATCCAGCGCTTCGGCCTGCCGGGGCTGCTGGTGCAGATGGAAGACAACTTTCGCCTGCTGGTGCGTGGCCGGCGCAGCGCCCTGCCCCGTCAGCAAACTCTGCGCGCCACGCTGGACTGGAGTTTCGAGCTGCTGACGGCCTGCGAGCAGATTTGCCTGCGGCGCCTGGCCGTGTTTCGTGGCGGGTTCAGCCTGGCCAGCGCAGCGGCGGTGATCGCCGGGGAGCGGATCGCGCCAAACGAGGTGCTGGGCTCGATCACCCAATTGGTGGCCAAGTCGCTGCTCAACGTCGAGGCTGGCGATGACGATGTGGTCTATCGCTTGCTCGACATCACCCGCACCTACGCGCTGGAAAAACTCAGCGTGGCCGCGGAGCTTGAGGCCACCCGCGAGCGCCACGCGGCACGCTGCCTGGCGCTGATGGAACAGGCCCGGGAGGACTGGGAACTGATCGCGACCCAGGCGTGGATCAGCCGCTATGCCCCGCTACGCGAAGACATCCGCGCCGCCCTCGATTGGTGCCTGGGCGAGATGGGTGCGCACCTGCTGGGTATTCGCCTCACGGTGAGTGCGATGCCGTTGTGGCAGGAACTGTCGCTGCTGCACGAGCATGGGCTGTACGTGGGCAAGGCCCTGACGCGGCTGGCGCAGTCAACCGCGCCGAGCCAACGCCTGCAGATGGAATTGCAGCTGGCGCTGGGCAGTTTCTCCTACCACGCCCAGGGCAGCACGCCACAGACCATTCAAGCCTTTGCCGGCGCGCTGCGCCTGGCACAAGCGAGCAACGACCTCACCGGCCAGCTACGGGCGGTGTCGGGCCATATGGCGGTCAATTTGTGCAGCGGCAATTACCGTGAGGCGTTGGCACAGAGCCTGCACTTCGATCAGCTCGGCCCACAATCCGAGCCATTGCTGGACCTCAGCGCCCAGCGCCTGCGGGTGTTGGCGCAGCACTTTGCCGGCAACCAGGCACTGGCGCTGCACAACGCCGAACAAGTGATCCAGCGCATGGCCCACAGCGGCCATCTCAATCGGTTCACCCATGGCTTTGGCGTGCAATACGACCAGAGTGTGGCGTCGTTGACAATGCTTGCGCGCACCCTGTGGCTACGGGGTTTTGCGGAGCGTGCCTGGCGCACCGCCAACCAGGCGCTGGAGCTGGCGCTGCAGATCAACCACGGCACCTCGATCTGCTACACGCTGGCCCTGGCCGGCGTGGTGATCGCCCGCTACAACGGCGATACCGCCGCGGCGCGCTCGTTGCTCGACCTGTTGCTGCAACAGGCACAAAAACACTCGGTGCAGCTGTTTCATACCTGGGCGCAGCACTACGCGGGCACGGCGCCGCAGGCGGGTTTGCAAGGGCTGGGCCTGGTCCGGGACACGCTGGTGACGTTCAACGCCATCGACGTAGATGATGAAGTGTTTGAACGCGCCAGAAGTGGCGCGGCCGGTTGGTGCAGCGCCGAGATTCTGCGCGTGCGAGCCGAGTCGTTACCCGACCTTCACGCGCGCGAAACGCTGCTGCTGGAGGCGCTGGCCCTGGCGCATCAGCAAGGTGCGCTGGCCTGGGAGTTACGCAGCGCAACGTCGCTGGCAAGCCTATGGCAGAGCCAAGGACGGCGGCAGGCGGCGCGCGACCTGTTGAACGCCCTCTACACGCAATTCAACGAAGGCTTTGCCACCCACGACCTAGTCTGTGTACGCCGCCTGCTCGACGAGTTGCAGGACAAACGGCCGGCCTGAACTGCAGCCCAGGTAATGCCCATACCCCTTTTGCAACTGCGCGACTTGCACCGGGTCGCGCAGTAGCGCCAGGGCGTAGCTGCGCACGCTGTTGAGCAGCCGGTAACGCGCAGGGCCGGGGCCCGGTTCCACCGCCAGCATCGAGGTGGCCGCCAGACGCGACAGCAGGTAGGACAAGTCGGCGTGTTCCAGCTCGGTGCCTGCCACCAGCTCGCTCAAGCGCGGCAAGGTCACGGCCATTTTGAACAGCGCCAACTGCAGGAACAGCCAACGCTGCGGCAGGCTCAGGCGCTGATACGACCAGTCCAGAGCCGCGATCAGGGATTGATGCCGTTCCACCGCCGTGCGCCTGCCGCGCGTCAACACCTGCAAGCCTTGTTGCAACTGCTCGTGCACACCCCGTATGCCCAGGGCATCGACCTGGGCCGCCGCCAGTTCCAGGGCCAGGGGAATACCGTCGAGGCGCCGGCAAATATCGCGCAGTGGCGCCAAATCCTGGGCACGCAGCACAAAGCCCTGCTGACCGGCACGCACCCGTGCGACAAATAACTGAACCGCCGCAGCGGCCATCGCCTGTTCGACACCGCGCCAGGCCGAGGGCATCGGCAGCGCCAGCCTGGGCACGTGTTGCACCCATTCGCCGGGCACCTGCAAGGCTTCACGACTGGTCAACACCACCGTCACCTGCGGCGCGTGTGCCTGCAACGTGCGCACCAGGTGGCGGCAGGCGCCGAGCAGCAGATCGGCGCCGTCAAGTACCAGTAACAGCTGGCGCGGCGCCAACTGCTCGGCCAGTGCGTTGGCGCTGCCACAGGGTTGCAGGTTCAGCGTTGCGGCCAGATGAGACAGCATGTGGGTCGGCCCCTGCACCGCTGCCAGATCCACCCAGCACACGCCGTCGCGATGACGCGGCAACACGCGTTCAGCCAGGGCCAGGGCCACGGTGCTCTTGCCCACGCCGGCGCAGCCGGTGAGCATGATCAGGCGTTGGCTGTACAAGCGCCGCACCAATGTGCCCAACAGCTGATCACGGCCCAACACCGGGCTGAGTCGCACGGCCAGATTGTGCCAGGGCAGCGCCGATGCGGCGCTGGACGGCGCAACAAAGCAGTAGCCACGCAAGGGTTCATTGAGGATATAGCGCTGCCCGTCCAGCGCACGGCGCAGGGCCGCGATGTGCACGCGCAGGTTGTTCTCTTCCACCACGCTTCGCGGCCAGACCCGCGCAATCAGCGTGTCTTTGCGCACAAATTGCCCAGGCGTCTCCAGCAGTACCGCGAGGATATCCAGCGCACGCCCACCCAGCGGCACCGGCAGGCCTGCCTTGCTGACCAGGCGCTGTTGGCGGTGAAAGGTGTAGGGGCCAAAGCTGACTGCGTGTGGGTTGTGCATGCGGGTCAAAGCGCTGGAACACCCGGCCTTGGGCGTTTGCGCATCCTTTTCCATGGGCCTGTGGCTATCTTGCCAGCTCGCCATGACAGGACAATGCTGGCACGGGGAGCGCCACGGCCAATCAGGTGCGCGAAACAGACATCCTGTCGTTAACTGAACTGTTGTCGGTATTGCGTAGGGTTCAGGCCGAGCTTTTCACTGAATAGAAAACGCATATGCCGCACGCTGCCAAACCCTGCGCGAAACGCCACGGTCTTGAGTGGCAGGTCGGTGGTTTCCAGCAACTGCCGGGCGCGGTCGATGCGCGCGCCTTGCAGGAAAGCCATGGGCGTCATCTGCACCTCCTTGGCAAACAGCCGCGTGAAGTGCCGCGCGCTCATGCCCGCCAACGCGGCCATTGAGTCGATGGTAAAGGGCTGGTCCAACTGCGCCAGCACCTGGTTCTGCACACGGGTAATCGCCGTTTCCAACGGCGCCACAGCCGCCGTCATCGGGCTGAACTGGGCCTGGCCGCCCTGGCGTTTCATCACCACCAGCAACACCTTGGCCACGTCCACCGCCACCTGTTTGCCATGGTCCTGGGCGACGACCGACAGCGCCAGGTCGATACCGGCGGTCACCCCGCCGGAGGTGATCAAGCGGCCATCCTGCAAATAGATACGATCGGTCTCGACGATAGCCTTGGGGAAGCCCTTGATCAGGCGTTCGGTGTAATGCCAGTGGGTGGTCACGCGGTGGCCGTCGAGCAGTCCGGCATGCCCCAGCACAAAGGCACCGGTGCAGATCGAGCCAAAGCGTCGCGCCCTGGGTGCGGCGGCCTTGAGCCAGGGCAACAGCGCAGGATGGCACTCGTTATAGGCACCGGGGCCGCCCGGCACCAGCAACAGGTCATAGGCGTCGTGAGCCTGCGCCAATAACAGGTCGGGTTGCACCTGCACACCATTGGAGGCGCGCAGCAGCCCAGGTTCGGTGCCAATGGTCAGTATCTGATAGTGAGCGTTCGCCGGCAGGTAGCGATTGGCGATGGAAAACACTTCGAGTGGACCGGCCATATCGAGCAGCAAAAAGTCCGGAAACAGCGCCATGGCCACGGTTTTCATGCAGAGAAAGTCCATCGAGAAGGAAGTCGAGGCGCCATTATGGCATGCCTTTTACTGTCAACTTGATAGAGACAGTTATTCAAGTTTCAGCTTCTTAATGAATTCCACGCTAACCATTAACCTTCTTCTCAACGCAAGAGCCCTGCATGACGCAGCCCGCTCTCACTTGAGGACAAGACCATGCTGACCCTTCGCAAAGCTTCGGACCGCGGCGCCGCCAATCACGGTTGGTTGAAGTCGTTTCACACCTTCTCGTTCGCCAATTACTGGAACCCGGCCGAGCAGGGTTTTTCTGACCTGCTGGTAATCAACGATGACCGCGTTGCCGCCGGCAAAGGCTTCGGCCAGCACCCGCACCGCGACATGGAGATTTTCTCCTACGTGCTCGAAGGCGCCCTGGAACACAAGGACACCCTGGGCACCGGCTCGGTGATTCGCCCTGGCGATGTGCAGTTGATGAGCGCCGGCAGCGGCGTAGCGCACAGTGAGTTCAACCATAGCCAACGCCAGGGCGTGCACTTCCTGCAGATCTGGATCGTGCCGAATGTGGTCGGCGCCGAGCCGCGCTATCAACAGGAACACTTCAGCGAGGCGCAGAAACGTGGGCGCTTGCAATTGATCATCTCGCCGGAAGGTGCCGAGGGTTCGCTGAATGTGCGCCAGGATGCGCGGGTGTATGCCGGGCTGTTCGACGGCGACGAAGCCGCGACGCTGGACGTGCCGCCGGATCGCCATGTGTACATCCATGTGGCCCGCGGCAGCGTTGAAGTCAACGGCCAGCGCTTGCAGGAAGGCGACGGTGCCCGCGTGCGGGATGAACGGCAGATCAACCTGAGCCACGGCGAGGATGCCGAGGTGCTGGTGTTCGACCTGCGCCCTCAGGACCGGCCGCAGATGCCTTGACCGTCACCGCGATGACCCGCCCCAAAACGGGTCATCGCTGGCATCGATAGTCACCATCAGCTCAATGAAGTTCTCTTAAAAAAACCAACGCGTAACATCAAACCCATGCCAAACGGCACCCAACTAGAACACTCGGAGCACACCACCATGAAACGCCAACTCTTGCTTAGCCTCGCTTTCTCGGTACTCGCTGCAAACGCTTTTGCTCACCCGGTTGTCGCTGAAGGTGGCGCGGATCGCCTGCAAGGTAACTCCGTAGCCGAAGGCGGTTCTGACCGTCTGCTGGACCGTCGTGTTGCTGAAGGCGGTGCGGATCGCCTGCAGGAACGCGGTCTGGCTGAAGGCGGTGCGGATCGCTTGCAGCAACGTGGCCTGGCTGAAGGCGGTGCGGATCGTCTGCAGGAACGCGGTCTGGCTGAAGGCGGTGCGGATCGTCTGCAGGAAAGTGGCCTGGCTGAAGGCGGTGCGGATCGCTTGCAGGAACGTGGTCTGGCTGAAGGCGGTGCGGATCGTCTGCAGGAACGTGGCCTGGCTGAAGGCGGTGCGGATCGCCTGCAGGAACGCGGTCTGGCTGAAGGCGGTGCGGATCGTCTGCAAGGGCACAACGCGTAACCTCGCACTGTTTGCGGGGCACCCCAAACCGGCCTGATCAGCCGGTTTTTTTTCGCCTGCGGTTAATGCAGGTCGCGGTCCACCCACAATACCGCCTTGCCGATCTGCTGACGTGCCTCGATACGTGCATGGACCTGCTGCACCGTCTCCAGGCTGTAATGCCCTTCGATGTCCACTGTCAGCGTCCCTTCCAACATTGCCGCGAACACGGCGTTGGCACGCCGTTGCACAGTCGCGCCATCGGCCATGTGGTCAGCCAGCCGTGGGCGCGTCAGGAACAACGAGCCCGCCTCCCCCAATTCCATCGGGTCCAGGTCTGTCAGCGAGCCCGAGACATTGCCGTAGTTGACAATCAAACCGCGCGTGCGACAGGCGCGAAAACTCTCACGCAAGGTGTTTTTGCCGACGCAATCAAACACCACATCCACCCCTCGCCCGCCCGTGGCTTGCCGTACCTGATCGGCAAATCGGTCATAGGTCCAGGCTTGATGGGCGCCCTGCTGCAAGGCAATCGCACATTTGTCGACGGTGCTGGCGGTGGTCAATACCGTTGCCCCCAACCGACGCGCCATCTGCACCAGCAATTGGCCGATGCTGCCGGACGCGGCATGAACCAGGCAGGTACTGCCCGCCTGCAAACGGGCCACATCGTCAATCAGGTAGTGCGCGGTGCAGCCCTGAAACATCGCCGCAGCGGCCTGATCGAAGCTGATTGCGCTCGGGATCTGCGCAATTTTCTCGACAGGCACATTCGCATACTCGGCATACGCGCCCCAGGCGATGCACCAGGCCACGCGGTCGCCCACAGCCAGGTGGCTGACGCCCGGACCGACTTCAACCACCACGCCGGCGCCTTCCATGCCCAAGGTGCACGGCAGGCGCACCGGGTACGTCGAAGAGTGTGCGTATTTGCCCTGGCGGGTATGAATGTCCATGAAATTGATCCCGGCGCAGGCCACCTTGACCAGCACATGGCCCGGTGTGGCCTGGGGTTTTTCAACGTCGTGGTGCAATTGGGCGACTTCGGGACCGCCGTAGGCTTGCAGGGTGATGGCTTTCATCGGGGAACAACTCCGTGTGCACTGGGAAGCGGCCATGGTAAAAGGGCACGCTCGGTAGGAATATTCCCCAACACCTCCCAGCCTCTGTGCGGAAATAACCCGATGTTCGATTGGCAGGATCTGTATTACTTCACCGTTCTGGCCCGCACCCAGTCGCTGTCGGCGGCCGCCCGCGAGTTGCAGGTGGAACACGCCACCGTCGGGCGCCGCGTCGATGCGCTGGAAAAAGCCCTCGGCGTTAAACTGGTAGACCGCTTGCCACGCAGCCGGCCACTCACGGCTCAAGGCCTGGCGCTGGCCGAGCTGGCCGCGGGCATGGGCGAGATGGCCACCGACGTGCTGCGCCTGTCGCGGGTAGCCTCCATCGAACTGGCCGGGACGGTGCGGGTCAGCTGTCCGCCGTCCATCGCCAACCACTGCATTGCGCCTCACATAGCGCGGTTGCGGGCCCAGTACCCGCAGCTGAATCTGGTGCTGATACCGTCCACTCAACTGGCTGCGCTCGACAAGGGCGAGGCCGATATCGCGCTGCGCACGGTGCGCCCCGACGAAGAGGCGCTGGTGCGCCGCAAGGTCGGCTTGGTGCGCTTCGGTCTTTATGGCGCGCCCGGGTTCACGCAGCTGCCTGCCGCCCAATGGACCTTCATCGCCTACGACAGCAGCCGTGATCACTTGCCGCAACAGGCATGGCTGCACCAACTGCGCGGCCACCGCCCGATCGTGTTTGCGGCCAGCGAGCTGATCACTCAACAGATGGCCGCACGCGCGCACGTCGGCGCAGTGGTGTTGCCAACATTGGTGGGCGACCACGATCCGCTGCTGGCCAGGTTGCCGACGCCCGGCGACGGGCCGGTCCGTGATATCTGGCTGACGGTGTACCCGGATATGCGTCGCTCGCCGTCGGTAAAGGTGGTGATGGAGTTTCTGGTGGCATGCATCGAAGGTGAAGCGCAGCTGCGGCGCTGAATCAGCCGGCGGTGGCGAGGAATTTCTTGCGATACGCCGCCGGGAGCATCCCCACGCGCTGCTGGAACAGGCGGCGAAACGAATTGCTGTCTTCATACCCTACCGCGTAGGTGATGCTTTCGAGGGTCATGCGCGTTGACTCCAGCATCTGCTTGGCGCGCTCCAGGCGCAGGGTTTGCACATAGGCGATAGGCGTATACCCCGTCGCTTCCTTGAACCGCCGCTTGAAATTACGCACGCCAAAACCGAAGCGCCGGGCCACGTCATCGATGACCAACGGCTGGGCAAACTGTTGCTCCAGCCAATGTTGCACCCGCAGGACCTCGCCGTCGCCGTGGCTCTTGGGCAACGACCACATGGCGTACACCGACTGTTCGGTGCGCACGTTGTCGATCAACAAGTACTTGCCGCAGGTATGCGCCAGCTCCGGTGAACCGAAACGGCGGATCAGGTGCAACATCAGGTCCATCGCGGCACTGGCGCCACCGCAGGTGATCACGCGGTTTTCTTCGCAGAGGATCTGCGTATCATCCAGCACCACGTCTGCGTAACGGCGCCGGAAAAACTCGGCAAACGCCCAGTGGGTGGTGGCGCGCAGGCCCTGCAACATGCCGGTCTCGGCCAGCAGAAACGCCGCCGTGCACATCGACGCCAGCACTGCCCCTTGGGCGTGCTGTTGGCGCAACCAGGGCCCGTAGGCGGGAAAGCTCGGCAAGGCCTCTTTGAGGGTAAAAAGGAAGCCGGGGATCAGAATCAGGTCGGTTTGAAGAACCTGGGCAGCCGAGCACATCACCTGTAAACGCTGCCCGCCCCAGGCGTCCACGGCCTGGCCATTCAGGGACGCGACGACGATCTCGAAGGGCGCGCGCTCGGCAAACAGGTTGGCCGCGCTGAGCATCTCCAGCGCCAGGGTGGCGCTGGCGGCGGAGCATTGATCGGCCAGGAGTAAAGTGACGTGCATAAAGGAACCTGTTTGCGCTTTTCGCATGTAATAAGTCATTTACGCACCTACCTTAGCCGATTCCTCGCCCGTACAGTGCTGCCACTGATCAACTGTCTGGCGCGTTTATGAATCTCTGGTTTCGATTGCTGTACATGCTGTCCCGTCGCCCCTGGCGCAAACCGGCCCATGGTCTGGAGACCACGGTGGTGCGCATGCGCGTGTGGCCCCTGGACCTGGATTTGAACCAGCATGTCACCAATGGCCGGTATTTCTCCCTGGCCGATGTGGCGCGGATGGATTTTGTACTGCGTACCGGCGCATTTCGCGTGGCCTTGCGTAACAAGGCGCTGCCGGTCGTGGGCGATACCTGGGGCAAGTTTCGCCGCGAACTGAAGTTGTTCGAAGTCTTCGAGGTGCACACCCGAATGCTCGGCTGGGACCACAAGTGGAGCCTGATGGAGCACCGTTTCGTCAGCAAGGGTCGGGTGGTGGGCGTGGTGGTGATGCGCGGGCTGTTTCGCTCAGCCAAAGGCACCCTGCCCCCGGCAGATGTTGTGCGGGAGCTGGGCTTGGCCGAGCAATCGCCGCCGATGCCGCAGTGGCTGAGCGACTGGGCGAGCAGCTGTGATGACATGAGTGTGCAGTTGCGTGAAGCAGAGCAGGTTTAACCTCACAGCGCCGGAGCGTACTGCCCATCACTGACCTGTTCCAACCAATCCACCACCTTGCCATCCAGTACTTCGGCAATCGCGATATGGGTCATTGCCGTAGTCGGCGTGGCGCCATGCCAATGCTTGACGCCGGGGGCGATCCACACGGTGTCGCCGGGGCGGATGGCACGCACCGGCTGGCCCCATTCCTGCACCAGCCCGGCACCGGCGGTGACGATCAACGTCTGTCCCAAAGGATGGGTATGCCAGGCGGTGCGTGCGCCCGGTTCGAAGGTCACCGTGGCACCACTGACACGCGCGGCGTCGGTGCCTTTGAAGGGTGCGTCGACGCGCACGGTGCCGGTGAACCAGTCGGCCGGGCCTTGGACTGAAGGTTGCGAGCCATTCGGGGTGATGGTGAGCATTGGGGTCTCCTGTGCGCGGGTTTCTTGGGCAAGCAATGACAGCGACAGCGCTGCGGCGGCGAGGGTTTTCATAGGCCGGTCATCTTTTCCAGGGCTTCGGGATAGCGCTCGCCCTCCACCTGAATGCTGGACGCGGCCACGTCCAGGTCCTGAAGCTCTTGTGCACTCAGTTGCAGTTGCACCGCCCCCAGGTTTTCGCTCAGACGCGCGGCTTTGGTGGTGCCCGGAATCGGCACAATCCACGGCTTTTGCGCCAACAACCAGGCCAGGGCGATCTGTGATGGCGTGGCATTTTTGCGCTGCCCGACCTCACGCAACAACGCCACCAGCGCCTGGTTGGCCTTTAGGGCTTGCGGGGTAAAACGTGGCAGGCTGCTGCGAAAATCACTGCTGTCAAACGTGCTTTGGCTGTCGAATTTGCCGGTCAGAAACCCTTTGCCCAGTGGGCTGTAAGGCACCAGGCCAATCCCCAGCTCTTCGAGCAATGGCAGGATTTCGGTTTCAGGCTTGCGCCACCACAGCGAATATTCACTTTGCAGGGCCGTCACCGGCTGCACCGCGTGAGCCCGGCGAATGGTCGCGGCGCCCGCCTCCGACAGCCCGAAATGCTTGACCTTGCCTTCCTGGATCAAGTCCTTCACGGCACCGGCCACGTCTTCGATGGGCACGTTGGGGTCCACCCGATGTTGGTAGAACAGGTCGATCACATCGGTTTTAAGGCGTTTGAGCGAGGCTTCCGCTACGAGGCGAATATGCTCGGGGCGGCTGTTGAGGCCCGCCCCTTTCCCGTTGCTGGAGGGGTCGAGCGCGAAACCGAATTTAGTCGCGATCACCACCTGATCGCGCAACGGCGCGAGCGCTTCGCCCAGCAACGCCTCGTTGGTGAACGGACCGTAGACTTCGGCTGTATCGAAGAAGGTCACGCCTTGCTCCACCGCGCCGCGCAGCAGCGCGATCATCTGCGGGGCGTCGGCCGGGGCGCCGTAGCCGAAACTCATGCCCATGCAGCCCAGGCCCAGGGCCGAGACTTCAAGCGAGCTGTTGCCGAGTGTGCGTTTGAGCATGCGGGTTCACCTGTTTAACGGCTGAATTCAAGGGTTGGTTCAATCTAACAGCACGCCATTGAGATAATTAGTCGCTAGAATCTGAATATACTTATGAGAGTGACTCACTAATGCTCAGGGAAAATGCCAATGACCTGCTCGCCTTTCTGGCTGTGGCGCGTGCGCGCAGCTTTACCAAGGCGGCGGCCAAACTTGGGGTGTCACAGTCGGCGCTGAGCCATACGATCCGGGCGCTCGAAGCCCGTCTGGGGCTGCGCTTGCTCACGCGCACCACGCGCAGCGTGTCACCCACACAAGCCGGTCAGCACCTGATCGACACTGTCGGGCCGCACTTCGATGAAATCCAGATTGGTCTGGAAGGCCTGAGCCATTTGCGCGACACGCCTTCCGGCACGATTCGCATCAACGCCATGGACCATGCGCTGGAGCACATCCTCTGGCCGGTGCTCAAACCGTTTCTGGCGCAATACCCCGACATCGCCGTCGAAGTCTGCTGCGACTACGGCTTTGTCGACATCGCCGCCCAGGGTTTCGACGCCGGGGTGCGCCTGGGCGAAGATGTGGCCGACGGCATGATCGCCACCCGCATCGGGCCGGACATGCGCATGCGCGTCGTGGGTTCGCCGGCGTACTTTGCCAACCGACCACGGCCGACGACGCCGCGCGACCTCACGGGCCACGCATGCAACAACCTGCGCCTGCCTACCAATGGCGGCTTGTATGCATGGGAGTTTCGCAAAGCCTCGGAAAGCCTGAATGTGCGCGTGTCCGGCCAGGTGACTTTCAATGGTGTGTACCAGTTACTCAAGGCGGCCGTGGATGGCTTTGGGCTGAGCTACATTCCGCAAGACTTGGTGGCGCCGTACTTGGCGGACGGTCGCTTGATCGCGGTGTTGGATGACTGGTGCGCACCGTTTGCCGGCTTTCACCTGTACTACCCGAGCCGGCGCCAGGCCTCGCCGGCGTTTGCGTTGCTGGTGGAAGCGCTGCGTTATCGCGGCTGAAGCATTGCGATCAGGCGCCGGCGGATGCTTCAAACACGACTGCCATCCGGGGCACGCGTTGCGCAGTCCTGTGGATGGGGTGTTTGCTCGGGTGTTGGGGGATCGGAGGGAGGGGGAATATCCGTTATTGGGTGATGGCTGGGATGGGTTCCGCCCTTACGGCGGGTCACTTTGGAAAAGCCCCAAAGTAACCAAAGGGCTCTTGCCCCACCACTCGGCA
>NZ_CAWOAW010000023.1:134506-147851 GCF_963879675.1 Pseudomonas sp. Larv2_ips
GGCAGATCAAGATCAAAAGCAGAGCACGGCGGCCTAGTAGCCGACCTGAGTGGTTAGATCAAAAGCGGACGCGAGGCGGCCTGACAGCCGACCTGATCTTGAAGGCTGAACTCAATCAAATGTGGGAGCTGGCTTGCCTGCGATGGCATCGACTGGTTGTGCCTGATAGACCGAGGTGCCTGCATCGCAGGCAAGCCAGCTCCCACAGAAAAGCAAAAGCAGAGCGGTGCAGTGCTGGCGGCTGAACTCGGTCAAATTGTGGGAGCGGGCTTGCTCGCGAAGGCGGTCTGCCAGTGACACATGAGCTGACTGACCCACCGCATTCGCGGGCAAGCCCGCTCCCACATTTGGATTTCTGTGAATCAGATAGATGGCTGTCGTTTGTACTCGGTCAAAGGTGGGAGCTGGCTTGCCTGCGATGGCATCAACTGGTTGTGTCTGATAGACCGAGGTGCCTGCATCGCAGGCAAGCCAGCTCCCACAGAAAAGCACAGCAATGCGGTGCTGGCGGCTGAACTCGGTCAAATTGTGGGAGCGGGCTTGCTCGCGAATGCGGCCTGCCAGTGACACATGAGCTGACTGAACCACCGCCTTCGCGAGCAAGCCCGCTCCCACATTTGGATCTTTATGCATCAGATAGAAGTGTGTTGCTGTGCTTTTTTGCTTCTATCACTCAGGTCGGCTACCAGGCCGCTGTGGTCTGCTTTTGATCTTGCTTTTGACTTCGATCTGACAGCCCGCCCAACTCCAGCAACCCCAATATCTCCCGCCGCAACCCCAACAGATACGCATCATCCCGATGCCGAGGCTACGACCGATCAATCGTCAATTGCGCCTGAACCTTGGCCGACCGGTGACTGAACACACTCCCGCTCGGCACGACAGCGCCGCTCGCCACATCGAAGCGGTGTCAGTTCGCCAGATCAGCCAGCCCCAGGTGCTCGCGCAGCGTCGAGCCTGCATAGGCGGTACGAAACAACCCCTTGCGCTGCAAGTGCGGAATCACGCTCTCGACAAACTCAGTGAACGAACCCGGCAGATAGCCCGGTGAGATCACAAACCCGTCGCAGCCGCCTTGCTCGAACAGCTCCGCCAACTGGTCGGCGATCTGCGCGCCAGTGCCCACCAGTTGCGGCACGCGCACGCTACTGGCGAAAATGCGGCCGAGTTGTTCCAGGGTGGTTTCAGGCCCTTGCATCAACAGCTTTTCCGCTGCAGCGGCAGGGATCAGTGGCGACCGGGCAACCTCGGCCAGGGTGGCCGTCAGCGGGAACGGCGACAGGTCCACATTGAGCTGCGAAGCAAGTGTCACCAGCCCCAGCTCAGGGCGTGCCAGGGCGTTGTGCCGATCGCGCTTGGCACGGGCTTCGGCCTCACTGCCGCCAATAAATGGCATCACCGCGGTCAACACCTTGCAGCTGTCGGCGTCGCGCCCTTGCTGCACCACTTGGGCACGCACGTCATCGCGAAAGGCGCGCATCGCGTTCAAATGCGGGTGAATGGTGAAAATCGCCTCGGCCCAGCGCGCGCCAAAGCGCCGTCCGCGCCCGGACGAACCGGCCTGAATCAATACCGGACGGCCCTGGGGCGTGCGCGGGATATTCAGCGGGCCTTCGACCTTGAACCACTCGCCCTGATGCTGCACCGACGTGATCAAGGCCGGGTCGGCGAGCACGCCATGTTCGCGGTCCAGCTTGAGCGCGTCCTTGCCCCAACTGTTCCAGAGCTTCAATGCGACTTCGACAAACTCATCGGCGCGGTCGTAGCGCAGGTCGTGTTCCAGATGCTTGTCCTTGCCGAACAGGCGCCCTTCGCTGTCATTCATCGACGTGACGATATTCCACGCCGCGCGGCCCTTGGACAGGTGGTCGAGGGTGGCAAATTCGCGCGCGATGTGTGCCGGTTCGTAATAGGTGGTCGAGCGCGTCGCGCCCAGGCCCAGCTTGCGGGTCTGACCTATCAGGTAGGAGAGAATCGGCAACGGGTCCAGGCGCGTGGCGTCCTGGGCGCCGTAGCGCAAGGCAAACTCGCGCGAGCCGCCCATCTGGTCGCCCACGGCCAGGCGGTCGGCGAAGAACAGGAAGTCGAACAGGCCCTCCTCCACCACCTTGGCGATGCGCGAGTAGTAGTCGGGGTCGAGGTAATTGCCGAGCGTTTCGGGGTGGCGCCACACGGCGTGGCTGTGCACCACCGGCCCACTCAGGAGGAAGGCTGACAAATGGATCTGGCGGCTCATGGTTTGGGGGTCCACACAGTGATATCGGAGACGTTCAGCGGCTTGGGAATCAGCTTGGCGGCGTAGTAGGTGTCGGCGATGCGTTGCTGTTCGGCAAGGTTTTGCGGCTTGACCGGGATGATGTCGTAGCTGCGCCGGCTATTGGCGCGCTCCACCGTGGCCGGTGGGATGTTGCCCCACAGCGGCCCGAGGATGTCAGCGGCTTGCCTGGGATGGGCTTTGACCCATTGGCCGGTCTCGCGCAGGGTATCGAAGGTGACTTGCAGCACATCCGGGTGCGCGTTGGCAAATTGCGTGGTCGCCAGGTAGAAGCGGTTGTAGTTGGCCAGGCCGTCGTTGCCATCGGCGATCACACGCACGTGATGTTCAAGCTGCTGGGTGGCAAAGAACGGGTCCCAGATCACCCAGGCATCCACGCTGCCATTTGAAAATGCAGCGCCACCGTCGGGCGCCTCAAGGTAACGCGGGGTGATATCGGCCAGCGTCAGGCCGGCTTTGTGCAGCGCCGAGATCAGCAGAAAGTTGCTGCCAGAGCCCTTGGACACGGCCACGGTCTTGCCCTTGAGGTCGGCGATGCTGTGGATCGGGGATGCGTCCTGGACGATGATCGCCTGGGCGCCGGGCGATGAGTTTTCCTGGGCGTAATACGTCAGCGGCGCATCGGCAGCCTGGGTGAACAGCGCAAAGGCGTCAGCCACGTCTGCGTGCAAATCGACGCTGCCGGCGTTCAAGGAACTGAGCAGGCCGGTGCTGAATTCATGCCAGTTGACGGTGAAACCCAAGGGCTTGAGGCGCTGTTCGAGCTGGCCATTTTGCTTGAGCAGGATCCACAGCGTCGACGAGCGCTGGTAGCTGATGTCCAGGGTCTGCTCGGCGTGGGCTGCCGCTGCGGCAAACAGCAGGCTGGCGGCGAGAATCAGTTGTTTCAACGTCATGGACGGCCTTGGCATAGGTGAGTTGAAGGAAGCTGCTTATGCCAAAAGACTCCATAAAGCCTGCCAGACAAGCAAACTCGATTATATTAAGGACGGCTAATTATGAAAGAACCCTATAATTCTATGGTTATGCCCAATTCGTCGGAACGCGTTAAAAGCGCCCTAAGCTCAGACCGAAAGAGTATTTATCGAATGCTTTTTAGAACTTTAAGCTTGGTCTTATTTCGCTGAAGATCGAGCGCGCCATGTCTATTCGTCGTCCCCTCGCCGTTGTCCTCGGGCTGCTGGCCTTTTGCGTTGCGGTGAGCGCCGAGGCTCAGGAAACCGTGCGCATCGGTTACCAGAAATCCTCGACCCTGATCACCCTGCTGAAAACCCAGGGCACGCTTGAAAAAGCCCTCAAGGCCGACCACATCGACGTGAGCTGGCATGAATTCCCCAGCGGTCTGCCGCTGCTCGAAGCATTGAACGTGGGCAACGTGGACATCAGCGCCGACGTGGCCGACACCGTGCCGATCTTCGCTCAGGCCGCCCAGGCCAAACTCACCTACTTCGCTCAGGAAGCGCCCTCGCCTTCAGCCCAGGCCATCGTGGTGCGCAAGGACTCGCCGATCCAGCAGTTGGCAGATTTGAAAGGCAAGAAAATCGCGGTGACCAAGGCCGCCGGCACTCACTATTTGCTCATTGCCGCACTGGCCAAAGCCGGCTTGGCGTTCTCGGATATCGAGCCAGCCTATCTGTCGCCGGCCGATGGTCGCGCGGCCTTTGAGAACAACAAGGTTGACGCCTGGGTCACCTGGGAACCCTTCCTCACCAGCGTGCAGCGTCAACTGCCGACCCGCACCCTGGCCGACGGCGCAGGCCTTGCCAGTTACAAGCGCTATTACCTGACCGGCACGCCTTACGCCAAGGCGCATCCCGAGGTCTTGAAGCGTGTGTATGAGCAGTTGGAAAAAGCCGGTCAATGGGTAAAAACCAACCCACAGGACGCGGCGAAAGTACTCGGCCCACTGTGGGGCAACCTGGATGTGGCCACGGTGGAAGCCGCCAACGCGCACCGCAGTTACGAGGTGCAACCGGTCACGGTCGAACAGTTGGGTGAGCAGCAGAAGATCGCCGATGCCTTCTTCAAGGCCGGCTTGTTGCCCAAGGCGGTGGATGCCCAGGATGTGCAGACCTGGCAGCCGTGAAAAGTTTCATTTGGCAACCCCCACGGGTTGCCGCATAAAGGGCTTCTCCTCTTTTGCTGATCAGGTCATCGCGCATGATTTTCGCCATCCATGCACTCTACCTACCTAACGTGACCGAGCAGCGCGCCGCGCTGCTGCCCAGCCATCGCGACTACCTGGCAACGGTTGCCGACCGCATTGCGTTTGCCGGGCCGTTGCTCGGCGCCCAAGGCGAACCCGTGGGTTCGCTGATGGTGGTGGACTTTGACGATGAAGCCCATGTGCGGGCGTGGCTGGCGGCCGAACCGTTTACGCATGGAGGGTTGTTCAAACAACTGGATGTGCAGGTTTTCCAGAACCGCTGGCCGCAGAAAGTCGGCTTCCCAGAAGCGTAAAGGCGTGGCGCGCGGGTAAACAAGCCGCCCGGGAAGTGGTACAACGGGTGTCCCGTGCCGCCCAGCGCTGCGCCACATCCCACTTCCTGGAGACCGCCGCTCATGACGTCCAAGCTCGAACAACTCAAGCAATTCACCACCGTGGTCTGCGACACCGGCGACCTGGAAGCCATCAGCCGCCTGCGTCCGGTCGACGCCACCACCAACCCGTCGTTACTGCTTAAAGCCGCCGCCATCCCGGAATACGCCGAGCTGCTGCGCACTGCCGTGAACCTGTCCAAGGGCGACGTCGGCCTGGCTTGCGATCACTTCGCCGTGTCGGTCGGTGCGGGCATTCTCAAGGTCATTCCCGGGCGCATCTCGACTGAAGTCGACGCGCGGTTGTCCTTTGACGAAGACGCACTGTGGGCCAAGGCCAACCAGTTGATCGCCCTGTACGACCAGGCCGGCATCGGCCGCGAGCGCGTGCTGATCAAGTTGGCGTCCACCTGGGAAGGCATCCGCACTGCCGAACGCCTGGAAAAAGCCGGCATCCAGACCAACCTCACGCTGCTGTTCTCCTTCGCCCAGGCCGTGGCGTGCGCTGACGCCGGGGTGTTTTTGATCTCGCCATTCGTAGGCCGCATCTACGACTGGTACCGCAAAAGCACGGGCCTGGATTACACCGGCGCCGAAGACCCGGGCGTGCAATCGGTCACCCGTATCTACAACTACTACAAGGCCAACGCCATCCCGACCGTGGTCATGGGCGCAAGCTTTCGCACGCTCAGCCAGATCGAGCAACTGGCAGGTTGTGACCGCCTGACCATCAGCCCCGACTTGCTGCACAAACTCGATGAAGACAACGGTACGCTGGAGCGCAAATTGGTGCCGGGCGCTGAAGGTGAAGTGCGTCAGCAATTGACCGAAGCGCAGTTCCGCTGGGCGTCGAATGAAGATGCGATGGCAACGGAAAAACTCGCCGAGGGTATTCGGCAGTTCGCGCGCGATCAGGAGAAGTTGGAGGCGGTGCTGACGGCGTTGTAACAGGACGCCCGATTGCCGCGGCGAGAGAGCCTGCGCCCTCGCCACGGCAATCATTCAAAGGCCGTGTGTTCGACGTGATTCAAAACGGCCCCTTCGTCATCACCCGCTCATCAATAAACCCGCGCAACATGCCAATCCGTTGGGTGTAGGCATCACTCAGGCAGCTCAGCCGCGCGCCACACGCGCGCCGCTGCTTGAGCCAGTCCGCCTGCCCGTCCACCAATGAGCCGCGCCCGCCCATCGCCATGAAGTGCTTGTTCAGGTCGTAGAGCAACGCCATCGTGACGTCCTGGTCATTCAGGCTGCGGTTGGCGCAGATGGCAATTTCGTCAGCGGCCTTGGCCTTGGCGCAATCAAAGCTGGCGGCTTGGCTTGAAAGGCTGAGCATCAGGGTGCAAATACCGGTGAAGAGTGCGGGTTTGAGCAATGAACGTGACATCGGCGATGGGCTCCGAAGAAAATGGGCAAACGGCGGCGTTATAGATAGGCCCGCCGCCGACCAAAAAGTTCTTCGACACCGAGCACCCTTCAGTCGCGTTCACCCAGCGCGCGAGCGGTCAGTGCACCGAGTATTGCGCCGACAATCGGCGCCAGCCAGAACAGCCAGAGCTGCGACAGGTATTCGCCGCCGGCAAACAGCGCCGGGCCGGTGCTGCGGGCCGGGTTGACCGAGGTGTTGGTGACGGGGATCAGGACCAGGTGAATCAAGGTCAGCGCCAGGCCGATGGCGATGGGCGCAAAGCCCGCCGCCGCACCCGCCGCCGTCACGCGCATGATGATCAGAACGAAGAAAAACGTGGCGATCACTTCGGCCAGCAAGGCGGCAAGCATATCGAACTTGCCTGGGCTGAGCGCACCGTAACCGTTGGCGGCAAACCCGCCGACCGCAAAATCCGGCTGCCCGCTGGCAATTTCGTACAAGGCCGCAGCGGCAAGCATCGCGCCGAACACCTGCACCGCAATGTAGGGCAGCACATCAACGCTGCGAACACGGCGCCCCGCCCATAAACCGATGGTCACCGCCGGGTTGAAGTGCCCGCCAGAGATACCGCCCACCGCGTAGGCCATCGTCAGCACGGTGAGACCAAACGCCAGCGAAACGCCAACAAAACCAATGCCCAGTTCCGGAAAGGCCGCCGCCAGGATGGCGCTGCCACAGCCGCCGAACGTCAGCCAGAAGGTACCTAGAAACTCTGCGGTCAAACGTTTTTGCACAATCGACTCCCTTGCATTCCAAGTGCTACGCCCTGTTGTTCAAGGTCGTGGCAATCGCCGTCACCACGGGATGTGGCAGGCCCGGGGCGACGGTAGCAATGGGCGTCAGAACGCCCTGTAAGGATTGTCTGGTTTTATCGAATGTGCGGCGTTTTGCCCGTCGGCTGCTCAGCAAAAAAATGCTTCCAGGGCCGCGCCCTGACGGGTCAACGAGGGTCTTTCTCTGGCAGCCAGCCGTCCATGATGTTCTCCAACAGCAGGGTGTTATTCCACGCCACGCGTATGGGCAACTTGCGGTGGTCTTCTGTGGTCTCACCCACCCTTCATTTCTTTCTGCGTCCCAGAGCCACCGGGTCGCTACCCGCCGTGTCGACGGATCAATGCACGGTTTTATACTGATCCACGGCATCCATATAGGCCGCTTTCAATCCCAGACTCACCGTGCCGAGCACCTCGGAATCAAGCGTGGCAGCGCTCTGGCCTACCAGGCTCTGCCCCGATTGCTTGAGCTTGAGACGCGCGCGGCCCGCGTAACGAGCGCCGCCGATGTCCACTGAAAGCCTGACTTCACACGCGTAATAGTCTGGTGAGTTAAAGGTTTTAACAAAGACTCGATCGATTTCAACGTCGGTTTTCAGCGCCGACCCCGGGACCGCGCCTATCGACTGCCGGGTGAATTCGCTCCAGTCATCGACCGGCACGTTGGCGAAGCCTTCATAGAGCCCGACGTTGTAATTGGCCGCATGCCACACAACCTTGCTCGACTCCGAGCAACGTGTGCACCGCTCCCCGCCGGAAACGTGCACAACATCAGCCTGGATCACACGCGCTCTTATCGCGGCGAGCTCCGCCTCGGTGGAGTACGGAGCAAAATGCAGTTGGTTGGTGACGCAACCACTGAGTAAACACAGAAAACCTAAAACGACGAGGTGTCTCACGGGTTCAATCCCTTGATTGTTTCAAGTCATCAGTGACCAACGTGTCAGCTGCTACGCGCCACGCCCTGCCCATACCGGTGAATCGCCAGGCAGTAGCCGATCAGTGCCACTGCCGCGAGCAACCCGCCCGCCGCGCCGATCCAGGCGAAGCCGAAGTGGCTGCCAACCCAACTGCCCATCAGGGCGCCGCCGCCGATGCCAATGTTGTAGATGCCGGAGAACATCGCCATGGCCACGTCGGTGGCGTCGGGTGCCAGCACCAGCACTTTGGATTGCATGGCCAGGCCAAAGCCCATGATCGCCATGCCCCAGAACACACTCAGGCCGACGAGGTAGGACTCGGCGCCGCTCAAGGGCAGCATCAGCGCCAGGCATGCCGCGAGCAGGAACACCGCGCTGACCACGAACAGGTGCGGGTTGAAACGGTGCACCAGGCTGAACAGCAGCGAGCCGATGATGCCCGCGCCGCCGAACACCAGCAGGAACAGCGTGACCACGTTGCCGCACAGGCCGGCAACGCCTTCGACGAAGGGTTCGATGTAGCTGTAGGCGGTGAATTGCGCCGTCACCACCATGGCGGTGAGCACGTACAGCGCCACCAATGCCGGGCGCTTGAACAGCATCGGCAGGCTGCGCAACGAGCCGGAGTTCTGGCTCGGCAGCAGCGGCAAGGTGCGCGCCAGCCAGAACACCAGGGCCGCGGCAAAGGCGGCGATCACCAGAAACGTGGTGCGCCAGCCCATGGCTTCGCCGAGCAGGCGGCCCAGCGGAATGCCCAGGACCATCGCCAGTGACGTGCCGGTGGCCAACAGGCCGAGGGCTTGCACCTGCTTGCCCTGCGGCGCCAGGCGCACGGCCAGGGAGGCGGTGATCGACCAGAACAACGCGTGGGACAAGGCGATGCCGATGCGGCTGACCATCAGCAAGCCGAAGCTGGTGGCAACGCTGGAGAGAATATGGCTGGCGATAAACAAGCCGAACAACACGATCAGCAACTTGCGCCGTTCGACGTTACGTGTGAGCAGCATCACCGGCAGCGACGTCAGCGACACGATCCAGGCATAGATAGTGAGCATCAGGCCGACGCTGGCGATGGGCATGTCGAAGCTGGCGCCGATGGCGCTGAGCAGTCCGACGGGGACGAATTCGGTGGTATTGAACACAAACGCGGCCAAAGCAAGGGCGATGACCGGTTGCCAGTTGGCTTGGGGGGTTGCGGCTGAAATGCTCATTGGCGGGCGAGGTACTCTGACGGTGATCCAACGGCCACGCAGAACAGCGCCGCCGCCGAGCATTCTATAGGTTTCTCGCCGCGCTGTTGACGCGCATCGTCGCTCTGAGGTTCAGGGCGAGGTCATGGTGATCACATAGTTGCCCGACACAATCGGCGTGCCGGCGCTGTCCACCAGCAGGTAGCGCTGGTCGTAATAACGCCCGGCGCCACTGTCGGCAACCAGCTTCACCCGGGCCGCATCGACGCTGGCCACCGGCGCCAGACTGCGCACTTCGAAGCGGCTGCCGCGGTTGGAAGGGGCGCAGCCGGTCAACTCCATCACCGCACCGCTGCGCGCATTTGTCGCACACCCTGGCTCAACGATTGCGCCGGTGAACTGGATAGTGCCCTGCCCTACAGTCTGCGCCGCACCACAGGTACTGGCCCATAGGCAAAACAGCCCTGCAAACACCGAAATACCTTTAACGCTCATGCCGACACTCCTTATTGGGCTCTCACCAAAGGAGTCGTCTGGCCGGGCGTTAACTTGAGGTGATTCGGCCAAGGGTGTGATCTAGATCACGGATCCACCTGCCCCATCATCTCGGGGATGCTTTCCGGCCGCTTGGCGTAGCGTTGCGCCAGCGCCGCACACACCATCAACTGGATCTGGTGAAACAGCATCAGCGGCAGGATCAACACGCCCATGGTCGCGCCGGCGAACAGCACTTGCGCCATCGGCACGCCAGTGGCGAGGCTTTTCTTCGAGCCGCAGAACAAGATGGTGATGCGGTCTTCCTGGTTAAAGCCAAAGGCCTTGCCCAGCACGGTGGACGCCACCAGTACCAGGGCCAGCAACACACAGCACGCCACCACCAGGCCGCCCAACTCCCACACTGGGATCTGGTGCCAGATGCCTTCATTGACCGCTTCGCTGAACGCGCCGTAAACCACCAGCAGGATCGAGCCCTGATCGACGAACTTCAGCCAGGATTTATTCCGGCCAACCCAATCGCCGATCCAGCGACGAGCGATTTGCCCGGCGATAAACGGCAACAGCAATTGCACGCTGATTTTCAGGATCGCGTCGACGGTAGAGCCCGCGTCGCCGTGCACGTTAAGCAGCAGCGTCACCAGCAGCGGCGTGAGGAAAATGCCGAACAGGCTGGAGGCCGCCGCACTGCAGATCGCCGCCGGGATGTTGCCGCGCGCAAGCGACGTAAAGGCAATCGCCGATTGCACCGTGGCCGGCAAGGCGCACAGGTAAAGCATGCCCATGTACAGGTCTTTGCCGATCAGCGGCGACAGCACCGGCTTGAGCGCCAGGCCCAGCAAGGGGAACAGCACAAAGGTCAGGCTGAACACCAGCAGGTGCAGGCGCCAGTGCCCGGCACCGGCGACGATGGCCTGGCGCGACAGCTTGGCGCCGTGCAGGAAAAACAGCAGCGCGATCGCCAGGTTGGTCACCCAGCCAAAGGCCACGGCGGTCTGGCCGCTGGCGGGCAGCAGGGAAGCGAGAATCACCGTGGCAATCAGGGTCAGGGTGAAGTTGTCAGGCAGAAAACGCGGGCGGGTCATAAGCAAATCTTCCAGGGGTTGCCAAGAGCATCGCTGCGACTCTAACGTAACGGCTTGTTACCGACTAACGCCAATGAGCCAGTAAATGCCGCCTAAAGGACATGACAAGACCGTCCGCCGCAGTGTGCCCGGGCTTTCCAGCCTGCCGCGGCCCGTGTATGGGCGCACGGAGTCGCTGCCCAATCGCGCGCTGACCCGCCGGCACAGTCACCCGTGGGTGCAGTTGTCCTACGCGATTTGCGGGGTGTTGGAGATCCAGACCAGCGTCGGCCGCTTCGTCGCCCCGCCCCAGCGCGCGGTGTGGATCCCGGCGGGCGTGCCGCACCGGGTGTTCAGTTCGCCGCACACGGAAATGCGCAGCCTGTACCTCGATTGCAGTGTCACCGCCTGGGCGGCCGAGCGTTGTCAGGTGTTGGCGGTGAGCAGTTTGTTGCGCGAGTTGATCCGCAGTTTCAGTGAGTTGCCGGTGGAATATGCCGAGGACGGGCCGGATGGGCGCCTGGCCCAAGTGGTGCTCGACCAGTTGGCCGCTGCGCCGCAGGTGGATTTGATGCTGCCCTTGCCCCTGGACCCGCGGTTGCGTCAGGTTTATCGCAGTTTGAATCTGCATCCGGAGCAGCAGACGACCTTGGGGGACTGGGCGCGCAGGCTGGGGGTGAGTGAGAAGACGTTGAGTCGGTTGTTTTTGAGTGATACCGGGCTGACGTTTCGGGCTTGGCGTCAGCGGTTGCGGCTGCTGAGTGCGTTGCCTGCCCTTGAGCAGGGGGAGCGGGTTACGGATGTGGCGCTGGGGTGTGGGTATGAGTCGACTTCGGCGTTTATTGCGGCGTTTCGGCAGCAGTTTGATGCGACACCGGGGGAGTTTTTTCGGTGATGTTTTTTTGGGGTGTTATTGAGTACATATCCGTTGTTTGGGTGATGGCGGGTTTGGGTTCCGCCCTTACGGCGGGTCACTTTGGAAAAGCCCCAAAGTAACCAAAGGGCTCTTGCCCCACCACTCGGCACCTCGCCTGGGCTCGGTGTGCCCTCACTCCGGCTTGAATCCGTGGGCCGCCGTGACGGGCCATCCATGGCCCAACACGGCTAACCCGGCGTCCTGCCGGGTTACCCACGGATTCAAGCCTGCGTTCGGCCAGCGTGGTTTAACGGGGCGCCTAAGATCAAAGTCAAAAGCAGATCAAGATCAAAAACAGAGCACGGCGGCCTGGTAGCCGACCTGAGTGGTTAGATCAAAAGCGCAAGCGAGGCGGCCTGACAGCCGGCCTGATGTTGGATGCTGAACTCAATCAAATGTGGGAGCTGGCTTGCCTGCGATGGCATCAACTGGCTGTGCCTGATAGACCGAGGTGTCTGCATCGCAGGCAAGCCAGCTCCCACAGAAAAGCCAAGCACTGCGGTGCTGGCGGCTGAACTCGGTCAACTTGTGGGAGCGGGCTTGCTCGCGAATGCGGTGTGTCAGTGATAAATGAGCTGACTGAACCACCGCATTCGCGAGCAAGCCCGCTCCCACATTTGGATTTCTGTGAATCAGATAGATGGGTGTCGTTTGCACTCGGTCAAAGGTGGGAGCTGGCTTGCTCGCGAAGGCGGTCTGCCAGTGATACATGAGCTGACTGACCCACCGCATTCGCGAGCAAGCCCGCTCCCACATTTGGATTTCTGTGAATCAGATAGATGGGTGTCGTTTGCACTCGGTCAAAAGTGGGAGCTGGCTTGCCTGCGATGGCATCGACTGGGTGTTACTGATAGACCGAGTTGTCTGCATCGCAGGCAAGCCAGCTCCCACAGAAAAGCAAAAGCAGTGCGGTGGTGGCATCTGAACGCGGTCAACTTGTGGGAGCGGGCTTGCTCGCGAAGGCGGTGTGTCAGTGATAAATGAGCTGACTGAACCACCGCATTCGCGAGCAAGCCCGCTCCCACATTTGGATTTCTGTGAATCAGATAGATGGGTGTCGTTTGCACTCGGTCAAAGGTGGGAGCTGGCTTGCCTGCGATGGCATCAACTGGCTGTGCCTGATAGACCGAGGTGTCTGCATCGCAGGCAAGCCAACTCCCACAGAAAAGCAAAAGCAGTGCGGTGGTGGAGGCTGAACTCGGTCAACTTGTGGGAGCGGGCTTGCTCGCGAATGCGGTGGGTCAGTGACACATGAGTTGACTGAACCACCGCATTCGCGAGCAAGCCCGCTCCCACATTTGGATCTCTGTGCATCAGATAGATGGGTGTCGTTTGCACTCGGTCAAAAGTGGGAGCTGGCTTGCCTGCGATGGCATCTACTGGTTGTGCCTGATAGACCGAGTTGTCTGCATCGCAGGCAAGCCAGCTCCCACAGAAAAGCAAAAGCAGTGCGGTGCTGGCGGCTGAACTCGGTCAACTTGTGGGAGCGGGCTTGCTCGCGAAGGCGGTGTGTCAGTGATAAATGAGCTGACTGAACCACCGCATTCGCGAGCAAGCCCGCTCCCACATTTGGATCTCTGTGCATCAGATAGAAGTGTGTTGCTGTGCTTTTGATCCGCTTTTGCTTCAACCACTCAGGTCGGCTTTCAGGCCGCCGTGCTCTGCTTTTGATCTTGCTTTTGATTTTGATCTGACAGGCCCCGTCAACCACGCTGGCCGAACGCAGGCTTGAATCCGTGGGTAAC
>NZ_CAWOAW010000023.1:148131-177751 GCF_963879675.1 Pseudomonas sp. Larv2_ips
GACCGCAGCAACGGATATGCCCCCGACCAAACGCCGGCCATCAGCACCCCCTCAACTCCCATTACCACCATGCGCCTCGTCAAAAAAGTAATCCTTCCAACTCGCCGCCTTGTTCTTCAATACCCCCAGTTCCTGCAATTTCTCGGCATAGATATAGGTCCGCTGCGGCACGATGGTGAAATCGATCTCCGGGTCCTGGACAATTTTCTCCACCAGGTCCAACGGCAGCTTGGACTGCTCCACACGGATATACGCCTTGGCCGCGGCCGGTTTATCGGCCTTGATAATCGTCTCAGCCTCAGCCAGCGCGTCGTAAAACGCCTTGTAGGTCTTGGGGTTCTGGTCGTGAAATTTCTCAGTGGTGTAAAGCACGTTGAACGTAGCCTGCCCCCCAAGGATGTCGTAGGAACTGAGCACTTTGTGCACGTTAGGGTTGAGCAACTCCTGGTACTGGAACGGCGGGCTGGAGAAGTGCGAATTAATCTCCGAACCACCGGCAATCAACGCCGCCGTGGCATCAGGGTGAGCCAGGCTGATGGAGATATCGTCGAATTTCTTGTAATTCGCATCGCCAAACTGCTTGGCGGTTTCGATCTGCAAAGTGCGCGACTGGAACCCCACACCGGCAGCGGGCACGGCGATGCGGTCTTTCTCGGTGAAGTCCTTGAGGGTCTTCACGTTAGGGTTGTTGGTCAGCAGGTAATTGGGCATCGAACCAAGGGAGGCGATGGCCTTGACGTTCTGCTTGCCCTTGGTGCGGTCCCACAAGGTGAGCATCGGCGGCACACCGGCCGATACCACGTCCAGCGCACCCGCCAGCAGCGATTCATTCATCGCCGTGGCGCCGGAGATGCTGTTCCATTCCACCTGGATATCCAGCCCCTGCGCCTTGCCGTGTTTCTCGATCAAGTGCTGGTCGCGCACCACGTCGAGGATCAGGTAGCCGATGCCGAACTGCTGGGCGATGCTGATTTTGCCTTCGGCCTGGGCACCGGGGCTGAGCAAGCTGCCAGCAGCGGCCAGCGACGCGGCCAATAGGGTCAGGGAGGAACGCTTGAAAGTCATGGGGGAATCTGCCGCGTTTTCGGGAAGGTGATGAAGCCTAGCGGCGTTTTTTAAGACACGAAAAGAATATATAGCTCTATTCTTATGCAATAAATCAGCAGCGCTGAACTGCTATATTGCGCGCCTGCCCTTCCATCGCGAGTCGCTCGATGCTGCGCACCAACCTCAATGAAATGTTGATCTTCATGGCCGTGGTCGACGGTGCCAGCTTTGTCGCGGGCGGCCAGGCCATGGGGCTTACGCGCTCGGCGGCCGGCAAGGCCGTCATGCGTCTGGAAGACAGCCTTGGCGTGCGCCTGCTCAACCGCACCACGCGCAACCTGAGCCTGACCGATGAAGGCCGTGCATTGTACGATCAAGGTGTGCAGATTCTGGCCGCCGTCGACACCGCGCAAACGGCCATCGGCCAGCCCAGCGGCACGCCGCGCGGGGTGCTGCGGCTTACCCTGCCGGATGCCTTCGGGCGCCGCGTGATCCTGCCGCTGCTCGACACCTATTTGAAAACCTGGCCGCACGTGCAGGTAGAAGTGAGCTTCACCGACCGCATGGCCGACATCGTCGAGGACGGCTTCGATCTGGCGATTCGTATCGGCGGCGAGCACGCCGACCGCCAACTGGTGTCCCGCGTGGTGGCGCGCTACCGAGCCTTGCTGTGCGCCACCCCGGCCTACCTGGCCGAACACGGCACACCCCGCGACCCGGACGCCCTCGCCCACCATGACTGCCTGTATTTCAGCAGCCGGACGCGCAAACAAAGCTGGCGCTTTCGTGACGAACAGGGTCAATGGTTCAAGGCCCCCGGCCATAGCCGCCTGCGCCTGGACAGCGGCGAGGCGTTGCGTGACGCCGCCGTGGCTGGCATGGGGATCGCCCTGCTACCGGACTTCCTGGTCGCCGACGACCTGGCCAGCGGGCGTCTGGCAGCGGTACTGCCCGGCCTGGACGCAGGCGATGTGGAGATCATGGCCATGTACCCAAGCAAGCGTTACCTGGAACCGCGAGTCCGGCGTTTCATCGACCTGCTGGCCGAGCAGCTGCCGGGCTGATCAATCCGCGTGGGCGACGGCCTTGATCTCGACAATTTGCGCGTCCGAGGCCAGATAATTCACACCCACCAGCGTGGCAGCTGGGCGATGAGCGCCGATGTAGTCCTTCCACACCGCCACCACTGCCTCGAAATCGCGCTTGGCGTGTACCAGGTAAATATCCACGGCGGCGATGTTCGAGCGTCCGACACCAAAGCCTGCCAGCACATGGTCGAGGTTTTCCAGGGTTTTACGTGTTTGCGCTGCGGCGTCGCCGTCGACGAATTCACCTTCAAGCGTGTGGGAAAACTGCCCGGCGATGAAAATCGTACCGTTGACGCTGTAGCCTTGACTGACGCTGTTGCCCTCTTCCCAGGCCACGCCATGGTTATAGATAGAAGTGTGAGTGCGCATACGAGTGTCCTGTGGGGGTTGATTGGGGAAACTCTAACAAGGCTATTGGCGAATGGACGTCGACACTGAAGCGAGTACCTTTCGCGCAAAAAATCCCCATGGGCGCCGCTCGGCTGGTATTGTGCCGCGCTTTGAAATGCACCTGCCGACCTGCGAGGAAATGGACGTTGAACACTGACGATAAAATGACCGGGGACCTGTTCGAGGTGGATAAGCGCCTGTCACTCAAGCCCGTGGTGGACTTCAACGCCTACCTGCGCAGCGCGTTCGGCGACGGCCCATGCACCTGCGTACGCTGCGCCGCCAGCAACGGTGACGAAACCGGCTACGCGTACCAGCACAGCTTCAACTTCGACGGCAAACCCAGCCACCGCCGCTTTGCCTCGACCGCGGGCAGTGATGTGCTGACGATGCTGAAAAAAGCCTGGTTGTCGTACACCAAGGCCGAGCTGCCGCTCAGTGGTGAACTGGCGCTGGACACGGTCAAGGAGTTCGTCGAGCCGCAATTGCACAAGCGCGTGGCGCCGTTGTTTGTGGCCAGTGGGCTGGTCAAGGACGTGGACGGTGTGCTGCAGATCCAACCGCAGGCGTCAGCCTGACGTGAATGCGGGAGGGGCTTGCCCCCTCCCGGTTTGCGCTGCGTTTGGTTTAGAAGCCTGGAACGCCCTGCAGGCGTAGATCGGGCGTCACTTCTTCCAGCGGTTCGACAATCGGCCGCTCATCCATGCCCGGCAGCAGGATCACCTTGCGGCACTCCTCCTCGGCCTTGTCAAACAGCTCATAGCCGCGCGCAGCCTGCTCCAGCGACAACCGATGCGTGACGATCGCCTCGGGGTTCAGATGCCCCAGCTCGATGTGCTCAAGCAACTGCGGCAGGAAGCGATGAACATGGGTCTGGCCCATCTTGAACGTCAGCCCCTTGTCGAACGCGTCGCCAAACATGAACCCGTGAATGAACCCGGCATACACCCCGGCCACGCTGACCACGCCGCCACGGCGCACGGCGGCGATGCACTGGCGCAGGGCCTTGCCACTGCTGCCTTCGATCTTGAGCGTGGTGAGGATGGTCTCGGTGGTGCTGCCCTTGGCTTCGAACCCGACGGCGTCCACCACGCCATCGACCCCGCGCATGCCGGCGGTCTGGCGAATGATGGTGTCGGCAGGGTCGTCATCTTCTTCGAAGTTGATCGGGATCACCCCGTACATTTTTTGTGCATAGGCCAAGCGATAGGGATGGTCATCGACCATGAAGATCTGCTCGGCGCCAAGCATCTGCGCGCACGCCGCGCTGAGCAGGCCTACCGGGCCGGCGCCGTAGATCGCAACGCTGGAGCCCTTGCCAATGCCGGCGTTGGTCACCGCCTGCCAGGCCGTCGGCAGGATGTCCGAGAGGAACAGGACCTTTTCATCCGCCAGCAGCCCAGGCACCTTGAAGGGCCCGGTGTTGGCTTTCGGCACCCGCACCAGCTCGGCCTGGCCGCCGGGAATGCCACCATACAGACGGCTGTAGCCGAACAACGCGGCACCCGGCGGGATTGCCTTTTTATTCAGGATCGCGCCACGCCCATCATTGGTGGTTTCGCAGGCGGCAAATTGTTGCAGTTGGCAGAAGAAGCAGTCGCCACAGGCAATCACGAACGGGATCACCACGCGGTCGCCGCGCTGCACGGCTGTCACCGCCGGCCCGGTTTCCTCGACGATGCCCATGAACTCATGGCCAAAGATGTCGCCGTGCTCGACGGTCGGGATCTTGCCGCGGTACAGGTGCAAGTCCGAGCCGCAAATGGCGGTGGCGGTGACGCGCAAAATAATGTCGTCGGGCTGCTCAATGATCGGATCGGGCACCGTATCGACCTGCACTTTGTGCGCGCCCTGGAAAGTCATCGCTCGCATGCTCTGCACTCCTGTTCTTGAGAGGGTGTTGAGAGGGTTATTGATTAAGGTGCGCGGCGCCCGCGAGCGTTCCGTCGAGGTATGGCCACAGCCGATCAGTGGTCGCCGCTGACGCGCGCCACGCCTCAGCGCAGCCGGGTGACGGTGAGCGCCACCACGGCAATCCGCTCGACGCCCTCATAGCCGGGTTTTTCCAGCTCTTCGCCAAAGACGTCAGGGTCGATTTCGCGGTAGGTCCAGCCATAGTCAGCGCTGGCCACCAGCGGTTTGATCGCCTCCAGAAAGGGATCGGCGCCGGCCACCATCGCCACGCCCGTGTAGAGCACCAGGCTGCCGCCAAGGGCCAGGCGCTCGCGGGACTCGCTGACGATACGCACCGACAACTGCGCGCCCAAGGCACCGCCACCGTGGCGGTAGGCGCGCTGATGCGGGTCATTCATATAGGGCGGGTTGGCAACGATCAGGTCGAATTCACCGTCGACGCTGGCCAGTATGTCGCTGTGGTAGGCGCTGACATTCGCCAGGCCCGCCAGCTCGGCATTCACTGCCGTCATGCGCAGGGCGCGGGGGTTGATGTCCACCGCCAGCACGTCAGCATCAGGCCGGGCGCGGGCGATGACCAATGCACCGACACCCGCGCCGCAACCGATGTCGACCGCCCGCCGCACAGGGTCGAAACGCTGCTGCAGATAGGCTTGGATCACGTGGGCAAACCGGTAGCTGTCGGGTCCGAAAAACACCGCGTCGGCCTGGGTGGTCGGGTACGGCGAGTGGGCAAACAGCAACTCGTCCAGGCTCGACCAGCGCACGGTGCTGCGCCACAGGGCGTCGTGTTTTTCGATCACCTGCGCTTGCTGCAATTCTTCGCGAAAGGCCTCTGGCAACAACGCGTTATCAAATGGCAGCGACCAGCCGAACACATCGCGCATGGTCATCGCCAGCGGCGTTGCCAGGCGCTGGCAGACCCGTTCATGGGTCAGGGGCGTCGGCGTGATAAACCGGTAGCCGTTCTCCTTCAATCCGCGGCCCAGGTTCAACAAAGTGCGATCGACGAGCTGCTGTGCAGACATGAACGACCCTCCTCAGCGCAGACGCGCGCGCAGTTGGATAAAGCGCCGCGTCGCGTAAAGCCCGGCCGGAGCGCAATGGCGCCGCGCCGACATCCACGGGATCAGCGCATCGAGCTGCTGTTCATCGGGCAGCTTGCACAGTGATTCAACCAGCGCCTGGGTGTCCGGGTCGGCCGGGCGATGCTGCTCCCGGGAAAAACGGCTGCCGCGCCCCGGCCGTGCAGGCGGCACGCGCTCGCCGCTGACCCAGTCACCGGCAATCCAGTCGTGCAGCAGCTGCTTTTCAGCCCCGCTGAACACGCCGAACATCGCCGCACCAGCGCCCTCGATCAGTTGCCAGAAGCGGCTGTCGGCAGGGTCCTGGTTGCGCTTGATCCAGCCTTTGTCTTGCAGCGCCTGGAGGAACTCAGCGATCTGCCCAGGCTGTGCCAGCCATTGATTGACGGTTTTGCCCTCGAAGCGGCAGTAATCGGAATGCATGTGCTGGCCATACGTGCGCTTACGCTCAAGCATGGCCACGACCTGCTCCTGCAGGTTGAAGCGTTCGATCACGGCCGTGGTGCCCGGCCCGAGGTCATTGAGCTGATAACCGCGGGCCACGCGGCGGTAGAACTGCTCCCTGCCCTCGCCCAGCGGCAACAGGCTCAACACCGACTGCGCGGCCTTGCACGCGTGGCCGCTGCTGGCATTGTCGATGGTGACGTGGAGGGTAAAGTAATAGGGATCGATGCCCAGCTCGCTCAGCTCATACGAGGTGATCAGCAGGTGCAGGGGTAATTGCTCATAGCCCAGGTTGTAACCGATCACTTCCGGCAGAAACTCCTCGGCACACAGGCCCAGCGCCAGTTGCAAGGCGCCTTGCAGGTAGTCGTCATCCTTGACGCCGGCTTCGCTGTCGGCATCGTGCTCGCTGAGCAGCTTGCGATAGATCACCACATGGTTCTGCGCGGCTTCGCCGTCGCCCAGTTCTTCGAGGTAGGTGGTCAGCAGCCCATCGAAGCGCTGGTCCTGCCAATAGCGCAGTAAACCGTACAGCCAGGCGCCATCGACCTGTTTGGTCGGCGCCACGCATTGCAACACGTACAACGCGTGAGCCTTGTTCTGGAAGTAGCGCCGTGGCTGACCCTGCTGGCGTTGCTCAAGGTAGTCGGCGTAGTCGCGGGCCACGGCGGCGCAGCGCTGCTCGACCCACGCGGGCAATTGTTCGGGCGTGTCGGGCAATTCGCACGGCACGTCCTGCACCTGGGCCAATTGCGCCAGCAAGAATTCCCGTGCTAGCGCCTCGCAACCCTGCGCCTCGTTGTACAACTGCTGGTACACGCGTTGATGGCGGCCGTCGGCCGAGTCAGTCAGGGTGGCCGGTTGGCCCGACAGCGCTGTAAAAAGCGTCATGATGGCAGTTTCCACAAAGTCCGATACTACTCGGCTTTCTCACCAGAAAGCCCCGCAAGAGCGCTCAAAACGCGCGCTTCTAAAGTGCAGAGCATCCGGCTGTGGGGAAAATTCAATCGGCATTGCGAGGCTGCGGATCAGCGGTTATCCGGCACCGCCCGAGAGGCGCCAGGGGCTATCAAACGTGCTGCCAGCTCTTGTAGACGAACTCCAGGCTGTACCCGTCCGGGTCGACGACGTTGGCGGCGTAGTAGTTGGGGTCGTAGTGCATGCGCGCGCCGGGTGCGCCGTTGTCGGTGGCGCCGTGTTCCAGTGCAGCCGCATAGGCCTTTTCGACCTCCTGACGGCTATTGGCGACAAAGCCTACATGCACCGCACGCCCGTCGACCAAGCCTTCGCGCAACCAGAAGAACATCCGCCCGTTGGCACCAAAGCCCTTGAGGTCGGGATGGCCGGGGGGACCGTCCTTGCCGTCGTAGTCAAACCGAGTGGTGATGCCCAGCGGCGCCAACGCCCCTTCATAGAAACGGACCGAGCGGCGGATGTCGCTGACCGAGATAAACAGATGATCCAGCATGTGTGACCTCACGATTCAGATGATGTAGCCACCCGCGACCTCAAGGGTCTGGGCATTGATCCAACGGCCTTCCTGCGACAGCAGCATGGCGATGACCCGTGCCACGTCTTGGGGTTCGCCAACTCGGCCGAGGGCGGTTTGCGCAGCCAACTGGGCTTCGAACTCATCGTTCAAGCCGCCCCCAAGCTCGGTGCGGATCGCGCCGGGGGACACCGCATTGGCGCGGATGCGGCGCTCGCCGAACTCCTTGGCCATGTAGCGAGTGAGTACGTCCAGGCCGCCCTTGAAGGCGGCATAAGGCGCAACGCCCGCCGTGGCCACGCGGGTGGTGGCACTGGTGAGGTTGACGATACTGGCGTGGTCCTCCAGCAACGGCAACAGGGTTTGGGTGAGAAAAAACGGGCCCTTGAGGTGCACGTTGAACAGGCCGTCGAACTGCGCCTCGCTCACCGATTCGAGAGGGTTGAACAGGCCGTAGCCGGCGTTGTTCACCAGCCCGCTGAGGCGCTGGGTACCCCAGGTGGCCTGCAATGTATGCAGCACCTTCTCACGAAATGCCGCGAAAGCGCTGACATCTGCCACGTCCAATGCCAAGGCAACGGCTTTGCCACCGGCGGACTCAATGCGCTGCACCACTGCGTGCGCCGCTTCAGGATGGTGATGGTAGGTGAGGATCACGCCATGGCCCTGACGGGCACACAGCTCGGCGGTACTGGCACCAATCCCACGACTGCCTCCGGTGATTACGATGACGCTCATGAGCTGCTCCACGCTTGAAAAGTTGAGTGGCTACAGTAGCCATCGTCCTTCCCGTCAGCGCAGCCGTTCCTACTTCAATCCTGCCTGTTTCTGCTTTTTGCTTGCGCGCGGTTCGCAGGAAGGCACAGCATGGCCGCTATGAATAATCAATTGATCGAACTGCGCGTCCTGGCCGCCAAGGCCGAAAACCGCCGCACCGAGACCGGTATCCCGCGTGTGGCGATGGTTCAGGGCGCGATCCCGGAACACCGGCTGGCGGCGGTGTATGAGCCAATGATCAACCTGATCCTGCAGGGCAGTAAAAGCATGACCGTGGGCGACCGCACGCTGCACTACGACCCGGCGACATACTTTGTGATGTCCATCGAGTTGCCGGCCGTGGGCGCAGTGCAACCGGCGAGCAGCGGCGAGCCCTACCTGGCGGTCAGCCTGAGCCTGGACCCGACGCTGCTGACCGCCCTGCTCAACGACCTGCCTGCGCCCACTGCACGCCGTGCGCAGGAAGCCGGCTTCTCGGTGGCGGCGGTAACGCCGGCATTGATGGACGCGTGGGTGCGCATGCTGCGCCTGATGGGCGACCCGGTAGCGATTGCGGCACTGGCGCCTGCGTACGAACGGGAGATTCTCTTCCACGTACTGCAAGGTCCCCATGGCTGGATGTTGCGCGACATCGCCGCGCCGGACACTGCCATGGCGCGAGTCAACCAGGCCATCCAATGGATTCGCCAGGATTTTGCCGAACCGATTCGCGTGGAGGCGCTGGCACACAAGGCGGCGATGAGCGTTTCGGCGTTTCATCGCCACTTCAAGGCGGTGACCAACCTGAGCCCGTTGCAGTATCAGAAGCGCGTGCGCTTGCTTCAGGCGCGCACGTTGATGCTGGCCACTGCGAGCAGTGTGACCGGCGCGGCGTTTGCGGTGGGGTACGAAAGCGCGACCCAGTTCAGCCGCGACTATGCGCGGGTGTTCGGGCTGCCGCCCGCGCGGGACACGGCGCGGATTTTGGCGGCAAACAGGGGGTGTCAGTAGACACAAAATCAGTGTGCTGAACGGCCCATTGTGAAGAGCGGGCCTGATGTGGCAAGCCCGCTCGCCACGTAGGCTTGCTTGCCACGGATGCTGTGTTACTTACGCGCTGCCTCCCACGACTTGAGCAGGTCGTTGTAGCTCACGGTTTCGCCTTTGGGTTTCTCATTGGCCAGTTTCGGCTTCGGCGCGCCGGGCTGGTCGAACCAGTATTGGGCATCACGCTCGGGGTTCATTTTCGGGCCGCATATCGGCTGCACGTTGGAGCGTTCCAGGCGCGTCATGATCGCGTCCTGCTCCTTGGCCAGGTTGTCCAGCGCCTGCTGCGGGGTTTTCTCGCCGCTGGCGGCAGCGGCGATGTTGCTCCACCACAGTTGCGCCAGGCGCGGGTAGTCCGGCACGTTGGTGCCGGTCGGGGTCCACTCGACCCGTGCCGGGCTGCGGTAGAACTCCACCAGGCCACCGAGTTTGGGCGCCAGGTCGGTCATGGCCTGGGAGTTGATGTCGGACTCACGAATCGGCGTCAGGCCAACAATGGTTTTCTTCAGCGAGACGGTTTTCGAGGTCACGAACTGCGCGTAGAGCCAGGCCGCGAGTTTCTGCTTCTCAGGCGTCGACTTGAGGAAAGTCCAGGAGCCCACGTCCTGATAGCCCTTCTTCATGCCCTTTTCCCAATAAGGCCCGACCGGCGATGGGGCCATGCGCCATTTCGGCGTGCCGTCGGCATTCACCACCGGCAGGCCCGGCTTGGTCATGTCGGCGGTAAACGCGGTGTACCAGAAGATCTGCTGGGCGATGTTGCCCTGGGACGGCACCGGGCCGGACTCGGAGAAGGTCATGCCCGCCGCTTCGGGTGGCGCGTAGGCTTTCATCCAATCCACGTATTTCTGCGTCGCGTACACCGCGGCCGGGCCGTTGGTGTCGCCGCCGCGGGTCACGCTGGAGCCCACCGGGTGACAGTCCTCCACGCGAATGCCCCACTCGTCCACCGGCAAGCCGTTGGGCAGGCCTTTGTCGCCGCCGCCGGCCATGGAGAACCAGGCATCGGTGAAACGCCAGCCTAGTGACGGGTCTTTTTTGCCGTAGTCCATGTGCCCATAAATACGTTTGCCGTCGATTTCCTTGACGTCTTCACTGAAGAATTTGGCGATGTCTTCATAGGCCGACCAGTTCACCGGTACGCCGAGGTCGTAGCCGTATTTTTCCTTGAACTTGGCTTTCAGCTCCGGCCGCTCAAACCAGTCGGCCCGGAACCAGTAGAGGTTGGCGAACTGCTGGTCGGGCAGTTGGTAGATTTTGCCGTCTGGCGCGGTGGTGAACGAGATGCCGATAAAGTCCTTGATGTCCAGGGTCGGCGAGGTGAAGTCCTTGCCTTCGTTGGCCATCAGATCAGTGATCGACTCGGTCTTGCCATAGCGAAAGTGCGTGCCGATCAAGTCGGAATCGTTGACCCAGCCGTCATAGATGTTCTTGTCGGACTGCATCTGGGTTTGCAGCTTTTCCACTACGTCGCCTTCCTGCAGCAGGTCGTGGGTCAGCTTGATGCCAGTGATTTCGCTGAAGGCCTTGGCCAGCACCTTGGATTCGTACTCGTGGGTGGTGAGGGTTTCCGACACCACATTGATCTTCATCCCACGAAACGGTTCTGCCGCCTTGATAAACCACTTCAACTCTTCGAGCTGCTGGTCTTGGGTGAGGGTGGACGGTTTGAACTCGCTGCCGATCCATTTTTTCGCCGCGTCTTCATACGCATCGGCCCAGGCCGTGGCGCTCAAACCGCTGAGGGCCAGTACGGCGGCCAATGAAATGCTATGTCGCAGCTTATTGTTTTTATTCAACATAGAGACCTCCTGGTGGTTTATTCACAAGGGCACTAGCCCCAACGCATCACACTCAACAGCCATACCAGGGACAGCGCGGACGCCACCCAGATGCTCCAGTCGGTAACGCCGATTACCAGTAAATGCAGGTAGGCGCTGCCGAGAAGACCGATAAACAGGCGATCACCACGGGTGGTGCTGATCGGTAAAAAACCGCGCCGAGGGATGCTCGGCGAGCGCAGTTCCCAGGTGGTCATGCCTACCAGCAGCACGCCAATGGCCGCAAAGAACAACGCGGTGGGAGTGGTCCAGGCCATCCATTCCATCATCGACTCCTCAGACCCGGCCCAGGGCAAAGCCCTTGGCCACGTGGTTGCGAACAAACCAGATCACCAGCATGCCGGGCAGGATGGTCAACACCCCCGCCGCCGCCAGCACGCCCCAATCGATACCCGAAGCCGAAACCGTGCGGGTCATCACCGCCGCGATGGGCTTGGCGTTGACCGAGGTCAGCGTGCGCGCCAGCAACAGCTCGACCCAGGAAAACATGAAGCAGAAAAACGCGGTTACCCCGATGCCGGAGCCGATCAGCGGGATAAAAATCTTCACGAAAAACTTGGGAAAGCTGTAGCCGTCGATGTAGGCGGTTTCGTCGATTTCCTTGGGCACACCGGACATGAAGCCTTCCAGAATCCACACCGCCAACGGCACGTTGAACAGGCAATGCGCCAGGGCCACGGCGATGTGCGTGTCGAACAGGCCGATGGACGAATACAGCTGGAAAAACGGCAGCAAAAACACCGCCGGCGGTGCCATGCGGTTGGTCAGCAGCCAGAAGAACAGGTGCTTGTCGCCCAGGAAGCGGTAGCGCGAGAAGGCGTAGGCCGCCGGCAGCGCCACGCTCAGGGAAATCACCGTGTTCAGGCTCACGTAATACAGTGAGTTGATATAGCCGGTGTACCAGCTCGGGTCGGTGAAGATCACTTTGTAGTTGGCCAGGGTGAAAGCCTGCGGAAACAGGGTCAGCCCGCCGAGGATTTCGGTGTTGCTCTTGAAGGACATGTTCAGCAGCCAGTAGATCGGCACGAGCAGGAACAGGATGTAGATCAGCAGCGGTATCAGCTTGCGTTTGCTCATGCTGGCGGCCTCAGCGGTTGGCGTCGGAGTGGGTCATGGCGGTGTAGAACAGCCAGGACACCAACAGGATGATCAAAAAGTACACCAGGGAAAACGCCGCCGCCGGGCCCAGGTCGAATTGGCCGACAGCCATCTGGGTCAGCGTCTGACTGAGGAAGGTAGTGGCGTTACCCGGCCCGCCGCCCGTGAGCACGAAGGGCTCGGTGTAGATCATGAAGCTGTCCATGAACCGCAGCATCACCGCGATCAGCAGCACGCTTTTCAGCTTCGGCAACTGGATATGTCGGAACACCGCCCAGGCCGATGCACGGTCTATTCGCGCGGCCTGGTAGTACACGTCCGGAATCGCCCGCAGCCCCGAGTAACACAGCAGCGCCACCAGCGAGGTCCAGTGCCACACGTCCATCACCAGCACCGTGACCCAGGCGTCCATGGTGTTGGCCGCGTAGTTGTAGTTGATGCCCATGGCGTTGAGGGTTGAACCGAGCAAACCGATGTCGGCACGGCCGAAGATCTGCCAGATGGTGCCCACCACGTTCCACGGAATCAGCAGCGGAATCGCCAGAATGATCAGCACCAACGACGACCAGCGGCCTTTGGTCGGCATGGTCAGGGCGATGGCGATACCCAGCGGGATTTCGATCAGCAGCACGCAGGCCGAGTAGATGAACTGGCGCAGCAAGGAGTCATGCAAGCGCGGGTCGAGCAGCACCTGCTTGTACCAGTCGGCGCCGACAAAGTAGCGGCTGGACTGGTCGAAAATATCCTGCACCGAGTAGTTGACCACGGTCATCATCGGGATCACCGCACTGAACGCCACCAACAGAAACACCGGCAACACCAGCCACCAGGCCTTGTTGTTCTGCACCTTGTTCATGGCAGCACCTCCAGCAGGTAATCATTGGCGTAGACCATCAGCCACTGCGCCGGGAAGCTGATCGAGGCGCTGCCCTGGGGCACCGGTTTGTCTTCGGCCAGGCGTACTTTCAACGGCGCGCCGTCAAGGTTGAGGGTCATGATCTTGTAGGTGCCAAGGTCTTCGACATGGGTGACGTCGGCCTGCAGCGCGTCAGGGTTGTACTCGTCCCACACGTGGATAAATTCCGGGCGGATGCCCACCTGCAGCTTCTGGCAATCGGTCTCGCGGATGCGCTGCTGCATCGCCTCGGGCAACGGCAGCAGCGTGCCGGCAAAACGCACGCCGCCCGCCTCGGCCTGCACTTCAATCAGGTTCATGCCGGGGCTGCCAATGAAATAGCCGACGAACGTGTGGCTCGGCCGCTCAAACAACTCGCGCGGCGTGCCGAACTGCACGATCTGCCCGCCGTACATCACCGCGATTTTGTCGGCAAAGGTCGAGGCTTCAAGCTGGTCGTGGGTCACGTAGACCATGGTGATATTGAACTGCTCGTGGATCTGCTTGAGCTTGCGCCGCAGTTTCCACTTCAGGTGCGGGTCGATCACCGTCAGCGGCTCGTCGAACAGGATCGCCGACACGTCGTCACGCACCAGGCCACGGCCCATGGAGACTTTCTGCTTTTCATCGGCAGTAAGGTTGCGCGCCTTTTTGTTCAACAGGGTTTGCAGGTCGAGGACTTCGGCAATTTCCTGCACCTTGCTGTGAATTTTCGCCTCGGGCATGCCCTGGTTGCGCAGCGGAAAGGCCAGGTTGTCGAACACCGTCATGGTGTCGTACACCACAGGGAACTGGAACACCTGGGCGATATTGCGGCGTTCCGGGGTGAGTTCGTTGACCACCTTGTGGTCGAACAACACCTGGCCCTCCGAAGGGTTGAGCAGGCCAGAGATGATATTCAGCAAGGTCGACTTGCCGCACCCGGAAGGCCCGAGCAAAGCGTAGGCACCGCCCTGCTCCCAGACGTGGTTCATTTCCCGAATCGCGTAGTCTTCAGGGCCGGCGGGTGTAGGGCTGTAGCTGTGCGCGAGGTTCTGCAAATGGATCTCGGCCATCAGGCAACCCTCGCTACGCGGCGCCCGGGGGCCTGGACCAAGCGGCCCTGGCCATCGAACACAAACAGTTTATGGGTGGGGATGTACACGCGGATCGGCGCATCGACGTCGTACTCGTGCACGCCTGGCAGGTGCAGCACCAGCAGGAAATGCTCACTGCGCACGTGCAGGAAGGTTTCCGAGCCGCTGATTTCGGCCACTTCCACGGTCACGGCCAGTTCCAGGTCATCGTCGTTGCTCGGCACCAGGCTGATATGGCTGGGGCGCACGCCAAAGCGGAACTCGCCCTCGCCGATGGGGCGCAGGTCGACGTTGAGCGGGAAGTGCACAAAATTGGCGAAGCTGACTTCATTGCCGCTGATGCGCCCCGGCATCAGGTTGATCGGCGGTTCGGAAAACAATTCGGCGGCCAGCACGGTCTGCGGCTGGTGGTACACCTCGGCAGCCTTGCCACTCTGGATCACCCGGCCCTCATGCAGAATCGTGGTGGTGCCGCCGAGGGCCAGTGCTTCGTTGGGTTCGGTAGTGGCGTAGATGGCGATGGTGTGGCGGGCCTTGAACAGCTCGCGCATTTCCTGACGCAGTTCTTCGCGCAGTTTGTAGTCCAGGTTCACCAGCGGTTCATCGAACAGGATCAACTCGGCGTCTTTGACCAGCGCGCGGGCCATGGCCGTGCGTTGCTGCTGGCCACCGGACAACTCCAACGGATGGCGCTGGAGGAATTTCTCGATGCGCAGCATTTTCGCGGTTTCGAGCACCTTGCTCTGGATCAGCTCGCTGGACACACCGGCCTGGCGCAACGGCGAGGCGATGTTTTCGAACACGGTCATGGTCGGGTAATTGATGAACTGCTGATAGACCATCGACACGTTGCGCAGGCGCACCGGCTTGTGCGTGACGTCTACGCCGTTCATCAGGATGCGCCCGCTGTCGGGCTTGTCCAGGCCGGCCATCAGGCGCATCAGGCTGGTCTTGCCGGACAGGGTGCGGCCCAGCAAAACATTGAAGGAACCGGCTTCGAAAAGCAGGTTGGCGTCGTCGATCCAGGTCTGGCCTTCGACGACGCGGGAGACATGTTCCAGGGTCAATGACATGACACGCCCTTTTTTATTATTGGAATGAATCTGGCAATACGTTCGACGAGAGCCCAGAGCGAGTTTCGTGCCAGAACTGGCAGGTGCTTGATCTGTAAGGACATGGACCCGATCGGCTGTTCAGGCATCAACAGAAGTGAACAATTGGGGCTGAACAACTGAACAACGGGCGGGTTGACAATGAACAGTTCTGAACAACAATTGATGGGCGACACAGATTCAAGGTGGGAGCGGGCTTGCTCGCGAATGCGGTAGAACAGTCGGCATCGGTATTGGCTGACCCACCGCATTCGCGAGCAAGCCCGCTCCCACATTTCGGCCCTGTTTCTTCATCCCGATTGTGCACGCCCAATAACAATAAAAAAGAAGGTCGCCCCCATGGCCGAACCCTTGGCTCACGACACCCTCATCCAGGATTCCTGGCGCCGCTGCCGCGCGTTTGGCCTGGACCAACAGAGCACGCCCAGCTTCGACCAACTGCCCGCCGAGGGCATCAGCCAATTGCTGGAAAGCCAGCATTCGCTGGTGCAGACCACCCACCAGGAAGTGCTGCCCTATTACGAAAACATCCTGAGCAACTCCAACTGCCTGATCATGCTGGCCGACAATCAGGGCCAGGTCTTGACCTCGTGGGGCACCCAGCGCTTTATCGAGCCGAAACTGGCGCGCGGTTTCAGCGCCGGCGCCAGCTGGAGGGAGCGCAGCAGCGGCACCAATGCCATCGGCACCGCACTGGCCTGTGCCCAGGCGGTGCATATCGAGCACGACGAACACTTCCTCAAGGCCAACCGCTTCATGACCGGCTCGGCGGCGCCGATCTTCGATGCCCAGCGCGAAATCATCGCGGTGCTGGATGTCTCCAGCGACAGCTATCTGCCGCCCTCCCACACCCTGGGCATGGTCAAGATGATGAGCCAGACCGTGGAAAATCGGCTGATCCTCAACCTGTTTCGCGGCGAGCATTTTCAGCTGACCTTCAACACCGGCCTGAACAACCTCGACAGTCAGTGGGCCGGCCTGCTGATTTTTGATGAGAGCGGGCAAGTGCTGTCGGCCAACCGCCGGGCGGACAATTTGCTGGGCATCAGTTTGTCGCGGGTGCTGATCGACAGTTTGTTCAAGGTCTCGTTGCTGGAGTTGTTGAACCAGCCGGAAGGCTTGCCGTTCTCGCTGCAGGCGGCGGGACGCAACCGGTTTCAGTGTTTGTTGAAGCGGCCGAAGAAGATGCCGGTGCAGGCGCGGGTCTTCAGTGAGCCCAAGCCGGGCAAGCCTGCCGAGCTGAAGCCGACCGCGATCAACCTCAAGACCCTGCACTTTGGCGATGCGCGTGTGGAAAAAGCCGTGCGCCAGGCCGAGCGCCTGCTGGAAAAAGACATTCCGTTGCTGATCCACGGCGAAACCGGCGTCGGCAAAGAGGTGTTCGTCAAAGCCCTGCACCAGGCCAGCTCGCGCAGCGCGCAGGCGTTTATCGCGGTGAACTGTGCGGCGATTCCGGCGGAGTTGGTCGAGTCAGAGCTGTTTGGCTATGAAAAAGGCGCCTTCACCGGCGCCAATCAAAAAGGCAGCATCGGCCTGATTCGCAAGGCGGACAAAGGCACGTTGTTTCTGGATGAGATCGGCGACATGCCGCTGCCGACCCAGGCCCGTTTGCTGCGGGTGCTGCAGGAGCGCTGCGTGCAGCCGGTGGGCAGCAGCGAGCTGTTCCCGGTGGACTTGCGGATCATCTCCGCCACCAACCGCGCGTTGCGCGAATGGGTGCAGGCCGGGCGCTTTCGCGAGGATTTGTACTACCGCATCGGTGGCCTGACCCTGGAGCTGCCGCCGTTGCGCGAGCGCACCGACAAGCAGGCGTTGTTCCAGCAGTTGTGGCAGCAGCACCGCGAGCCAACTCAATGGGCCGGGCTGAGTGCCGAGGTGCTGGCGTTGTTCGAGCAACACCCGTGGCCGGGCAATTTGCGCCAGGTCAGCAGCGTGTTGCAGGTAGCACTGGCCATGGCCGAGGAGCAGCCGGTGCGCCCCGAGCATCTGCCGGATGATTTTTTTGTGGATTTGAACGTGCCAGCGCCGTTGCCTGCCAGCGCGGATGTGGAAGATGGCATCGACCTCACGCAACGCTTGAAGGCCGCTGGCGGCAATATTTCCCACCTGGCGCGGGAGTTGGGCGTCAGTCGCAACACGCTGTACAAGCGCCTGCGCCAGCATGAACCTTGACTTAACGCGGCTTGACCACCACCAGCAAGTCCGTGAAGTACTCCACCTTGATCGGCAGGTTGTCGGCCAGTGCCGCGAGCGCCGCCGCGGTGTCGTCGAGCTTGAACACGCCGGACACCCGCAGGTTTTGCAGGGCCTGTGGGTCAAACCGCACCAGGCCATGGCGGTAGCTGGCGAGGGTTTGCAGCACCTCGCTCAAGGGCTGGTCATTGACTTTGAGCAGGCCACGCGTCCAGGCGTCCGGGTCGGTGTTGCCAATCGCCTGCGGCGACTGGGCGCGGCCATGGTCAAGCACCGCGCGCTGGCCGGCTGCGACCTTGACGCCTTCTGCGCCCTCGCCTTTGACCGCCACGCTGGACTCGATCACCGTGACCACGGTGGTGCCGTCCGCGGCGCGCTTGACCAGGTAGCGGGTGCCCAGGGCGGTGGCCGTGCCTTGATCGGTGCGTACCACGAATGGCCGTTGCGCATCCTTGGCCACATCCACCCATAGCTCGCCTTGCAGCAACTGGATCACGCGTTGGTGGCCGTCGAATTTCACGTCAACGGCCGAGTTGCTGTTGAGCTGCAAGCGGCTGCCGTCCTCGAGCGCGACCTGACGGCGTTCGCCGACACCGGTGCGCTGGTCGGCCATCCACACTGGCGCCCGCTCCATTCCTACCCAGCCGCAGAGTAATACGCCGAGTAAACCCAGCACCTGCGCACCCCGCGAGCGTTGGGGGGCGAAAGCACGGTTGAGGGCGATGCGCGCCGGGCGCGCGGGCACGGCGTCGAAATTGCCCCACAGCGCACGCATGCGGTCGATGGCGACGGCATGGCGCGGGTCGGCCTGGCACCAGGTGTTGAAGGCCTGACGGTCAGCGTCGCTGACGTCTTCGTCGTGCAGGCGCGTCAGCCAGTTCGCCGCTTGCTGGATGATGTGTTCAGTGCTCACGACAGCGGGTCCGCCGCGTGCAGGCTGTGGTAGCAATGCACCAGCGCCGTGGAAATGTAGTTTTTGACGGTACTGGGCGACACGTCCAGGCAGCTGGCGATTTCGCTGTAAGTCAGCCCGTCGAGGCGGCTTAACAGAAAGGCTTCGCGGGTCTTGGCGGGCAAGCCGGCGAGCATCTCGGCGATGCGCTCCAAGGCCTGCAACGCCACGTGGATTGCCGCCGGATCGGGCATGCCGGCGTCTTCGCACTGAATCACCAGGGCTTGCGTATAGGCCCTTTCGATGCGGCGGCGCCGCGCACCATCAATCAGCAAACGCCCGGCGGTAGTGGCCAGAAAAGCCCGCGGTTCCTTGATGTTGTGGGGTTCGGCCAGCATCAGGACGCGAATGAACGCGTCGTGGGCGAGGTCCGCGGCGTGCTGCGAACACCCGAGTTTTTTGCGCAGCCAGCCGTGCAACCAGCCGTGGTGCTCGCGGTACATTGCCGTGAGGGTCTGCTGACGGGCGCCATCGCCCGGCGCGGCCGGAATGTCATGCATGCGCAAAAACTTCTCAAATGGGAAATATTACCAATTGCGCGAACAATGCCAGCAAAACGGTATGAGGGCAAGGGGGCTCAGGTCTGCTGCTTTTCGGGCTTCCATGCTGGTAGTTGTGGCGAATGGGCTTCCGGTGGCGAGCGGACTTGTTATGGCGACTGGGCTTGTTGTGGCCAGTGGGATTGTTGTGGCGAGCGGGCTTGCCCCGCGTTGGGGCGCGTAGCGGCCCCAGTAAGGTCACCGCGTTTTTTACAGTTAGAACGCGTTAGCTGGTTTTGGGGCTGCTGCGCAGCCCAACGCGGGGCAAGCCCGCTCGCCACAACAAGCCCGCTCGCCACAACAGGCCCGCCCGCCGTCAACAAATCCGCGCTTCACGGTAAACCCGCGCTTCACAGTAAGTCTGCTCCCCACACGGTTGCTTAACGCCAACTCCACGACACGCCGGTAAAAATGCCTCGCCCGTCTGCCGGCGTGGACCGCGCCACATCCAGGCCTTTGTCGTCATAACCCGGGGTGACCGTATTGGCGTAGCGCCGGTTGGTGAGGTTGCGCACATCGACCCAGGCTTGCCAGTCCTGCTTGGGCGCGTCGTAGCCGAAGGTGGCGCCGAGGGTGGTGTAGGCCGCCGCGTAGTAGGAATTGGCGTAGTCCACCGCCACACGCGAGGAATGCTCGGTGTTGAGGCTGGTGTAGAACCCCGTCGGATGGCTGTAGCGCAGCTGCGCCTGGTAGTAATGCTTGGGGATGCCCGGCAGGGTGTTGTCACCGAAGCGGTCATCGTCGCGGTAGTGGAAGTCGCTGAACGTGTAGGCCTGGCGCAAGGCCAACTGGCCATTGCCGCCGCCGTCCCACAGCGGGCTGAGCAGGCTCAGTTCCACACCCTGGTGCACGGTGGGGCTGGCGTTGGCCTCGGCGACAATCGCGTTGGTGGTGGCGGTTTGCGCTTGAGTTTCGACGGTGAGCAGTTCGTGACGCACTTCTGAGCGGTACAGCGCCAGGTCCCACTGGCCAAACCACTGTTCGCCACGGCCGCCGACTTCCACAGTGGTAGCGGTCTGGTTGCGCAAGCTCACGCCTTCACGCTGCAAGCCGGTGGCCGGGCCGCTGCCGGTGGGAAAGTATTTATTGGAACCCCAGATCATCGACCACGCATGCGGTGGCTCAACCGAGCGACTCAGGTTGCCATACACCTGCAATTGCGCGGTGAAGTCATAGCGCAGGCCGATACGCGGGGCGTAATCCCAGTCGTGCTGGCTCAACGGCGCCTGACCTTCGGGATAAGTGACCTGGGTTTCGCGGCGGGTGTAGATCGCGGCCAGGCCGGTGGTCAGCCATAGGTCCGGAACCAGTTCCAAGTCGTTGCCGACATGCAGCACGGTGTCAGCGCCGAGATAGCTGTAGTCGCGGGTCTTGGTGCCGGGCGCGTAAATAGCCGTGTTGCCGGCAGGCGTGCGCACGTATTCCGAAGCACCGTTATTCGGCATCGCCTGGGTGCTGCGCAGCCCTACCGTGGTCTTGCTGTCGTGGCCGAACAGCAGGTCCTGGCGGATGTAATTGAGCGTGCCACTGACGTCGGTGTAGGCGACTTTCAGGCGATTGGTGCCCTCGCGCAAGTCCATCGGATAGTCGTGATAGGCCAGCCCGACTTCAACGCGGGAATTGTCATCCAACTGCAAGGTGGTTTTGTTGGCGATCCAGGTCGAACCCGGCTGCAAACGCTTGGAATCGCGGGCGGCGTTGAGGCTGTTGGCGGCCGTTGGATCGTGGCTGATCTGGTCACGCGTCAGCTTGCCGGGGGTGTCATTGGTGGTTTCGCGGTAGCGAAAATAGAAGCGCGTTTCCAGGTCCGGGTTGAAACGGTAGCCGAAGTTGGCGGCGATGCCCTTGCCGGTACCGGCGCTCTGGTGCTGATAGCCATCGGATTCGGAGTCGGTGAGGCTGATGTAATAGTCGGCATCGCCCAGCACCTGACCGGAGCTGATCTCGCGCTGGGCATAACCGCGACTGCCTGCTTCATAACGCACTTGCAGTTTGGGTGCGTCGTAACCCGTGCGGGTGACGTAATTCACCGACCCGCCCAAGGCCAGCGCGCCCTGGTCAAAGCCATTGGCGCCGCGCAGCACTTCGACGCGGCTTTGCCACAGTGGGTCCTTGAGTTCGTAGGGCGTGCCGCCCGGGCCGGTCAGCGGCAAACCGTCGAACATTTCATACAGGCCGGAGGCGTGCGAACCGGGGCTGCGGTTCAAGCCCGAACCGCGTATCGAAAGCTTCACGCCTTCATTGTTGGCCGCCTTGGCGTACACCCCGGCCTGGTACTTGAACACGTCTTCATTGGTGCTGACCCGGCCCTGCTGCACGCTGCTCATGTCGATGTAGTTGGTGCCACCGGGCACGCTTTTGAGTTGCGCCTGGGCCACTTCGCCTGCGCTGACCTCGCTGCTGGTGACCTCGACCGGTGCCAATTGCAGGGCGTCGGCCTGCGCCAGCGAACTGAGGGTCAAGGCGGCAAAAAGCAGCGGAGGTTGGCGCAACAGCATGGACAGATCCTTGGAATGTAGGGGCGAGACAGGCCGGGGCCGAGCACGCGAACAGGGGTGGGAAGCCACGCAGGCTTACCGAGTCACGCCTTATTAACGGACCAGACCCTTCCCACAACAGGTTCGGACTGCCTGTATTGGTTAAGTCCAAAATCGAATTAACACATGCAAACTCAGTATTTAAGGAAATAACCGCCACGCAGTACTGTGGAGCCACTGAGTCACCTACGTGAATCACCCTGGCCCCAAGAGATCGCGCCCATGCAAACATCTGCCACCGTCATCGACTTCACCCTCCACCGTAAGCGCCGCCAGGCGCGTGCAGCGGCCGAGCTGATGTGGGCGATGTATGCGGCACGTGCCGGGCTTGCCGTGTTAACCGCCCAGGCAACGCCCTCCAGTGATACGCGTCGGGCGTAAGGCCGATGAATTTTCTGCAGGTACTTGCCGAGTCACCCGAACCGCTTCCGAAACCTGGCACCGATGACGACGACACCAGCCTGTGTGTTGCGCACAACCTGCAGCGCCTGCGCAGCAAACGCCACCTGTCGCTGGATGGGCTGGCGCGCGCCTGCGGCGTCAGCCGGGCAATGCTGGCGCAGATCGAATCGGGCCGCAGCGTGCCGTCGATCAAGGTGCTGTGCAAAATTGCCAAGGGGTTGAAGGTGTCAGTGGCGGCCTTTCTGGAAGACCGCGCCTTTGAAGGCGTCGAGGTGTTGCCGGCGCAGCAGAGTAAACGCCTGGTGAGTGCCGATGGTGCGTTTGTCAGCCGCGCGTTGTTCCCCTACGACACCGCCCGCCAGTCCGAATTCTACGAGATCCGCCTGCGCGCCCTCGGCGAGGAAGTCTCCGCAGGCCATGCCCCGGGCATCCAGGAAAACCTGGTGGTGGCACAGGGCGTGCTGGAAGTCAGCGTCAATGACGAACGCTACCTGCTCTCCACTGGCGATTCGATCCTGTTCTACGCCGACCAGCCCCACCGCTACCGCAACCCGGCGGACAGCGAGGCGGTGGCGTTTTTAGTGATCACCTACCCGGAACGCCTGGACTGAATGCAAAACGCCCCGAATCATCGGGGCGTTTTTTAGTCTGCGGGTGCTATCAGCAGGTGCAGCACATCATCGGCATGCCATTGCAGCTCATCATCATCGGCATGGCGCAGTCATTCATCAGCTTGTTCATCAGCATGCAGCAGTTTTGCATCATGGCCATGCTCATGCCCGGCATCGGCATCATTTTGCACTGCAGGCTGTCGCCCATCAGGGTGCATTCCATCATGCACTTCATCATCGGCATCGACATGCCCATGGCCATCATCGGCATCATGTTCGGCATTTCCATGTTCATCTTCATGGCGTCGGCCGACAGGCACATCATCGACAGGTTGGCGCACTGCATCATCATCGGCATGCCGCAGTTCATCATCATCGCCATCATCTCGGCGTTAGTCTTGAACTGAGCCATGTCCATACCGGCTGCGGGCTTCATGGTGCACATCATGGCGTCGCCGGCCATTTCGCAGTGCATGGTGGCCATCATCATCGGCATGCCCATCATCATCGGCATCATTGGCATGGAGGTGTTCATCGGCATCTGCATTGCATTCATCATGTTCGAAACTCCGTAATCGACAGGAAATGGCTAAGTTCTGGCGCCGATTCTAGAGACGCCGGGCAGCGGCGCAAGACGGCGGCAGAGCAGCAGGATTGGCTGTTCGGGGGCAAGCTTAGTTGACCAGAACAGCTGCGCACGCTGCGATAACAGAGCAAGCGACGCCGCGACGTCGTAAACCTCTTGCATAGGCAGATAAACGTCGCTGTAGATATGCGATTACGTTCTTGAGACCAATCGTAAGGAAATAAACGATCTAACCCGCTTCAAATAAACCCCGCAGGGGTCTCATCGGCCGTCGGCGCCAGCAAGCGCAGCAAATCATCCGCCTCCGTGCCCTGTGGAAACCTGAACCCAAGCATTTCGTCACACGCCAGAACACTTGCGAGCGCTTCACGCAACTGCGCCTCCGTCGGCGCGTCGCGCAGCAGTTTGTGGGCGGGCAATAGCACGTCGGCGGGGACGCCTTGAGCACTTGCCACGTCGATCACGGCAAACAGGATAAATCGCAGGCGGACTTCGCGATCAGTAGGCCAAACCGTTTTGCGCTTTCCCAAGGTAGGCACTCATCGTCAAGAAAAGTCCGAGGCTATTGCCGACCGTGGGTATGTTTCAAGCAAAGGGGGGCAAGATAGGCCGTTTCCCACATATGAAAGGGAAATGCCGCACTGCAAGATCGGTCCACGCATCACTGCACGGGCAAAAAATTCATCAGCAGCAAGCTCTGCGCGTAATTGAGGGCAACGCGCCGGTAACGCTCATCAAGCATCTGCGCGAGCAGGTCGAGGCGCGCAACCACTTTGCCGAACTCAACGGCGAAACTGAGGTTGCTGCCCTCCTCCGAGATTTCATTGGAGAACAACAGCAACACGCCATTGGCGTCCTGGCGCTGGCTGAGCAGCCAGGTGGCTTTCTCGATATTGCGCGCGGCATTGCTGACAAATTGCGGGTTGATCGAGTCGGTGACATAAAACTGCGTGCGCCCACCGTGTGCAGTCACCAGCATGCTACCGATGGCATAGATAAACGCCCCGACCCGGTCGCCGCGAAAGTCCGGGCTCAGCGAATAGCTCAAGGCCACCAGGTCACGACGGTCCCCCAGGGCAGGCAGCGGTTGCCGGTTCTCGATGGCGCGGCGAATTTCCCGTGCGGCACTCACCGCATCGGTATAACCCGATTGGCGCCACTGGTTGGGGTTGCGCAGGTAGAGCTTGTTCATCAGCACGTACAGGCTTTGCAGGTTGTCGCGCATGCTCAGGGTTGCCATGCGGTCGACGCTGGTCTGAAAAAACTCATCGGGCTTGCCATCGCTGAACTGCCTGGCGATATCGCGGCCCTGTTGCTGGCTGCAGCCGGTGGCACAGAGCATAAACACCGCTGCGATCAGCAGCGGCCAGCGGGTGATAAAAGCAATTGACGTTCGATCCATCGGCACCGGGTCTGGCTGCGGTCCACGCGCAGAATGAGCGCGGTCGTGACAGGGATAGATCAGAAGAATGAGAAAAAGTGCAGCGCGCCGGCGTGGATCAGCAAAGGCCTACAGGCTAAAAGCACGCGCAGTGGTGCAATCCTGTCGAATTCTTGCCTGATCCTCCGAGTTGTCGATGACGGGATCGATAGCTGTTGCGCCGTGGTCTAGAGTGCAACGATGGGCAACTTATAAAAAAAGCCACACCAACCGATGATCAGCAGGTGAACCATGCAATTACGTATCAACCAGAAATCCTACGAGGTCGATGCCGACGCCGATACGCCGCTGCTCTGGGTGATCCGTGATGACCTGGGGCTGACCGGCACCAAATACGGCTGCGGCCTGGCCCAGTGCGGCGCCTGCTCGGTGCTGGTGGACGGCAACGTGGTGCGCTCGTGCGTCACGCCAGTGGCGGGTGTGGTTGGCCACGAGATCACCACCATCGAGGCGATCGAAGCCGATGACGTGGGCAAGCGCGTGGTCGCGGCCTGGGTCGAGCATCAAGTGGCGCAATGCGGTTACTGCCAGTCCGGGCAGGTGATGGCCGCCACTGCGCTGCTCAAGCACACCCCGGCGCCCAGCGATGCGCAGATTGAAGCGGCGATGATCAACCTGTGCCGCTGCGGCACCTATAACGCCATTCGCACGGCGGTGCATGACCTGGCCGTTCAGCCTGCCCGGCAGGAGAGCGCCTGATGAACACGCGCAACGCCCTCCTCGACACGCCATTGGGCGAACCGATCAACCTGTCCCGGCGCCGCTTCCTGGCCAGCACCGCCGTGGGCGCGCTGGTCATTGGCTTCGGCCTGCCGCTGGGCACGCCCAGGGCCTACGCCGCCACGCCCGACGCGGCAGAACGCGGCACCCAGGTGCCGGCGTTTTTAGAGATTCGCCCTGATGGCACCGTGCGTTTGCTCAGCCCCTTCATGGAAGGCGGCCAGGGCACTCACACCGCCATGGCGCAGATTGTCGGTGAAGAGCTGGACGCCGACCCCGCCACCTTCATTGTCGAGGCCGCGCCGCCCGGCGATGCGTATGTGGTGATGGAAAACGGCATGCGCATCACCGGCGGCAGCATGTCGGTGCGCATGAGTTACCCGACCATGCGCCGCCTGGGCGCCCTCGCCCGCGCGATGCTTTTGCAGGCCGGCGCCGAGCAGCTCGGCGTGCCGGTCGCGCAACTGACCACAACACCCGGCCGCGTGGTGCATGCCGCCTCCGGCCGCTCGCTGGGCTACGGTGAGCTGGCCGGGCGCGCCCTGGACATGCCGGTGCCCGACCCAGCCACCATCACCCTGCGCGACCCGAGCCAGTTCCGCTGGATCGGCAAGCCGGTCAAACGCCTGGATGCCTACGACAAATCCACCGGCAAGGCGCAATACAGCATCGACTTGAAAGTCGACGGCATGCTCCACGCCGCCGTCCAGCACGCGCCGCGACTGGGCATGACCGTGGGCAGCCTGCGTAACCAGGCACAGGTCGAAGCCATGAAGGGCGTGCACTCGGTGCATCGACTGCCCGGCGCCGTGGCCGTGGTCGCCGAACGCTGGTGGCACGCCAAGCGCGCGGTGGAGGCGATCCAGGTGGAATGGCTGGAAGCCGCTGCAGATTCGACCGTACGCGCGATGCCGGCGGATTTTTCCAGCGACAAGTACCGCGACTTCCTCGCCGCCCAGCAAGGCCCGGCGCGTGACGATGAAAACGAAGGCGATGTAGCCGGCGCACTGGCAAACGCCAAAACCAAAGTCGAAGCCACCTACCATAACCAGTACGTCAACCACGCCCAGCTGGAGCCACCTTCTGCCCTGGCACGCTTCAACCCCGACGGCACGCTGGAGGTGTGGCTGCCGAACCAGGCGCCGGATATGTTCCGCGCCGACATGGCCAAACGCACCGGGCTCGACCCGGCGAAGATCATCCTGCATTCACCGCTGCTGGGCGGTTTTTTCGGCCGGCATTTCTTGTATGACTCGGCCAACCCTTACCCGCAGGCCATCGCACTGGCCAAAGCAGTCGGTCGCCCGGTCAAGCTGATCTGGAGCCGTGAAGAGGAGTTCCTGCGCGACGTGCTGCGCCCGGTCGCCGTGGTCAAGTTCCGCGCCGCGCTGGACGCGCAAGGGTTGCCGGTGGCCATTGAAGCGGTGAGTGCCACCGAAGGCCCCAGCGAAGCCATCGCCGGTAAACAGGGCGACAAAATCGACCCCACGGCCCTCGAAGGGTTGTCGGGCAAAAGCTACGCGATCCCCAACAAGCGCATTGCGCAGATCTACGTCAAAGGCCCGACCATGCTCGGCTACTGGCGCTCGGTGGGCAATTCGCTGAATGACTTCTTCTATGAAGCGTTCCTCGATGAGCTGGCCGACAAAGGCGGCCAAGACCCCTACGAGCTGCGCCTGCATTTGCTGCGCGATAACCCGCGGCTAACCACGCTGCTGAAGGCGGTGGGCGAGTTGTCCGGCGGCTGGAAGCGTGGCCCCTACACCGCAGAGGACGGCAGCCGCCGTGCACGCGGCGTGGCCATGGCCTCACCGTTCGGCTCCCACGCTGCCGTGGTCGCCGAAGTGTCGATCGAAAACGGCCAGGTCAAGGTGCACCACATCTGGGAAGCCATCGACCCGGGCAGCATCGTCAACCCGGCGATTGTTGAAGCACAAGTGAATGGCGCGGTGGCCCTGGGCTTGTCGCAAACCTTGCTGGAGGAAGCGGTGTACGTGGACGGCAAACCACGGGCGCGCAACTATGACCTGTACCCGATCCTGCCGCTGTCGCGCATGGCCCAGGTGCACGTCAAGATTGTCGAGAGTGGTGAAAAAATGGGTGGCATCGGCGAACCGCCGTTACCTGCAGTGGCGCCGGCCGTGGCCAATGCAGTCGCGCACCTGACCGGCCAGCGCATTCGTAGCCTGCCTTTGAGCCGATACACTTTCGCCTGACCGACAAGGAACGCGCATGAACAACCAACGATTGGCTAGAACCGCAGGCTGGCTGGTGCTGGCTGGCGCGGTCGCCGCAGGCGTACTGGCCTGGTACGTGACCCGCGAGCCCGCCTCGCCTTTTGAGCAACAACCTGCCGCCAAAGCGGACCCGGCACTGGTCAGCCGCGGCGAGTACGTCGCTCGCGTCAGCGACTGCGTGGCCTGCCACAGTTTGCCGGGCAAGGCGCCGTTCGCTGGCGGCCTGGAGATGGCCACGCCGCTGGGCGCGATTCACGCCACCAACATCACGCCCGACCGCAACACCGGCATTGGCGCCTACACGCCGGCCGACTTCGACCGCGCGGTGCGCCACGGCGTCGCGCCGGGTGGGCGCAGGCTTTACCCGGCCATGCCCTACCCGTCTTACGCCAAGCTCAGCGATGACGACATGCGTGCGCTGTACGCGTTTTTCATGCAAGGCGTGGAGCCGGCCAATCAGCCCAATATCGACAGCAGCATTCCCTGGCCGCTGAACATGCGCTGGCCCATCGCCCTGTGGAACGGCGTGTTCGCACCCAACGCCACCTACGCGGCCAAACCCGCCCAGGACGCGCTGTGGAACCGTGGCGCCTACATCGTCCAGGGCCCGGGGCACTGCGGCAGTTGCCACACGCCGCGCGGCCTGGCCTTTAACGAGAAGGCGCTGGACGAGTCCGGCGCGCCCTACCTGGCCGGCGGCCTGCTCGACGGCTGGTATGCGCCGAGCTTGCGCCAGGACCACAACACCGGGCTGGGCCGCTGGAGCGAGGACGAGATCGTGCGGTTCCTCAAGACCGGGCGTAACCAGCATGCAGTGGTGTATGGCTCGATGACCGAGGCGTTCAACAACTCGACGCAATTCATGAGCGATGAAGATTTGAACGCCATCGCGCGCTACCTCAAATCCCTGCCTGGCGACCCGCAGCGCGACGGTTCGCCGTGGCAGTATCAGGCGGTCAACGCGGTTGCGGACGTACCGGGTGCCCATACCTACGCGACCCGCTGCGCGTCCTGCCACGGCCTGGACGGCAAGGGCCAGCCGGAGTGGATGCCACCGCTGGCGGGCGCCACCTCAGCACTGGCCAAGGAAAATGCGTCGGCGATCAACATCACGCTTAATGGCTCACAACGGATCGTGACCGCCGGTGTGCCGGATGCTTACCGGATGCCGGCGTTCAGGGAGCAGTTGTCGGATGAGGAAATCGCGCAGGTGCTGACTTACGTGCGAGGTACGTGGGGCAACAACGGCGGCGCAGTCGATGCCGCGGCGGTGAATAAACTGCGCGGGCATACGGACCCGGCGAGCAGCAGCCCGATCATTTTGCATATGCGCTGAGAGAGGGCTCCCACGCTCCCGCGTGGGAATGCAGCCCGGAACGTCGTGCGTCCCGGGCTACCAGCCATACAAAATGGACCAAAGCATACAGCCGGCAAACCACACCATTCCAAAATGATACGGCCACAACGCCCAACGCTTTAGGGACAAGGGCACGGACGCCAATTCAGCCTCGGTTACCTCCCCTCTTTTGATGTGAAATTTAGGCATTGCCAACAGGCCATTGATCACGAGCATGCGATGAAACCTGTCGATATGCTGATTTCTGCCCCAAAAGCGTTTGTTGTCGCAGATCACTTTGTTCTGGCTGAAGTAGCTTTCCAGGGCTTCGAGCTTTGTGTACTCAGCATATAAAGTGAGTCCCGCGCCAACAAACGCCCCTGCAAATAAAAAGATTGCCAGGATGAGTTGAAAATCCATGTTTAAGCGCCCTCTGGTTGAAAGATCAAATCACCGTCGATCTCTCCGATCTTCCCGCCCAGAAACGCACCGCCAGTGCCGAATAGGTTGCCTCCTGCAGCGCCGCCGATCACTGCGCAGGCCGGCGCACCGTTTCCTTTAGACACGACGCCAGTGACCAGCACCCGTGGGAACGCAGCCCGGAACGCCGTGCGTCCCGGGCTACCAGCCATACAAAATGGACCAAAGCATACAGCCGGCAAACCACACCATTCCAAAACGATACGGCCACAACGCCCAACGCTTGAGGGACAAGGGCACGGACGCCAATTCAGCCTCGGTTACCTCCCCTCTTTTGATGTGAAATTTAGGCATTCCCAACAGG
>NZ_CAWOAW010000023.1:177761-179993 GCF_963879675.1 Pseudomonas sp. Larv2_ips
GTATATAGTCAGCCCTGCGAAAATCAGTGTCCCGGCAGCTAAAATGATTGCCAGGATGAGTTGAAAGTCCATGCTTAAGCCCCCTCTGGCTGAAAGATCAAATCACCGTCGATCTCTTCGATCTTCCCGCCCAGAAACGCTCCGAATTCTCCCGTTGCATTGCCCCCTGCGTACCCGCCCGCAGCGCCGCCGATCACTGCGCAGGCCAGCGCACCGTTTCCTTTAGCCGCGATGCCCAAAAGAACCCTACAGCCGCTACGGGCTACTGTTGAACCCAGCTTCCCTGCGCCATAAGCCCCCGCCACCCCTCCCATCAATTTCCCCGTCTCCACATATTTCGCCCGCCGACACTGCGCCTCCCGCCCCGCCACACACGCCTCCTTGATTTCCAGCCCAGCCACGCCCACGTCCAGTGCCAACCCCACATACGCGCCCTTGCCCAACCATTTCGACGTTTGCGCAATATCCCGCATCCGCTGCGCATACCCGGCGATCTCGCCCTTTTGCAGATAGCTTTTGGTAGAAATCCCCAACACCTTCTTCAGAGCCTGATTGCCCTGCAATCCGGTGCCAAATCGCGCCGCACCTTGCAGCTGGGTGTCCAGCAGCCCGAACAACGCCTTACGCTGGCGAAGAAACGCCTCACGGTCCAAACCAGTGTTTTTCAGGCGCTGATGCAGCTGTTCAATCGCCTCCAGGGTCTGCGCCACTTCATCCAGATGCCGGGCCCACGCTGACGTCGCGCTGCCCACGCCCAACGAGCCGTACCCCAAAAAACTCTGTAGCAGGTCATAGTTATTGACCACTTGGGGTCCGGCGCCAGCGTCCAACTCACGACGAATTGCCTCGGCCCGGCGTACCAGCCAGGCCTCTTCCATCGAACAGGTCACGCTGTAGGGATCGGGAACGATCACCAACTGCCCAGGCATCACCAGCCCAGGCCGCAGGTGCCTGTTTAGCACATCGAAATGGTCGGAACGCTGCCGACTCGGGGCACTGCCCATCAACCGGGATTTCAAGCCGCTGTAGTCCGTGGTGCGGTCGTTGATATAGCCCTGCGCCATGCCTCACATCCCTGGATGCAATGAAGTTGGCGTCGGAATATAAGCAAGCGGATACGCCCCGCACACAAGCCTGGGTAGGCTGAGTGATATTTCAGAAGCTGCCTACGTCGCAGGGGAAAAGCACCTACAAAAAGCCATTCACCACCACCGTTGATGGGCGGGTTAGTGGCATTCAGTCATGGTTTTTGAAGGGCCAGCAGGGCGTGTCTCTTTAAATTGCAGGACGTTTCCTAGACAATTCCTACCGCCTTGTGCCTGCCCGAATCGATGGCTAGTCTGCGGTCCGTCACTGCTTATCAGTGATCGGGTTTAGTCGCTCGGATTTAGGAGTAGGCGCATCGTCCCATAAAGTTTAATGGTGGCTGTGCGCAGGGCGCCCTCGGGCGCGCCGGATGCTCCTGACCGGTCGACTAACCTGCGTACAGCCGCCACCCTACGTTTAGTCGCGAAATGTGTCGGCTCCTTGATCACCCAGGAGCTGCAAAATGAAAAAAGTCGTCCCCGATCCACCCCATAACGCCACTAAAGACCGCGCCGCCTTCAACCGCGCCATCGACCATTACCAGCCTACCCAAGGTATTCAAATCGAAGACCTGAGCTTCGAAGACGCCCTGCTCTACACTTCCAGCTTGCTCGACAGCGCTTCGGCCACAACACTCAATTGCAGTGAGCGACTGCCCAGCCCCGAGCGGGCGAAAATTCTGGCGGTGTGGCATTTGCTGGAAATGGCCAAGACCACCGTAGACCGCTCCATCGAGTGCCTGAACCCCACCAAATCGCCTGCCTGAATTCAGTAAAACTGTGGGAGCAATAGAATAGGGGGTCAGCCCACCATTCACATGTTTCAAAGAGCAATTTTGATTACCTTTACAAAACCGTGGTCTGCCCCCCTATTTCTCTCTTTTCACTTCTATTACCGCCCAAAAGGGTTAAATAAAACATCTTTCATTGAGGACTTCGCCTCATATATCAAAACCAACATCGGGTTAACTAATTTTGAAACCTGCGGATTCAGCCTAGCCGCAGTAAGCAGCTCATCCGCAAGCGAGTCTAATTGCGAACCTGAGAACATATCGTAGTCATCAAAGCTAAGGCTGCTGAGAATTGGAAATTCCTTAGCATCCAAATCGAACAATAAATTTGCCATTTCTATTGGCACCTCAACCTT
>NZ_CAWOAW010000024.1:0-451 GCF_963879675.1 Pseudomonas sp. Larv2_ips
GCTGGCCGTGTACCGCCTGATCACCAACCCGGAGTGCCGCCAGTACATCCTGCGCCAGGCCTTCGAAGAAGCGATCCATACCCACGCTTATCAGTACTGCATCGAATCGCTGGCCATGGATGAAGGCGAGATCTTCAACATGTACCACGAGATCCCATCGGTCGCCAAAAAGGCCGCCTGGGGCTTGAAGTACACCCGCTCGATCTCCGATCCGAAGTTCGAAACCGGTACCGTCGAGACTGATAAAGAGTTGCTGCGCAACCTGGTCGCCTACTACTGCGTCCTGGAAGGCATCTTCTTCTACTGCGGCTTCACCCAGATTTTGTCCATGGGCCGTCGCAATAAAATGACCGGCGTGGCTGAGCAGTTCCAGTACATCCTGCGCGACGAGTCGATGCACCTGAACTTCGGTATCGATGTGATCAACCAGATCAAAATCGAAAACCCACAC
>NZ_CAWOAW010000025.1:0-310 GCF_963879675.1 Pseudomonas sp. Larv2_ips
CACCGTGACGCTGAGCAATGGCCAGACCATCGTTATCGAAGCGGGTAAATCTGCGGGCTCGGTGGTGTTTGAAACGCCAGCTAACGACGTCTACAACAACGGTTCGACCGTCAACACAACGATCACCAACGCCACTGGCGGCAACTTCGAGAACCTGGCAACCAACCCTACGCCAGCGACCACCACCATCACCGACTCGATCGATAACACCACTGTCACGTTGACGGCAGATCCATCGGTCGTTGAAGGCGGCAACATCACTTACACCGCCACGCTGACCAACCCAGCGCAAACCGCTGTGACGGTCACG
>NZ_CAWOAW010000026.1:0-8175 GCF_963879675.1 Pseudomonas sp. Larv2_ips
GGTTAGCCGTGTTGGGCCATGGATGGCCCGTCGCGGCGGCCCACGGATTCAAGCCGGAGTGAGGGCACACCGAGCCCAGGCGAGGTGCCGAGTGGTGGGGCACAGACCTTTTGGTTACTTTTGGGGCGTTTGCCAAAAGTGACCCGCTGTAAGAGCGGAACCCTAAGTGGCCGTGACCGCAGCAACGGATATGCCCCCCGCAATAACCCGATGTAAAACCAAAGCCAACTCCACCGCCTGCCCAGCCGTAGCCACATTCGTAAACCCCATCAACAGCCCCCGCTCCCGCTCCGGCTCAATCATCCACCCCGACAACGCCTGAACCCCCAACCCCGCGTTGTCAGCCGCCACCGCCACCACATCATCGGGCACTTCCACCAACAACCGCGCCAGCAGATTAACCCCACCCGCCTGCTCATCCACGCGCAAAAACCCCGAGCAATGCACCCTCAGCGCCTCCACCAACCACCCCCTGCGCTGCGCATACAGCTGCCGCATCTGCTTCAGGTGCCGAGTAAAATGCCCCTGCTCCAGAAAGTCCGCTACCGTCAGCTGCAACAACTGCGCACTGCGCTGTTGCAACGCCTCGGCACTGCGCTCAAACGCCTCCACCAATGCAGCGGGCACCACCAGATACCCCAACCGCAATCCCGGAAACAGCATCTTGCTGAAACTCCCGGCATGGATTACCCGATCCCCCACATCCTGACTCTTGAGCGCCGCCAACGGCTGCCCGCGATAGCGAAACTCACTGTCGTAATCATCCTCGACCACCCAGCTCCCTTGCTCGCGCGCCCACTCCAGCAAAGCCAGGCGCCGCGCCGGGCTCAACGCCACGCCCAGCGGACTCTGGTGCGCCGGCGTCACGATCGCCAACCGCGCCTGCCGATCGCGCTGCATTCCACGCTCTACCTCCAAGCCGTCGGCGTCCACCGGCACCGGCACCACTTCCACACCTTGATGGATCAACAACTGCCGCGCATGCAAATACCCCGGATCTTCAAACCAGCAACGCTGCCCCGCCATCTGCAGCGCATCGCACAGCAGCATCAAACACCCCGCATACCCGGCGCACACGAACACCTGCCGTGGCGCACACTCAACGCCTCGGTACAGCGCAAGGTAGTTGGCAATCGCCACGCGCAACGCTTCGACGCCCCGCACATCGCCCATCGCCAGGCTGTCTGCATCGGTGCGGCGCACTTGCCGGGTGACCAGCCGCGCCCACAGCTTGCGCGGGAACGCATCCAGCGCCGGCAGCCCCATTTGCAGCGGCCGAGGCCCGCTGGTGGCTGACAGCACGACAGGTGGCGGCTTCACTGACACCTGCGGCAAAGCCCCGGCAATCACGGTGCCCGCCTGCCCACGCGCCTCGAAAAAACCCTCGCTGACCAGCAACTGGTAAGCCGCCTCCACCGTGCCCCGCGCCACCTTGAGCTCAAGCGCCAGGCTGCGCACCGACGGCACACGATCACCCGGGCCCAGTTGGCCCTGGTCGATGGCCAGGCGAAAACGCCGGTAGATCTCCTGGTATTTGGGCAGTGACGACATCACAGACGGGCTCGGCAAAAAGACAGGGCCAAGTCTGATCATGTCCCAACCCGCTTGTCCAATCATGCCCCTGTTGAGCGCCCGTCCCGCCGTCGAAAATGGCGCATCCCTCAACGACCACAAGGACCGCTGATGAAACACCGTCTTGATTACGCCCAGGCCGCGCCCGCCGGCTACAAAGCCCTGGGCTCGGTGCACAGCTATATCCACGGCTGCGGCCTGGAAAAAGAATTGATCGACCTGGTGTACTTGCGCGTCTCGCAACTCAACAGCTGCGCCTATTGCCTGGATGCCCATTCCCGCGACCTGCTCAAGCAAGGCGTGAGCCTGGAAAAAATCATGCTGCTGGCCGCCTGGCGCGAGGCATTGCCACTGTTCACCGCGCGCGAAAGCGCGGCACTGGCCTGGGCCGAGGTGGTCACCGAAGTGGCGCACACCCAGGTGCCGGATGCCGATTACGCCGAGGCCGCAGCGATGTTCAGCGCCAAGGAAATCGCCGACCTGACCCTGGCCATCTCCCTGATGAACGCCTTGAACCGCGTCGCCATCAGCTTTCGCAAAGTACCGGCCGCGATCAAGGCCCACCTGGAGAACCTCAACCATGAATGAACTCGTTGAATTCGTGCCGATGCGCACCCACGCCGACTACCTCGAAAGTTTCGCCGTGATGCAGCAACTGCGCCCGCACCTGACCGACGCGGTGGCATTCGCCGAGCAAATCCAGCGGCAACGGGAGAATGGCTACCACCTGCTCGCCGCGCGCGAGCACGGTAAGGTGATCGGCCTGGCCGGTTACCGGCAGACGGAAAACACCCTGTACGGCCGTTTTATCTACGTCGATGACCTGGTGGTGGACGCCGCGCTGCAACGCCGGCGCCTGGGCGAGCAATTGCTTGATCGGGTCCGTGAAGAAACCCGTGCCCGTGGCTACCGTTTCCTGGTGCTGGATACCGGCATGCACATGGCCCTGGCTCAGCGCTTTTACTTCCGCCAGGGCCTGCTGCCGTTGGGGATGCACTTTTCCCAGGACCTGAGCCAATGACCCGCGCCCTGCTGCTCAGTTTCAGCCCCCATGGCAAGGCCGCGCAGACCTTCAAGCTGGCGCGCGCCCTGCTCAGCGACCTGGTGCCGAATGCCCAGATCACCGAGCGTGACTACGGCAGCCAGGCGTTGCCACCATTGACCCGCGAATACGCCAACGCCCTCACCACGGCCGGCGGCTTGAGCGGCAGCGCCACGGCACTGTCGGAACAGTTGATTGTGGAGCTGGAAGCCTGCGACCTGCTGATCCTCTGCACCCCGGTGCACAATTTCACGGTACCGGCGGCGCTTAAAGGCTGGATCGATCACGTGGTGCGCATTCAACGCAGCTTTACGGTCAACGCCAGCTTCGAAAAGGTCGGCTTGCTCAAGGATCGGCGCACCTTTGTGCTGGTCAGTTCGGGCAATGCACGCAAAGGGCATGAGCCGGACTTTCTGACGCCGTACCTGACCGCCATCCTGTCCACGGTGGGCATTCGCAGCGTGGATTTCGTTTATCTGGGCGCCATGGTGCGCGGTGAAGAAGCGGTCAACCGAGCCGTGGAGCAGGCACACCGGCAACTGCGCGAGGCAATCAGCTCTGGCCTATAAAAATAATGGCGCTAGAATCAGCGCCATTCTTGCGCCTGCCTCCCTGACACGAGCCTCCCATGAGCTTTGATTTCGACACGATCCACCCCCGCCTCGGCACCGGCAGCACCAAGTGGAACCGTTACCCGCAAGACGTCTTGCCGATGTGGATCGCCGACATGGATATCGCCGCGCCACCTGCCGTACTGCAAGCCCTGCACCAGCGTCTCGACCAGCACATCCTGGGCTACAGCGTGGCCGGGCCGGATGTGCGCGAAGCCATCGTTGCCGACCTGTGGGCCAAGTACGCCTGGCGCGTACTGCCAGACGAACTGCTGTTTTTGCCCGGCGTCGAACCGGGCTTCAACATGGCGCTGCACGCGTTCGTGCAGCCGGGCCAGCCGGTGGTGCTGCAAACCCCGAACTATCGCCCGATTCGCCTGGCGCCGGCGAACTGGAACCTGCCGCATATCGAAGTACCATTCGCGTTGCACAACGGCGAATACCTCACGCCACTGCCTGCCCTGCGCCAGGCGCTGAGCGGTGCCGGCGCGCTGCTGTTGAGCAACCCGCACAACCCCATCGGCAAAGTCTTCCCGCGTGAAGAACTGCTGGCCGTGGCCAACGCCTGCCTGGAAAGCGGCGCGCTGATCATCAGTGACGAAATCCACGCCGAGCTGTGCTTCGATGGCCGTCGCCATACGCCTACCGCCAGCCTCAGCCCCGAGATCGCCCAGCGCACCATCACCCTGATGTCGGCGAGCAAGGCCTACAACGTCGCCGGTTTGAAGACCTGCTTTGCCGTGGTGCAAAACGCCGAGATGCGCGAGCGCTTTAATAACGCGCGTTGCGGCATGGTCGACAGCGTCAGCCCGCTTGGCCTGGAAGCCACCCGCGCAGCCTACAGCCAGTGCGGTGAATGGCTGGAGGCGCTGGTGAACTACCTGCAAGCCAACCGCGACTACCTGCTCAACGCCGTGCAAACCCGTTTGCCCGGCGTGGTGATGCATGCCCCGCAAGGCACCTTCCTCGCGTGGCTGGATTGCAGCGCCCTGGGCCTGGACGATCCGCAGCAGTTCTTCCTGGAACAGGCCAAGGTCGGCCTGAGCGCCGGCATTGAGTTCGGCGATGACAGCCAGCAGTTTGTGCGCCTGAACTTCGGCTGCCCGCGCGCAATGCTCGAAGAGGGCTTGCAGCGTATGGAGCGCAGCCTGAAAACCCGCTGAGCGACTGGCCCCATTGCCGGGGCCAGCCCCACTCGAACCTCGGGCTTGCCCGCCTCAACGTTCAGGCGGTTGACTTGCACAACCCGGCCGGATGAGCCCGTTGGCGCGGGTCGCTGGCGTTAATTCACAACGTTTCGCAACGAATGCCGAACCCCTGCTGTTACTGTTTTTGCCATCCGTCCCACCGGCAACAGCAGGAGTTTCATGGTATGGCGACCCAGCCCCTTGATCGCTCGTCCGATTCCAAAACCCTTCCCCGCACGCCGTCCAAGTCGAGCACCGCGTTTCATGTGCTGCTCAAAAACAGCGCCAACAAAAAAGTCGAATCCCAGGACAAGACGCCATCGGGGCTCGATGCCAGCCAGCAACAGGGCTATACACTGGCGGCCAAGGACGCCACGCCACCGCCGGCCCTCGCCGACTACAAAGCCATCGGTCCACCGGATGAAGTCGGGCCTGGGTTGATTCGTTATGAAACCCAGGACGGCAAGAAAGTCATCGTCAGCGAACAGGACAGCCCGGAGCTGTTCAAGCAAGTGAGTGCCGATTTCAAATCGCTCACGGGCGTGGTGGCCAGCCAGAACGCGGGTTACCAGAGCCTTGGCGCGGATGCAAAGGCGCCGGAAAAGCTCGCCGACTACAAATCCCTCGGACCGCCCGACGAGACCGGTCCGGGCGTGATCCGCTATGAAACCCAGGACGGCACCAAGGTCGTGGTCAGCCAGCGTGACAACCCCGAAGCCTTCCAGAAAGCCAAGGATGACTATGCGAGCTTCACCGGCCTCGCCAGCAGCGAAGACGCCGGCTACAAACGCGCCAGCGACAACGAAGTGTGGCCGCCCTACGCCGGCACCACGGTCGGCCCCGAGGATGAAGTCGGCCCGGGCTTGATCCGCTTTGAGAGCAACGGCCAGAAGATGGTCGTGGCCCGTGACGACAACCCCAAGCTGTTCGACTACCTGGCGGGCTTGCACGAGGTCTACACCGACCCTGGCAAGAAGGCCGTGGTGGAAGGCGAGCTGAATAACGGGGCAGCCCTGGCCGACGCCAACACGCCGGTGCCGGGCCTCAATGACTACAAGACGTTCAGCTGGAACAACGACCAGAAAGACAGCATCCTCACCTACGAACTGCATGACGGCACCAAGGTGGTGGTGTCTTCCGACGTCAGCCCCGAGCTGTTCAAGAGCGTCGCCACCGCCCACGACACCTGGGACAAAATCCACACCAGCGAAGCCGAAGGCTATAAGTTGGCCGGGCCGAATGACTTCCTGAAAAACACCGACATCACGTTCGGTTCGCCCGACGAACTGGGCGATGGCCTGATCCGCTATGAAACCAGCGAAGGCAAGGTCATCGTCTCCAAGGAACTCAGCCCGCAGCTCTACGATGACGTAAAGGCCAAATGGGACGCCTTCAGTGCCGGCGCGGTCGATGACACGCGCACCCAGCACAACCTGCCCAAGGCCGGTGACCTCGACGTGCTGAACATGGACACCGGCGTCCATGCCGATGACAAAGACGACAAGTCGCCAACCTTGAGCGTCAGCGAGCTGGCCACCACCCAGTTGATCGACACCTACCGCGCCGGCGTCAAGGATGGCTCGATTCCCAAGGACGACCCGCGCGCCAAGCTGGTGCGCGCGCTGGAAGCCCAGGCCGCCTACCAGAATGGCCACGGCATTACCGGCTACGAAGAAGCCAAGCGCCCGTTCAACACCACCTGGCGCGAGTTCGATGACAAGCAGACCGAGCTGACCTCGGCCGATATGCACGACATCATCGACGGCAAGGCAGTGCAGGAGCAGATCGGCGAGCTGTTCAAAGACCCGACCGTGCAGGCCGACTACAAGTCGAAAATGGACGACGCGATCAACAAGCTGCCGAACAAGGACGAGATCAAGCAAAAGCTCCTGGACCTGACGTCCAATCCGGATTACGTGCTGTACCTCAAGGACCTGCAAGACCAGGGCAAGACCTCGGAGGCGCAGAAGGACCTGAGCGATACCCTCACCTCGCTGTCGTTGTTCGACCCGGAAGCGGCCAGCAAGGCGGCGCAGAACATTCAGGCCGACGGCTTGACCACCGACCTCAACGCGATCCTTTCGGACCCGAGCAAGATCTCCGACGAGAACAAGGAACTGGCCACCAAGGACCTGTTCGGCCTGCTCAAAGGCGTATTGAAAGGCAGCCTGCTCGACCTGCCACGGCGCACCCAGGAAACCCTGGAGAAATTCCTCAACGAAGGCCTGCAGGGCAAGGAAAAATCCGCTGGCGTGACCAAGGCCCTGGAGGAGTTGGGCGAGGTCTACAAGAACAATGGTTCGATCAGCGAGGCCGACCTGAAAACCGCGCTGAGCAAACCCTATATACCGGTCGCCGACCGCGGCATGCTCGGCGAGGTGTTTCATACCCTCAACAGCAAGGGCATCCTGGGTTCTCTCGGTGCTGGCGTGACCCTGTTTTCGGCGATTTACCAATTGGTCGGCAAAGGCGGCAAGCTCGGCGAAACGCCCGCGCAGCGCATGTCCATCGCCAAGGACTTCTTGAGCTTTGCCGGCGGTTCCAGCCACTTCGTGCGCCTGGGCGACAAGATTGGCGAGACCCTGGGTAAAGGCGGCTTGGTGGACTTCCTTGGTCTGGACAAAACGCTGCCGGAAATCTGGGGCAAGACCGGCCTGCAGGAGCCGAACTTCGAGTTCCGCGTCAACGACCTGCCCCCCGATGTAAAAGCCAAGATCACCAGTGCACTCGATGCCGTGCCCGACAGCCAGTACGACGGCATTTCGAAGATGTTTGGCGAAGGCGACAAAGCCGTCACCGAGGCCACCGAAGGCCTGGCGACTCACCTGGATGACGGCCTCGCCGCTGCAGGCGCGGCCAAGCTCGGCGCGTCCAAGTCAGCGAAAATTGCCGGCTCGGTCATCAAGGTGCTCGGCCCGGCCACGGACATCGTCGGCGGGTTCGCCGATATTGTATTGGGCGCGCTGGCGATCAAAAGTGGCGTGGACAGCAAAGACCCGCTGGCCCAGGCGGCTGGCGGCCTGCAGGTGGCCGGTGGTGCGTTCGGTGCGTCGGCCGGGGTACTCGGCGCGGCGGCGCTGTTTGGCGCAGGCACGGCGGCGGCATTGACCGGGCCATTGTTCCTGGTGGGCGTGGTGCTGGCGGTGGTGGGCGGGATCATCGGCTACTTCGTCGACCACAACAAAAAGCAGAAAGCCACCGAGAAAGAAAACGACTGGTACCGCGACCTGGCCGGCGACGGTCTATTGCAGGACAACTGGGCCGACAAGGTCGAGTACGCCCACTACGAAATCCACCATTACCACGGCCGCGACACGCCGACCGATGACAGCATCTTTCGCTTCCAGCAATCGGAATGGGAGCACTTCGACGAGACGCCGCAAAAAGGCGGGTCGTCGAGCAATCGGCTGGATGGGGACTTGCACAAGCATTATGAAGACCCGAACACCCCACCCAAAAGCCTGCCCAGCGATGCCCCACCGGACAAACCGCAACCGCATCAACCGGGCGGCGGCGGCCCACGCATCAACTGAGGTTCACTGGGCTGGCGTCTATCAATGTGGAATGGGCTTGCTTGAGAGGGCGGTGTATCAGCGACAGAAAAGCTGAATGCCCCACCGCATTCGCGAGCAAGCCCGCTCCCACATTTGGATCCGGGTGCATCAGGGTAGTGGGAGTACTGGTCCAAATGTGGGAGCTGGCTTGCCTGCGAAGGGATCGACTGGGTATGCCTGATGCACCGGGGTGCCCGCATCGCAGGCAA
>NZ_CAWOAW010000026.1:8185-8860 GCF_963879675.1 Pseudomonas sp. Larv2_ips
CGCCAACCACGATGGCTGTCGCAAAGCATAGGCACCCGGTCTCCCGAGTGACCTACCCAAGCAACTCCGCCCCACATTTAAATCTGAGTGCATCAGGTGAGAGTGTACCGGGTCCAAATGTGGGAGCTGGCTTGCCTGCGAAGGGATCGACTGGGTATGCCTGATGCACCAAGGTGCCCGCATCGCAGGCAAGCCAGCTCCCACAGAGAAGCAGACCTGCTTTTGATCCGATGCTGATCTTGATTTGACAGGTCCCGCCAACCACGATGGCTGTCGCAAAGGATAGGCAACCGGTCTCCCGAGTGACCTACCCAAGCAACCCCGCCCCACATTTAAATCTGAGTGCATCAGGTGAGCGTACCGGGTTCAAATGTGGGAGCTGGCTTGCCTGCGAAGGGATCGACTGGGTATGCCTGATGCACCGGGGTGCCCGCATCGCAGGCAAGCCAGCTCCTACAGAAAAGCAGATCTGCTGTTGATCCGATGCTGATCTTGATTTGACAGGTCCAGCCAACCACGATGGCTGTCGCAAAGCATAGGCACCCGGTCTCCCGAGTGAGCTACCCAAGCAACTCAGTCCCACATTTGGATCTGAGCGCATCAGGTGAGAGTGTACCGGGTCCAAATGTGGGAGCTGGCTTGCCTGCGAAGGGATCGACTGGGTATGCCTGATGC
>NZ_CAWOAW010000026.1:8870-18934 GCF_963879675.1 Pseudomonas sp. Larv2_ips
GAGGTGCCCGCATCGCAGGCAAGCCAGCCCCTACAGAAAAGCAGATCTGCACTTAATCTGCTTTTGCTACAACCACTGGTTTACAGCTTGGCAATTGACACTTCGGTCGACTTCACAAAGGCAATCACTTCGCTGCCCACTTTCAATTCCAGGTCACGCACCGAGCGCGTGGTGATCACTGACGTCACGATGCCGGACGCGGTTTGCACGTCGATCTCGGACACCACTTCCCCCAGCAGAATCTCCTTGATCACGCCCTTGAACTGGTTGCGCACGTTGATCGCTTTAATGGTCATGTCGGCTTTCCTTTTGGCTGTTGGGTCAATCCGCACGAATGCGCAGGCCCTCAAAATGCGCCATCCAATCGGACATTAAAAGGAATATATAACTCTTTATTTATTCGATATGGATATATATGAACTGTTCGCCTGGCAACAGCTGATCAACAAACTGCCCGCTGCCATCACAGCAACGGCGGCTTAAACCCGAGCAAATCCGCCTTCGGCGTAGATGGCACAGAGACTGCATATTCCGGTAAAGCATGATGGAACATGCCAATTCAATTTTCTGAATATAAGAAAAGCCTTCTCTCATCGCCTTGTCCGGAGCTGTTCCATGAAACCCTTTGCTCAACATTTACTGGGCGCCTGCGCCCTCGCCTTGTGCCTGCAGCCCCAGGCCTTTGCCGCCGAGGCCGACCCGGCGCAAGTCAATCTGGATTACGCCTACTATTCGCCGGTCAGCCTGGTGCTCAAGCATTTCGGTTGGTTGGAGCAGGCGTTGCCGCACACCAAAGTCGGCTGGGTACTGAGCCAGGGCAGCAACCGCTCACTGGAATACCTCAACAGTGGCGGCGTGGACTTCGCCTCCTCCGCCAGTTTGTCGGCCGTATTGAGCCGTGCGAATGGCAGCCCGATCAAATCGGTGTATGTCTACAGCCGCGCCGAATGGACGGCTTTGGTGGTACGCAAAGACTCGCCGCTCACCAGCGTGACGGACCTCAAGGGCAAGAAAATCGCCGCCACCAAAGGCACCGACCCGTACCTGTTCACCCTGCGCAGCCTGCAACACGCCGGGCTGAAAAAAGATGACGTGGAGCTTGTGCACCTGCAACACCCGGACGGCCGCACCGCCCTGGAGAAAGGTGACGTGGACGCCTGGGCCGGCCTCGACCCACACATGGCCGCCAGTCAAATCCAGGCCGGTTCGCGCCTGCTGTACCGCAACAAAGACTTCAACAGCTACGGTGTGGTCAGCGTCACCGAGACGTACGCCAAGGAGCATCCGCAGACCATCACCAAGGTGCTCGGCGCCTATGAAAAGGCCCGCGACTGGGCGGTGAAGCATCCGGATGAGTTCGCCAAATTGCTCGCCGATGAGTCCGGGTTGCCGCTGGAAGTGGCCAAGCTGCAACTCTCGCGTACCGACCTCGGCAGCCCGTTGCTGACCCGCCAGGATGTGGTGTCGTCCAAGGCCGCGGCGCCGATCCTGGTGTCCGAGGAACTGGTCCGTCGCGGGGTCAATGTGGATCAGGTGATCGACCAACTGATCGACACCTCGTTCGGCCAAGCCTTGCCGAAGCCGTAAGGGGCGCGTGATGACCAGCAAAACCCAAACCGTGCCGCTCGCGGCGCCGCTCGTCATGCAGCGCAGTGCCTGGCCACGGCGTTTGAAAGGACTGGTGTTACCGGTGCTGATCCTGTTGGTGCTGGAGGGGGTGGTGCGTATCGGCTGGCTGCCGTCGTACCAGATGCCGGCGCCCAGCGAGATCGCCGTAACCTTGACCGACCTGGCCGAAGGCGCGTTGTGGAAGCACATCGGCGTCAGCCTGTTGCGCGTACTGGCGGGCTTCGCCATCGGCGCGAGCCTGGCGTTGGTGTTTGCCGCCTGGGTAGGGCTCAGCCGCGAAGCCGAGGCGTACCTGGAACCCACATTTGCCGGGCTGCGCTCGATCCCGAGCCTGGCCTGGGTGCCACTGTTGCTGCTGTGGCTGGGCATCGATGAAACCTCGAAGATTGTGCTGATTGCGATTGGCGCGTTCTTCCCGGTGTACCTCAATGGCGTCGCGGCGATCCGCGATATCGACCGCAAATGGGTGGAGGTCGGGCAAATGTACGGCTTCAGCCGGCGCCGTCTGGTGCGGCGGATTCTGTTGCCCGCCGCCCTGCCCGGTCTGTTTACCGGCTTGCGCAGTGGCCTGAGCCTGGCGTGGATGTTCCTGGTGGCGGCCGAGTTGATCGCGGCCACCAAGGGTTTGGGCTACTTGCTCAGTGACGGGCGCGAAACCTCGCGCCCGGACATCGTGCTGGCCGCAATCATCGTGCTGGCGGTGCTCGGCAAAGTCAGCGATGGCCTGCTCGCAGCGCTCGAGAAACACTGCCTGGCCTGGCGTGACACCTTCAACGGCCAGGGTGCGGAGCAATGAGCATGCAGCCTTTATTGGACATTCGTGTAGAGCGTAAAAGCTTTGCCAGCACCCCCGTGCTGACCAACGTGCACCTGGCCTTGCAGCCACGCGAAGCGGTGAGCCTGCTGGGGCCCAGTGGTTGCGGTAAAAGCACGTTGCTGCGCATCGTTGCCGGCCTGGAAAAAGACTTTCAAGGCCAACTGCGCAGCCCCGAAGGCGAAGTGGCGTTTGTGTTCCAGGAACCGCGCCTGATGCCCTGGCTGACGGTAGAGCAGAACATCGGCTTCAGTGATGACAGTCACTATGACAAAGCCTGGGTCGCGCAATTGATCGACGAAGTCGGACTCAAGGGTTTCGCTCAGGCACTGCCCAAAGCGTTATCGGGCGGCATGGCGCAACGGGTGGCGATCGCACGCGGCCTGTATTCGCGCCCGCAGGTGTTGCTGCTGGACGAGCCGTTCAGCGCTGTGGACGCGTTCACCCGCATGAAACTGCAGGACTTGCTACTGCAACTGGCCAAGCACCATGCCATCGCGTTATTGCTGGTGACTCACGATGTGGACGAAGCGCTGTACCTGAGTGATCGGGTGCTGGTGATGGACAACCGGCCGAGCAGCATCCGCCAGGAACTCGCGGTGGACCTGCCGCACCCACGCGACCGTCGCGACCCGCTGCTGGCACGGCTCAAGGCACTGGCCTTGACCGAGTTGCAGCGAGCGCATGTGATTTGAAGACAGATGATCGCCCATGGCATGCGGGCGCCCTGTGGCAAGCACGCCCCCTGTGGCAACCAGGCTTCCTGTGGCAAGCACGCCCCTGTGGCAACCAGACTCCCTATGGCAAGCAGGCTTTCTGTGGCGAGCGGGCTTGCCCCGCGTTGGGCTGCGAAGCGGCCCTAAAATCCCACGACGCGGTCTATCAGTTTTACCTAAATGTCCGAATTGAAAGCGCTTCGCACGCCAACGCAGGCCAAGCCCACTCCCCCCAGTGAGCGTCAAACCAGTGTGCGGCTCAGGGTCACCCAGTACCGCGTCCGCGCGCGCACTTCAAACCCCAACGTCTGGGACAGCAGCGTGAGAATGCGGTCGGTGTCGTCCAGCCGGAAGCTGCCGGTCACGCGCAGGCTTTCCAGGCTCGGGTCCCAGCGCAACACGCCTGGGCGATAACGCGCCAGTTCGCGCAAAAAATCCCCCAGCGCCTGGTTCTGCGCGGTCAACACGCCGTCGCGCCAGCCCAGTTGCAGCGCATCGAACGCTACCCAGGCGCCAAGCCCCTTGGCCTGCAACGGCGCCTGCTGCCCGCTGCTCAATGTCGCCACGTGCCCCTGCACGTCGCGCACCTGCACCGCGCCCTTGAGCACCGAGACCAAACAACCGGACGCCAATTGCCGCACACACACGTCGGCCTGGCTGACGTGAACCTCGCCGTAGCGGGTGTTCACGGTCATCGACGCCGCGCCTGGCACATTCACGGCCAGCTCACCGTCCATCAACGTGATGCGCCGCTGCTGCAGATCGACATCCGCCGCCGTGGCAGTGTTGAGTTGCAGGCTGCTGCCATCGGCCAACGGCAGGCGCCTGCGCTCGCCGGTGGCGGTGTGCACGTCGGCCCGCCACGCCTCGATGGGCAACTGCCGACTCACCAGCCAGGCGGTCGGCACCAGCGCCGCCACACCCAGCGCACGCTTGAGCATGGCCCGCCGCGACGGCTGGGGCCGGTCGAGGCTGGCCATTGCCAATGCTTGCGGCACGTCGCTGAAACGCTGGCGCAGGGCTTGGGCTTTCTGCCAGGTCTGTTCGTGCTGGGGGTGGCTGGCGCGCCACTGCTGCAACGCGGCGTGATCACCTTCGGTGGCCGCGCCGGATTCCAGCAAGGCCAGCCACTGCGCGGCGGCGCGCGCGACCTCGCGGCTCACAGGTCTGCCAGCAAACAATGTTCGTAGGCTTGCGCCATGTAGCGCTTCACCGTGCGCTCAGAAACGTCGAGCCGCTCGGCAATCTCGCGATAACCCAGGCCTTCAAGTTGGCTCCACAAAAATGCGCGGCGCACCAGCACGGGCAAACCGTCGAGCAACTCATCCAGCGCCTGCAGGGTTTCCAGCAGCAGCCAGCGTTGCTCCGGCGACGGCACACAGGTGTGAGGAAGGCTTGCCAAGGCCGTCAAGTAAGCCTGCTCAAGGCTGCGCCGCTGATGAAAGTTGACCAGCAAGCGCTTGCCGACTGTCACCAGGTACGCGCGCGGCTCCTGCATCTGCGCAATCGGCTGGGCACTGGCGAGCACGCGCAGGAACGTATCCTGGCTCAGGTCCGCGGCATCCCAGGCATTGCCCAGGCGCCGCCGCAGCCAGCTTTCGAGCCAACTGCGGTGGTCGCGGTACAAACTCGACAAGGTGGGTTCGGCGGCGTGGGTCGGGACAACTGCATCATTCATGGCAAGCGACCTGCGCGGCGCGAGTGAGTCTCAAATGAGATTCATTCTATTTAATATAGTGCCGGTGCACCATGCCCTTTTCAACATTGCGTTTATACAGAGGCTTCTGCGTCGAACACTTGCCCGCGCCCGATGACACTGGCAGGGGCTAACACGGCCCCCGGCGCCAGCACCGCATTGGCGCCCATTCGGCACTGATCGCCGAGCAACGCGCCGAATTTGTCGCAACCGGTGCGCTGTAATTGCCCGTCAATACGCACCAGGATCTCCTTGTCCACGCGCTCATTGCGGTAGTTGGCGACGATGCTGCCCGCCTCCAGGTTGATCCCGTGGCCAAGCACCGAATCACCGACAAAATTGAAATGCGCCAGCTTGCTGCCCTTGAATACAAATGAGGTTTTCAGTTCGGCGCCTGGCCCGATGATGCACTGCGCCTCCAGCCAGCAACCACCACGCAGCAGCGAACCGCTGGCGATAAAGCACTCGGCGCCGATGATCAATGGGCCCTTGAGCAAGGCGCCGGGTTCGACCGTGGCGGTGCGGTGCACGGCGATTTCATCGTGAATGGCGTAATCCTCAACCGCCAGTTCGGTGAGCAAGTGGCGGACGATGGCGGGCGCCTGGGTCACCAGCGCCCAGGGTGCCAGGTCGGCCCACGGCGCCAGCGGTGACTGGGCAAGGTTGGCGATGTAGTCGGTGAGTCGGATCAACGTCGAACCCTCGGGCGTTCAGAGAAGCTCGAAACGCTAGCATGAACACAGGAAACTTTACTATTTGTCTTGATATGGATATTTTATCCAAACACGCACATGAGGTCCGTCGCATGCAACTGCCTACCTATCAAGACGTCACCGCCGCCGCCCAACGCCTGGAGGGCTTCGCGCACGCCACGCCGGTGCTCACCTCGCGCACTCTCAACGCCGAAACCGGCGCCGAAGTGTTCATCAAATGTGAACACCTGCAACGCACCGGCTCATTCAAGTTTCGCGGCGCGTTCAACGCCCTCTCGCAGTTTGATGCGCAGCAGCGCAAGGCCGGTGTGGTGGCGTTTTCTTCGGGCAACCACGCCCAAGGCATCGCGCTGGCGGCGCGTTTGCTGGGCATGCCGGCGACGATTGTGATGCCCACCGACGCGCCGGCCGCCAAGGTCGCCGCGACCCGTGAATATGGCGCCAGCGTGGTGCTGTATGACCGTTTTACCGAGGACCGCGAGCAGATCGGCCGTACCCTGGCCATCGAGCAAGGGATGACGCTGATCCCGCCTTACGATCACCCGCACATCCTCGCCGGCCAAGGCACTGCCGCCAAGGAACTGCTGGAATTCACCGGTCCTCTGGACGCGCTCTTCGTCGGCCTGGGCGGCGGCGGTATGCTCTCGGGCACAGCACTTTCGACCCGCGCGCTGGCACCGGATTGCCAACTGTTCGGCGTCGAACCGGAGGCGGGCAATGACGGCCAACGCTCCTTGCGTGCCGGCAGCATTGTGCACATCGACACGCCGGCGACCATCGCCGACGGTGCGCAAACCCAACACTTGGGCAACTACACCTTCCCGATCATCCGTGATCAGGTGAACGACATCTTCACCGTCTCCGACGCGCAGTTGGTGCAAGCCATGCGCTTCGTCATGCAGCGCATGAAGATGGTGGTGGAACCCACCGGCTGCCTTGGCCTGGCGGCATTGCGCCAACTGGGCGAGCGGTTCAAGGGCCAACGCGTGGGGGTTATCGTCACCGGCGGCAACGTCGATATCCAGCGCTACGCCGCATTGCTCAGCGAGGCGCCATGAACATCATCCACACCGCGACTGCCGCGCCGCCTGCCGGGCATTATTCGCAGGCCGTGCGCCATGGCGACACGCTGTATATCTCCGGGCAATTGCCGGTCAGCGCGCAGGGTCGCCACAACCTTGAGGCGTCGTTTACCGAACAGGCGCAGGTGGCGCTGGACAATGTGTTGGCGATCTTGAAAGCCGCCGGCGGTTCGCCCCAGGACCTGGTCAAGGTCACGGTGTACGTGGCCGGGGTCAACCACTGGCCGGAATTCGACCGCCTTTACGCCGCCGCGCTGGGCGAGCACCGCCCTGCCCGCGCGGTGGTGCCGGTGCCCGAGTTGCATCACGGGTATCTGGTAGAGATTGAAGCGCTGGCGCGTTACTTGGCGTAGGTGTAGACCGCCGCGCGCGACACGCCCAGGTGCGAGGCGACCGTTTCCATGGCCCGACGAACGTCCATGCAGCCAGAGTCTTTGAGCTCTTGCAAAAGCAGCCGCCGATCCGCCGCCTTGAGTGCCCGCGGCGTGGTGGCCAGGCGTGCGGCGAACTGGTCGATACGCGCACGAATCACATCGGCGCCGGACGGGTCGAGGGACTCATTGGGCTTGTCGCCACTGACTGAACCAAACTGCTCCAGCATGCCCTGCAAGCCCCGGAACAACGAGAGATCGACGTTCATGCACAAGGCCGCGACGTACTTGCCGCTGGCGTCCTTGATGCCGATCGACGTGCTCTTGACCTGACGCCCATCGGCGAACTGGTTCTGGTAGTTGGCGATGACCTGCGGGTAGTCCGGGTCGGCAATGCGCGCCAGGCCTAGTTCGGTGGCCGGGTCACCGGGTTGGCGTCCGGAAAGGTTGTTATGGATCGCCAGGATCGCATGCTGCGGGTCGCGCAAGTCGTGCAGCACCACCTCGCAGAACGGGCTGAAGGTTTTGCTCAAGCCTTCGGCGATCTGTTCGAGCTGGCTGATCAGTGTGGTTTGTTCCGGAGAGGTCTTTTTCATGCAAGACAACATATCCAGTCCTGGACAGGGCGTCAATTTGGCCGCTGTCCCTCATAGTGGAGTTTCAACCATGGACACGCCTGCCGCATTGATTGACACGCTGAAGATGCAGCGCAATATCCAGCGCATGCAACAGCGCGCTGACAGCCTGGGCGTGCACTTGCGCCCGCATGTCAAAACCCATAAATGCGCCGACGTGGTGGCCGCACAGATCGCCGCGGGTGCGCGCGGCATCACCGTATCGACGCTCAAGGAAGCCGAGTACTTTTTCGAGCGGGGCATCCACGACATTCTTTACGCAGTCGCCATGGCGCCCCATAAGCTGCCCCAGGCCTTGGCGTTGCGGCGTCAGGGTTGCGCGCTGATGCTGATCACCGACAGCCTCGCCGGCGCCCAGGCCATCGTCGATTTTGGCCGGCAGCACGGCGAGACCTTTGCGGTGATGATCGAGATCGATTGCGACGGCCATCGCTGCGGGGTCAAGCCGCAGTCGCCTGAATTGCTGGTGATCGCCCAACTGCTGGGCGCCAACCTCGCCGGCGTGCTGACCCACGCCGGAGAAAGCTACGGCCTGGATGCGCCTGAAGCCTTGCAAGCGATAGCGGAACAGGAACGCGCACGTTGCGTCGAGGCGGCCGAGCGCATTCGTGCGACGGGCTTGTCATGCGAACAGGTCAGCGTCGGCTCCACGCCCACCGCGTTGTCGGCGCTGAGCCTGCACGGCGTCACCGAACTGCGCGCTGGCGTGTATGCGTTCTTCGACCTGGTGATGCACAACATCGGCGTGTGCCGTGCCGATGAACTGGCCTTGAGCGTGCTGACAACGGTGATCGGCCATCAAGCGGAAAAAGGCTGGGTCATCACCGATGCGGGCTGGATGGCCATGAGTCGGGATCGTGGCACTCAGTCGCAGAAACGTGATTTCGGGTATGGCCAGGTGTGCGATGAATACGGTGAGCCCATCGATGGGTTGCTGCTCAGCAGCGCCAATCAGGAACACGGTGTGGCGCGGTTTGAGCACAGCCATGTGGATGTGGTCACGCACTTCCCACTCGGCACGCGCCTGCGCATTTTGCCCAACCATGCGTGCGCGACGGGCGCGCAGTTTGGTAGCTACATCGCCGTTTTGCATGACGCTGATGTGCAGGTATGGGAGCGCTTGCGCGGCTGGTAGCCCTCCGTTCAAGCACCGCTGGCTCAACGCGGAAGGTGGTTTGAGTCGGCGGCGCATTACGTTTCCTGAAAAGCCCGCTCCATCTTGATGATCTCAATGGAAACCGAACTGTTGCCACGGCTGAACCTGCCCTCGCCGATTTTGCGAAACCCGAAGGCGGCATAGAATCTTTCGGCGGTCAGGGTCGCTTCCAGGTAGGCCTTGGCATGGCCCGCGTGTTGGATGTGCTGCAAGGCTTCACTCAGTAAACGCGCACCAATGCCCTGTCCGGCCGCATCACGGCGCACAAACAATTTGCTGATTTCATGGCCGTCAATTTCGACGAAACCTTGCAGGGTATCGGTGTACGCCAGCCACAGCGTGCCCGCGGCGATGGCCGCGCGGTACGTCTCAGGCGAGCGACCGTCGAGCCACATTGCAATCTGCTCAGGGCCGTAGTCGGCATTGCACAGGTTTTCGACCGAGTTTTGATGCACCGCGAAGATGCTTTCGGCGTCTTGCTGGGTGGCCGCGCGCAGCAGAATCTTTTTCATTCCCTTGCGTTTCCCTATGTGGCCAGTGAACCCTGGCTTTATAGCTGAACAAGCGCCGGGCAGCGACCCATTACCGCACATCTTGTGCGTTGACCTACTTTGTTACACACCATATAGTGTGCCCACAAACAAACCAGACCACTACATAGTGTGCAGCATCGGTATTTACCGACCACACTACGCGCAGTATTTCAATGCCGAGTAGCCTGCAAACCGCATATTTTTGGACGGGTTCACACACCGTCAGAACAGACCAGGAAGGAGTATTTCAATGCTGAGTTGGGATGAAGTCGACAACGAAGACACCGGTGCAGCGGTGATCAAGGGCGCCAACGCCGGGCATGCCAGCGAAGCCAACATGGACCGCCTTGACGGTGCCGGCGCCGCGGCCGCACTGGAAGCGCGCAACGTGACTGCCAACGACTCCGCCGCCATCGTGCGCGCCAAGGCCGCCCTGGACAAACTCGACGTCGCCGAAGGCCTCGCCGAGCTGGAAGGTTCCGCCGCCCGCGTCGCCGTTGACGAAAAGCGCATGATCAACTGCCGCGCCGACCTCAACCAACTCGTGCCCTTCAAGTACGACTGGGCCTGGCAGAAGTACCTCGACGGCTGCGCCAACCACTGGATGCCGCAAGAGGTCAACATGACCGCCGACATCGCGCTGTGGAAAAACCCCGAAGGCCTGACCGACGACGAGCGTCGCATCGTCATGCGCAACCTCGGCTTCTTCTCCACCGCCG
>NZ_CAWOAW010000027.1:0-240723 GCF_963879675.1 Pseudomonas sp. Larv2_ips
GCGGCAGCGGGCTTACCGGGGCAAGCCCGCTCGCCACACTGAACCCGCTCGCCACAGGAAGCTCACTTGCCGCATTAGGAAGCCAAAGCCATTCGGCATTATCAGTCTTCGCTGATCGGTAACACGTAGTTCTTGAACTCCGTATCTTCGCGAAAGCCGATCGACTCATAAGTCTTCTGCGCCACCTCGTTATCACTGCTGGTCGACACCCGCAGCCGCACCGCCTGGGTTTCCTTGGCCATTTTCTTGGCCGTGCGCATCAGGTTGTCCGCCACCAATTGCCGGCGCGCATCTTCGGCCACGTAGATGTCATTGAGGATCCACACGCGTTTAAGCGACAGCGACGAAAAGCTCGGGTACAGCTGACAAAAACCCAGCAGTCGCTTGTCATCATCGTCGGCCAGGGCCAGGTAGATCACCGACTCCTTGCGGCGCAGGCGTTTTTCCAGAAACGCCCGCGATGAGTCGGGGAACGGCAGCGCGCCATAGAACTCGCGGTATTTGACGAACAACGGGGTCAACAGGTCCAAGTGTTCCAGGGTCGCTTGAGTAATCCGCATGCCAGGCCTCAACTTCCAAATGGGGGATGACCACACAAGCGGCCGTGACCGGATGCTGCCTAATGGCGCAAAAAAGCGCAATCGTGCGGCTATCGGTCATTCCGGCGGGCTGAGCAGGAAATTGCCTTTTATCAGGTCAGGATCATCCGACTCGATGGTCTGTACCTGTGCCTCGTCCTTGAGGTTGACCCCCGACAGCTGCCGGCGACACGCCTCTTTCATCAAGTAAAGCAGGCGGTGCGCGGCCATGCCGTAGCTCAGGCCTTCCAGGCGCACGTTGGAAATGCAGTTGCGATACGCATCGGTGAGCCCGACCTTGGGGTTGTAGGTGAAATACAACCCCAGGCTGTCCGGCGAGCTGAGCCCCGGCCGCTCGCCGATCAGAATCACCACCATCTTGGCGCCCAGCAACTGGCCGATTTCATCGGCCACCGCCACGCGCCCCTGTTCCACCAGGATGACTGGCGACAAGGACCACCCTTCGGCGTGAGTCTGTTCTTCCATGCGTGTCAGAAACGGCAACGTGTGTTTATGCACGGCCAGCGCCGACAGCCCATCGGCCACCACCACGGCCAGGTCCACACCGCCAGGGTTCGCGGCGGCGTAGTCGCGCAAGCTCTGCGCCGACTCATCACTGAGGCGTCGCCCCAGGTCCGGGCGTTGCAAATACATATGTCGGTCAACGGCGGCACTGTGCAGCAGCAAGCTCTCACGGCCGCGCTCGGCCATTTGGCTGCTCAGGCCTTCATGGTCAAAAGGCAGGTGCACCGCATCGCGCGCCTGGGCGTGGGCGAATTGGAAGTCCAGCTGCGCACTGGTGGGAATGCTGGTGCCGGTGCGGCCCAGGGCGATGCGCGCCGGGGTCAGGCGGCGCAGTTCCAGCCACGGGTTGTCAGGCAGTTCTACTTGCACAGGCGGCTCCTTCATCCCAATTGCTTCAAGGCGTGGCGAAACGCCGGTGGCAGGCTGTTGCCGAAGTGCACCTTGCCGTCGGCTTGCGTGAAGATGCCCATCTTGGCCAGCCACTGTTCAAACTCCGGCGCCGGTTTTAAACCCAATGTTTGTCGGGCGTACAACGCGTCGTGAAACGAGGTGGTCTGGTAGTTGAGCATGATGTCGTCGGAGCCGGGGATGCCCATGATGAAGTTGATCCCGGCCACGCCCAGCAGGGTCAGCAGGGTGTCCATGTCATCCTGGTCGGCCTCGGCGTGGTTGGTGTAGCAGATGTCGCAACCCATCGGCACGCCGAGCAGCTTGCCGCAGAAGTGGTCTTCCAGGCCGGCGCGAATGATCTGCTTGCCGTTGTACAAGTACTCCGGGCCGATAAAACCTACAACGGTGTTGACCAAAAACGGCTTGAAATGCCGCGCAACGGCGTAGGCGCGGGTCTCACAGGTCTGCTGGTCGACGCCAAAGTGCGCGTTGGCCGACAAGGCGCTGCCCTGGCCGGTTTCGAAGTACATCAGGTTCTGGCCCAAGGTGCCGCGGTTCAGGCTCAAACCCGCCTCGTAACCTTCCTGCAGCACGCTCAGGCTGATGCCGAAACTGGCGTTGGCCGCTTCGGTGCCGGCAATCGACTGGAACACCAGGTCCAGCGGCACGCCCCGGTTGATGGCCTCGATGGACGTGGTCACGTGAGTCAGCACGCAGGCCTGGGTGGGGATTTCGTAGCGCTGGATGATCGCATCAAGCATCTCAAGCATGGCGCAGATCGAGGCGATGCTGTCGGTGGCCGGGTTGATGCCGATCATGGCGTCGCCATTGCCGTAGAGCAGGCCGTCGAGAATGCTCGCGGCGATGCCCGCCGGTTCGTCCGTCGGGTGGTTGGGCTGCAGGCGCGTCGACAGGCGCCCGCGCAGGCCCATGGTGCCGCGAAACTGAGTGACCACGCGGATCTTTTGCGCAACCAACACCAAGTCCTGCACGCGCATGATCTTGGAGACGGCGGCGGCCATTTCCGGTGTCAGCCCCGGCGCCAATGCGCGTAGGGCGTGTTCGTCGGCCGCGTCACTGAGCAGCCAGTCGCGCAGGCCGCCGACGGTGAGGTGGCTGACCACGCTAAACGCCTGTTTGTCGTGGGTGTCGATGATCAGCCGGGTGACTTCGTCGCTTTCGTAGGGGATCAGCACTTCTTCGAGGAAGTGCTTCAACGGGATGTTCGCCAACGCCATCTGCGCCGCCACGCGTTCGCCGTCGTCCTGCGCGGCCACGCCGGCCAGGAAGTCCCCGGAACGCGCCGGGCTGGCCTTGGCCATCACGTCCTTGAGGCTGTCGAAGCGGTAGGTCTGTGCACCCACCGCGTGGGAAAAGCTTGCCATACAGTGTCTCCTTGGCGACGCGGGCCAGCTGCCCGCGTCGAGGTTTACGGCATTCAGTGCAAGGCGGCCTCTGCGGCCTGGATCGCGGCGAATTCTTCTTCGGGCGTGCCTGCTACCAAGTGATGCCGGCTGTAGAAAGCAAAGTAAGCAATTAATACTCCATAGATGATCGCGGCGCCAATCACCACCCGCGGATCCACCAGAAAGCCCGCCACTACGGCCACGCAGGCCAGTATCAGCGCGACACCAGAGGTGAAAATGCCACCCGGCGTGCGGTACGGACGGTCCATTTTGGGGCGGCGGATGCGCAGGGTGATGTGCGCGGCCATCATCAGTACGTAGGAAATGGTCGCGCCGAAGACCGCCACCAGTATCAGCAAATCACCCTGGCCGGTCAGTGACAGGCCAAACCCGATGATGCCCGGGATCACCAGCGCCAGCACCGGTGCCTTGCTTTTGTTGGTTTGCGACAGCTTGCGCGGCAAGTAACCGGCGCGGGACAAGGCGAAGATCTGCCGCGAATAGGCGTAGATAATCGAGAAAAAGCTCGCGATCAGCCCGGCCAAGCCAACCAGGTTGACGAAGCTGCCCATCCAGGTCGAACCGCCGTAGGACAGTGCCAGCGCCTCAACCAACGGGTTGCCCGACTTGATCAGCGCGTAAGTGCCGGCGCCGCCGGGTGCGATGACCAGAATCAACAGGGCAAAACTGGTCAGCACCACAATGGCGCCGATCAAGCCACGAGGCAGGTCACGCTTGGGGTTCTTGGTTTCTTCGGCAGCCAACGGCACGCCTTCGACGGCGAGGAAAAACCAGATCGCATAGGGAATCGCCGCCCAGACGCCGACGTAGCCAAACGGCAAGAAAGTGCTGGCGCCTTTGGCCTCGGTCACGGGGATGTCCAGCAGGTTCGCAATGTTGAAGTGCGGCACCATCGACACCAGGAACACGCCCAAGGCAATCGCCGCTACAGCGGTAATCACAAACATCAGCTTCAAGGCTTCGCCCACGCCGAAGATGTGGATGCCGATAAAGATGATGTAGAACGCCAGGTAAATCATCCAGCCGCCAATGCCGAACAGTGACTCGCAATAAGCGCCGATAAACACCGCGATGGCCGCGGGGGCGATGGCGTATTCGATCAGGATCGCGGTGCCGGTAAGGAAGCCGCCCCAGGGGCCAAAGGCGCTGCGGGCAAAGCCGTAGCCGCCGCCGGCGGTGGGGATCATGGAAGACAGTTCGGCCAGCGAGAAGCACATGCACAGGTACATGGTGGCCATCAGCAAGGTGGCGAGGAACATGCCGCCCCAGCCACCTTGGGCCAGGCCGAAGTTCCAGCCGGCGTAGTCGCCGGAGATCACATAGGCAACGCCAAGGCCGACCAACAGCACCCAGCCGGCGGCGCCTTTTTTAAGTTCGCGTTGTTGGAAGTAGTCGGTGCCGACTTTTTCGAAGTCGACGGAAGAGCCAGTGGGTTCGCTAGGCATGGGAAAGTACCGTCCATTCTTATTGTTTTAACTCGGCCTCTTTGTGCCGAATGCGAGTTGCGAGTACTTGCGTAGATCTAATGTGGGAGCTGGCTTGCCTGCGATAGCATCAACGAGCTGTGCTTGACACACCAAGGTGCCTGCATCGCAGGCAAGCCAGCTCCCACACTTGATTGCATGTCAAGTTGAGAACTGGTCGCCCGTTACAGGTTTAAGTTAGAAGAAACCCAACGGATTAATGTCGTAGCTCACCAGCAAGTTCTTGGTCTGCTGGTAGTGATCCAACATCATCTTGTGCGTCTCACGGCCCACACCGGACTTTTTGTAACCGCCGAACGCGGCGTGCGCCGGGTACAGGTGGTAGCAGTTGGTCCATACGCGGCCGGCCTTGATCGCGCGGCCCATGCGGTAGGCGCGGTTGATGTCGCGGGTCCACACACCGGCGCCCAGGCCGAACTCGGTGTCGTTGGCAATTGCCAGGGCTTCGGCTTCGTCCTTGAAGGTGGTGATGCTCACCACCGGGCCGAAGATTTCTTCCTGGAACACGCGCATTTCGTTGGTGCCCTTGAGCAGGGTCGGCTGGATGTAATACCCGCCGGCCATGTCGCCGCTGAGCTTCTCGACCTTGCCGCCGGTGAGCAATTGCGCGCCTTCGCCCTTGGCGATTTCCAGGTAGGACAGGATCTTGTCGAACTGCTGCTCGGACGCCTGGGCGCCGACCATGGTGTCAGTGTCCAGCGGGTCGCCGCGTTTGATCTGCTCGATCTTTTTCATCACCACTTTCATGAAGTCGTCGTAGATCGACTCTTCCACCAGCGCGCGCGATGGGCAGGTGCACACTTCGCCCTGGTTGAAAAACGCCAGCACGAGGCCTTCGGCGGCCTTTTCGATAAACGACGGTTCGGCTTTCATGATGTCGGCGAAGAAGATGTTCGGCGACTTGCCGCCCAGCTCAACGGTGGACGGAATAATGTTCTCGGCCGCCGCGTGCATGATGTGCGAGCCCACCGGGGTCGAGCCGGTAAAGGCGATCTTGGCGATGCGTTTGCTGGTGGCCAGGGCTTCGCCGGCTTCTTTGCCGTAACCGTGCACCACGTTCAGCACGCCTGGCGGCAGCAGGTCGCCGATCAGTTCCATCAGCACGTTGATGCCCAGCGGTGTTTGCTCGGCGGGCTTGAGCACCACGCAGTTACCGGCAGCCAGGGCCGGGGCGAGTTTCCACGCGGCCATCAGCAGCGGGAAGTTCCACGGGATGATCTGGCCGACCACGCCCAGCGGTTCGTGGAAGTGATACGAGGCGGTCAGTTCGTTGATTTCGGCGCTGGTGCCTTCCTGCGCGCGGATGCAGCCGGCGAAGTAGCGGAAATGGTCGGCCGCCAGTGGGATGTCGGCGTTGAGGGTTTCACGCACGGCTTTGCCGTTGTCCCAGGTTTCGGTGATGGCCAGCAGTTCGAGGTTCTGTTCGATGCGGTCGGCGATTTTCAGCAGCACCAGCGAGCGGTCCTGAGCCGAGGTCTTGCCCCAGGCATCCGCGGCGGCGTGGGCGGCGTCGAGGGCTTTGTCGATGTCTTTGCCCGTGGAGCGCGGGAAGTCGGCGATGGGCTTGCCGTTGACTGGCGAGGTGTTGGTGAAGTAGTTGCCATCCACCGGCGCGACGAATTCGCCGCCGATGTAGTTACCGTACTTGGCCTTGAACGAAACAATCGCGCCTTCAGTACCGGGATGTGCATAACGCATGGTGGGTATCTCCTGACTTTTATGTTTATTGGAGTACAGCGGTGTTGCGCTTGATAAAGCGTAGAGCAAAGGTCGGGCCACTGCTTTGCAGGCCAGGTAAATCAAGGGTTTGAGGTTTAGTGCAAGGCGTTGCTGTGACAGGGCTGGTACAGGTGGGGTGACAGTGTGTGCCACAAACGGTACAGCCCGTGACCGGCGGGTCTGCCTGGGATTGCAATGCCTGGGTGGCTGGGGGATGCTGGCTGTTCTCACGCAGAGAGAATAATAAGAACATGCAAAACGATCATTTCAGTCGCCATGCCCAGCAAGTCCTCACCGTCACCCGTGGGCAGGACCTTGCCCAAGGCCCCGGCAGCGACCCGTCCATCGCCCGCTCCTGGCTGCGCTGCCTGGAGGATTATCACCTCGACCCCGCGTTGAGCATCGCCCCCACCGTGCTCGAACATGGCCGCCTGCTGGAAAGCCGCGAACGCCTGCAGCAGGTGCTGCACATTGCCGGCAGCGAAATGAACAGCCTGCATCAGCAGCTTTCCGGCGCCGGCCATGCGGTATTGCTCACCGATGCGCGTGGGGTGATTCTCAACTGTGTGACAGCACCTTCGGAACGCAAGATTTTCGAGCGCGCCGGGCTGTGGCTGGGCGCCGACTGGAGTGAGGCGTGCGAAGGCACCAACGGCATCGGCACCTGCCTGGTGGAGCGCCAGTCCCTGACCATTCACCGCGATGAGCATTTTCGCGGCCGCCACACCGGCCTGACCTGTTCGGCGAGCCCGGTGTTCGACCCTCAGGGCGAGCTGTTGGCCGTGCTGGACGTGTCGTCGGCTCGCGAGGCCGTGTCGCGTCAGAGCCAATTCCACACCATGGCGCTGGTGAACCTGTCGGCGAAGATGATCGAGAGTTGTTACTTCCTGCGTCATTTTGAAAACCAGTGGTTGCTGCGTTTTCACCTGCAGGCCGAATCCGTGGGGCTGTTCAGTGAAGGGTTGCTGGCGTTCGATGGCGAAGGGCGGATCTGCGCCGTCAACCAAAGCGCGCTGAACCTGCTGGCACAGGTTCGTGGCGGTTTGCTGGGGCAACCGGTGGAAGCGTTTTTCGAGTGTTCCCTTGATCAACTGCTTGGCCGTGCCAGCGCCAACGCCACGGCCAGTTGGCCACTGCGTACGCGTGATGGCCGGCATTTATTCGCCGCATTGCGCGGCCAGGCACGCAGCGTGCCGGCACCGCAGGCCAAGCCCCAGGCGCCGCGCCTGACGGGCATCTGCTTGGGCGACCCGGTGCTGCAGAATGAGTTGCGCAAGGCGCTGCGGGTGTTCGAGCGCGACGTACCGTTGCTGATCAACGGTGAAACCGGTTCGGGCAAGGAAGCTTTCGCCAAGGCCGTGCATCAGGCCAGTCAGCGGGCTGACAAAGCCTTTGTTGCGCTCAACTGCGCCGCCATTCCTGAGAGCCTGATCGAAAGCGAACTATTCGGGTATCGCGGCGGCAGTTTTACCGGCGCGCTCAAGGAAGGCATGCGCGGCAAGTTACAGCAGGCCGACGGCGGCACCTTGTTTCTCGACGAGATCGGTGACATGCCCCTCGCATTGCAAACCCGCCTGCTGAGGGTGTTGGAAGACCGTCTGGTCGTGCCCATCGGCGGTGAGCCGCAAGCAATCAATGTGCGGATCATCAGCGCAACGCACCGTGATTTGTTGGCGCGTGTGGCCAGCGGCAGCTTCCGCGAAGACTTGTACTACCGCCTCAACGGCCTTGAAATCGACGTGCCGCCTTTGCGTGAGCGCAGCGACAAAGCCCAATTGCTGGACTTTTTGCTGGCCGATGAGGCGCCAGGGCAGGTCGTGTTGCTCGACGAGACGGCGCGCCAGGCGCTGCTGGACTTTGCCTGGCCGGGCAACGTGCGGCAGTTGCGCAACGTATTACGCACCTTGGCGGCGTTGTCCGAGGATGGGCGAATCAGGTTTGACGACTTGCCGTCAATCATTCGTCAGGCCCGACCCGCCGTGGCCTCTGAACCCGTTCCCGGCCTTGCCTTGAACGATGCGGAGCGCGTGGCCTTGCTTGAAGCGTTGCAGCAACACCATTGGCACATGACCCGCACCGCTGAGCATTTGGGGGTGAGCCGAAATACGCTTTACAGAAAGTTGCGCAAACACGGAATTGAACGCAGTTATTTAACTTAACCAGGCGATTAAACCCGCTTAAGTGTTGCGTAATGTAGAGAGAGAAACAAACAGCAATTGACATATCCGAATGCAGACTTTTCGGCAGTTTGTTGTGATGTTTGTAGGTAGTTGCACCACTCAGTGCGTGAACAGTCAGCCAGACTGTTTTGCCTGCGAGGTGTTGAATGACTAATGTTTCGAAGTTTAGTCCACAGCCAATCTTTCCAACTCATGCAGCGGCGCCGGTCGTGAAGTCCGCCCCGGCGCCCGCCAATAAGCCTGCCAGTGGACAGGAGCGCAGTGCCGGGTTGCCGGACAGCACCGAATGCCGCGCCATGGGGGATGCCCAGTTGGCGAGGTTCTTCGCAAGCGCTTTGGCCACGCGCTCCTACCAGACGTCGGGGATGTCGCCTGATGTTCAAGTGCCCGCAGGGTCCACGCTTGGGCGGTGGCGCGCCCAACTGGACAGCGCCTTCAAAGGCCCAGGGTTGCTGGCGTGGGCGAAAGTGCAAGGGCTTGATACGGCGGGCATGCAGCTGGACACGGCGCGTGGGGAGCTTGCCGGCATCGTCGACGGCGCATTGCGCAGGTTTACGCTACGGGACGATTCGGGGTGGTCCGATGTTTCCCGAACACTGTTGTCGATTGCCAGGGTGATCGCGCCTCAACCCGGGCAGGGGTTCAGTTACCCCTGGCCGGAAGGCAAAGTGCCGTTGTACACGGTGGGCCAGTTTTACAATCAGCCAATAGACCTCACACCTGCGCAAGCGGCCTTGCACCGCAAGAAACTGGCGAATAAGGCGCTGTTTGCGTTCGCGCCCTCGGCTTATGCGTCGCTGCGGTCTGCAGAGGCGTTGACCCGGCAGCAGGCAGCGCTGGGTGATGACGCTAACCGTCATGCGCTCATGACTGCGCTGCGGTCTCAGACCGATGACGCCAGTGGGCGCATCGACCTGGACGCGATCATGCTTCAGATCGACCCGCGTTCCAGCCAATTTGCCAGTGAGCAGCGCCCCCGGATGAGCGTGGCGCACATGCTCAGGCAGGAGGGGCATAAAGTGCCCGTCAATAGTCAGCAGGCCCAGGGTTTGGCGCTGGCGTTATCCTTTGACCTGGCCCATCGGGCGCCGCGCGCGAACGCTGGCGGGGCAAGGTCGATCGCTGGTTTGTTGAGCGCGACGTCACTGCGCAAGGTTCGCGCAACGGTAGGTCAATGGCACAAGGCCCAGGTAACCCACCGATCAAATCCTCAGGCTGACGCCGGTGCGGGCAGATTACTACGGCGGCTGATCAGCGAGCTTCCTCAGGCCACCAAGGCAACCATCGCGCGTAACCCTGCGTCGGCATTGGATCTGCTGATTCGATCACCCAAGGCGCGGGCCTTGGGTCAGGAGATACAAAAAAAGATCAAGGTGATCGAGACGCCCACCAGTGTAAACGAGTGTGTGAGTGTCGCCCTGGTGCAAGAGCTTGATCCTGGAATGGGCAAGTCCTGCTTCAACCTGGCGGGCTACAACCTGTATCAAGGGGACAACGCAGGTTGCTCACCTGCAACCATTGTCAAAGGTTTCACCGCTCACCTTGAGCGTAAGGTCGGGGTTGAAGCGGCGCCTGTGGCTGCGCAGTTATTATTAGCGGCCGCCGCCCCGGAGTTCCTGGTAAAAGACATACCGCCCAACCTTGTTTACGGCTCTCATACGTGGGCGAACTTCGCCATAGAAGTTTCACGTATTGAGCAACAAGTGCCTGGCGCTGCGGGGAATATGACGTTCAGCCAAGTAATGGCGTTTGGTGAAGCGCCGCTCACGTCCCTGGAAGGCGAGGATCAGCTGAGCGCCGCGTCGGGCAGTGCAATTATTACCTGGGGCCTGGCCAACGGTGTTATCGCGTTTAAACCCAACCACGACTATGGGTACACAGACGTCAAGCGTTCACAAGAGGCGTTGAATAAACAACAAAAAGAGCTGGCATGGGCAGGTGATGCCTTGTCAGCACCTGCGACGACGCGAGAGCAGTTGGCGGTGGCCGAGTTGAAGCGGGTGTTTCCTGAGTTGGACCCCACCCAAAAAGTCTTGCAGGCACCATGGGTCAAACATGACCCTGTTTCGCTGCTTGATGTGTATATGAGTGGTCCGATCAAACCAGAGCGCTGGCGGTCGCTGAATAATAAGGCGCTGCCTTGGGCGGCGATAACGCCACGCCTTGCTCAACTTGTTCCTGATATCAATCAGGTATTTTCTACAACCTTTGAGAACTATAAAGTGGCGCATGACAGTGCCTGGGCCATTCAGTTTAAGTATCAGCTTTCGCTATTACCCAGGGTGGACCGAGCGCGTATCGAACAGTCGGCCGTCAGTTTTATCGAGGTGTCTCGCCCCTTTCTTGATACGGCGCCTGCACCGGGATTTTCCTGGAACAGTGTAGAGCCTGTATCAGGGCTCTCCTTGTACGCCGATATCAAGCCCCGAACGCCCACAGTACAAGAGGTCGAGGCACTCAAAGGCCGGCATGGTTTGCTCATGAAAGTAGCGGGGAGTGCGGGCCAGGCCAGCTACTACAGTTACTTCCTGGCATTGGGGCGGTTCGTGAAGGAACGCGGGTTTCCGGGTGAACACACCAATGCTGACGATGGCGCCTATTTTGGCGGGAGCACCCAAGGTCGTGTTCCGGGCACGTACAACGTCTATACGCAATACGGCGCGACCCATCACGGGCGTGATCCCCTTGAACGCCCTGGTAAATTGAACGGGACGTACTTTTCCGCCAAAAGCGGCGCCCTTGGTATCACGGCGGCCAGTTTTTTTACCCGTGACTATGAAGCGCTGAAGTCCAAGGCGGCCGGGATCACGGCGATAGAAAAAGGAGAACGCTACGACAAACAGTTGAAAGCTTTTTTTCTTGGACTGATCCCTTTCTATGACGGCATTCACGACGCAATCAGGGGCGACGTGTCGGGAGCGATCTTCAATATCGGGTTCGACATTTTAGGCTTTGTTCTTCCGGCGCTTAACACTGCTCGAAAGACCGTCAAGCGCGGTCAGGCGCTCAGCAATGTCATCAAGAGTTCGGTCTTTGCCGGCGTTGGCGCTTCGGTGGGCTATACCGACGCGGCCGATATTGCGAAAAACCTTAATCGAGGCGCGAGTGCTGGGTATAAGGACATCAAGTACGTGCTTGAACATGGCGACCAGGTGTTGTCCCGATTAAGAGGGCACTCGCGCAGCTATGATGTGACAAAGATTTATAAAGACGATGATGTCGTCAAAGGGTTTCATCGCGCGCAAAGCAATAATTTGTGGGTGCCCGTGGTTGCTGTTTTCAAGAAAGGTGCGTGGTACGCCTACAATACGCTCACCAATACGCCGTTTGGCCCCCAGTTACTACAGTTTGGTGTGGTGAGCGCGCTGGCACCTGCGGCCACATAATTTAGTCAGTAATTATCGGGTGTTAAGTAACGGTCTCTGGGTGTTTGAGAAGTTATGGCTGTGGGTAAGTAGTCTGCTCATTAATCGGTTGTATATTTATAGAGTTTAATCGGAACGTTATTGGTTGTTGTGCCACGTATTAAATGAAGGAAATGGATGACTTTCTAATGTTAATCAACCATTAGGTAAATCATTATGATGTTTTCAAATTCAATCTCGCGGCCCTTGGCATTCTCAAAGATTGGGGATCTTTTCTCCTCAGGTTTTACCAGGGTAGACATCTCGGGTGTTCCTTCCGGTTCTACGCGGGTTATTGACGCGCCGAAACTCGAAGGCGGGTCAGGCAGCAAACCCGGGGCAGGTAATCAGGCCTATGATCAGCATTTGGTGGACGCACACGTGAATGGCTTCAGCGCGCCAGGCCACGCGAGCGGTACCCGCACGCCGGGAGAGTCACCTGACACTCCTGACACACCGGAAATGGCCGATTACCACGCCAAGCATCAAAAAGAATGGCAAGTCCAAAAGGACGCTGGAATGCGAGATAAGTTGTTCGCGCAACCGACGCCCGGTCGAGTAGAGGGCCAGGAAGTCGAACCGTTTTCTGCACGGGGCCTGGAAGAAAACGCAGCGGAGCTGGTGCAGGCCAGCAGTGCGAAAGCGGACCGTGCGCTCCCGCTTCAGCGCAAGGACATTGCAAAAGTCGCCAGCATCACGGCAGTGGTGACAGTACCGCTTTCGACGGTTGGCGTGGTCGCCAGCGGAGCCATTCTGGAGGTCGTAAAACCCCTCATCAGTTCGACGAAGACGGCCGCCACTGAGCAAAGTGTTCAGGATGGGCGTCTGGTGGATCATAGTCAGAAGAGCGTATTTCTGTTGGCAAATACCTTGGCGGATCTTCGTTCCGAGCCGCATGTACAGCCAGGCCTGGAATGGGTCGCGAAAACGAACGAAGAGCGAATGGATTATCTCGAGGAGATGCTTGATTACATCGAGCCGGCATTTGCCAACGAAGCGCAGAAGCTGGGTATTTCCTTTCAGGCCGCCTCAACCGGGGCCGAAAAAGACGACATCAAAAGCCGGGCGCTTGGCTTGGAGTCCAGGATGGCGGCCCTTACCGCGTTGATGGGGGCAATGAAAGTGAAGCACCGGGGCAGCGCCGCCTAGGTGAGCGCCGGCGTCCCAGGCTCTGAGCCACAGAGCCAGCAATGAAAGAAGTGCGGTTGTCTTCGATGGGTTGCGTACTGGCAACCACAGCGTAGGCGGCGGCACTTCTTTTTCGGTAAACGGCCGTCTGGATTGACCCCATCGCCCCAGCACTGCGGCAGCTAAAGAGTGCGATTTTCCCCTCCCTGCGCTAACCTGCCTCGATGTTTTACGAGGTCAACCATGCACATTCATATTCTCGGTATTTGCGGCACCTTCATGGGTTCGATGGCGGTTCTGGCCAAAGAGTTGGGCCACCACGTCACCGGCTCCGACGCCAATGTTTACCCGCCCATGAGCACGCAACTGCAGGCCCAGGGTATCGAGTTGACCCAAGGCTACGATCCGTCGCAATTCGACCCGGTGCCAGACCTGGTGGTGATCGGCAACGCCATGGTGCGGGGCAACCCGGCGGTCGAGTATGTACTCAATAAAGGTTTGCCTTATGTCTCCGGCCCGCAGTGGCTGGCGGACCACGTGCTGCAAGGTCGCTGGGTACTCGCGGTGGCCGGCACTCACGGCAAGACCACCACCAGCAGCATGCTCGCCTGGGTGTTGGAGCACGCAGGCATGAGCCCGGGCTTTTTGATTGGCGGTGTGCCGCAAAACTTTGCGGTGTCGGCGCGCCTGGGCGACACACCGTTCTTCGTGATCGAGGCAGATGAATACGACAGCGCGTTCTTCGACAAACGCTCCAAGTTCGTCCATTACCGCCCGCGCACGGCGATCCTGAACAACCTTGAGTTCGATCACGCCGACATCTTCCCCGATCTGCCGGCCATCGAGCGCCAGTTCCACCACTTGGTGCGCACCATACCGAGCGAAGGCCTGGTCATCCATCCGACCACCGAGCCGGCCTTGCAGCGTGTGATCGATATGGGCTGCTGGACCCCAGTGCAAACTACCGGCGCGGGCGGGCAGTGGCAGGTCAACCTGCTCAGCGAAGACGGTTCCAGATTTGAAGTGCTGTTTGAGGGGCAAGCCCAAGGCATCGTCGAGTGGGGCATGACTGGCCAGCACAACGTCGCCAACGCCTTGGTCACCCTGGCGGCCGCGCGACATGTGGGCGTGGTGCCCGCCATGGGCATCGCCGCGTTGAGTGCTTTCAAAAGCGTGAAGCGGCGCATGGAGAAAGTCGCTGACGTCAACGGGATTACCATCTACGACGACTTTGCCCACCACCCGACGGCCATTGCCACCACGCTGGATGGCCTGCGCAAGCAGGTCGGCGATGCGCCGATCATTGCCATTGTCGAGCCGCGCTCCAATTCCATGAAGCTGGGCGCACACCGTGATGGCCTGCCGGAAAGCGTCAATGACGCCGACCAAGTGGTCTGGTATGCGCCGCCCAACCTTGGCTGGGACCTGCCGGGCATTGCTGCGCTGTGCACCGTGCCCTCCACCGTCTGCGATTCCATCGAGGGCATCATTGAACACGTCAAGCATCAAGCCACGCCGGGCACCCACATCGTGGTGATGAGCAACGGTGGCTTCGGCGGCTTGCACGGCAAGCTGGCCGAGGCGCTGAAATGAGCGGCCCGGAACGCGTCACCCTGGCGATGACCGGTGCCTCCGGCGCGCCCTATGGCCTGCGTCTGCTCGATTGCCTGGTGCGCGAAGACCGCGAGGTGCATTTTTTGATCTCCAAGGCCGCGCAGTTGGTGTTGGCCACCGAAACTGATGTCGCGCTGCCGCCCAAGGTGCAGATGATGCAAGCCTTCCTCACCGAATACACCGGGGCTGCGGCAGGGCAGATCAAGGTTTACGGCAAAGAGGATTGGATGTCGCCCGTGGCCTCAGGCTCCGGGGCGCCGGCGGCGATGGTGGTGGTGCCGTGCTCTACCGGCACCTTGTCGGCGATCGCGACGGGCGCCTGCAACAACTTGATCGAGCGCGCGGCGGACGTGACCCTGAAGGAGCGCCGCCAGCTGATTCTGGTGCCGCGCGAGGCGCCGTATTCGAGCATCCATCTGGAGCACATGCTCAAGTTGTCGAACATGGGCGTGACCATCTTGCCGGCTTCGCCCGGCTTTTATCACCAGCCGCAGACCATTGATGACCTGGTGGATTTTGTGGTGGCGCGGATTCTCAACCTGCTGAACATTCCCCAGGACATGCTGCCGCGTTGGGGCGAGCACCATTTGAGCAGCGATGAATAAAGCCCTGTTAGTGCTGCTGGCGCTGCAACTGACGGGCTGCGCCACCGCACGCACGCTGGACGCAGCGCAGCCTGGCGCGCCGGTGGTGTACGCCGGCACGCGGCTGGATTTGTATGCGATTGACGGCGGCTGTTGCGCCAAGGACCGATTTGGCGCTGAAGCGCCGAGCTATCCGCACATCGACCTGCCGGCCAGCGCGCTGCTTGACACACTGCTGTTGCCGCTGTCGGTTCTGACGGTGTTGGGTGTGGGCTTCAACGCAACCGGTGGTCTGTAGCACCGACCTTGCAGGCAACACAAAACCAATGTGGGAGCGGGCTTGTTCGCGAAGGCGGCGTGTCAGTCGATGCCTAAGTTGACTGATCCACCGCCTTCGCGAGCAAGCCCGCTCCCACCGTTTGTTGTGTGCCAAGCTGAACGACGTTACTTGCCGAGCTTGCGCAACTCATCCGACTCGACCACCCGCACCCCGTCCTGCTCTTCCAGCGCCAGGCGCCACATGGCCCGAGCCAGCTCGCAGACTTCAATGCCGTGGTACTTGCCCGGAATCAGCCGCGACAACGGCCCGGCGAGCTGTTCAGCCAAACGGGGTTCCAGGCGCTCTCCCAGCAACAGCGAAGGTCGCGCGATGGTCAGTTGCGGCCAGTCCTGGGCCTTCAACGCCTGCTCCATTTCGCCTTTGACGCGGTTGTAGAAGATCGAGGATTTCGGGTCGGCGCCAATTGCACTGATCACGATCAGGTGCCGCGCGCCCATTTCCCGAGCGCGCTTGGCGAAGGCCACGACCATGTCCAGGTCGACCGCGCGAAAGGCCGCTTCGGAGCCAGCCTGTTTGATTGTGGTACCCAGGCAGCAGAAGGCGATATCGACCTGGCCGCTCAGTTGCGGCAGCAACGCCACTGGATCACCCACCGGGTTTTCCAGGTGCGGGTGTTCAGCCAGCGGCTTGCGGCTAGGCGCCAGTACGCGGGTCACGGTAGGTTCGTTGAGCAGGCGGTCGAGCAGGTGTTCGCCGGTGAGGCCCGAGGCCCCGGCGAGCAAGATATGTTGTGGTGTCAGGTACATGGTGTTTCCCCCTTGTTACACATTACAGCTTAGTTGCCTTTGGCTTCCTTGCTATTCATTGAGACGCTTTCGAGCGCCTTTCGTGCCTGCTGTTTACGTAATAACTGCCAATGGGCGATCACGCCTTTGGGCGCCCATATCTGCGGTTCGGAAGCTTCGAAGTTGTCCGCCTGTTCGCGCTCGGACACGTGCATTTGTGCCAGTTTGAAAGCCTGCTGTAAGTCATCTGTCTGGTTTAAAGCTTGTGCGAAAAGGGCATCGCCAAAGTAGGTGAAGTCCGCTTCCTCGGAGCAGCCGAAGGACACGCGATCGGCACGCGAGGCGGTCATGATCAGCGTGCGCTCATCTTTGAGCGCCGGGATAAACCCACCGGAGTAGCAGGCGGAAATCACGATGACCTTGTCGCGGTTTTTCAGCGGGGCGAGCACGGCGGCCAGTTCATCGGCCGGCAGGTCGGCCAGTTCCATGCGCGGCTGGTCGAGCACCAGTTCGTGTTCGTGAGTGCCATGGCTGGTCATGTAGATAAACACCAGATCTTCCGGCCCCGTGCGCTCGGCCAGGGTTTGCACGGCGCGGCGCAGGCTTTCGCGCGTGGCCAGCGGGCGGTCGGCAATATGGTCGCGGTGGTTGACCAGGCGAATCTGCCCGCGTGCGCCGAAACGGGTGGCGAGCATGTTGCTCACATAATCGGCTTCGCGCAGGAAAACGCTTTGCTTGCCGTCGCCGGCCAGCACCAGGGTGTACAGCTCGACGGCGGGGGTGGAGGCGGGCACGGCGGCGAGGGCGGCATCGAGCAAGCGGCCTTGGGCCAGTATGCCGATTTCCAGTGGGTCGGGCAGCAGCTTGCCGTCGGCGTCGCGCACGCGCATGCCGTTGACCCAGGTGCCGGCCTCTACCGTGCCATCGGTGAGCACGAGGGTGCCCTTGCCTTGATAGCTGTCGCTGTCGAACCCCCCGATATAGAAGCTGCCGTCGGTAAGGTTCAAGCGGCCTTCGCCGGTGAAGCGCCAGTCGCTGAACTGGCCGACATAGTGGCTGCCGTCCACGCCGATCAGCTCGCCTTTGCCGCTGAGGGCGCCTTCCTTGAACTGGCCGATCCACACGTCGCCGTCGGCGTTTTCATAGCGGCCTTTGCCATTGAGCTGGTTCTGTTTGAACTGGCCGACATAGATGTCGCCGTCGGCGCTGTTGAACGTGCCATTGCCTTCGAGTTGGCCATCGACAAAGTGGCCGCTGAACTGGTTGCCACTGTCGTCGTTACGCTGGCCTTCGCCATTCGGTTTGCCGTGGGCGAACTGGCCCTGATATTGGCTGCCGTCGGCCAGCTCGAGGCGGCCGAGGCCGGAATATTGATCGTCCTTGAATTCGCCGCGATAGGTCATTTGCCCCTCTTTGAGGGTGCCCTCGCCGTTGCGCCGGCCATTCTTGAAACCACCGACGTAACTGCTGCCCGCCGTGGTCAGGCTGCCCTGGCCATCGAACAGGCCTTGCTGGAACTGACCTTTATAGACCTCGCCGTTACTGCCATGCCATTCACCCTGGCCGTGCCATTGGCCTTTGTCGAACTGGCCGGCGTACCAGCTGCCGTTGGGGTAGTCGACCCGGCCCTGGCCTTGCAGCAAACCATTGACCACATCGCCCCGGTAACGGCCGCCATCGGGCAGGCGCGCATCGGGCGGCAACAGCGATTCGCCGTCTCCGCAAGCGGTGAGCAACAGGGCAAGGGCAAGGGGAGCGAGTGGGCGCATAGCGGGATCCGGATAATTGAGCGCCGAGTATGCCGCAGCTGCGAGTTTCATACATAAATTTACATACGCTGTGGTGAGGTTTATATCCCCACCACAGGCGCGGGCTTACACGAAGTAGAGCGACAACGACTCGGCGACGTAAGCCGGTTTTTCCTGCCCGTCGATTTCCAGGGTGGCGGTGGCTTTGAGTAGCCATTGGCCAGGCTTTTTCTCTGTGACGTCGTTGAGCGTCACGTTCAGGCGCACCTTGGAGTTGACCTTGACCGGTTGGATGAAGCGCACGCTGTCCAAGCCGTAGTTGACCGCCATCTTCAGGCCTTCGGGCACGATCAGGAGGTCTTCCATCAGCTTGGGCATCAACGACAGCGACAGGAAACCGTGGGCAATGGTGCTGCCGAACGGGGTCTGCGCGGCCTTGACCGGGTCGACGTGGATGAACTGATGATCGCCGGTGGCCTCTGCGAACAGGTTGATACGCGCCTGGTCGATGGTGAGCCATTCGGAACGTCCCAGTTCCTTGCCGACATAATCTTTGAGCTGCGCTACAGGTACATAGGGCATTGCGACTCTCCTTGGTTCATCGTTTTTATAGGTGGGCCAAATCCAGGGTAGATCATCATGGGCAACCCACCCGGTCAACCCACCATGTTTTTGGCGAATGCCGAAGCATAGAGCCGGCGTGCTTATAATGCGGGCGGGTTTTGAGGGGGAGATAACCGATGCTGTTACGGGGCCTGACATGGCTGGTGCTGTTTCAATTGATCGGCACCGCGATCAACCATTTGCTGGTGCCGGTGCTGCCGGGGCCGATCATCGGCTTGCTGCTGATGCTGGGCTTCCTGATCTGGCGCGGTGAAGTCGGCGAGCCCTTGAGCCTGGCCGCCAGCAGCCTGTTGCGTTACTTGCCATTGCTGCTGGTGCCGCCGGCCGTGGGCGTGATGGTGTACGCCAAGGACATCGCCGCCGACTTCTGGGCTATCGTCGGCGCACTGGTGCTGTCGCTGGTGATCGCCATGGGCTTTGTCGGTGTGCTGATGCAGCAGATGGTCAAGCGCAAGGAGAAGGATCAATGACCTTCGACTGGCAAGGCGCATGGACGGCGGTCATTCATCACCCTCTGTTCGGCATCGGTATTACCCTTGGCGCCTATCAACTGGTGCTGGCGGCCTTCGAGAAAACCCGCTGGATCTTCCTGCAGCCGGTGCTGGTGTCCATGCTGCTGGTGATCGGCGTATTGCTCAGTTGTGGCCTGACTTACGTCGAGTACCGCAAAAGCACCGAAATCATGGGCATTCTGCTCGGCCCGGCGACCGTGGCCCTGGCCGTGCCGCTGTTCCTGAACCTGCGGCGGATCCGCCAATTGTTCTGGCCGATTTTTACTACGCTGGTGGTAGGTGGCGTGTTGGCCACCGGCCTGTGTGTGCTGCTGGGCTGGTGGTTTGGCGCTGAGCATAGGATGCTGATGACCATGGCGCCCAAGTCGGTGACCTCGCCGATTGCCATGCTCGTGGCCGAGCAGATCGGTGGCGTGGCGGCCCTGGCGGCGGTGTTTGTGTTGATCACCGGGGTGGTCGGCGCGATGATCGGCCCGGCGTACCTGTCGCGCCTGGGCGTGCACAGCCCCGAAGCGCGCGGCATGGCCCTGGGCATGACCGCGCATGCGGTCGGCACCTCGGTCGCGCTGCAGGAAAGCGAAGAGTGCGGCGCTTTCGCGGCGTTGGCCATGAGTCTGATGGGCGTGGCCACGGCGGTGTTCCTGCCGCTGGCCGTGTCCGTGATCGTTTAAACCGGGTTTAAGGAAACCTCTATGAGTCTGGCGCTGTTCCCGCTCAATACCGTGCTGTTCCCTGGCTGCACCCTCGACTTGCAACTGTTCGAGGCGCGCTACCTGGACATGATCAGCCGCTGCATGAAAAAGGGCGAAAGCTTCGGCGTGGTGTGCATCTTAAGCGGCAGGGAAGTGGGCGTGGCCCCGGACGGCTACGCGCTGATCGGCTGTGAAGCGCTGATTCGCGACTTCAAGCAACAAGACAATGGCCTGCTGGGGATTCGCGTCGAAGGCGGGCGCAGGTTCCGCGTGCGTGACACCGGGGTGCAGAAGGACCAGCTACTGGTCGCCGAGGTGCAGTGGCTCGAAGAACTGCCGGATCAACCGCTGGGCGAAGAGGACGCCGACCTGCTGGCATTGCTCCAGGCGCTGGCTGAGCATCCGATGGTGGCCTCGCTGGACATGGGCACCCACGCCGATGGCCAGCAAGCCTTGGGTAACCAACTGGCCTATCTGCTGCCGTTCACCGAGGCCGACAAGATCGACCTGCTGCAACTCGACGACCCGCAGCAACGCCTGGATGCCATCCAGATGTTGCTCGACGAGTTGCAGGGCGAACTCTTCACTCAGTAGGCGTAGCGCAGCAGGGCGTGGGAGGTGCCGGTCAGGACGATAAAACTCATGAGCGCCACCAGCACCGGCAGCAGCAGCCACCAGGTCTTGCGCGGCATCGCCGGCAGCGAGCGTTGATGCTGGATGACGGTCAGGCTGAACGCACACACCGTCATCGCCAGCAACGTACCGGCCAGGATGTCCGTGGGCCAATGTGCGCCGAGGTAGACGCGCGACAGCGCAATGAAGGCCGCCGGAATACAGCCCAGCAGCATCCAGGTCAGGCGCAATCGCGTGGGTTGGCCGCGACCGGCCAGTACCGCCAACGCCAGGAAAAACGCAAATGCGCCGGAGGCGTGGCCGCTGGGCATGCTGAAACTGGTCAGCGGGTCCGTGAGGATTTCCGGCCGGCCACGGGCGAAAAACAGCTTGGTGCCGGTGTTGATCACCGCCGCGCCGGCCAGTGTAGCGCCCACGAACACGGCATGAGGCCACTGCCGCGCCAGCAGCAGCAAGCCGGTGAAGATGGCGCTGGCGACAAACATCTTCCTGAACTCACCCAGCTGGGTAATCCGCACCATCACCTCGTCCAGCCAGGGGCTACGGTGTTCCTGCACCAGTGCGCTCAAACCCTGATCAAAGTCATTGAGGTGTGGGTAGCCAATGAACAGGGCGATCAACAGCGTCAGGCTGGCGCAACCCATCCACAAGGTGGCGCGACGATGGCCGCGCAGGCTGCTGTTCAAGCTCAGGCCCAGCAACACCGCCAGGCAGGCCGCGACGATACCTGCCTGCGGCCAGAAACCGGCCGGCAGTGGCAGGCGGAAGGCCGCGCCGGTGGCCCAGCCCGGCAGCAGATAGGCCACCGACCAGCCGGCCGCCGCCAACACGCTCACGGCGGCAAAGCGCGGGAAGGGCATGTCGCACATCCCGGCCACCATCGGCAGCATCGGGCGCAACGGGCCGATGAAACGTCCTACCAACAGGCTGGCGATGCCGTATTTGTGGAAGTAGGTTTCTGCGCCGTTCATCCATTCAGGATGGTGGCGCAGGCCGGGCAAGCGTCGGATGTTCTGATGGAAATGTCGGCCCAGGTAGTAGGAAACCCCGTCGCCCAGCAAGCCGCCGAGGAAACCCAACAGCAGTGTTTCACTCAAGGACAGCGCGCCACTGCCGGCGAGCGCCGCAATGGCAAACAGCAGCACCGTGCCCGGCACGATCAGCCCGGCGATGGCCAGGCACTCCACGCACGCGACGATAAACACCGCGACGGCCAGCCATTGCGGATTCAGGGTCAGCCAGCCGGTAATGCTATCGAGCCATTGGCCCATAAAACGCCACTCCATGTAGGTAATACAGAATCTGAGACAGTGGTCATCACCTGTGGGAGCGGGCTTGCTCGCGAATGCGGTGTCTCAGTGAAGGAATCCGCAGCTGACACACCGCATTCGCGAGCAAGCCCGCTCCCACATTGGATCTGCTGTGTGGCTGGGATCAATGACCGGCGCGAACAGCAGTCGCAATCTGTTCAAATCAAAAAGTAATCGCGGCCTTCGACCTGGCCCCGGCGCAGCGGGTTCCGGGTGCAGTAAGGCGCGTAGCCAGCATCGACAAAGCGGTACATCAAGTGTTCATCGCGCCCGCTGGGAATGCCCAGGCGCGTGGTCTGGATGATCTGCGACGGCGCCTGGCCCACGTCTTCAACGTAGAGCAGTTCCTGGTCAAAACGCTTGGCATCCCACATTGGCACTTTCAATCCCAAGGCTTTGCACAGCAGCGTCTGGCCCGCGCAGAGTTTCTGCGCGGGGCGAGGGTGGCCGTTGGCATCGGGGTTGTTCAGCAGCATCTGCGCCAGACTCGCCGGGCCGGAGATTCCATCGACCCACGGATAGGCCGATTTGATCAGCACGGCATTGCCTGGGCCCTGGGCGCTGAAGTTCAGCGAATCGCCGCCACGGGCGTAGTACATGTAGATGTGCCCACCATCCAGAAACAAAGCCTTACGCTTTTCTGTATAGCCGAGCGACGCGTGACTGCCTTTTTCGGCCACGTAATAGGCTTCGGTTTCAATAATTCGCGCTGAAAGCCAGATATCGCCCACGCGGTGGCGTATGACTTTTCCAAGTAATTCGCGCGCGAGTAGTTGCGCGTCGCGGTCGAAGAAGCTGTCGGGCAGGGCGCTGGCGGGGAGCTGAGGGGCAAAACTGGACATGGCGATCAGGGTTAATGCGGCTAAATGTGACGGAATAATAACAACTCCCACCTTAATTACGGCTGAACCCCAAGTTTTTACAGTTCATTTCGACCATCCGCCCCTCACCGCTGTCAGTCGGGCGGCGTCACAGCTATAATCTGCCGCTTTCCTCTTTGCCAAGACTCCCTGACCATGACTGAGTCCGTTCTTGACTACATGACCCGCCTGGGTCGCGCTGCCCGGCAGGCCTCGCGGTTGATCGCCCGTGCGAGCACTGCGCAGAAGAACCGTGCCCTGTTGGCCGCCGCCGATGCTCTGGATGCTTCGCGCTCCGAGCTGGCCGCTGCCAATGAACAGGACCTGGCCAATGGCCGCGCCAATGGCCTGGAGCCAGCCCTGCTGGACCGCCTGGCGCTGACCCCGGCGCGTATCGACGACATGATCGAAGGCCTGCGTCAGGTGGCCAAACTGCCTGACCCCATCGGTGAAATCCGCGACATGCGTTACCTGCCGTCCGGTATCCAGGTCGGCAAAATGCGCGTGCCCCTGGGCGTGATCGGCATTATCTATGAGTCGCGCCCGAACGTGACCATCGACGCCGCGAGCCTGTGCCTCAAGTCCGGCAACGCCACCATCTTGCGTGGCGGTTCCGAGGCGATTAATTCCAACCGCGCCATCGCCGCCTGCATTCAGCAGGGCCTGGCCGTGGCCGAGCTGCCGGCTGAAGTGGTGCAAGTGGTGGAAACCACCGACCGCGCCGCCGTTGGCGCGCTGATCACCATGCCGGAATTTGTCGACGTGATCGTGCCGCGCGGTGGCAAGAGCCTGATCGAGCGTGTGAGCCGCGATGCGAAAGTGCCAGTGATCAAGCACCTCGACGGCGTGTGCCACGTGTTCATCGACGTTGCCGCCGACATCGACAAAGCGATCCGCATCGCCGACAACGCCAAGACCCACCGCTACGCCCCCTGCAACACCATGGAAACCCTGCTGGTGCACGTCGGCATTGCCGATCGCGTGCTGCCGCCGCTGGCTGCCATCTACCGTGACAAGGGCGTGGAACTGCGCGGTTGTGAACGTACCCGTGCGCTGTTGGGCGCGGACGTGATCGAGGCGACAGAGCAGGACTGGTACACCGAGTACACGGCGCCGATCCTGTCGATCCGCATCGTCGACGACCTGGACCAGGCCATCGAGCACATCAATAAATACGGCTCCAAGCACACCGATGCCGTTGTTTCCGAGCATTTCAGCGATGCCCGGCGTTTCCTCAACGAAGTGGATTCCGCTTCGGTGATGGTCAACGCCTCGACGCGTTTTGCCGACGGCTTCGAATATGGCCTGGGGGCGGAAATCGGCATCTCCACCGACAAACTCCACGCACGCGGCCCGGTTGGCCTTGAAGGCCTGACCAGCGAGAAGTACGTGGTGTTCGGCGACGGTCACGTGCGCACTTGATGGCTAAACGCATCGGGCTGCTCGGCGGTACCTTCGACCCCGTGCACATCGGCCATTTGCGCAGTGCCCTGGAAGTGGCGGACGCCCTCGCGCTGGATGAGCTGCGGGTGATGCCCAATGCGCGGCCACCGCATCGCGATACGCCGCAGGTATCACCGCAACAACGCCTGGAGATGGTGCGCCTGGCGGTAGACGGCATTGCGCCGCTGGTGGTGGACGACCACGAGCTCAAGCGCGATAAACCGTCCTACACTGTCGATACCCTGGAACTGATGCGTGCCGAGTTGGCCGCAGACGACCAGTTGTTTCTGCTTTTGGGCTGGGACGCATTTTGCGGCCTGCCCTCTTGGCATCGCTGGGAGGAACTCCTCCAGCATTGCCACATCCTGGTTTTGCAACGCCCGGATGCCGACAGCGAACCGCCGGATGCCTTGCGCAACCTGCTGGCCGCGCGGTCGGTAAGTGACCCCTTGGCCCTGACCGGGCCGAACGGGAATATTGCATTCGTCTGGCAGACCCCGCTTGCGGTGTCCGCCACCCAGATCCGTCAACTGCTGGCCAGCGGGAAGTCGGTACGTTTCCTGGTGCCTGACGCGGTCCTGGCCTACATCGATGCGCACGGGCTTTACCGTGCGTCGAACTGAAAAGGCGCGTTTGATCGCACGCACAGTCGTGCAGCAAGCGCCCGAACATACGAGCAAAACGAGTTTTATATGACGAACAAAGACGTAAGCAAAGTTAAGCGCAAAGGCACTTTCAAAAGCGCCCCGCTGCCAGTTGAAGCGCACACCGGCCCTGAGCTGGCTGGCGAAGAGCTGGTTAAAGTCGCCGTGGCTGCCCTGGAAGACGTTAAGGCCCAGGACATCCAGGTGCTGGACGTGCGCGACAAGCAGAGCATCACCGACTTCATGATCATCGCCACCGGTACCTCCAACCGCCAGATCGGCGCGATGCTGGACAAGGTTCGCGAAGCCGTCAAAGCCCAAGGCGTGAAGCCGCTGGGTGAAGAAGGCAAGGGCGACAGCGACTGGGTGCTGCTGGACATGGACGACGTGATCGTTCACATGATGACTTCCAATGCCCGTCAGTTCTACGACTTGGAGCGTCTGTGGAAAGGCGCCGAGCAGAGCCGTGCCGCTGATGGCAAGCACCACAGCCCGGAAGTGGGCCACGCGCACTTCGACAAGCTCAACAAAGACCAGGAATAAGGAACGGCTGTGCGCCTGCGTCTGATCGCTGTCGGTTCACGCATGCCCAAGTGGGTGGAAGAAGGTTGGCACGAATATGCCAAGCGTCTGCCCGCTGAGCTGTCGCTGGAACTGGTGGAAATACCGCTCAACACCCGGGGCAAGAATGCCGATGTGGCGCGCTTTATCCGTCAGGAAGGCGAAGCCATGCTGGCCAAGGTCGGCCCCAACGAGCGCATCGTCACCCTCGAGGTGCACGGCAAACCCTGGAGCACCGAGCAATTGGCGGTGGAGCTGGATCGCTGGCGCCTGGATTCGCGCACGGTCAACTTCATGGTCGGCGGCCCCGAAGGGCTGGCACCGGAAGTCTGTGCGCGGGCGGATCAGCGCTGGTCGTTGTCAGCGCTGACGCTGCCGCACCCGTTGGTAAGGATTCTGATCGGTGAACAGCTGTATCGCGCCTGGACAGTTCTGTCCGGGCACCCTTACCACAAATAATCTGCGCCCCTCCCGATGACCCAGCCGATCCGCATCAAGGACCACGAGAAAGACGCACGTCTGGTACGCGCGCGGGTCGTGTTCGGTGCCTTTCTGGTGGTGGGGCTGATCGGTGTGCTGATTGCGCGCCTGTATTTCCTGCAGGTGATCCAGTACGACTATCACTCCACGCTGTCGGAAAATAACCGGGTGCATGTGCAGCCGATTCCGCCGACCCGTGGGCTGATTTTCGACCGCAATGGCGTGGTGGTGGCCGATAACCGGCCCAGCTTCAGCCTGAGCATGACCCGCGAGCGTTCTGGCGACTGGCAGCAAATCCTCGACGTGATCGTCGAGGTGCTGCAGCTGACGCCGGAAGACCGGGTGATCTTCGAAAAACGCATGAAGCAGGGGCGCCGGCCATTCGAGCCGGTGCCGATCCTGTTCGAGCTGACCGAAGAGCAGATCGCGCGAATCGCCGTGAACCAGTTCCGCCTGCCCGGTGTGGAAGTGGTGGCGCAGTTGGTGCGGCATTACCCGCAAGGGCCGCACTTTGCCCACTCCGTCGGTTACATGGGGCGCATCAACGAGAAAGAGCTGAAAAGCCTCGATCCGGTGAATTACAGCGGCACCCACCATATTGGTAAAACCGGCATCGAGCGTTTCTACGAGCCGGAGCTGCATGGCCAAGTGGGTTACGAGGAAGTCGAGACCAACGCCCGCGGCCGCGTGTTGCGCGTGCTCAAGCGCACCGACCCGGTGCCGGGCAAAGACATTGTGTTGAGCCTGGACATCAAGTTGCAGGAAGCGGCCGAAATGGCCCTGGGTGGCCGGCGCGGCGCGGTAGTGGCACTGGACCCGAGAACCGGCGAAGTGCTGGCGATGGTCAGTCAGCCAAGCTTCGACCCCAACCTGTTCGTCACCGGCATCAGCTTCAAGGCCTACGCCGAGCTGCGTGATTCCATCGACCGGCCGCTGTTCAACCGCGTGCTGCGCGGGTTGTATCCGCCGGGTTCGACCATCAAGCCGGCGGTGGCGATTGCCGGCCTGGATTCGGGCGTGGTCACCGCGTCAAGCCGCGTGTTCGACCCGGGCTACTACATGCTGCCCAACTACGATCACAAATACCGTAACTGGAACCGTACCGGTGACGGCTATGTCGACCTGGACACCGCGATCATGCGCTCCAACGACACCTATTTTTACGACCTGGCCCACAAGCTGGGCATCGACCGGCTGTCTGCCTACATGGGCAAATTCGGCCTGGGTCAGAAAGTCTCCCTGGACATGTTCGAAGAATCCCCCGGCCTGATGCCGTCGCGGGAGTGGAAACGCGCCACCCGCCGCCAGGCGTGGTTCCCGGGCGAAACCCTGATTCTTGGTATCGGCCAGGGCTACATGCAGGCCACACCGCTGCAACTGGCCCAGGCCACGGCGCTGGTGGCCAATAAAGGCATCTGGAACCGTCCGCACCTGGCCAAGACCATCGAAGGCGAAAAGCCTGTGGATGAAAACCCGATTCCCGACATCGTGCTGCGTGACCCGTCTGACTGGACCAAGGTCAACCACGGCATGCAGCAAGTGATGCACGGCGCCCGTGGCACCGCGCGCAAAGCGGCGGCCGGCGCGCAATACCGCATTGCCGGCAAGAGTGGTACCGCGCAGGTGGTCGCGATCAAGCAGGGCGAGAAATACGACCGCTCCAAGGTTCAGGAACGCCACCGCGACCACGCCTTGTTCGTCGGTTTTGCCCCGGCAGACGACCCGAAAATCGTCGTGGCAGTAATGGTCGAAAACGGCGAGTCCGGCTCCGGCGTGGCTGCGCCCGTGGTGCGCCAGATCATGGACGCCTGGCTGTTGGCCGACGACGGCAGGCTCAAGTCCGAATATGGCGGCCCCCCTTCAAGCACCGAGGTTACGGCCCGTGAAGAGTAATTTTGACCGCATCCTCTCCAGCGAGGATGTGATGCGTCGCCGCGCGACGTTATTGCAGCGCATGCACATTGATGGCCCGTTGCTGATCCTGTTGCTGACCTTGGCGGCTGGCAGCCTGTTCGTGCTGTATTCGGCCAGCGGCAAGAACTGGGACCTGCTGATCAAGCAGGCGTCGTCGTTCGGCTTGGGCCTGTTGTCGATGGTGGTGATTGCCCAGCTCGAACCGCGTTTCATGGCGCGCTGGGTGCCGCTTGGTTATGTCGCTGGCGTATTGCTGCTGGTGGTGGTGGACGTGATGGGCCACAACGCCATGGGCGCGACGCGCTGGATCAACATTCCAGGAGTGATCCGCTTCCAGCCGTCGGAATTCATGAAGATTTTGATGCCGGCAACCATCGCCTGGTATTTGTCCAAGCGCACCTTGCCGCCGCAGCTCAAGCACGTGGGCATCAGCCTGATATTGATTGGCGTGCCGTTCATCCTGATTGTGCGCCAGCCCGACCTCGGCACCTCGCTGCTGATCCTCGCGGGCGGTGCGTTCGTACTGTTTATGGGCGGCCTGCGCTGGCGCTGGATCCTCAGCGTGCTGGCCGCCGCCATCCCCGTGGCCGTGGCCATGTGGTTCTTCTTTATGCACGACTACCAGAAGCAGCGGATCCTGACGTTCCTCGACCCGGAGAGTGACCCGCTGGGCACCGGCTGGAACATCATCCAGTCCAAGGCCGCCATCGGTTCCGGCGGAGTATTTGGTAAGGGCTGGTTACTGGGCACTCAGTCGCACCTGGACTTTTTGCCCGAAAGCCACACCGACTTCATCATTGCCGTAATGGGCGAAGAGTTCGGCCTGGTAGGCATTTGCGCGCTGTTGCTGATTTATCTGCTGTTGATTGGTCGCGGTTTGGTGATCACCGCGCAGGCGCAGACGCTGTTCGGCAAACTGCTCGCCGGCAGCCTGACCATGACTTTTTTTGTTTACGTTTTCGTCAACATCGGTATGGTCAGTGGCCTGCTGCCGGTGGTTGGGGTGCCGTTGCCGTTCATTAGCTACGGCGGAACTTCGCTGGTGACATTGCTGTCAGCGTTTGGGGTTTTGATGTCGATTCACACGCATCGCAAGTGGATCGCACAGGTTTGAATAAGGTGAAGATGTCAATGCAAGTAATGCGCGGCTGGGCGACTCGGCATGCGTCCTGGATGAGCCTGATTGGGCTGCTGGGCGCGACGCAAGAGGCGCAGGCCGGTGACTACGATGGCTCACCCCAGGTCGCCGAATTTGTCGGTGAAATGACCCGCGACTACGGTTTCGCCGGTGAACAGCTGATGGGCGTGTTCCGCGAAGTCCAGCGCAAGCAGGCGATCCTCGATGCGATCTCGCGTCCCGCCGAGCGCGTGAAACAGTGGAAAGAATACCGCCCGATGTTCCTCACCGACGCCCGCGTGGCGCGGGGTGTGGACTTCTGGCGCCAGCACGAAGCCGCGCTGGCCCGCGCCGAGCAGGAGTACGGCGTGCCGGCCCAGGTCATCGTCGCGATCATCGGCATTGAAACCTTTTACGGGCGCAATACCGGCAGTTACCGGGTGATCGACGCCTTGTCGACCCTGGGCTTCGATTACCCGCCGCGCGCCGAGTTCTTCCGCAAGGAGCTGCGCGAATTCCTGCTGCTGGCCCGCGAAGAGCAGGTCGACCCGCTGACCCTCAAGGGCTCCTATGCCGGTGCGATGGGCTTGCCGCAGTTCATGCCGAGCAGCTTTCGTGCATACGCCGTGGATTTCGACGGCGACGGCCACATCAATATCTGGAGCAATCCGGATGACGCCATTGGCAGCGTGGCCAGCTACTTCAAGCGCCATGGCTGGGTGTCCGGCGAGCCGGTGGTGATCCGTGCCGATGTCACCGGCGAGCGCGCCGACGAAGGTTTGACCCAGGGAATCGAACCGGTCAAGACCGTCGGGGAGTTGCGAGCCCTGGGCTGGTCGAGTCAGAATGCGCCACGCGATGATATGCCGGTGACGGCGTTCCGCCTGGAAGGCGAAAACGGCCCGGAATACTGGATGGGCCTGAAGAATTTTTACGCAATCACGCGTTATAACCGCAGTGTGATGTACGCCATGGCCGTGCATCAGCTGTCAGACATGCTGGTCCAAGCACGGGGCAACAAGTAATGCGGGCATCGCCGTTCAATAAACCGCTCAAGCTGGTGGCGTTTGCCGCGTTGTCCTTGCTGGTTGTCAGTTGTTCTTCTACCACCACCACAAGCCGCGCGCCGGCGCAGAAGGGCGGTGGCGGTATCGTTCGCGCCCAGCCGGGCCTGGACATCAACCGCGCGCACAAAGACGGCGCGCCGTGGTGGGATGTCGACGTATCGAAAATCCCGGATGCCACGCCGACCCTGCACACCGGGCCTTACAAGGCCAACCCGTATACCGTGTTGGGCAAGAATTACTTCCCGCTGCAGGATTCCAAGACCTACGTCCAATCGGGCACGGCGTCCTGGTACGGCACCAAGTTCCATGGCCAGAACACCGCCAACGGCGAAGTGTATGACCTGTACGGCATGAGCGCGGCCCACAAGACCCTGCCGCTGCCCAGCTACGTACGCGTGACCAACCTGGACAACAACCGCACGGTGATCCTGCGGGTCAACGACCGTGGGCCGTTCTATTCGGACCGGATCATCGACTTGTCCTACGCCGCCGCGAAGAAACTCGGTTATGCCGAAATCGGCACCGCGCGCGTGAAAGTCGAAGGCATCGACCCGGCGCAGTACTGGGCCCAGCGTGGTAAACCGGCACCGTTGATGCTCAATGAGCCACAAACGCCGCAGCCGCAAGTGACCGCGTCAACCGGCAAGATCGAACAGTGGACACCGCCACCGGCGCAGCACGCGCCGGACACGGTGGTCGTGCCGCACGCAGCACCGGGCGCTTCCACGGTGGGCGGTCAGTACCTGCAGGTCGGCGCTTTCGCCAACCCGGATGCGGCAGAACTGTTAAGGTCCAAGCTCAGCAGCATGGTCAATGCGCCGGTTTTCATCAGCTCCATCGTGCGTAACCAGCAGACTCTGCACCGTGTGCGCATGGGGCCAATTGGTTCGCCAAGTGAAGTGGCGCAAGTTCAAAACAGCGTGCGCCTGGCCAACCTGGGGCAACCCAGCGTGGTCACCGCCGAATAAGAAAGATTGATGGCTCAGACGCGTGCGCGGGTCTGGGCCCTGGTTGTTGGCTCGTTGAACAATAAAAACCCAGGGGCAAGGGGTGAGCGGGCAACCGAACACGTGACAGTCTGGCAGCGGGCTGTCTGAATAGTTTTGCCCGCGAGGGCAAGTTTCCATAAGCAATTTCGAGAGACGGATGAACATCACCACCTTAGCCAAACGCACGTGCCTGCTTCTTTCGCTGATCATCACCCCGGCCGCCTGGGCGGTTGAAATGGTGCCGGCTTCCCCGCAACTGGCCGCCAAGGCCTGGGTCCTCATGGATGCCGCCAGCGGCAACGTGCTGGTCGAGAACAACGGTGACCAGCGCCTGCCACCGGCGAGCCTGACCAAGCTGATGACGGCGTACATCGCGACCCTGGAAATCCGTCGCGGCCAGATCGGCGAAAACGACCCGGTCACCGTCAGCGAAAACGCCTGGCGTACCGGCGGTTCGCGGATGTTCATCAAGGTCGGTTCGCAGGTGACTGTCAGCGACCTGCTGCACGGCATCATCATCCAGTCCGGTAACGACGCCAGCGTGGCCCTGTCCGAGCACATCGCCGGCAGCGAAGACGCATTTGCCGACATGATGAACAAGACGGCCGGCGACCTGGGCATGACCAACAGCCACTTCATGAACCCGACCGGTCTGCCGAACCCGGAGCACTACTCGTCGGCTCACGACATGGCGCTGCTGGCCCGCGCGATCATCCGCGTCGACCCGGTGCACTACGCGATCTACTCCCAGAAGGAATTCTTCTGGAACAACATCAAGCAGCCTAACCGCAACCTGCTGCTGTGGCGCGACAAGACTGTCGATGGCCTGAAAACCGGCCACACCGACGAAGCCGGCTACTGCATGGTGTCGTCCGCTGTACGTGACGGCCAGCGCCTGATCGCCGTGGTCTTCGGCACTAACAGCGAGCAGGCCCGTGCGGCCGAGACGCAAAAGCTGCTGACCTACGGTTTCCGCTTCTTCGAAACCCAGACCTTCTACCAGAAGGGTGCTGAGCTGGCTCAAGCCCCGGTATGGAAAGGCGCTACCCACCAAGTCAAAGCCGGCCTGGCTGACGACCTGACGTTGACCATGCCTAAAGGCCAGCTGAAAAAGCTCGCTGCCAGCATGACCATGAACCCGCAATTGGTTGCGCCAATCGCCAAGGGTGACGTTATCGGTAAAGTCGAAGTGAAGCTGGACGACAAGGTGGTGCACAGCGCCGACCTGATCGCGCTGGACGCCGTCGACGAAGGTGGTATCTTCCGCCGCGTGTGGGATAGCATCCGTCTATTCTTCTACAGCTTGTTCAACTGATAAGTGTGCACCTGCAAAGCCCCGCGTCGACCTGACGTGGGGCTTTGCCCGTCGCCACGGCTTACGCTTACGAGGCCGTTACGCCATGACCGATAAAGAAGTAGAAGTAAAGGCGCCAAAGATCGAATTCCCTAACGTGGACTATCCCGTCAAGGTGATCAGCGATACAGGTGTGGGCAACAAAGACAAGATTCTGGAGATCGTGCGTAAACACGCGACGATCAACGACAACCGTGTGGACGAGCGATTGAGCTCCAACGGTAAGTACACCACGATCCAGTTGCACATCGTTGCGACCGGTCAAGACCAGCTCTACGACATCAACAGCGAACTGCGGGCCACCGGCTTCGTGCACATGGTGCTGTGATGTCTCAGGTCCTGGGCTTTCGCGAGCTCGGCCAGATGGCCTACGAGCCGGTCTGGCATGCCATGCAGCGCTTCACCAACGAGCGCGGCAGCTCGGCCCCGGATGAAATCTGGCTGGTGGAACACCCGCCGGTATTCACCCAGGGCCAGGCTGGCAAGGCCGAGCATCTGCTGCTGCCGGGGGATATTCCGGTGGTGCAGGTCGACCGAGGTGGTCAAGTGACTTACCATGGGCCGGGTCAGCTTGTTGCTTATCTCTTGCTGGACGTGCGCAAGCTGGGTTTTGGCGTACGTGACCTGGTGAGCCGCATGGAAGCTTGCCTGATCGAGCTGTTGGCCAGTTACGGCGTGAGCGCCGCGGCCAAGCCCGATGCACCCGGTGTGTATGTGGACGGCGCGAAAATCGCCTCCCTCGGTTTACGGATTCGCCACGGTTGTTCCTTTCATGGCCTGGCCCTGAACGTGGACATGGACCTGGCGCCGTTCGGGCGCATCAACCCGTGCGGTTACGCAGGGTTGGCGATGACCCAACTGAGCGACCACGCCACACCGATTAAATTTGCCGAGGTAAGTGCCCGGCTGCGTGCGCAGCTCGTCAAACACCTCGACTATGCTGAGCAGACGACCCTTACGGGCGGAATCGACTGATTATGACTACTGATGCAGTGCAAACCATGATCCCGACGCTGGACATCACCGAGCGTCCGGCCCCGCGTGCCAAGGTGGAAGCCGGCGTCAAGCTGCGCGGCGCCGAGAAGGTTGCACGCATCCCGGTCAAGATCATCCCGACCACCGAACTGCCGAAAAAACCTGACTGGATCCGCGTGCGCATCCCGGTTTCGCCGGAAGTCGACCGTATCAAGGCCCTGCTGCGCAAACACAAGCTGCACAGCGTGTGCGAAGAGGCGTCCTGCCCGAACCTGGGCGAATGCTTCTCCGGCGGCACCGCCACCTTCATGATCATGGGTGACATCTGCACCCGTCGTTGCCCGTTCTGCGACGTTGGCCACGGCCGGCCGAAGCCTCTGGACGTCAACGAGCCGGAAAGCCTGGCCATCGCCATCGCCGACCTCAAACTCAAATACGTGGTCATCACCTCGGTAGACCGCGATGACCTGCGTGACGGCGGTGCCCAGCACTTTGCCGACTGCATTCGCGAGATCCGCAAGTTGTCGCCGAACGTGATGCTCGAAACCCTGGTGCCGGACTACCGTGGCCGTATGGACGTCGCGCTGGAAATCACCGCGGCCGAGCCACCGGATGTGTTCAACCACAACCTGGAAACCGTGCCACGCCTGTACAAGGCTGCGCGTCCAGGCTCGGACTACCAGTGGTCGCTGACCCTGCTGCAGAAGTTCAAGCAGATGATGCCGCACATCCCGACCAAATCCGGCCTGATGCTGGGCTTGGGCGAGACCGACGAAGAAGTGATCGAAGTCATGAAGCGCATGCGCGAACACGACATCGACATGTTGACCCTCGGCCAGTACCTGCAGCCGTCGCGCAGCCACTTGCCGGTGCAGCGTTTTGTGCACCCGGACACCTTCGCCTGGTTCGCCGAGGAAGGTTACAAAATGGGCTTCAAGAACGTGGCGTCCGGCCCGCTGGTGCGTTCCTCGTACCACGCTGACGAGCAGGCCAAGCTGGTCAAGGCTAGCCTGGTTTCCTGAGCCTAACCTGGAGTAATTTGGGCGTGGCTTGTGTGGGAGCGGGCTTGCTTGCGAAGGCGGTGTTTCAGTCACCTGATGTGTTGACTGACACCCCACCTTCGCGAGCAAGCCCGCTCCCACATTTCGTTCTGCGTCATAGATGGGAGACTTATGGATGAGCACTGAACTGGCAGCCGCCGTACCTGCACTTCGCCCCGAAGGCATCATCGGCCTGATCGCCCCCGCCGGCCCTGCTGCCCTCGACGTTGAAAAAGCCGGGCAATGGATGCGGGCCCGTGGCCATGAGCTGCGGATTTTCCCTGGTGTATACGAACGCGACGGTTACCTCGCAGGCAGCGATGACGTGCGCCTGCGTGACCTTCACGCTGCCTTCGCCGACCCCGAAATCGATGCCATCTTCTGCCTGCGCGGCGGCTACGGTACGCCACGCTTGCTGGATCGCCTGGATTACGACCTGCTGCGCGCCAACCCCAAGCCGTTCGTGGGTTACAGCGACATCACCGCGTTGCACCTGGCGATCAGCCGCTACGCCGGCTTCGTGACTTTTCACGGGCCAATGCTCAATGCCGATTTGCTGGGCGACAAACAACAGCCCACGGAGTCATCGCTGTTCAGCATGCTGCGCGGCCAGCTTGGCGCCGGCAGTGTCGTGGCGCACCCGGTGGCCTACCCATTGACCACCCTTGAGCCCGGTATTGCCTGTGGACGCTTGCTGGGCGGCAACCTGTCGATGATCGCCGCAGTCATGGGCACGGCCTATGAGATTGATGCCGAGGGCATCATTTTGCTGATCGAAGACGTCAACGAGCCGATCTACCGTATCGACCGCCTGCTGACTCACCTGCGCCTGGCCGGCAAGCTGGAACAAATTGCCGGTGTGCTGGTGGGCGACGTGGCGGGTGTGGATAAAGCAGCGCTGGAGCGACTGCTGAAGCAGACCTTCGCACCGTTGTGCATTCCGGTGTTGTCCGGCTGGCGCAGTGGGCACTGCGATCCGAATCTGACGCTGCCGATGGGCGCGTTGGTGCGGCTGGATGCGGGGGGGCAGCGGCTGGTGTTGGAGCAGGATGTAGTTTTGAAATAATTGTCGCCTGTGATGCCGTCTTCGCAAGCAAGCCCGCTCCCACATTCAACGACATTCCAAGCTTGGAACTCGGTCAAATGTGGGAGCGGGCTTGCTCGCGAAGGCAATAGTCGCCATACGCCGACCTACTGGCCCTGCAACGACTCCAGCAGTTTCACCGTCGGATACCCGTCCGCCGGCCAACCCAGCGACTGCTGCGCCGCGCGGATCGCCTTGCGCGTGTTGGCGCCGATGATGCCGTCTGCATTGCCCGCGTCATACCCTTTGGCGCTCAGCACTGTCTGCAAATCGATGCGCTGGGAGCGGCTCAGTGGCAGCTCATCTTTGGGCCAATCGCCACGAATCACCCCACCGCCACCAAACCGTTCCGACAGCAGGCCAACCGCCAGCGCGTAGGACGACGAGTTGTTGTACTTGAGGATCGCGCGGAAGTTGTCCAGCACCAGGAAAGCGGGGCCACGGTAGCCTGCCGGCAGCAACAAAGCGGCGGACAGTTGGTCGACGTTGGGCGGCATGCTCGCGCCAGGTGGCAGCTGGATACCGAGTTTCAGCCACTCGGCGACGGTCTTGCGCACGCCGCCGTCTGCCAGGGCGTAATCAAAGTTGGCCGGCAGCTGTTGCACCTCAAAGCCCCACGGCTGGCCTTTTTGCCAGCCAGAGCTTTGCAGGTAGTGCGCCGTGGAGGCGAGGGCGTCGGCCGGGCTGTTCCAGATGTCACGGCGACCGTCACCGTCGAAGTCGACGGCGTGGGTGTTATAGGTAGTCGGGATAAATTGCGTCTGGCCCATCGCGCCGGCCCAGGAGCCTTTCATCTGGTCGGCCTGGATGTCGCCATGCTGGATGATCTGCAGCGCCGCCAGCAGTTGCGCCTGGGCGAACGCCGGGCGACGGCCTTCGTAGGCCAGGGTTGCCAGGGAACGGATCACCGAATTATTGCCCTGGAACTGGCCAAAATTGCTTTCCATGCCCCACACCGAAACCAGCGCCTGGCGGTCGACGCCATAGCGTTGTTCGATGCTTTGCAGGATGTCGGCGTACTTGATCAGCAAGGCTTGGCCATTGCGTACGCGCACCGGCGAGAGGGCGCCGTCGAGGTATTCCCAAACCGGGCGGGAAAATTCCGGTTGGCTGCGGTCAGCGCGAATCACCGCCATGTCGGGGGTGACGCCGGCAAAGGCGTTGTCGAACACCGCGGGCGTGATCCCGGCTTTCAGGGCGTCCACGCGAAAGGCCGCTTGCCATTCGGAGAAGGTCTGGGTCGGTTGGATATCGAGGTTGTCCACGGCCAACGGCGCAACGACGGCGGGCGCGACGGCCGGCACAGTCTGCAGTTTTGGCAGGGGTTGCGCGTCTGCGGCGGTGGGTTTTTCCGCGCAGGCGACAAGCAGAATGAGGCTGGAGGCAGCGATCAATTGGCGAAGGTGCCAACGACGGGAAAGACTAGAGGGCATGCACAGGTCCAGGGATTACAAATCAGGTACAGACCTTATCATGCCGGAGGGGCGCTTGCCTTCAGGCAGCCAGAAAGTAAGAAGCCTCCCAGCTATTAGACTGGAAGGCTTCGCGGCGGTAGCTGCCTTTGCCCTTGCCGGCGCGTTCCTGACGGCTGCGGAACAGTGGCTGGGCGATGATGGATTTGGCCTTGTTGGGGCCATGCTTGGATGGCTTTTTGCTCATGTCGATACTCTCTGTCGGTGGGATGAAGCGGTGCAAATCATCTGCCGAAGTGACGCCGCTGTAAAGCCCGGCGCGGTGTAGGAAGTATGCACGATCAAAATTCGGGAGCGGGCTTGCTCGCGAAGGCGGTGGGCCAGTCGCCCGATCTATAAACTGATACACCGTGTTCGCGAGCAAGCCCGCTCCCACATTCGGATTGTGGAGTTTTTTTCGGGGTGTTATTCAGCCGGTAACGACAGGCGCTGACCAGACATCAAAAGTGACAAACGGCTCAGGCTCATCCACGGCGAACCCGCCGCCTGACCCTTGATTTGCGCATCGATGCGCTGCGCTTCAAGTAGCAGCTGTGCCCAGCGTTGCGCCGAGTGCCGTTGCAGGGCTTTGCTCATCAGGGGTTTGCGTTTGTCCCAGACCGGTGGCCGCGCCTGGCTGAAGCATTTGTCCAGCGGAGTGCCCTGGCTGTATTGCAGCGAAATATTGGCCAGCACCCGCAACTCACGGGCCAGGGCCCATAGAATCACCGGGGGTTCCACGCCTTCGCCGCGCAGCCCTTCGAGCATGCGCAAGGCGTGGGCAGGTTCACCATTAAGAATCGCGTCCACCAGCCCGAACACGTCAAAGCGAGCACTGTCGGCCACTGCGCCTTGCACGGTTTCGACGGTGATCTGACCGTCTTCGGCCATCAACTTGAGCTTTTCGATCTCCTGGGCGGCGGCAAGCAAGTTGCCTTCGACCCGGGCGGCGATCAGTTCAACAGCGTCTTGCGTCGCTGACAGCCCCGACTGGGACAGGCGCTGACGAATCCACTGCGGCAACTGGTTGCTGTCCACTGGCCAGATCTGGATGAACTGGGTCTGTGGTCCCTCTACCAGCGCCTTGCCCCATTTGGTTTTCTGCGCACTGCCGTCGAGCTTGGGCAAGCTGATCAGCAGCACTGTGTCTTCAGCGGGACGCGAGCAGTATTCCATCAAGGCCGCCGCGCCCTTGTCGCCGGGTTTGCCCGAGGGCAAACGCAATTCCAACAGGCGTTTTTCGGCGAACAGCGACATGCTCGCACCGGCTTGCAGCAGCGTGCCCCAGTCGAAACTGGCGTCGGCGCTGAAAACCTGGCGTTCGTCGAAACCCTGCTGCCGCGCGGCGCTGCGAATAGCGTCTGCCGCTTCCTGGCACAACAGCGGGTCATCACCGCTGACGATGTAGACAGGTGCGAGGCCACCTTGCAGGTGTTTGGCGAGTTGGGCGGGGGCGAGCTTCATAGGCGGGGCAAACGGGGCGCCAGGGGCGCCCCGTCTGGCTTACTCGACAGGGACTTCAACAGGCGATTGTTTCGGCGTGTTGTCTTCGTATTCTTTTGCGGCTTTCAGGGCGTCGGCGTCAGCCTTGGCCTTGTTGTCGGCGGTTTGCTGCAGAGCGGCCAGTTTTTCCGGCGTCAGCTGTTGCAGGCGTACCATCAGGCGCTGGATCAGCTCACGACGCATTTCCTTGCGAACCTGAATGATCTCCGAGTCCGAACCCACCAGGTTGTTGCCGTCGTGGCTCACCACTTTCTGGACTTCGAGCTTGTCAGCCATCAATGGCAGGTGGTCACGGCCTTGTACTTCGTAGTTGACGGCCGTATTGAGCTCAACGTCCGACGCGCGGCCGGCGCTGGCGTAGCTCAGGCTACGCTGGGATTCCTGCTCGTCCACCAGGACCAGTTTGTAGGTTGCACCGGTGTAGAGGCGCACACCGCTGTTTTCCAGGGTCTGGCGCAGCTGAACCACGGTGTCGCCATAGGCGTTGCGGGCGCTGACGTCCAGTTCCTTGATGCTCAGTTCATTGGTGCCGGTACCGCGCAGCTGGAAGCCGCAAGCGCTCAGCAGCACAGCGAGGCCCATCACCAGCAAATTGCGTTTGATCATTTTGTTGCTCCCCTTGAAACCATGTGGGCCTTATCGAGGCCTTAAAGGTTTGGTTCGGCGCAGGGCCCAAGCCCTGCGCCCGATCCGATTAGCTGGCGACGATGTTGACCAGTTTGCCAGGCACTACGATCACTTTGCGGATCGTCAGGCCTTCGGTAAAGCGCAGCACGTTCTCGTTGACCCGTGCAGCCGCCTCGACGTCTTCACGGCTGGCGCTGGCTGGCATATCGATCTGGCCGCGCAGTTTGCCGTTGACCTGGATTACCAGCTGCAGCGTGTCCTGTACCAGCGCGCTGTCATCCTGTACCGGCCAACCGGCGTCGATCACCGCGCCACTGTGGCCCAAGCGGCTCCACAGATCATGGCTGATGTGCGGCGTGATCGGAGCCAGCAACAGGACGACCGCTTCCAGGCCTTCCTGTACCAGCGCGCGGTCCTGTTCGGTCGCCTGTGGTGCTTTTTCCAGCACGTTCATCAGCGTCATCACCTGAGCGATGGCGGTGTTGAATTTGTGGTTCTGGCCCACGTCTTGGCTGGCCTGGCGGATGGCCAGGTGAGTGCTGCGGCGAATGGCTTTCTGTTCATCGCTCAAGGACGCCACGTCCAGCTTGCCCGGCAGGCCCTGGCTGACATGGGTGTGCGCCAGGCGCCAGACGCGCTTGAGGAAACGGTGCGAGCCTTCGACGCCGGAGTCGGACCATTCGGCGCTCATGTCGGGCGGCGAGGCGAACATCATGAACAGGCGGCAGGTGTCGGCGCCGAACTGATCGATCATCGACTGTGGGTCGACGCCGTTGTTCTTGGACTTGGCCATCTTCTCGGTGCCGCCGATTTCCACCGGCAGGCCGTCGGACTTCAGCTTGGCGCTGATCACCTTGGCCTTGCTGTCACGCTCAAGCTCTACGTCCGCCGGATTGAACCAGGTGTAGGCGCCATTGGCTTCGCGGCGATAGTAAGTGTCGGCGATCACCATGCCTTGGGTCAGCAGGTTCTTGAACGGCTCGTCGGAGCTGACCAGGCCTTCGTCGCGCATCAGCTTGTGGAAGAAACGCGCGTACAGCAGGTGAAGAATTGCGTGTTCGATGCCGCCGATGTACTGATCCACCGGCAACCAGTGGTCGGCCGCGGATTTTTCCACCAGACCGCCTTCATAGTGCGGCGAGGCGTAGCGAGCGTAGTACCACGAGGACTCGACGAAGGTGTCCATGGTGTCGGTTTCACGCTTGGCCGGTGCACCGCATTTCGGGCAGGCGCACTCGTAGAATTCGGGCATGCGCGCCAATGGCGAACCGGCGCCATCGGGTACCACGTCTTCGGGCAGTACCACCGGTAACTGGTCTTCCGGCACCGGCACGTCACCGCATGTTTGGCAGTGGATGATGGGAATCGGGCAGCCCCAGTAGCGCTGGCGGCTGATGCCCCAGTCGCGCAGGCGGAACTGGGTGCGCGAGGCACCGAGGTTTTTCTTGATCAGTGCCACTTCAATGGCGTCGAAGGCACCCTGGAAATCCAGGCCGTCGAACTCGCCGGAGTTGATCAGTTCGCCGTGCTCACCGTAAGCGTCTTGCCACGGGGCCGGGTTGGTATCGCCCGAGCTGGTACGCACGACCGATTTGATCGGCAGGCCGTACTTGGTGGCAAATTCGAAATCGCGCTCGTCGTGAGCCGGCACGGCCATTACTGCGCCATCGCCGTAGTGCATCAGCACGTAGTTGGCGACCCACACCGGCAGTTTTTCACCGGTCAGCGGGTGCTCGACGAACAGGCCGGTTGGCAGGCCTTTTTTCTCCTGGGTGGCGACGTCGGCTTCGGCCACGCTACCGCCTTTGCATTCGGTGATGAAGGCCGAAAGCTCTGGGTTGTTCTGCGCGGCCTGGGTGGCCAGCGGGTGTTCTGCGGCCACGGCGACGTAGGTCGCGCCCATCAGGGTGTCCGGGCGGGTGGTGAAGACTTTCAGTGCGCCGGTAACGCCAATGGAATCGACGTTGTACGGGAACTGCACTTCCATGCCCTTGGATTTGCCGATCCAGTTGCGCTGCATGGTCTTGACCTGTTCGGGCCAGCCCGGCAGGTCGTCGAGGCTCGACAAGAGTTCATCTGCATAGGCGGTGATCTTGAAGTAGTACATCGGGATTTCGCGCTTTTCGATCAGCGCGCCGGAGCGCCAGCCGCGACCGTCGATGACCTGTTCGTTGGCCAGAACGGTCTGGTCGATCGGGTCCCAGTTCACGGTGCCGCTTTTCTTGTAGATCACACCTTTTTCGAACAGGCGGGTGAACAGCCATTGTTCCCAGCGGTAGTAATCGGGCTTGCAGGTGGTGACCTCGCGCGACCAGTCCACCGCCAGGCCCAGGCTGCGCAGCTGGGTCTTCATGTAGGCGATGTTTTCGTAGGTCCACTTGGCGGGCGCCACGTTGTTTTTCATCGCGGCGTTTTCCGCCGGCATGCCGAAGGCGTCCCAACCCATGGGTTGCAGGACGTTCTTGCCGAGCATGCGCTGGTAGCGCGAAATCACGTCGCCGATGGTGTAGTTACGCACGTGCCCCATGTGTAGCTTGCCGCTGGGGTAAGGGAACATCGATAGGCAGTAGTAAGTCTCCTTGCCTGGCTGTTCACTGACTTCAAAGGACTTTTGCTCGTCCCAGAAGGTTTGGGCGGCATTTTCTATTTCACGGGGCTGATATTGTTCGTGCATGGCTACTTTTGAACTGAATAGGGGTGGCCTAATCCTCTTCGGTGCAACGTTCAGGTTGATCGACACCAAAAAGCGGCGCGTCCGTGCCCAAACCCTGCGGGAAGTGGAGTTACAGGAAGCGCCGTAGCATACATGACCCCACTCTATCGAGGGAAACCCTGATTGCGCAGGCAGGGCCGTCTGTCGCGGCGCCGGGCAGGCGCAGCCATGGGGACTACGCTGTTTATTGGGGAGTGAGTCTTATCTTCAATGAGGTGAGGGGATGGTTGAATCGCAGCGAACTTTAACGAAACCGCAGTTGTACCAAGGACTGATCGACCGTTTGGGTCGGGCATTGGATGCCGCCAGAACCGCAGGCCGATTGCGTGATGAACGGCCTCTGGAATTGGAGTTGCGAGGCTTGAGCCAGGCTGAGCTTGAATTGATCAAGGTTTACCTGGAATTGAATCACCACCGTGCCTCTCAAGGGCAGGCTTCCCCGCCAGCCCAGGCGCCATCACGTTCGGCCAAGGTGGTCTGGCTGAAGGATGTGGCGGCCGGTCGCGGCCCCGAAAAGCTTCGGGCCGTTCGGTGAAACATCGCGTTATCCAGTGACCTTCTCGAAATGTGTTGGTAAAGATTGTCGCTAAATCCCGTTGCATCTAGGCTTCGGGCATCTTTGGAGATGCCCGATGCCTTTTCGTTATTTCATTAAACAATTGCTCTTGCCGCCCGGCATTTTTTTGCTGTTGCTGGTGTTTGCCTGGTGGTTTCGTAAAAGCCGCCCGCGCCTGGCCGGGTTTTGCTTTGTAGTGGGGTTGGGCGGGATGTGGCTGATCAGCCTGCCGGTGATGGTGCAATGGGGCGCGCATGCGCTGGAAACCGAGCCACCATTGGCGCGTGACGCGTGGGCAACATTGGCGCAGCGCGCCGATGCCATTGTGGTGCTGGGCTCTGGGCGCGAACGCGGTGATCCGGCCTGGGGCAGTGATCAGCCCACCGGCATCGGTCTTGAGCGCCAGCGGTATGCCGCGCGACTGGCCAAGGCCTCCGGGTTGCCGGTATTGACCAGCGGCGGCTTGCACTACGGCACGCCGCCCAGTGAGGCGCAGTTGATGGCCGTGTCGATGCAGGATGACTTCGGCGTGACGGTGCGCTGGAAGGAAGAACGCAGCCGCACCACCTGGGAAAACGCGCAGATGAGCGCCGAGATACTGCTGCCCCAAGGCATCAAGCGCGTGGTGGTGGTGACCCAGGCCTGGCACATGCCGCGCGCGGTGTGGAGTTTTGAGAAGGCCGGCTTCACCGTGGTGCCGGGGCCGGTGGGTTTCTTGGGCGTGGACAATGCCCGGCCACTCGGCGGCTGGATGCCCGAGTTTGTATCGGTGTGGCGCAGCGGGCAGTTGATCAATGAGGCGGTGGGGCAGGTGGGGTATCGGGTGTTTTATCGATAACACCGAGAATCAACGGTGCGGTGGGCTTATGTGGGAGCGGGCTTGCTCGCGAAGCGGTGCGTCAGTCAGCCTGTTCGTTAGCTGATGCACCCTGTTCGCGAGCAAGCCCGCTCCCGCACAAGCCCGCTCCCACATTGATTTTGGGTTTGTCTGTCAGACCGTCTTGGACATCCGGCCCGCCAGCAACGCCCAGCCAAACAGCCCCAGGCAGACGATGATCAACGGCCATGAGCGCCATTGCAGGTACGGCGTGAGGTTATGCATCGGCACCACTTCGCCGTACAGGATCCCGCGCTCGAACTGCGGGATCTGCGCGGTGATCTGCCCGAACGGGTTGATCAGGCCGGTGACGCCGTTGTTGGTCGCCCGAATCATCCAGCGGCCAGCCTCCAATGCGCGCATCTGCGCCATTTGCAGGTGTTGCAGCGGGCCGATGGAGCGGCCAAACCAGGTGTCATTACTGATGGTCAGCAACAGGTCGCTCTGGGCCGACAGGCCGGCGGCAAATTCCGGGTACACCACTTCATAGCAAATGAAGGGCGCAATCTGATAACCCTTGGCCTGCAGCATCGCCTGGTCAGCCGGGCCGCGCGCAAAGTCCGACATCGGCAGGTCGAAGAACGCAATCAGCCCGCGCAGCATGTCTTGCAGCGGCACGTATTCACCAAACGGCACCAGCTTCTGCTTAAGGTAGGTGCCTTCGCCTTCACCGACCACGGTGATGCCATTGAAGAAACGCTTCTGGTGGTGCACTTCCTGGCGGATCGGCACGCCGGTGATCAGCGCCGTGTGCCGGTCTGCAGCAAACTTGCCCATCATGCCCAGATAGCCTTCGACGGAATCCTTGAGCACCGGCACGGCGGTTTCCGGCCACACCAACAGGTCGACGCGCTTGGAGCTGAAGCTCATGTCGCGGTACAGCGCCAACTGCGCATTGAGCTGCTCCGGGTCCCACTTCATGCTTTGTTCGACGTTGCCCTGGATCGCTGCCACCGTCAGGGGCGCGCCCGAGGGCGCGGTCCAGGCGTGGTGCTTGAGCGCCAGGCCTATGGCCCAGGGGGCAACCAGCAGAATCAGGCCTGCGCCGATGAACCCGTTGCGCTTGCTCGCCAGCAGGCGTGGCAGGTTGCACAGCACCGCAGCGGTCAGTGCCAGCGCGAAGGAAATCAGCCACATCCCGCCCAGCGGCGCGAGGCCGGTAAGTGGGCCGTCGAGTTGACTGTAGCCAGAGTAGAGCCAGGGGAAACCGGTGAGGAACCAGCCGCGAAACGCCTCCTGGCCGACCCACAACGCAGCAAACGTCAGCGCGTCGGCCAACGGCGCTTCATTACGGCGCAGCCAGCGCGCCCACAGCCAGGCGGGCAGGGCGAAAAACCAGGCGATGGCGGCGGTAAACAGCAGCATCAAAAAGCCAGCCAGCAGCACCGAAGCGCCGCCGAAATGGTGAATGCTGTAGTAGATCCAGCTGGTGCCGGCGCCAAACAGGCCGAAGCCGAAGCACCAGCCACGGCCCAAGGCCTGACGTGGCGTCAGCTCGCGCAGGCCGATATAGAACAACCCGATCGCCAGCAGTGCAAACGGCCACAGATCGAACGGCGCCAGCGCCAGGGTGGTGATGGCGCCGGCCACCACGGCCAGCAAGTTACCGGGCCAGCCGGGGCGGGTCAGACGGCGCATATCAATCCTTAGCGGGCAATAGGTGTCAGGCGAATCAGATGGATGCGGCGGCTGTCGGCATTCAGGATGCGGAAGCGATAGGCGCCGATCTCGGTGGTCTCGTTACGTTTGGGCAGATGCCCGAACGCGCTCATTACCAGGCCGCCGACGGTGTCGAACTCGTCGTCGGAGAATTCGCTGTCGAAGAACTCGTTGAAGTTCTCGATCGGCGTGAGCGCCTTGACCAAGAAATCACCGCTGGGCAGCGGCTTGATGTAGCTGTCTTCTTCGACGTCGTGCTCGTCTTCGATGTCGCCGACGATCTGTTCCAGCACGTCTTCGATGGTCACCAGACCAGCCACGCCACCGTATTCGTCGATCACGATGGCCATGTGATTGTGGTTGGCGCGAAATTCACGCAACAGCACATTCAGGCGCTTGGATTCAGGCACGAAGGTGGCCGGACGCAGCAGGTCCTTGATGTTGAAGTTGTCGCCGTTCTCCTTGAGGATCAACGGCAGCAGGTCCTTGGCCAGCAGGACACCCATGACGTCGTCATGGCTTTCACCGATCACCGGGTAGCGCGAGTGCGCCGAGTCGATCACGGCCGGGAGGAATTCCCGAGGGGTCTGGGTCGCCTTGATGCTGATCATCTGCGAACGCGGGACCATGATGTCCCGGACTTGCAGGTCAGCCACCTGGATGGCGCCTTCGACGATGGCCAGCGCTTCGCTGTCCAGCAACTTGTTCTGATGGGCCTCGCGCAGCAGCTCAAGCAGCTCCTGGCGGTTTTTCGGCTCGTGGGCAAAAGCCTGGGTCAATTTACCCAGCCATGACTTCTGCCCGTTGCTCGATCGGTCTTCGCTCATAGCGATTACTCTAAATCCTTTATTGTTTCAGTGAGGTGTAGTTTCGATTTCGTCGTCTGCATAAGGGTCGCGGTGACCCAATTCAGCAAGCAACGTTTGTTCCAGTGTTTCCATCTCTAGCGCTTCGTCATCGTCTATATGGTCGTAACCCAAGAGATGCAAGCAGCCGTGGATCACTAGATGGGCCCAATGGGCCTCAAGTTCCTTGCCTTGCTCCTTGGCTTCGCGTTCCACCACCTCGACACAGATCACCAGGTCGCCCAGCAGCGGGATGTCCAGTAACTCATCCGGCACGTCGGCCGGGAAGGACAGCACGTTGGTCGCGTAATCCTTTTGACGCCAAGTGTGATTCAGTTCGCGGCCTTCGGGCTCGTCCACCAGGCGGATGGTCAGCTCCGAGTCGGCGGTGCGCTGGCGCAGGGCCAGCGTGCACCATCGACGGAACTGTTCTTCGCTGGGGGCGGGCGCTTCGGTGGCCAGCTGCAGGTCAAGCTCAAGCATCGCGGCGAACGTCCTTGGCGGGTGCGTCGTCCTTGTGGTCGAAGCGCTCGTAGGCTTCGACGATGCGCTGCACCAGCGGGTGGCGCACTACGTCTTTGGGCATGAAATGCGTAAAGCTGATGCCCGGCACGTCCTTGAGCACTTCGATGACTTGGGCCAGGCCCGACTTGGTGCCCTTGGGCAGGTCGACCTGGGTCACGTCACCGGTGATCACGGCGGTTGAGCCGAAACCGATACGGGTCAGGAACATCTTCATCTGTTCGACGGTGGTGTTCTGGCTTTCGTCGAGGATGATGAAGCTGTTGTTCAGCGTACGCCCACGCATGTAGGCCAGCGGGGCGATCTCGATCACCTGGCGCTCGATCAGTTTGGCCACGTATTCAAAGCCGAGCATCTCGTACAGCGCGTCATAGAGCGGGCGCAGGTACGGGTCGATCTTCTGGGCCAGGTCGCCGGGCAGGAAGCCAAGCTTTTCGCCGGCCTCGACCGCCGGGCGCACCAACAGAATGCGGCGTACTTGCTCGCGCTCCAGGGCGTCCACCGCACAGGCCACGGCCAGATAGGTCTTGCCGGTACCGGCGGGGCCGATGCCGAAATTGATGTCGTTACCGAGGATTTCTTTGACGTAGCGCTGCTGATTCAAGCCGCGTGGGCGAATCATGCCTTTTTTGGTACGCAGGGCGACGCTGGCTTCGGCAACCGGGTTGTTCGCCAGGTCTTGCACGGCAGATTCCTGCAGGTACAGGTGCACGGTCTCCGGCGACAGCTCGCTACCCTTGGTTTCGCGGTAGAGGCGGCGGAGCAGGTTTTCTGCAGACGTGGTGTGCTGAGGTTCACCAATAAGCTCGAACTGATTGCCGCGGTTGCGGATCTCGATGCTCAGGCGTTGTTCGATCAGGCGCAGGTGCTCGTCGAACTGTCCGCACAGGTTGGCGAAACGGCGAGCCTCAAAAGGCTCGAGGAGAAAACGATGAGGTTCTATGGGTGCGTTCAAGGTCGCTTTTAGCCGCCCTTTGGCTGTTGAGGTGAAAGAGAGGATAACGCCAGCCGTCGACGTGCGAAAGCACTTATCTAGCCCAAGTGCAGCACGGTTCCCATGTGGGAGCGGGCTTGCTCGCGAATGCGGTGGGTCAGCTAATCCATGTATCAACTGATCTACCGCATTCGCGAGCAAGCCGGCTCCCACATTTTGATCTCTACCAGTCAGCAATATGGGTGGGTTACTGAACCAACGACCCGCGCAACGAGTGCGGTTGCGCCGCGTCAATGTGCACATCGGCAAACTGGCCGATCAGGGTCGGGTTGTCGCAGCGGAAGTTGACGATGCGGTTGTTTTCGGTACGGCCTTGCAGCTCGCCCGGGTCTTTTTTCGAATAGTCGGTGACCAGAATGCGCTGGATCGAGCCGACCATTTGTCGGCTGATTTCGAAACCTTGCTGGTTCAGGCGATGTTGCAGAGCATTGAGGCGCTCTTTTTTCAGCGCTTCGGGGGTTTCATCCGCCAAGTCGGCAGCCGGGGTGCCCGGGCGCTGGCTGTAGACGAACGAGTAGGAGAAGTCGAAACCGACGTCTTCGATCAGCTTCATGGTCTGCTCGAAATCTTTCTCGGTCTCCCCAGGAAAGCCGACGATGAAGTCCGAGCTGATGCAGATACCCGGCACCGCCGCGCGCAGTTTGCGCAGTTTGGATTTGTATTCCAGGGCGGTGTGGTTGCGCTTCATTGCCGACAGAATGCGGTCCGAGCCCGATTGCACCGGCAAGTGCAGGTGTTTGACCAGCTCCGGCACTTCGGCGTGGGCCTGGATCAGGCTGTCGGAGAACTCCAGCGGGTGCGAGGTGGTGTAGCGAATGCGCTCGATGCCATCGACGGCGGCCACCACGCGGATCAACTCCGCGAGGTCGGCCAGGCGACCATCGTGGGTCTGGCCGCGATAGCCGTTGACGTTTTGGCCCAGCAGGGTCACTTCGCGCACACCGTTTTCGGCCAGGTGGATAATTTCCGCCAGCACGTCATCAAACGGCCGGCTGACTTCTTCACCACGGGTGTAGGGCACCACGCAGAAGGTGCAGTACTTGCTGCAGCCTTCCATCACCGACACATAGGCGCTCGGGCCGTCGATGCGCGGCTCGGGCAAGTGGTCGAATTTTTCGATTTCCGGGAACGACACATCCACCTGCGGCAGCTTGGTGATACGTGCCGCGTCGATCATTTCCGGCAGGCGGTGCAAGGTTTGCGGGCCGAAGACCACGTCGACGTAGGGCGCGCGGTCGCGGATCGCGGCGCCTTCCTGGCTGGCCACGCAGCCGCCAACGGCAATCACCATGTCCGGGTTGGCCAGTTTTAACTCGCGCCAGCGGCCCAGCTGGGAGTACACACGGTCCTGGGCGCGCTCACGAATCGAGCAGGTATTGAGCAGGATAACGTCGGCATCTTCGGCGCGGGCGGTGACTTCCAGGGCCTGATGTTCGCCCAGCAGATCGACCATGCGCGAGCTGTCGTACTCGTTCATCTGGCAACCGTGGGTTTCGATGTAAAGCTTCTTGGCCATGGGAATCATCAACTGGTGGTAAAGAACCGCGCATTATAGGGGGCATGCCCATTGGTTCCTAGCGTTGTGCATCGGGTGCCATGCTATAGTTCGCGCCCTCTTTTTTATCCCCGATGTGTTATTCGCCCACCATGACCAAACGTGAAGCTCCAATCTATAAGGTGATTTTCCTTAACCAGGGCCAGGTGTTCGAAATGTACGCCAAGCAGATCTATCAAAGTGATCTGTGGGGCTTCCTGGAAGTGGAAGAGTTCGTCTTTGGCGAGCGCACCCAGTTGGTCGTCGATCCGGGCGAGGAAAAACTGAAGGCGCAGTTTGAAGGCGTGGTGCGCAGCTTTGTGCCGATGCATTCGATTGTGCGCATCGACGAAGTCGAGCGCCTGGGCACGCCGAAGATCAGCGAGGCGCGGGGTACCAGCAATGTCATGCCGTTTCCGATGCCGATGCCTGAGAAGTAGGGCGTTAGACCGAGGTGTGCCCATCGCAGGCAAGCCCGCCCCCACATTCGACCGCGTTCCAACGCTGGAACTCGGTCAAGTGTGGGAGCGGGCTTGCTCGCGAATGGGCCTAAAAAGGCACTGAAAATTTAAGGCAATGGCGAGAACGGCGAACGCCCATCCGCACTCTGCAATTCCTGCAAGTAATTGCGGAAGATCTGGCCCAGCACCTGGGTTGCCACTTCCAACTCATCACGCTGCATGTGCTCGGCGACTTCGTCGGCGGTGTCCAGCGCGTCTTCAGCGCCGTTGACCGCGGCCATTTTCAGCACGATATACGCCTGGACGTTGTTGGCCGGCACGCCTTCGCCTTTGAAGAACATGTTGCCCAACTGAAATTGCGCCTGGGCGTGGCCCTGCAACGACGCTTTCTCGAAGTAGCTCAAGGCTTTGTTGAGGTCGCGCGCGGGGTTTTTGTCGTCGTGGTAGTACTCGCCCAACTCGTATTGCGCCTGCGCGTCCCCGCCGTCGGCCTGTTTCTGGCACGCGCTCAGGGCTTCGGCCTGGCTGTCTGGCTGGGTATTGAGGGTGCAACGACCCATCGCTGGGATTAACAACGAGTTGCCGCCTGCTTGTGCTTGTGCATGTGCCAGCAGCGGCTGAAGGAGCAACAGGCAGCCCAGAACCAGGGTGCGGCCGGTGCGTTTCATGGGAATCGACTTACCTCTGACGGGGCGCGCGGACCCTAGGGGGTCCAATAAGCGCGCATTATGAAATAAGCAGGCCTCTGCTTACAAAGTCTTTACTCGTTTTTCTGCTGCGTGGGCAAGTTATCTGCCGGATTGCAGGTGATTTCTCGAAAAATGCAGGAAAGCGCTGTAAGCAAAGTAGCAAATTCTGACGTCACCCAAGGCAACGTCAGCTTGATATGCCCCTTATTTCAGGGCCGCGAAGGCACGCTCGGCAGCATCCAGGGTCAATTTCAACTCTGCATCGCCATGGGCGATCGAGGTGAAGCCCGCTTCAAAGGCGCTCGGTGCCAGGTAAACGCCGCCTTCCAGCATCAGGTGGAAGAAGCGCTTGAACAGGTCGGCATCGCTGCCCATCACGTCATCGAAGGTGACGATATCGTCGGCACCGCTGAAGTACAGGCCGAACATGCCGCCGGCTTGCGTGGTGACGAACGGGATACCGGCAGCATCGGCGCGCTGTTGCAGGCCATCGAGCAGGCGCGTGGTGTAGTCGGTCAGCTCGGCGTGAAAACCCGGGCGGCTGATCAGGCGCAAGGTGGCCAGGCCGGCCGCCATCGCCAATGGGTTACCGGACAAGGTGCCCGCCTGGTACACCGGGCCCAGTGGCGCGATGTGCTGCATGATGTCGCGCTTGCCGCCGAAGCAACCCACCGGCATGCCGCCGCCAATGATCTTGCCGAAGGTGCTCAGGTCCGGCGTGACGCCGTAGTAGGCCTGGGCGCCGCCGAGGGCGACACGGAAACCGGTCATGACTTCGTCGAAAATCAGCACTACGCCGTGCTTGTCGCACTGCTCGCGCAGGCCTTCAAGGAAACCAGGCGCCGGCGGTACGCAGTTCATGTTGCCGGCGACCGGCTCGACGATGATGCACGCCACCTCTTGGCCCACTTCACTGAGCATCTGCTCGACCGCAGCGATGTCGTTGAACGGCAGGGTCAGGGTGTGCTTGGCGAAGGCCGCCGGTACACCGGCCGAGCTTGGTACGCCCTGGGTCAGCGCGCCGGAACCGGCTTTTACCAGCAGGCTGTCGGAGTGGCCGTGGTAGCAGCCTTCGAACTTGATGATGCTGTCGCGGCCGGTAAAACCACGGGCCAGGCGAATCGCGCTCATGGTGGCCTCGGTGCCGGAGCTGACCATGCGCACCATTTCCATCGACGGCACGATCGAGCACACCAAGTCCGCCATTTCGGTTTCCATGGCGGTCGGGGCGCCGTAGGACAGGCCGTGTTGCAACTGCTGGCGCACCGCATCGAGCACGTCCGGGTGGCTGTGGCCGAGGATCATCGGGCCCCAGGAACCCACGTAGTCAACGTAGCGCTTGTCATCTTCGTCGGTGACGTAGGCGCCTTCGGCATGCTTGAAGAACAACGGCGTGCCGCCCACGCTCTTGAACGCACGCACGGGGGAGTTCACACCGCCGGGAATGTGTTTCTGAGCATTGGCAAACAGGGTTTCGGAACGGGACATGGTCGGGCTCTCTAAACTGAAATTTTAAGAAGATCGTTGAATGCGCGCGCGCGGCGCGTGACTTCCTGGGTGCTGTCGGCACCGAACAGGCCGTGCACCACGGCGAGCAGGTCGGCACCGTGGGCCACCAGCGGTTCGGCGTTTTCCAGGGTGACGCCGCCGATCACGCAGATCGGCAGCTGCAGGCGCGCGCGGGCCTGGGCCAGCATTTCAACGGTGGCGGCGGGTGCGCCGGGCTTGGTGTTGGAATTGAAGAAGCGGCCGAAGGCGACGTAGCTGGCGCCTTCTTTGGCGGCCTGTTCGGCCAATTCGATCTGGCTGTGGCAGGTGGCGCCGATGATCGCTTTGGAACCGAGCAACGCTCGGGCCGGAGTCAGTGGGCCGTCGGTTTGGCCCAGGTGTACGCCCACGCCCAGGCGCGCGGCCAGTTCGGCGTCGTCATTGATAATAAGCTGGGTCTTGTAGCGCGAGCACAGCTCGCGCAGTTTCTCCGCTTCTCGCAGGCGGCGGGCTTCATCGCTGCTTTTGTCGCGGTACTGCAGCAGGGTTACACCGCCGTCCAATGCCGCTTCGACGTAGGCGAGAAATTTGCCGGCCAACAGTTGGCTGTCGGTAATGGCATACAGGCCACGTAGTTTCATCGGGCAGGCCTCTTGTGCTTTAAGAGCAGAAATCCAGCGGCAAACGGCGCGGCACAAACTGGCCCTGGCCGAGTTGTTCGGCGTCACGCAAGGTGCGCCACGTGTAGTTGAGCGCTGACTGCACGGCGCTGACCAGGCTTTCGCCCTGGGCGATGCGACCAGCCAGTGCGCTGGCCAGCGTGCAGCCCGAACCATGATAGCTGCCGGGCAGGCGCTGGCAGGTAAAGGTCTGGCGCGTGCCGTCGCGGCTGTACAGGCGATTGTGCACTTCATGCTCGTCGCCGTGGCCGCCGGTGATCAGCAAGTGCTTGATAAACGGCAGCAGCTTCTCGGCGCATTGGTCCGCGGTGCCCTCAGGCAATTCGGCGAGGATGCGCGCTTCAGGCAAGTTGGGCGTGGCGATCAGCGACAACGGCAGCAGCCGCTCGCGCATGGCGTAGCCGACTTCGTCCTTGCCCAGGCTGCCACCGCCGCCGGCCCGCAGCACCGGGTCGCACACCACCGGCAGGTGCGGGTGCGCCTGCAGCAGTTCGACCACGGTGTCGACCATCGCGGTGGAGCCGAGCATGCCAAGCTTGACCGCCGCCACCTCGGAATCGCCGAGCACGGCATTCGCCTGGGCCAGGACCCACTCGCGGTCGAGCACGCGGAAATCGCTGACATTGACGGTGTTCTGCACGGTCAGGGCGGTGACGGCGGGAGCCGCATGACAGCCTTGGGCGAGCAGGGCTTCGATATCTGCCTGCAGGCCGGCGCCACCACTTGGGTCATGGCCGGAGAGACAGAGGACAACGGGGCGAGAGCTGTAGATATTCATGGTGCGCGAGCTTACCACCAAACGCTTTTTGCGTGGCTGTCTGGCGATGGTTGAATTTTGCCGCTGCCCAAGTGTAATTGTGGCTGATAGCCATTATCGAGCGTTGCGGCATAAATCCGTTGAAAGCCGCGTTCTAGAGCCTTTCAAAAAATTATTTCAATGGTGTCTAATGGCCTCCAGCGGCTATGCTAGAGTGGATCCAAACAACTTACTGTATCGCCGGTATACGTCTTCTCAAAAGGAATGGGGGCTTTTGACATAACCGGACAGGCCACGCTGGGGCTCTATGCGCTATTTGCTGATCTTATTATTGTGCGGGCTGCCAATGCTCGCCGGCGCCGTCGAGTTCAATCAGAGCACTCGAAGCCTGCCGCTGGGCCGGGTCATGCAAGTACTCGAAGACCCTACCGACGCCCTCACCATCGCCCAAGTCAGTTCCCCCGCCTACGCCGCCCAGTTCAAGACCCACGACCAAGCCACCCTCAATGCCGGCTATTCACGTTCGGTGTTCTGGCTCAAGGTCGACCTGCATTACACCGCCACTGACCCGCGCGCGCCGCGTACCTGGTTCCTGGAGCTGGCGTACCCGCCGCTGAACCGCCTGGACCTGTACCAGAACGACGGCACCGGCGGCTACCGACTGACCACTCGCACCGGCAGTGCACTGCCCTTTTCCAGCCGTGAAGTGCGCCAGAGCAACTACCTGTTCAAGCTCAACTTTGTGCCCGACCAGCAGCAAACCGTGTACCTGCGCCTGCAGAGCGAAGGCTCGATCCAGGCGCCGTTGACGCTCTGGGCCGGCACCGCCTACCTGGAAGAACAGCCACTGCGCCTGTATGTACTGGGCGCTATCTACGGCGTACTGCTGGGGATGCTGGTCTACAACCTGTTTATCTACCTCAGCGTGCGCGACACCAGCTACCTCTATTACATCCTTTATATCGCCTCGTTCGGCCTGTACCAGCTGTCGGTCAATGGCGTGGCCGTGGAGTACTTCTGGCCGAACAACCCGTGGTGGTCGAATGCGGCGGTGCCGTTCCTGATCGGGTCGGCGGCGCTGTTCGGCAGCCTGTTTGTGCGCAGCTTCCTGCACACCGCGCAGCATAGCCGCTGGCTCGACCGGATCTTGCTGGCGCTGGCGACCTGCGGCGCGGTGGTGATGGTGCTGGCGCTGCTGACCAGCTATGCGGTGGCCCTGCGCCTGGCTACCGGTCTGGCGCTGGTGTTTACCGTGACCATCTTTGTTGCCGCGATCAAGGCGTGGTATTGCGGCCAGCGCATGGCGCGGTATTTCATCATCGCCTGGTCGGCATTCCTGCTCGGCGGGGTGGTCAACACCCTGATGGTGTTGGGCTACTTGCCCAACATGTTCCTCACCATGTACGCCAGCCAGCTCGGTTCTGCGATTGAGGTGGCGCTGCTCTCGTTGGCCCTGGCGGACCGCATCAATGGCATGCGTGAGCAGCAGGCGCAAATCCTGTTCGACGCCAGCCAGAAACTCGAAGTGCTCAACCAGCAGCTCGCGCGCAGCAATCGTCTGAAAGACGAATTCCTCGCCACCCTGACCCATGAACTGCGCACCCCGATGAACGGCGTGATCGGCTCCCTTGAGCTGATGCAAACCGTGCCGCTGGACGATGACCTGGCGCAGTACCAGCAAACCGCCGCCGGCTCGGCGCGGGACATGATGCGCATGGTCAACGGCATTCTCACTCTGACCGAACTGCAGGCCGGGCGCCTGACCGCCCAACCCCAGGTGTTCAGCCTGCGCGGCGCGCTCGACACCTTGCGTCAACAGTTCAGTACCGGCGCCCAGAACAAGGGCCTGGCATTCTCCATCGACGTGGCGGACGAGTTGCCGGACCGCGTGATCGGCGATGCCGACAAACTGATCCAGTGCCTGGATTGCCTGCTCGACAACGCGTTCAAGTTCACCCACGAAGGCGCCGTGCGCGTGCGTGTGGTGGGGGTTCCACAGAGCGATGGCAGCTTGCGCCTGAGCTTTATCGTCACCGACAGTGGTATTGGCTTCGCTTTCCTCGACGAGGCCACGCTGTATCAGCGCTTCTTCCAGCTCGACGGCTCGACCACCCGCGAATACGGCGGCCTGGGCATCGGCCTGGCGATCTGCCGACAGCTGATCGAGCTGCTCGGTGGGCGCCTGACCCATCATTCGGAGCCGCGCAAGGGCAGCCGGTTCCAACTCGAAGTGACGGTTAGCCCGGTGCCTCCCGAACCCAAAGCGACGCCCCAGGAAACCTTGACGCAGCGCGCGCCCCACGAGTGCGCGGTGCTGCTGGTGGACGACAACAGCGTCGGCCAGTTGACGGTGCGTGGCATGCTGCTCAAGCTGGGCTATCGGGTGAAAACCGTGGACAACGGTTCGTCTGCGCTGGCGATGTTGCAGAGTGAAACGTTTGATGCGGTGCTGCTGGACGTGCCTGAAGGCGGGTTCTCATTGTGCTGTCAGATCCGTGCACTGCCTGGGTGTGGCGAACTGCCGGTGATCGCCCTGACGACGTCCCTCAATGGCACGGACCGCGAGCGCTGCCATGGCATTGGCATCACGGACCGGCTGGCCAAGCCTGTGCGTTTTGAAGCGCTGCAGGCGGTGCTGGAGCGTCGGCTGCTGTGCCCGTTAGAGGGCGAAAGCGCCGGACATTAGGCGGGTATGCCACTTTTTTAAGCCCCGTGACGGTGCTTAACTGAAATTCAGGCCTCAACTGCACGTGGCCTTTTTCCAGGAGGCCCGTCATGAACCTGCATCAGTTCGCCGAAACCCACGACGTCACCAATCAGCCACCGTCCCTGGACGGCACCAACCTGTACCGCATTGACGTGCCCCTGCAAGACTGGTCGCGCCGCTTTGGCGCCGGCTGGGCCCATGCGCGTATCGATGCGTATGGCGCACTGGCGGGCGGGCCGTTGATGGCAGCCGGGTTCCTGGCAAACGAGAACAAGCCGGTGTTCAACAGCCATGACCGTTATGGCCATCGCATCGACTGGGTGGCGTTTCATCCGGCGTACCACGAGCTGATGCGCACCGCCGTCGAACATGGCCTGCCGTCGCTGCCGTGGGCGCACCCGCAACCCGGCGCCCACGTGGCGCGCGCCGCCATGACCTACCTGCACAGCCAGGCCGAAGCGGGCACCGGTTGCCCGCTGACCATGACCTTCGCCTGCGTGCCGGCCCTGCGCCTGCAACCGGATCTGGCGCAGACCTGGCTGCCGAAAATCCTCAGCACCGAATACGACCCGCGCAATGTCGGCATCGCCCACAAGGCCGGGGCCACCATCGGCATGGCCATGACCGAGAAGCAGGGTGGCACCGACGTGCGCGCCAACACCACCCGCGCGTATCCGGTGGGCGCGGGCGGCCCAGGGCAAGCCTACGAGCTGGTGGGGCACAAGTGGTTCTGCTCGGCGCCGATGTGTGACGCGTTCCTCACGCTGGCGCAGACCGACAAAGGCTTGACCTGTTTCCTGCTGCCCCGGCACCGCCCGGATGACACCCGCAACGAGTTCTACATCCAGCGCCTGAAAAACAAACTCGGCAACTGCTCCAACGCCTCCAGCGAAGTGGAATTTCGTGGCGCGCTGGCCTGGATGATCGGCGAAGAGGGCCGTGGCGTGCCGACCATTATCGAAATGGTCGCCATGACCCGCTTCGACTGCATGGTTGGCTCCAGCGCGCTGATGCGTCAGGCGTTGACCCAGGCCAGTCATCATTGTGCGCACCGCTTGGTAGGTGGCCGTGTGTTGAGTGAGCAGCCGCTGATGCAAAACGTATTGGCTGACCTGGCCCTGGAAAGCGAGGCGTCGCTGGCATTGAGCATGCGCATGGGCCGGGCGCTGGACCATCTGGATAACGAGCAGGAAGCCAAATTCGCCCGGCTGGTGACGGCAGTGGGCAAGTATTGGATCTGCAAGCGCGCGCCAGCAATGATCAACGAGGCGGCCGAGTGCATGGGCGGTGCCGGGTATGTCGAGGACAGCATCCTGCCGCGCTTGTACCGTGAGGCGCCGGTTAATTCAACGTGGGAAGGTTCCGGCAATGTGCAGTGCCTGGACGTGTTGCGGGCACTGTCGAAAGAGCCGGGCGTGCTCGAGGCGCTGTTTGTCGAACTCGGGGACGGGCATGGCCACACGCAACTGGCGCGGCATATCGAGCAGCTTAAGTCGGCGTTTATGGACACCCAGGACATCCAGTACCGCGCGCGCCAATTGACCGAGGACATTGCCGTGGCGTTGCAGGCCAAACTGTTGCTGGAGGCCGGGAACGCGGCGGTCAGTGATGGCTTTATTGCCAGCCGCTTGGGGGAGTCGTCCGGTCGGGTGTATGGCACCTTGCCGCGTGGGGTGGATGTGGGAGCTATCGTCACCCGCTCAACCCCAACCCTCTGACTACACGCGGTCAAAATGTGGGAGCGCGAATACGGTCTGTCAGTGACTGATTAGGTGACTGATACACCGCATTCGCGAGCAAGCCCGCTCCCACATTATTAACCGCATTCCAATCCCACTGTTTCAGTGAGGCTGGGATACAGGCAAGATAAAGGCCTGCAAGTCAGAACACAGGATGCTTACCGTGACCGAAGCTTTTGTTGTCGTTCAAACCGCCGAAGAAGCCGTGGATCGGCTGGCGGCTCTTCACGAGCGTGCTACCGGTGCGCTCAATCAAGCCCTCAAGCAATACCTCAAGGACCGCGTCGAGCCCGACGCCGCGCAACGCGCGTTGTTTCGCTATCCAGAACTGCGCCTGACCTACCACTGCCACGGCGAAGTCCCACAGACGACTCGGGCGTACGCCAAGGTTCAGCTGCCGGGAACCTACAGCGTCACCGTCACCCATCCGGCCGCGTTCCGTAAGTACCTGCTGGAGCAACTGGTGCCGCTGATGCACGACTTCACCGTGACGGTAGAAGTCGGCGTGAGCCAACAGAATATTCCTTACCCGTATGTGGTGGAGCAGGGCGACGAACTGGCCGGCTCCGGCGTGACTGCCGCAACCCTGGCGCGGGTGTTCCCCAGCACCGACCTGTCCGCGGCCACCGACGGTATCGCCGATGGCCTTTACGACTGGGAAAACACCGACCCGCTGCCGCTGGCGCTGTTCGATGCCGCCCGCGTGGACTTTTCCCTGCGCCGCCTGGTGCACTACACCGGCAGCGACTGGCGCCATGTGCAGCCGTGGATCCTGCTGACCAACTACCATCGCTATGTTGACCAGTTCATCCTGCATGGCCTGGAGCAATTGCGCAGTGACCCGCGGTTTATCCGCATGGTGCTGCCGGGCAACGTGATCATCGACAAGAGCATGGACCACGGCGAAGCCTCGGCCATTGCGGCGGGCGTGGTCTGGCACCGTTATCAGATGCCGGCCTATCACCTGCAGGCCACTGATGGCCACGGCGTGACCCTGGTGAACATTGGCGTTGGCCCATCGAATGCGAAGAACATCACCGATCATTTGGCCGTGCTGCGCCCGCATTGCTGGCTGATGATTGGCCACTGCGGCGGCCTGCGCCAATCCCAGACCATTGGCGATTACGTACTGGCCCACGCCTACATGCGCCGCGACGGGATTCTGGACCGCGTGGTGCCGCCGAATATTCCGATCCCGGCCCTGGCCGAAGTGCAGATGGCCCTGCAGCAAGCGGCGGCCAACGTCACTGGCGAGAAAGGCGAAGAGCTGAAAAAGCGCCTGCGCACCGGCACCGTGTTGACCTACGACGACCGCAACTGGGAGCTGCGTTGGGCCCAGGAACGGCCGCTGATCAACCTGTCCCGCGCCGTGGCCGTGGACATGGAAAGCGGCACCATCGCCGCCCAGGGCTATCGTCTGCGGGTGCCGTATGGCACGTTGCTGTGCGTCTCGGACAAGCCGCTGCACAGCGAGATCAAGCTGCCGGGTTCGGCCAACGCGTTCTATGAGCGTGCGGTCAGCCAGCACTTGAAGATCGGCATCGAGGCGGTGGACCTGTTGCGCACCGAACTCAACTCGCTGCACTCGCGCAAACTGCGCAGCTTCGACGAGCCGCCGTTCCGCTAAGCGGTTGGGATGGTCATTTAGCGGTCAGGCCACTAGCATTGTCGGTCCTGACCGTTAGATGTTCCTTTGCCATGTCCCGTCCCACCCGTCCCGATTCGCGCCGCCCTGGCGTGAAACCTGCGTATTGCGCTCCCCGTCGTGTCGCCAAGGCACCACCGGCCGAGCCGAAGTTGATCCTGTTCAATAAACCCTTCGACGTGCTGACCCAGTTCAGCGACGAAGGCGGGCGCGCGACCCTCAAGGATTTTATCGACATCCCCGGTATCTACCCGGCTGGCCGCCTGGACCGTGACAGCGAGGGCCTGCTGCTGCTGACCAACGATGGTCAACTGCAGGCCCGGATTGCCGACCCCAAGCACAAGCTGGCGAAAACCTACTGGGTGCAAGTCGAGGGCGAACCGACCGAAGAGCAATTGCAGCGCCTGCGTGACGGCGTGGAGCTTAACGACGGCATGACCTTGCCCGCGCAAGCCCGGCAGTTGGACGAACCTGAATTGTGGCCGCGCAATCCGCCGGTGCGTTTTCGCAAGAGCGTGCCCACGTATTGGCTGGAGCTGGTGATTCGTGAAGGGCGTAACCGCCAGGTACGGCGCATGACCGCAGCGGTGGGCCTGCCGACTTTGCGCTTGGTGCGCGTACGTATCGGGGACTGGTCGATTGATGGCCTGGATCAGGGCCAATGGAAGGAAGCGCCGGCGCGTTTATAAGGCGCCGGACTCGATCAGGCCGATCACCACGCTCTTGATGATGAACGCGGCCACGCCCAGGCCCAGTACGAAGAACAGAATGAACGAGCCAAAGCGCCCGGCCTTGGATTTCTTCGCCAGGTCCCAAACGATAAAGCCCATGAAAATGATCAGAATGGTGACCAGGCCGGTCATCATCCATTCTTCAAACACGGCGGGGTCGATGTTGTTCATGTGAGCATTTTCCGGCAGGGCAGGCGGGAAGTATAAAGCAGGGCTTCAGGCGCAACATTGACCTGAGTCGAAGTGCAATCCAAATGTGGGAGCGGGCTTGCTCGCGAATGCGGTCTGTCAGTTAACGAATAGGTAACTGATCCACCGCATTCGCGAGCAAGCCCGCTCCCACATTGGATCTTCATTGATTTCGCGATCAGGTACGCAGGTGGGTCAGCGGCAATTCTGTGCTGTTGAGTACCTGGTTGAGTACAAAACTCGACCGCACGCTGGTCACCCCTTCAATGCGGGTCAGGTGGCCCAGTAGCAGTTTCTGGTAGTGATCCATGTCCGGCACCACCACTTTCAACTGATAGTCCGCATCCATGCCAGTGACCAAACTGCATTCCAGTACTTGCGGCAGTGTGCGGATGGCCGCTTCGAAATTTTCGAAACGCTCGGGTGTGTGGCGGTCCATGCCGATCAGCACATAGGCCGTGAGGCTCAGGCCGAGCATCTTGCGATCGAGCAAGGCGACCTGGCGCGCGATGTAACCATCGTCCTCAAGCTGCTTGACCCGGCGCGAGCAGGGCGAAGGCGACAAGCCGATGCGCTCGGCCAACTCCTGGTTGGAGATCCTCGCGTCGCGCTGCAATTCCGCCAAAATACTCAGGTCGTATCGGTCAAGCTTGCTCATTGGGTTGGCCTTTGTCGTAACTATTGCGGCGAATTATCTATGAAGGGTTAAAAATTGCGCAAGCACTGTTTATTGACGCAATCTTCGCAATCATCTGTCGGCGCGGCGGGCCTATGATTACCAACAGAATCACCGCCTGGACAACAGTCCACTGCAGCCCGCCCAATCAGGCCCGCTGCGGCCGCCGCCCCAGCAGGGTTGAGCCGGCCTCCAGGCTGCACACTGTCCACAAGACGGCGTGAGGTGAGCCAACGTCAAAAGCGTTGAGCACGGACGAAATTCTCAAGGGGTGGCCGACGGGTCACCCCTTTTTCTTTGCGCGCGTTTTTACCCGAAAAAATACTTCTCGTGACTGATAACCTGTCTCAGAACCGGGCGAGGCTTTTCCAGTCTCATCTATGAGGCCGGACGTTCTAGGCCCTTATCCGCAGTGAGGAATAGCATGAAGCGCATCTGGCGTATGGCAGGTGTAGGTTTGCTGATGATGACCGTTGGCTCGCACGTGATGGCCGACGACCCGCGCTCTGAAGGGGGCGGTCAGCATGAAAGAGGTCCCGAAGGCGGACGGCAAGGCAACGAACAGCCGCGACCGCAAAATAACCAACCACGTCCGCAAAACAATCAACCGCGCCCGGAAATCAACCAGCCGCGCCCGCAGAACCCGCATGTCGAGAACAACCAGCCTCGGCCGCAAAACCAGCATTTTGATCGCGCCGAGCAACAGCAGCACGGCGGTGGGCAATGGCAAGGTCGCCCGCAAGGTGCCGAACAGCCTCGGCCGGCGCCGCAGCCCGCGAATAACCTGCCGATTCAGGGGCGCCCGGACACGGTTCGGCAAACCCAGGAGCCGCGCCAGGGCCACTATCAAGACATCCCGCGCCGTAACGATGGCAACCAGCATTGGCAGGCCGGCAATGGCCCCGGGCGCCCGGGTGGCGGCTTCAACAATGGTCACCCCAACGACAACCGCTGGCCGGGTCGCCCCAGTGGGCACGGCAATGGTTGGGGCCCTGGCCCGCAATATCGCCCCGGCTATACAGTGGATCGGTTTCCCGACCGCAACTACCGCGTGCCTTACCGTGGCCAGGATTACTTCTTCTCCGGCGGTTACTGGTATCGCCCGCAAGGCCCGCGTTATGTCGTGGTGACGCCCCCGTACGGCATCCGCGTGCAATACCTGCCGGACTATGCGCGCGAAGTGTGGGTGGGAAGCGCGCTGTTCTTCCTTGCAGCGGGTTCGTACTACACCTACGAAAACGCCACCCAGCAGTACGTGGTGGTGCAGCCGCCGACAGAGGTGCCGGCACCGCAACCTGCGCCGCAAGGCAATGGCTATGACGTGGTGGCCTACCCGGCCAACGGCCAGTCACCGGCGCAGGTGCAGCAGGACGGCTACGACTGTTATCGCTGGGCAGTGCAACAAAGCGGTTTTGACCCACGGACCGTCACCTACGCCCCGGACCCTGCGGTGGTGCAAACCTACCGCCAGGCCCAGGGCAACTGCCTCACCAGTCGCGGGTATCAGGTGCAGTACTAAGCCTTATTGCCCGTGACCACTTCCCGCGGGTCGGCGTGCACCAGCACTTCGGCGCGCGGGTAGGCGTTGTGAATGGCATCGGCGGCCTGGTCGCTGATGCCGTGGGCAACCGACAACGATAATTCCCCCGGCAACTCCAGATGCAGTTGCACGAACCAGTGGCTGCCGGAAATCCGTGTGCGCAAATCATGCGCACCCAACACGCCCGGCACACCGCGCGCGAGTTCCAGCATGTGCTGGCTCACTTCGGCTGGCAGTTCCTCGTCCATCAACACCGCAAAGCTTTCGCGGGCGATCTGGATGGCGCTCCACAAAATGTACGCGGCGATACCCAGGCCGAACCACGCATCAACCTGACTGAAGCCAAACCCCGCCAACACCAACGCCACCAGAATGCTGCCATTGAGCATCAAGTCCGAACGGTAGTGCAGCGAGTCCGCGCGCACGGCGTTGGAGCCGGTTTCGCGGATCACCCGGTGTTGCAGCATCAGCAGCGCCACCGTCATCACCAGCGAAAACACGATGACCCCGATGCTCAGCCAAGGCGCGCCGACCGGTTCCGGATGGTGCAGACGCTGGTACGCCTGGAACGCGATCAGCACCGCACTGCCGGCGATAAACAACGCCTGGGCCATGCCCGACAGCGACTCCGCCTTGCCATGCCCGTATCGGTGATCATCGTCGGCCGGGCGCAGCGCGTAATGCACTGCCAGTAGGTTCAGCAAAGAGGTCACGCCATCGAGCAGCGAGTCGGTCAACCCGGCGAGCATGCTCACCGAGCCACTGAACCACCAGGCGATGGCCTTGGTAATAATCAGCGCACAGGCCACGCCCACCGACGCGCGAGTGGCCAGGCGCAAGAGCCTTGCGTGTTCGGGACTGCTGGTCATAAGCGGGTCGAATCCTTAAGCGGCGGGCTGCAGGCCCAGGGAGGCGAGTTGCTGCACGCTGCCCTTGAACTGGATCATGCGCGGGTCATCCAGCGGCAGGGTGCGGCCGGTTTCCTTCTGGATGATGGTTTGCAGCTTGGCGTTATCGACCTTGCCGTCGGCGCCGATGGCTTCGTGCAGTTTCTCGGGTGCGACTTGAGCCGTTTTGCCGGGCTCGAAGTAAATCGCGCCGGTGGCGAAGTCCACGCCGAATGCGATCAGGCCGGGGATCACGTAGAACAGCAGGCCCACGGCGTCGAGCACGGCAATCGCCGGGTCGATCTTGCCGTCGATCTGGCCACGGCGGTCCGGGTAGAAAATCGAACCGCAGGCGGTCAGTTGGCTCAGCAGGGTGACGGCGAGGACACCGCCGATGACACGGGAAGCGATACGCATGAAAACTCTCCTGAACACGGTTGATACGAAACTATAAGCCAGATCTACCGGACGACGACTATCCAATGTGGGAGCGGGCTTGCCCGCGAAGACGGCGTGTCAGTCAATACATGTGTCGACTGATACACCGCCTTCGCGAGCAAGCCCGCTCCCACACTTAACCGCGTTACCCGTGGGATTGGGCGGTCTCGTTGAGACCAGCACCGGCATCCGGCAGTTCGCCGTTATACTCGCCACTCTGCTTTGGAGCCAGTATGAATTCGTTGCCGATCGATGATGTTTTACCCGCCCTGCGTGACGCCTTGGCGATTCGCCATGAAGCCGTGCTGGAAGCGCCGCCCGGCGCCGGTAAAACCACCCGCGTGCCCTTGGCCTTGTTGAACGAGCCATGGCTGGCCGGGCAGACCATCCTGATGCTCGAACCCCGACGCCTGGCCGCGCGTGCGGCCGCCGAACGGTTGGCCAGCGAGCTGGGCGAAAAGGTCGGCGAAACCGTCGGCTATCGCATCCGCCTCGACAGCAAGGTCGGGCCCACTACGCGTATCGAAGTGGTCACCGAAGGCATCCTCACCCGCCGCTTGCAGGACGACCCGGCGCTGGAAGGCGTGGGCCTGCTGATCTTTGACGAATTCCACGAGCGCAGCCTCGACGCCGACCTCGCGCTGGCGCTGAGCCTGAATGGCCGCGATCTGTTTCGCGACGAACAACCGCTGAAAATCCTGCTGATGTCCGCCACCCTCGAAGGCGAACGCCTGTCCGGCCTGCTGGATGACGCGCCGATCCTGCGCAGCGAAGGGCGCATGTTCCCGGTGCAGATGCGCTGGGGCCGCCCGTACCAGGCCGGTGAATTTATCGAGCCGCGCGTGGTGCAGACCGTCCTTGAGGCCGTGCATGACGAGACCGGCAGCATTCTCGTGTTTCTGCCGGGGCAGGCCGAGATTCGCCGGGTTAATCAACAACTGGCCGACGCTTTGGGCGATCGCCCGGATGTGCTGCTGTGCCCGCTGCATGGCGAGCTTGACCTCAACGCCCAACGCGCCGCCATTGACCCGGCGCCCGTCGGCAAACGTAAAGTGGTACTGGCCACCAACATCGCCGAGACCAGCCTGACCATCAACGGCGTGCGCGTGGTGATCGACGCCGGGCTGGCGCGGGTCCCGCGTTTCGACCCTGGCAGCGGCATGACCCGCCTCGACACCCAGCGCATCTCCCGCGCCAGCGCCACTCAGCGTGCCGGCCGGGCAGGGCGTCTGGAGCCGGGCGTGTGTTATCGGCTGTGGTCCGAAGACCAGCATGAAGGCCTGGCGGCGTATGGCAGCGCGGAAATCCTCGCCGCCGACCTTGCCGGGCTGGCCTTGCAATTGGCGCGTTGGGGCGTCACGCCCACGCAACTGGTGTGGCTGGATGTGCCGCCGACTGCCGCGTATGCCCAGGCTCAGGATTTGCTCGTGCGTCTGGGTGCCTTGAACGACGACAAACTCACCGCCCATGGCCAGAAGATGGCCGAGTTGCCCGCGCATCCGCGTATCGCCCACCTGTTGCTGCGCGGTCAGGACCTGGGGCTCGCGGCCACGGCGTGTGATGTCGCCGCGCTGTTGGGCGAGCGTGACATCTTGCGCGGCGCCGGTGCCGATTTGCACAGCCGGCTGGCGCTGATGTCCGGTGAAGAGCGTGCGCGAGGTACCCAAGGCGGCGTGCAGCGCGCCAAGCAACTCGCCCGGCAATACCGCAGCTATTTAAGAGGCCAGGCGACTCAGGCGGTGTCCGATCCCGATCACCCGCGCTGGCTCGGCGCCTTGCTGGCGCTGGCCTACCCGGACCGTGTCGCCCAGCAACGTCGCCCCGGCGGTGCCGAATACCGCCTGGCCAATGGCCGTGCCGCGCTGTTCGCCGAGGCCGACAGCCTGATGAAACAAGCGTGGCTGGTGATCGCCGACCTCGGCAGCCGTCAGGGCCAGCGCGAAGAGCGCATCTACCTCGCGGCCGACTTCGATCCGGCGCTGTTCGACACAGTGCTTGCCGAGCAAGTGCGCAACGTCGACCAGCTCGATTGGGACGAGCGCGAAGGCGTGCTGCGCGCGGAGCGTCAGCGCAAAGTCGGCGAACTGGTGCTCAGCCGCGAACCGCTGACCGGCCTCGACGAGTCCGCGCGCAGCCAGGCGTTGGTCAACCTCGTGCGCCGCAAAGGCCTGGAATTGTTACCGTGGACGCCTGAACTGCGCCAATGGCAGGCCCGCGTCATGCTGCTGCGTCAGCTGGACGCCGGCAAAGCCAGTGAATGGCCGGATATCAGCGACAAGGCTTTGCTCGCCAGCCTGGAGCATTGGTTGATGCCCTACCTCGGCAAAGTCTCGCGCCTGAGCCACTTCGCCAACCTGGATATTTCCAGTTTCCTGCACAACCTGTTGCCCTGGCCGCTGCCTCAGCGCCTGGACGAGCTGGCGCCGCAGCACGTGAAGGTGCCCTCGGGCTCCTCGGTGCGTTTGGACTACAGCGAGCAGCCGCCGATTCTGGCGGTGCGCTTGCAGGAATTGTTCGGGCTGGCGGACACGCCGCGCATTGCCGGTGGGCGCCAGGCAGTCAAGCTGCACCTGTTGTCTCCGGCGCGCCGGCCGGTGCAGGTGACGCAGGACTTGGCGAACTTCTGGCGCAGTACCTACGCCGAAGTGAAGAAGGATTTGAAAGGAAGATACCCCAAGCATTACTGGCCGGACGACCCCTTGGTGGCCGAACCCACCGCCCGGATCAAACCCCGCAAGTAGGTCGTGTGCAGATCAAATGTGGGAGCTGGCTTGCCTGCGATACAGACGACTCGGTCTATCGGGTTCACCGCGGTGATGCTATCGCAGGCAAGCCAGCTCCCACACAAGCCAGCTTTCCACAGAGTGTTAAGTGTGGGTTATTGCGCGGCGGGGAGCAGGAACCGGGCGATCACGGGTAGGTGGTTGGAGATACGCAGTGTGTCTTCTTGCCGTACTTTGGCCTCTACCCGCTTGATCCTTGGGCTGTAGAACAAATAATCCAAGGTCCGATCCGGCCCATCCACACTCGGGTCATTGGGGAAGTGCGTTAGCCACTTCGCCCGGTCAATCCCGCTGGATTCACTGTTACTGGGGATCATCGGGTATTTATCCCACAGCAGGTGCAGCTCGCTGTCCGGCGAATACTGCCCGCGCTTGCCCGCGTCCAGGCGCAGGAATTGCCCCAGCGGCAGCAAGTTGAAATCCCCACCAATCAACCACGGCGTGCCACGGCCTTCGAACTTGTCCAGCAGCTTGACCGTGGCTTTTACCTGCTCCTGCACCGCTGAACGCCCAGGCTTATCGCCGTCCAGCCGGGTGTTGAGCACGGCCAATTGGCCACCATCGCTCAACGGCAAGTAGGTCAACAATAAGGCGGGTTTGGGTTGGAACTGGCGACTGATGAAGTTGGCCGGAGACACCGGCAGTTGCAGGCGTTCGGCGTGTTCGATCTGGTAGCGGCTGAGCGTCACCAGCTTGCGGCCGACGCTGCCGAAGATATGCAGGCTGGGCACAAAGTCGGCTTTCCAATCGAAGGCCTGGGCGCTGCACGGGTAGAGATCGACCAAGCGTTCCTGCAGCAGGGCGATCTGGTCCTGGTAATGGGAGGGCTTGGCGTTTTCGTCGAGTTCCTGCAGCAGCAGGATGTCGGGTTGTTCGTCGCGGATCACCCGCGCCACTTCGTCGAGGCTGGAGGCCATGTCTTCCACGGTAGGGCGATCATCCGGGCCGTTGCCGTCGGCGGTGTCGTACCAGAACACATAGTTCTTGCCCGCCAGGTATTGCACATTCCAGGTCATGACCTTCAGCGCCTGCCCGGGCAGCAGCGTTGGCGCACGCGGCGCGACGCAGCTTACTGGCAGGGTTTGTTTGTCGACGGGGCGCCAGGTCAGGCTGTAGATCAGGGCGGCGAGCAGGCCCGCGATAATCAGCAGGCTCAACAGGGTGATGCGCAATAAACGGGTCATCGGCTCGGCTTATGGCGTTTCAGGAGTGGCAGGAGCATATCACCGCGCGTCGGCATCGCCACCGATCAGCATGAATAAACGGAACAGCACCACGCTGGTAAACAGCTGCAGGAAGCTGTGGGCGCTGTCGATCAGTACGCCCAGCAGCGGCGCAGGGTCAGGGTAGGCCGCCACGCTGGCGCCTTTGAGCAGCCACAGCGGCGTCATCACGCACAGCAGGCACACCAGGATTCGCCAGAAATGCCCACGGGTCAGGCGAAAACTTTCCTTCATCGCCTCCAGCGCCGACATACCGCGTAACACCAACAGGTACTCGGCAAACGCCAGCACCACCATCAGCCACAGGCCCGGCAGGAAATACAGCGACAAGCCCAGCAGGATCAGCAAGGTGCTGATGGCCGTGAGCAGCGCGAAACGCGGCCACAGGGTCAGTGCCATGGCCCACACGTCTTTGGTCCGCGGCGACTCCCCACGGGTGCGCGCATCCAGAAACAGGATCAACGCGCCGGTGTACAGCGGGTACACCAACAGCCCCACCACCACGCTGTAGCCGGGGAAGGCGTCCGGGCCCAGCGTGTGATCGAGCACTTGTTGCAGCAGGGCTTCGAGAATCACCAACGGCAGGCACAGCTGGACGATAGCGCCCAGATTGCGTTGGGTGAAACGGAAGGAGTCGCGCAAAACGTCTAACGGATTCATCAGGTTCATCACAGGCCGAAAAGCAAGGCCCATACTTTAACCGATCATGACGAAAGGTAAGCAAACGTAAACCTTGCGTAAAGACCATTGAAACGTCTGGTAACAACCCCATAACTAGTGTGTAGCTCGCCTGATCACAGGCGGGCCCATGATTTTTACCGGCAATCTAACGAGGTCGCCATGAACAGCGAAGAGCAAACCCTGATCGATGGACTGTTTTCACGGCTGCAGCAAGCCGAAAAGGACTCAGCCCCCCGCGACGCCCTGGCTGAAGCGCGGATCAAGGAGCACATGACTCGCCAACCGGCCGCCGGGTACTACATGACCCAGTCGATCCTGGTGCAAGAACACGCGATCAAGAGCCTCGACGCGCAGAACAAGCAACAGGCGCAGCAGATCCAGCAGTTGCAGGATGAGTTGCAGCAGGCCAAGGCTCAGGCAGCACAGCCGGCGCCGAGCAGTGGCGGTTTTCTGTCGAGCATCTTTGGCGGCGGCTCCCGTGATCCGCAACCCGCGCAAACTGCGCCGGCGGCTTCCGGTGGCGGCTGGCGTGAGCCTGGGCGGCCTTCGTTCGGCCAGCCTGCGCCGCAGCAAAACTACGGCGCGCCGCAGCAAAACTATCAACAGCCCCAACAAGCGCCCGCAGCACCGATTGGCAGTGGCTTTCTCGGCGGGGCGTTGAAAACCGCTGCCGGCGTGGCCGGTGGTGTGATGCTGGCCGAAGGCATCAGCAGCTTGTTCAACCACAACTCGCAACAGCCGCAAGTGGTGGAAGAAATCATCCGCGAAGAACCGGCGCCCGCCAGTGATAACGGCAATTGGGGCAACGACGACCAGAAGTTTGCCGGCAATGACAGCTGGGGCAGCGACAATGCCTCGGACAGCTTCGCCGACAGCGACTATGGCGACGATTCCTCCTCGTTTGGCGACGACGATTCCTTCGTCTGACCCGCCTTCAACCGGGGCGCTTCGTCGCCCCGGGCTGATTTTTCGCTGAAACTTTCCCATGGCTGGCATACTGGCGCCTTTGCGGGCTCTCACGTCCGAGGTCCAAGTGGCAACCATGGGGAAGTGCGGTGAAGAAAATTGCGGTGTTCGCCGATGTACAAAACCTCTACTACACCGTGCGCCAGGCCTACGGTTGCCACTTCAATTACGCCGCCCTGTGGGCTGACATCAGCGCGCGGGGGCAGATCGTCGAAGCCTATGCGTACGCCATCGACCGTGGCGACAGCAAGCAGCAGCAATTCCAGCAGATCCTGCGCAACCTGGGCTTCACGGTAAAACTCAAACCCTACATCCAACGCAGCGACGGCTCGGCCAAGGGCGACTGGGACGTGGGCATCACCCTCGACATCATGGACGCCGCCGACCACGTCGACGAAGTGGTGCTGGCCTCCGGCGACGGTGATTTCGACATGCTGCTCGAGCGCATCATCCAAAAGCATGGCGTCGAAGCCGTGGCCTATGGCGTTCCGGGGCTGACGGCCAACTCGCTGATCCGCGCCGCCAGCCGCTACGTGCCGATCGAAGGCGCGCTGCTGCTTAAATAAGTCAATTGTCAGACGGAGTTGGAACAGGTTTGGAACGTATAGCGGTCATCGACTTTGAAACCACCGGCATCACCCCGAGCAGCCACTGCCGGGCCACGGAAATCGCGGTGGTCATCCTTGAACGCGGCCAGATCGTGGACCGCTACCAGAGCCTGATGAATGCCGGTGTGCGTGTGCCGGGCTTTATCGAACAGCTCACCGGCATCAGCAACGCCATGCTGCGCAGCGCGCCACCGGCCGAGCGCGTGATGAACGAAGTGAATGAATTCGTCGGCACCACGCCACTGCTGGCGCACAACGCCGCGTTCGACCAAAAGTTCTGGGATTTTGAGCTGGGCCTGATCCGCCGCACTCGCCTGCAAAAATTCGCCTGCTCGCTGCTGCTGGCCCGCCGCTTGATGCCGTCGGCGCCGAACCACAAACTCGGCACGTTGAATTCATTCGCCCAACTGCCCCACACCGGCAAGGCTCACCGGGCGATGGCAGATGCCGAAATGGCAGCTAACTTGACGGCGCACCTGGCCGAGCAACTGCGCGGTACGCATGGGTTGCGCGAACTGTCCCACGACCTGCTGTGCACCTTGCAGAAAGTGCCGGCAGCGAAGATCAATGAGCATCTGAAGAAGCACCGCGGGTTCTAAACCGACCACACCCCATAAGAATACTGAAGATCAAATGTGGGAGCGGGCTTGCCCGCGACTGCAGTGTGTCAGCCGCCGGATCAATTGACTGATACACCGCCTTCGCGAGCAAGCCCGCTCCCACAGGGGTTATGCCGTGTTCATCGAGGCTGCACGCATTCCAACGCCCGACCCACCAGTTCTTTCGCCATCCCCACCAAATGCATCACCGCCCGCTGTTGTGCATTCATCGCCCCAGCCGACACGTGCGCCGTCTCCACCGCGCAATGCAGCAAGTCGGCTGCATGCGCGAGCGCGTTTTCGAAGCTCAGGTTGTCGTTCAGAACAAAGTTGGGCGCATCCGGGGCGGAGGCTTTGAGGTAGTAGTCGATGGCTCGCCGGTTGAGCAGGGCGTCTTCGCTGAGGAAGTTGGGTGGATCGGGGGTAACTTTGACGATGGTGAAACGGGATCCACGTCGGCTCCAGCAAAACGACGAACCTGGCGAGCCTTATTGGAATGCGCTTTTTCCCTCGTAAGCTGATCAGGCAGCCAACAGCGGCCAGGTTGGCAAAAGCAACGTTTGGCACCGTCCGCGTATTTGGCATTATTGGACGGGGCATTCCCTTCGTTGCTGTGGGGCTGGCTATTTTTGACCTGATCAGTATTGGCAAGTGTGCCTATGAGGCGAGAAATGGAAGGTAGCCCGACCCGAGCCGAGATCTGCGAAAAGGTGATTCAGCTGTTCGTCGATATCATTGGTTTTATCGACCGAAGCCAAGTGACGGATCACACGGATTTCATCCATGACTTCACGATCATTGATGACGATTTGACCTGCTTCGGTATGCAGATTAAGTGGCAATTCAACCTGCAGGCGACTCAGGAAGACTGGGATCACATCACGACCATCAAGCAGGTTGTCGAGTTGATTGCTCAGCGCTCAAGTCTTCGTTGAAGCAACTGACGCCATCGCAGGCAAGCCAGCTCCCACGGTTGACCGAGTCGCCAGGGCTGGATGCCATCTACTGTGGGAGCTGGCTTGTCGGGGCGCCGCATCGCAGCGATGACGGTGTATCAGCCGCCATTTTTCCCATTGCGTTCCAACTGCCCCAACGGCACCCGCCGCGCTATCGCGCTCGACAAAATGATCGAGGTCTTGCTGAACCCGAACTTAGCCACCCGGTTGATCAGGTTCTCCAGCTCCGGCATCGAGCCCACGGCCGCCTGCATAATCACGCACGGGTCGCCTGTTACCCGGTGGCATTCGGTCAGCTCGGGGATTTCCGCGAGGGCGTCGTAAACCTTTTGGCTGCCATTGTTGGTCAGGCGCAGCTCTATCGTGCATTGGATCGGCAAACCGATTTTCGACAGGTCGACCTTGGCCTGATACCCGGTGATCACCCCGCTGGCTTCCAGCTTGGCCACGCGCTCGGCCACGGCGGGGGCGGAGAGGTTTACGGTGCGTGCCAACTGCGCATAGGACGCGCGGCCATCCTCGAGCAGGGCGCTGAGGAGCATGCGGTCGTATTTGTCCATGATAAGGCTCCGGTGATGCGTGGCTTTCGAATACACGGGTTATAGCCTTCAGAACCATGTTTTGAAAAGTGTATGGGCGCTTTAAACAGGTTTTGTAACTTATGTTCAGCGTGCTGCCTTTTTAGAATAAGCCTCCAATATTCTGCCGCAGAGCTACCCAATGCCTGGCCCACGTCGCTTTCCCTTACCGTTGATTGCCGCTTTTTTTGCGCTGTATGTGATCTGGGGTTCTACCTACCTGGTCATTCGAATCGGCGTGGAGTATTGGCCACCGCTGATGCTGGGCGGGATTCGATTCCTGGTAGCGGGGTTGGTGATGTATGGCTATTTGCGCTGGCGCGGGGCGCCTGCGCCGACGTGGGTGCAGTGGAAGGCCGCGGCCAAGATCGGCGTGTTGCTGCTGACCTTTGGTAATGGCGCGGTGACGGTTGCCGAGCACACCGGCGTTGCTTCCGGCGTGGCCGCGTTGGCGGTGGCGACGGTGCCGTTGTTCACGTTGCTGTGTGGGTATTTCTGGGGCGCACGCAATACGCGCCTGGAGTGGGCCGGCGTGGTGCTGGGGATTATCGGCATCGCCATGCTCAACATGGGCTCCAACCTGCAGTCGAGCCCGACCGGGGCGATGTTGCTGCTGTTTGCCGCCGCCTCCTGGGCCTTCGGCTCGGTGTGGAGCCGGCACTTGCCGCTGCCGGCCGGCGCCATGGCCAGTGCGGCCGAGATGATCATCGCCGGTGCCTTGCTGCTGGTGGGCAGTGCGCTGACCGGTGAGCGCCTGCATTCAATCCCGCCGATTGAAGGCTGGCTGGCCTTGGCTTATCTGGCCGTGTTCGGCTCGATCATCGCCTTCAATGCCTATATGTACCTGCTCAAGCATGTACGCCCGGCAGCGGCGACCAGCTATGCCTACGTGAACCCGGCCGTCGCGGTGTTGTTGGGTATTGTGTTCGTCGGCGAGACCATCGGCATGGAGGAAGCCTTGGCGATGCTGGTGATCATCAGCGCGGTGTTGCTGATCAGCCTGCCCCAGTGGCGAAAGCCCAAGCCGGAAATAAGGTAAACTGCCGCGCATTACGCCCTTGCGCTGAATTTTTCCTACGGTAAACACATGACTTTCGCCACACTTGGCCTGATCGAACCCTTGCTGCGCGCCCTTGAGACGCTTGGCTACCAGACCCCGACGCCGGTGCAGGCGCAAGCCATTCCGGCGGTGCTGGCCGGTCGCGACCTGATGGCCGCGGCCCAGACCGGCACCGGCAAGACCGCAGGTTTCGCCTTGCCGCTCCTGCAACTGTTGACCATGGAAGGGCCGAAAGTCGCCGCCAACTCGGCGCGTGCGCTGATTCTGTGCCCGACCCGCGAGCTGGCCGAGCAGGTTCACGCCAGCGTCGCCGAGTACGCCCAACACCTGCCGCTGACCACGTACGCGGTGTACGGCGGCGTGAGCATCAACCCGCAGATGATGAAGCTGCGCAAGGGCGTCGACATTCTGGTCGCCACGCCTGGCCGCCTGATCGACCTGTTCCGCCAGAACGCGCTGAAGCTCAACCAGTTGCAAACCCTGGTGCTGGATGAAGCCGACCGCATGCTCGACCTGGGCTTCTCGGAAGAACTGGCGAACATTTACCGCATGCTGCCGAAAAAGCGCCAGACCTTGCTGTTCTCCGCGACCTTCTCCGATGAAATCCGCTCGCTCGCCGGGCAGATGCTCAACGACCCGCTGAGCATTGAAGTCAGCCCGCGCAACGTCGCCGCCAACACCGTGAAACAGTGGGTGGTGCCGGTGGACAAGAAGCGCAAGGCGGAGCTGTTTGTGCACCTGATGCGCAAAGGTCGCTGGAAGCAGGTGCTGGTGTTTGCCAAGACCCGTAACGGTGTGGATGCGCTGGTAGACAAGTTGCAGGGCCTGGGCATCAATGCCGATGGCATCCATGGCGACAAACCGCAAGCAACCCGCCAGCGTGCGCTGGACCGCTTCAAATCCAGCGAAGTGCAGATTCTGGTAGCCACCGACGTGGCAGCCCGTGGCCTGGACATCGAAGACTTGCCGATGGTGGTCAACTTTGACCTGCCAATCGTGGCCGAGGACTACATTCACCGTATCGGTCGCACCGGCCGTGCGGGCAACACCGGCGAGGCGATTTCGCTGGTGTGTGCCGATGAGGTGAACATGCTGTCGGCTATTGAGATGCTCACGCGTCAGACCCTGACCCGCAAAATGGAGCCGGATTTTGAGCCGGAGCACCGTGTGCCGGACACCGATGCCAGTGGGCAGGTGGTGAAAAAACCGAAAAAGCCGAAGAAGCCAAAGACGTCGGGCGGTGGCGGCGGTAAGCGCAATTTGGGTAAGTGGGTGGACAGTGGGGACGTAGCGCCGGCTGAGCCGTCGATCAAGCCGGTGCGCAAGGTGCCGGTTTTCAACACTGGGCCGCGCAAGAAGAAGTGATTTTGCGGCGCTGCTGATGGCCTCATCGCAGGCAAGCCAGCTCCCACATTTTGAATGTATTCACAGCTCAAAATGCGGGAGCTGGCTTGCCTGCGAAGGCGGCTTTGAAGTGGCCACAGACCTCAGCGCTTAAGCCATTCCAACATTCCCCGCCCAGCCGCTCTGCCGCTGGCAAAACACCCGGTCAGCAAATAGCCGCCCGTCGGCGCTTCCCAATCCAGCATCTCCCCGGCGCAAAACACGCCTGGCAATTGCTTGAGCATCAACCGCTCATCCAGTGCCTCAAAGGGCACACCCCCCGCCGTGCTGATGGCTTCATCCATCGGCCGGGTTTTCACCAGTGTCAGCGGCAATGCCTTGATATCCACCGCCAGTTGCGCCGGATCGTGGAAGTGTTCCGCAGGCGCCAGCTCACGCAACAGGGCCGCCTTGACCCCGTCCAGGCCCAATTGGCTGTGCAAGTGCTTGCTCATCGAGCGCGAACCACGCGGCTTGGCCAGTGCAGCCTGGACCTTGTCCAGCGGCTTGCTCGGCAGCAGGTCGATATGCACCGTGGCTGAGCCATCGCGATTGATCGCTTCACGAATCGGCGCCGACAGCGCGTAGATCAAGCTGCCCTCGATGCCCATGGCGGTGACCACGCATTCCCCCAACCGAGGCTTGTCATCTGCCACGCCGATGGCGACGTTTTTCAACGGCGCGCCGGCGAATTTGCTCACCATCAATTCGCTCCAGGCTGACACCTCAAAGCCGCAATTGCTCGGTTGTAACGGCGCGAAGGGCACGCCTTTGTCTTCCAGCAACTTGAGCCAGGCGCCATCGGAGCCCAGGCGCGACCAGCTGCCGCCGCCCAGGGCCAGCAACACCGCATCGCTGTGGACCGTTTTTTCGCCGTCCGAGCTGTGGATAAGTAAACCGCCGTCGGCCGTCCAGCCCAGCCAGCGATGCCGGGTGTGGATAACCACGCCTTGATCGCGCAGGCGTTTGAGCCAGGCGCGCAGCAGCGGGGCGGCTTTCATGTCGGTAGGAAACACGCGGCCGGAAGTGCCGACGAAGGTTTGTATGCCCAGCCCATGAATCCACTCGCACAACGCCTCGGCACCAAAGGCTCGTAGCAGCGGCGCCATGTTCGGCGCGCGTTCGGCGTAGCGCGACAGGAACGCCGGGTACGCCTCGGAGTGGGTGATGTTCATGCCGCCCACACCCGCGAGCAGAAACTTGCGGCCCACTGACGGCATGCCGTCATACAGGTCTACCCGCACGCCCGCCTGGCTCAGGACTTCAGCGGCCATCAGCCCGGCTGGGCCGCCGCCGATAAGAGTGACGTGTCGAGAAGGGTGCTGAGGCATGGGCAAGGCTACGGTCGTTGAATAGGCCGAGCATTCTACCCGACGGCAGCGTGGCTGCCTGATCAAAAAACGTACACTTTCCTACAGGCCATACGGCTGTGCGCTTTCAGGCGCTTACGCTCAAGTTATCCACAGGCCGTTCCACAGGCATTGTGGGTAACGCGCACAGTTCAATGACACCCTGATGACGTCCACACCCGCTGAGCGCTGTGGTGCAGGATGCCGTGGCGGCGGGCCAGGGCCGGGCGGTCTTTGCTGTAGCCGCCACCGATCACGCCCATCACCGGGATGTCGCGGCCCAGGCAGTGGCGCATCACGCTCTCGTCGCGGGCGGCAACGCCTGCGTCTGTCAGCTTGAGGTAACCGAGGGCGTCGTCCTTATGCACATCGACACCGGCGTCGTACAACACCAGGTCAGGCTGGTAGAGCGGCAGCAGGTAGTTGAGCGCGTCGTCCACCACCTTGAGGTAATCGGCATCGCCCATGCCCATGGGCAGCGGGATGTCCCAGTCGCTCTGAGCCTTGCGTGCGGGGAAGTTCTTTTCACAGTGCAGCGACACGGTGATGGCATCCGGCGTGTCGTGGAGGATGCGTGCAGTGCCGTCGCCCTGGTGCACGTCGCAGTCGAAGATCAGCACGCGGTTGACCCGGCCGCTGGCCAGCAGGTAATGGCTGATCACCGCCAGGTCATTGAAGATGCAAAAGCCGGCGGGGTAATCGTAATGGGCGTGGTGGGTGCCGCCCGCCAGGTGGCAGGCCAGGCCGTGTTGCAGCGCCTGTTCGGCCGCGAGGATCGAGCCGCCGACCGCGCGCACGGTGCGACGCGCCAGGGCTTCGTTCCACGGCAGGCCGAGGCGCCGTTGGTCTTCGCGCGACAGCTCACCGCTCATGTAGCGCTCGATGTACCCCGGTTCATGCGCGAGGGCCAGAATCTGCGCCGGGCATACCTCTGGTCGCAGCAATTGGCTGTCCTCGGTCAGCCCGCTGTCCACCAGGTGGTCGCGCAACAGGCGAAACTTGTCCATGGGAAACCGGTGGTCTGCCGGGAACTCAGGGCTGTAGTCATCGTGGTAGATCAATGGCAATGGCATGGGATTTTCTGACGGGAACCTGCGAAGGATCTTACCAGCGCTGTACACTCACGCACATGGCAAGGGAGGGGACCCATGGAGCCGATACTGGAATTGGAAAGCGCGCGCTTGCTGCTGCGCCAATGGCGCGACAGCGACCTACCGGAATTTGCGCGCATGTGCGCCGACCCGCAGGTGATGCGTTATTTCCCGGCCAAGTTGAGCCACTTGGAAAGCGCGGCGTTGATCGGCCGGATTCGCGGGCATTTCGCTGAATACGGCTTTGGCCTGTGGGCCTTGCAGCGCAAGGACACCGGCGAATTTATCGGCCTGACCGGGCTGCTGAATGTCAGCTTTGAAGCGGACTTTACCCCGGCGGTGGAAATCGGCTGGCGCCTGGCCCGCGAACATTGGGGGTTGGGGTACGCCAGTGAGGCGGCGTGGACCGCGCTGCGGTGTGGTTTTGACCGACTGCAGCTGGATGAAATTCTCGCCTTCACCACCGAAACCAATCTGCCATCACAAAAAGTCATGCAGGCCATCGGTATGCATTACGATCCCCAGGCAGATTTTGAACACCCCAAGGTCGCAGCCGATGATCCGCTGCGCCATCATGTTTTGTATCGCATCACCCGCGCCCAATGGTTGGACACGCTGCACGGATAAGCAGCCCGGAATGCCCTCTCGATTGTTGTAGGAGTTGCTCTATGAGCCAAGTATTGGAAGATCTGGTGGACTTGCTGACCCTGGAGCCGATCGAGGAAAACCTCTTTCGCGGCCGCAGCCAGGACCTGGGTTTTCGCCAACTGTTCGGTGGCCAGGTGCTGGGCCAGTCGTTGTCGGCTGCCAGCCAGACCGTAGAAGAAGCGCGACATGTGCATTCCCTGCATGGTTACTTCCTGCGCCCAGGCGATGCGTCATTGCCGGTGGTGTACTCGGTTGACCGTGTGCGCGATGGCGGCAGTTTCAGCACGCGCCGCGTCACGGCGATCCAGAAGGGCAACCCGATTTTCACCTGCACCACTTCGTTCCAATATGACGAGAAGGGCTTTGAGCACCAGAGCACCATGCCTGTGGTGGTCGGCCCGGAGAACTTGCCGTCCGAACTGGAACTGACCCAGCAGCGTGCGCACCTGATCCCCGAGCACATGCGCGACAAGTTGCTGTGCCCCAAGCCGATCGAAGTGCGCCCGGTGACCGAAAAAGACCCGTACAACCCGCAGCCGTCCGACCCGGTCAAGTACGTGTGGTTCCGAGCCGACGGCGCGCTGGCCGACGCGCCCGCGCTGCATAAATACCTGCTGGCCTACGCCTCGGATTTTGGCTTGCTGACCACCTCGTTGCTGCCCCATGGCAAGACCGTGTGGCAAAAGGATATGCAGGTCGCCAGCCTCGACCACGCGCTGTGGTTTCATGCCGACCTGCGCGCCGATGACTGGTTGCTGTACGCCATGGACAGCCCGTGGGCCGGTAACTCGCGCGGTTTCTCGCGCGGCAGCGTGTACAACCGCGCCGGGCAACTGGTGGCCTCGGTGACCCAGGAAGGCTTGATTCGCCATCGCAAGGACTGGGCATGAGCCTGTCGGACGTCAAGCATTGGGTGTTTGACATGGACGGCACCCTCACGGTCGCCGTGCATGATTTTGCGGCGATTCGCGTGGCCCTGGAGATTCCGCCCGAGGACGACATCCTCACGCACCTGGCAGCTTTGCCGGCGGACGTGGCGGCAGCCAAGCACGCGTGGTTGCTTGCGCATGAGCGCGAGCTGGCTGTGGGGGCAGTGGCGGCGCAAGGTGCGGTGGAGCTGGTGCGCGAGCTGGCCGGGCGCGGTTATCGCCTGGGCATCCTGACGCGCAATGCGCGCGAGTTGGCGCACATCACGCTGCAGGCGATTGGCCTGGCGGACTGCTTTGCCGTCGACGATGTGCTCGGGCGTGAAGATGCGCCGCCCAAGCCGGACCCGGGTGGTTTGCTGAAACTGGCGCAGGTTTGGAAGGTGGCGCCGAGCGAGATGGTGATGGTCGGGGACTACCGCTTTGACCTGGATTGCGGGCGGGCGGCGGGGACCAGGACGGTGTTGGTGAATGTGCCCGAGAACCCTTGGCCGGAGTTGGCGGATTGGCACGCTGAGGATTGCGCGGCCCTGCGCCGGATGATTTAGCCCCAGCACTGAAGGGCCAATGTGGGAGCGGGCTTGCTCGCGAAAGCGGTGGATCAGTCACTGATGAGTCGACTGAATCCGCCTTCGCGAGCAAGCCCGCTCCCACCTTTTTATCCGGTTTCGTCAGCTGTTTTTACTTAGGGAACAACACCTTCTCGCCCTGAGGCGAAGTAAACATCTTGTCCCCGTCGTGCCCAACCCCTGGCACTTCCACCAGCCTCTGAGTCAGCTGCGGATGACGCTGCTTGAGGTAGTCAAAGTAGTTGTGCCCACGAATCAGGCGATACGCTCCCTGGGTTTCGGCCTCGCAGCTTTTATCCAGCGCCGGGTGGTTGGGGTCGGTGTCCTGTTGGCCGAGCAGGTAGGTGATGTCGCGTGACACGTAAGCCTGCTCAAGCTGCTGCGCACTCTGGCCCTTGGCGTAGTCCGGCAGGTTTTGCATGCCGTACTTCCAATCGTTGAAGCCAGGGCAACTGGCCGTGTCGAATATCACCGGGCGTTGTGGGCTGAAGTAGGCGTAGGACGACGGGTTGGCCACCACGTAACGCAGGCTGATGCCTTCGGTTTGCAGCAGCGGGTGGTCGTGGCCGGTGAGGGCGAAGCGCTGCACCACCTGGCCGCCGCCGGAATGGCCGGCCACTACGATTTCCTTCAACGCCGGGAACAGCTTGCGGTTGCCCAGGTGCTTGATGATCTGGTCGAGCGCGCCGTAGGAACTGAGCTGGCCAGGGCCCGTCGAGGCGTCGCCGGCCATCCAGTCATTGCCGTTCCAGCGCAATACCTGGGTGCCCAAGTGGTTGCGCTTTATGTCGGACTCGTTGAGAAATTGCGGCGCGATCACCAGGGTGGTGGCAGCAACCCCGGCGTGTTCGGCTGCGTCTTCGCCGCTTTGCAGGTAGGTCTGTGCGTTGCGCAGGCGGCCATGCACGATGATCAGCGCGCGGGTCACGTTGGGCAGCGGCTGGCTCCAGTCCTGGCTCAAGCCCAGGCTGAGGTCACCGGCGTCCAGGTGGAAACGATCGGGGCTGACCACTTTGACGCCGTGTTCTTTCTCGGCGGCCCAGGTGGAGGAGGAACAGGCAATCATCACGCCGAACAGCAATCCCAATCGTTTATTCATCTAAAGACTCTTCGCTGTAAAAGTGTCGCATTGAGTGATCTGGCCCGCTGCGAAGCCGGTCTTGAACCAGCGAACGCGCTGCGCAGAGGTGCCGTGGGTAAACGAGTCCGGCACCACGCGGCCCTGACCCTGCTGTTGCAAACGGTCATCGCCGATGGCGTTGGCCGCGTTCAGTGCTTCTTCAATATCGCCGGGCTCCAGCCAGTTCAGGCGTTTTTGCGCACGGTTGGCCCACACCCCGGCAAAGCAATCGGCTTGCAGTTCCTGGCGTACCAGCAGGCCGCCGTCGCCTTGCATCTGGCGGCCTTGTTGGCGCGCGGCTTGAATCTTGGCCGAGATGCCCAGCAGCGTTTGCACGTGGTGCCCGACTTCGTGGGCGATCACGTAGGCCTGGGCGAAATCGCCGGCGGCCTGGAAGCGCTGCGACATTTCCCGGAAGAAATCCAGGTCCAAATACACCTGCTGGTCAGCCGGGCAATAAAACGGGCCGCTGGCCGAGGTGGCGCCACCGCAGGCGGAATTGACCCGACCACGGAACAGAATCAGTTTCGGGTTCTTGTAGACCAACCCGTTTTCCTTGAACACCTGGCCCCAGGTGTCTTCCGTATCACCCAGAATCGCGCGGACGAAATCGGCCTGCTGGTCATTGGCCGGCGGTGCCTGGCGCGACTGCGTGCTCACCGACGGCGCTTGCTCCGCCTGGCCGGTCAATTGGCCGAGGATCTGCAGCGGGTCCTGGCCGGTCAGCCAGCCAATACCGACGATCAACACAATTGCCGTCAGGCTCAGCCCCTTGCCGCCGCCAAACCGCATGCCGCCACCGCCGCCGCCACTGTCATCGCGGGCATCTACCACGTTGTCGCTGCGTCGGCCTTTTTTCCATAGCATGGGGCAATCCTCTCGTTAAACCTGTCGAACACTTTTCTAAGAGCAGTGTTGTTGGTGCGTATGAATGGCGCCAGCCCGGCTGTCCGACAAGCAACGAGAGTTGCCTAGTATCGTTGCTGTCAGGCCGTGCGGGCAGGGGCGCCAGATGAAAGTTGTGTCACGTTGATTGGGTCAGTCGCGGCAATAGCCTTCGCCGGTATCGACGATCAGGCAGTCCTTTTTATCCGCCAGCCATTTCAGGCCAGTGGCCTCACCGTCACCGGCGCTCAATTGTTGCGGGCCGTCCGGGCGGGTAAAGGCGATACCGTCTTCGTTGGCTTCACCTTTGAAGGTGCCTTCGTCGTCGGCGTCAAGGCCGTACTTCATGGTCAGAACGTAGTGGCCGCGGCCGATGCTGTCGTCCTTGGCGATGGTCAGGTTCAGGCCTTCGACGCCGATCCACTTGCCGACCCATTTGTCGGTGGGCGGCGTGGCCGGTACCAGGGTGGCTTGCACCGAGGCCGGGGCCGGCTTGGGCGCTTCTTTGGACTCTTGGTTACAAGCAGTGAGCAGGACGAGAGCAGAAAGAACAAAGAGTGTCTTTTTCATAGCGGCAAGGCCTTGGTTAAAAAGTGCAACGCGCGGGCAAAGGTGCAGCGTTGGACTCGAATCCGGTGATTTAGTGCGCTGTTCGCACGGTGTTTGGTTATGCTCTTGGGGCGCACGCAGGCCCGCCTGCTAGATTACCGGGTTGAGTGCCTGCGTGTTCAGTGCTCAGCGTTCAGCCCGCCATGCAAGAGAATTCAATGACTGTCAGTACACCCCTTTCCGGCGTCAACCATCCCTTCAAAGGCATCCTGCTGATTGTGGTGGCGACGTTTCTGTTTTCCAGCCACGACGCCTTGTCCAAATACCTGGCCGGGTTCTACCCGATTGTGATGGTGGTGTGGGCGCGGTACCTGGTGCACACCTTGCTGATGGCCGGCATTTTCCTGCCGCAGTCGGGTTTGCGCGTGCTGCGCAGCAAACGCCCGGGCATGCAGGTGGTGCGTGCGTTGTGCCTGCTGGGCACCAGCCTGTTTTTTACCGCGGCGCTGCATTACATCCCCTTGGCGGAAGCCACAGCGGTGAACTTCCTGGCGCCGATCCTGGTGACAGCATTGTCGGTGCCCTTGCTCGGTGAACACGTGACACGTGGCCAATGGCTGGCGGTGATCTGCGGGTTTGTCGGCGTGCTGATCATCATCCACCCCGGTGGTGAGCTGTTCACGCCTGCGGTGCTGCTGCCGCTGTGTTCGGCGTTGTTCTTCTGCTTCTACCAGCTGCTCACGCGCATCCTCAGCCAATGCGACACGCCGACCACCAGTAACTTTTTCGCCGGTCTGTGCAATACCCTGGTGATGAGTGCGCTGGTGCCGTTCTTCTGGCAGTTGCCCACGGTGTGGCATGGCGTGCTGATGCTGGCGTTGGGCACGTGCGGCATGACCGCGCACTTGATGTTGACCCAGGCCTTCCGCTTTGCGGCGCCGGCCTTGCTCGCACCGTTCGGCTACTGCCAGATCGTGTTTGCGGGTTTGTTGGGCTGGCTGGTGTTCAACCATACCCCCGACATGACCACGGTGGTCGGCATCGGGGTGATCTGCATGAGCGGGTTGGCCGCTGCCTGGCAGCAGCGGCGGCGTTGAATCAAACCTCGACTGTCGGAATCTTGCGCGGTGCCATGAAGTACATCCAGGTCAGCGCGATGAAGTACATCGCCGGGATCAGGGTGAACAGCACGGTGTAGTTGTTGTTCGTGACGGTGAGGATGTGGCCGACGATCTGGGTCATGAACATGCCGCCAATGGCTGCGCACATGCCGCCGAAACCGAACACCGTGCTCATCATGTGCTTGGGCGTGTAGTCCATCACCAGGCTCCAGATGTTGGCGGTCCAGGCCTGGTGCGCGCCGATGGCCAGGGAGATGGCGAACACGGCGACCCACAACTGGCTGGAGCCGGCGGCCATGATCACGCCGACGATGCAGCAGGCAAACAGCAGCATCGACAACAGCCGCGCCTTGATCGGATTCATCCCACGGCCGATCAGGAATGACGACAGAATCCCCCCACCCACGCTGCCGAAGTCGGCTGTCAGGTAAATGATGATCAGCGGGATGCCCATTTGGGTCACGTTGATGCCCAGGTTGTATTGCTGGTTCAGAAACGGCGGCAGCCAGTACAGGTAGAACCAGAACACCGGCGCGGTCATTGCGTAGGCAAGAGCGAACGCCCAGGTGCCGCGCATGCGCAGGATGCGGCTGAAGGGCACGCTGGGTTGCGGCGGTTCGACTTCCTGCTGCACGTAGTCCAATTCGGATTGTTTGACCGTCGGGTGGTCTTCCGGGTTGTAGTACTTCAGGCCCCAGCACACCAGCCAGATCCCGCCCAGTGCCGACATGCACAGAAACGCCGCCTGCCAGCCCCAGACGTGAAGGATCAATGGCAGCAGCATCGGCGTCATCATCGCGCCCACATTGGTGCCGGCGTTGAAAATACCGGTGGCCACTGCGCGCTCGCCGGCCGGGAACCACAACCGCGTGGTCTTGACGCAGGCCGGGTAGTTGGCGGCCTCGGTCAGCCCGAGAATGAAGCGGCACACCATAAAGCCGACGGCCGACGTGGCCAGGCCATGGGCGCCCGTGGCCAGGCTCCACAGCAGCACGGCGCAGAAAAACACACGCTTCACGCCAATTCGATCAATCAGCCGGCCTTGCAGCACAAAGCCGATGGCGTAGCCAACCTGGAACCAGAAGTTGATGTTGGCGTAATCCATCGCCGTCCAGCTCATCTCCTTGGCCAGAATCGGTTGCATCACGCCCAGCGCGGCGCGGTCGATGTAATTCAAGGTGGTGGCGAAGAACACCAGGGCCAGCATGCCCCAGCGTGTTTTGCCCACGGCCATGGCGCCGCGGATTTTGTCGCCGATGCCGCTGTGCGGATTGCTGTGGCGCACGGCCACGGCGGGAGTTTGCGAAGGCATGAGGTCGTACCCGTTTTTTGAAATTTTTATGGTGTGTTCTGGGTCTTGATACGTGTTCGATGGTGCGCAGTGGCTAAAAACTCGTCAATTCGCGGATTGCCATTTTGTTCGATAATCGCCCAAAAAACTAACCGGTTCGTACATTTCAATTGCTGTGCACAGTTTAGCGGCCAATAATTTGCCGTAAATAAGACGAGCCTCATTTGCCGGGAGTCGCCCCATGCAACGCTCCATTGCCACTGTTTCCTTGAGTGGAACTCTGCCGGAAAAACTCGAAGCCATTGCCGCTGCCGGGTTTGATGGTGTGGAAATCTTCGAAAACGATCTGCTGTATTACGACGGCAGCCCACGGGAAGTTAGGCAGATGTGCGCCGACCTGGGTATCGCCATTACTTTGTTCCAGCCGTTTCGCGACTTTGAAGGCTGCCGCCGCGACCGCCTGGCGCGCAACCTGGAGCGCGCCGAGCGCAAGTTCGACTTGATGCAGGAGCTGGGCACCGACCTGGTGCTGGTGTGCAGCAATGCCTCGGCCGATTGCGTCGGCGATGAGCAGATTTTGCTCGACGACCTCAGCCTGCTCGCTGAGCACGCCGGTCGCCGTGGCCTGCGCATCGGCTATGAAGCGCTGGCCTGGGGCAAGCACGTGAATACCTGGCAGCAGGTGTGGAACCTGGTGCGCCAGATCGACCACCCGAGCCTTGGCGTGTTGCTCGACAGCTTCCACACCCTGTCGCTCAAGGGCGACCCGAGTGCAATCGCCCAGATCCCGGGGGACAAAATCTTCTTTGTGCAAATGGCCGACGCGCCGATCCTGGCCATGGATGTGCTGGAGTGGAGCCGGCATTTTCGCTGCTTCCCGGGGCAGGGTGAGTTCGATCTGGCGGGGTTTCTCGCGCCGATTATCCAGAGTGGCTACAGCGGGCCGTTGTCCCTGGAAATTTTCAACGATGGTTTTCGCGCAGCCCCGACGCGGGCGAATGCGGCGGATGGCTTGCGCTCGCTGTTGTACCTCGAAGAGAAAACCCGCGAGCGCCTCAAGCAGCAAGCGCCTGCTCAACCGGTCGACCTCCTGTTTGATACGCCGGCCGCCAGCGAGTACGACGGCATCGAATTTCTTGAGTTTGCCGTGGATGAAAACCTCGCAGCCAAGCTCACCCAATGGCTGGAACGCCTGGGTTTCGTCAAGGCCGGGCAGCACCGCTCCAAGAGCGTGAGCCTGTTGCGCCAGGGCGATATCAACCTGATCCTCAATTGCGAACCCTATTCTTTTGCCCACAACTTTTTTGAAGCCCACGGGCCGTCGCTGTGCGCCACTGCGATTCGGGTCAAGGACAGCGCCAAGGCGTTGCAGCGGGCGGTGGCTTACAAGGGCCAGCCATATCGGGGGCTTGTAGGGCCAAATGAACTGGAGCTGGCTGCCGTGCGTGCGCCGGACGGTAGCCTGATTTACCTGGTGGATCAGAACGAAGGCGGGCTGTACGGCACCGACTTCAATCTGCAACCGACTACCGCTTCAAGCGGCGGCCTGCTGCGCATTGACCATATGGCCATGGCCTTGCCCGCCGACAGCCTCGACAGTTGGGTGTTGTTCTACAAGAGCCTGCTGGATTTCGAAGCCGATGATGAAGTGGTGCTGCCTGACCCCTACGGCCTGGTGAAAAGCCGCGCGCTGCGCAGCCGTTGCAGCTCGATTCGCCTGCCGTTGAACATTTCCGAGAACCGCAACACGGCGATTTCCCACGCGCTGTCGAGCTACCGCGGCTCGGGGGTGCACCACATCGCCTTCGACTGCGCGGATATTTTCGCCGAGGTGAGTCGGGCCAAGGAGGCAGGTGTGCCGTTGCTGGACATCCCGCTCAACTACTATGACGACCTGGCGGCGCGCTTTGATTTTGACGACGAGTTCCTCAGCGAGCTGGCGTACTACAACGTGCTGTACGACCGTGACGCCCAGGGCGGTGAGCTGTTTCATGTGTACACCGAGCCGTTCGAAGGGCGGTTTTTCTTCGAGATCATTCAGCGCAAAAACGGCTATGCCGGGTATGGCGCAGCCAACGTGGCCGTGCGCCTGGCGGCGATGGCCAAATCGCGTAGCGGGGCGCCGCGACAAGCACGGTTATGACGGCGCGGCCAGGTGCTTCCTTCGGGAAGCGCCTCGGCCCATAATCGCGGCCTGCACAACAAAAATGGCCGTGAGCGCACCATGACCCTGACCCCCGATCTCTCCGCTGTGTCAGACGCACCGCGCAAGAGTCGTAAGAACAATCCGGAAAAGACCCGCGAAAACATCCTGCAGGAAGCGATCGTCGAGTTTGTCCAGCAGGGCCTGTCCGGCGCTCGCGTGGATGCCATCGCCGAACGCATCCACACCTCCAAACGCATGATTTATTACTATTTCGGCAGCAAGGAGCAGTTATACGTCGAGGTGCTGGAGAAGCTCTACGGCGACATTCGCAATACTGAAACCCGCATGAACCTCACCGCCCTGGAGCCGCGCGAAGCAATTCGCCGGCTGGTGGAATTCACCTTTGATCACCATGACCAGAACGTGGATTTCGTGCGCATCGTCAGCATCGAAAACATCAACAACGCCGAATACGTGAAGCGCTCGGATTCGATCAAGGCGATGAACAGCAATATTCTCGAAGGGCTTGGCGCCACGTTGCAGCGCGGTGCCGAGATGGGCGTGTTCCGCCAAGGGCTGGACCCGTTGGACGTGCACCTGTTGATCAACTCGTTCAGCTTTTACCGGGTGTCCAACCGCCATACTTTCAGTGAGATCTTTCAGATCGAGTTGTCGGACGAAGCGGTTAAGCAGCGGCATCGGGAGATGATCTGTGAGTCGGTGATGCGTTACCTGCAAGCCTAAATCCATCGAATAACCCGGGTGGGAACGGGCTTGCCCGCGAATGCGGAGTGTCAGTCAATACAGCCGGCGACTGACACAGCGCTTTTGCGAGCAAGCCCGCTCCCACATGGGGTTTGGTTTAGGCAGTCAGGTATTCATGCTCTGGAAGTGCGCCAACATCCTCTGCGCATCCGGCCTCTGGCCACTGAACAGTTCAAACGCCTTCACTGCCTGAAACACCGCCATGTTGCCGCCATCCAGCGTGCGGCAACCCAGGGCGCGGGCATCGCGCAGCAGCTCGGTTTCCAGCGGGAAATACACGATTTCTGCAACCCATAATGCCGCCCGCAACAGCTGGGCCGGTACCGGCGTGCCGGGCAGCTTGGCCATGCCCATCGGCGTGGTGTTGACCAGCCCATCGGCCTCGGCCATGGCGCTTTCCAGGTGGTTGCCGACCTGCGCGCGCCCGGCGCCAAAACGCTGGGCAAGGTTATCGACCAGGTCCCGAGCGCGGGCGACGTCCACGTCGAAAATGCTCAGGTGGTGCACGCCTTCGGCCAGCAGCGCGTGGGCCACCGCCGCGCCCGCACCGCCGGCGCCCATCTGCACCACATGCTGGCGCGCGACGTCATTCAAATTGCGCCGGAACCCTTCGGCGAAGCCCAGGCAGTCGGTGTTGTGGCCGATGCGTTTGCCGTTCTTGAACACCACGGTGTTGACCGCGCCAATACCCATGGCTTCGTCGGACAATTCGTCGAGCAATGGCAGAATCGCCTGTTTGCACGGGTAGGTAATGTTCAAGCCGGTGAACTGCATCATCTCGGCGGCGTCCAGCAGGTCGGGCAGGGCATTGAGGTTCAGCTGCAGCGGTTCCAGGTCGATCAGGCGATACAGGTAGCGCAAGCCCTGGGCATCACCTTCGTGTTCATGCAGGGCCGGCGTGCGGGAGGCCTGGATACCTGCGCCGATCAGGCCGGCGAGGATGCGCGGTTTCATCGGGCTCACCCTTTCAACGTGTGGCTGAAGTGTTCCAGGGCCAGGTGGTAACCATGGCTGCCGAACCCGGCCAGCACCGCCTTGGCAATGGGCGACACAAACGAGTGATGCCGAAACGCCTCACGCGCGTGCACATTGGATAAATGCACTTCGATCACCGGCACTTCGCTGGCCACCAGTGCGTCGCGAATCGCTACCGAGGTGTGGGTCCAGGCTGCCGGGTTGATCACGATGCCAGCGCAACGGGCGCGGGCGCTGTGGATCCAGTCGAGCAGTTCGCCTTCGTGGTTGGTCTGGCGGAATTCGATTTTCAACCCGAGTATTTCCGCGCTGCGCCCACACAGGGCGGCGATGTCGGCCAGGGTTTCATGGCCGTAGGTGGCGGGCTCGCGGGTGCCGAGCAGGTTGAGATTGGGGCCGTTGAGCACCAGCACGATGGGCGGCATTGGGTATCTCCACAGTTATTATTGGTTGTGGAGATAAAATGTACTGGATGGTTAATTTGGTCAATTGACGGCAGCGGATCTGTTCGATTATCGAACCGTAAATCAGCGCGAGGGAGGGTGTTCGGTGGTCGGCGACCGCCCTTGCCAATAGCCAGGGGGCGGTCGCACGCGCAAGAGACGGGTTACCGGCGGGTCAACAACACGCCGGATTCCATATGGTGCGTCCATGGGAACTGGTCAAACATCGCACACTGGGTAATCCGGTGCGTGTCATGCAGTTGCGCAATGTTCGCCGCCAACGTCTGCGGGTTGCAGGAGATGTACAGGATGTTGTCAAAGCGCCGCGTCAGCTCGCAGGTGTCCGGGTCCATGCCGGCGCGCGGCGGGTCGACGAACACGCTGCCGAATTCGTAGCTTTTCAGGTCGATGCCGTGCAGGCGGCGGAATGGGCGCACTTCGTTGAGCGCCTCGGTGAGTTCTTCGGCTGACAAGCGCACCAGGGTGACGTTATCCACCGCGTTTTCATCGAGGTTGCTCAACGCCGCATTCACTGAGGTCTTGCTGATCTCGGTCGCCAGCACTTTGCGTACACGGGTCGCCAACGGCAGGGTGAAGTTGCCGTTGCCGCAGTACAGCTCCAGCAAATCATCCGGGCGATCGCCCAAGGCTTCATACGCCCAGTTGAGCATCTTCTGGTTAACCGTGCCGTTGGGCTGAGTGAACGCGCCTTCGGGTTGGCGATAGCTGAACGTGCGCCCGCCGACGGCGAGTTTTTCCACCACGTAGTCGTGGCCGATCACATCACGCTTGCCCTTGGAGCGGCCGATGATGCTGACATTCAAGTCGGCAGCGAGTTGGTTGGCGGCCGCGTGCCAGTGCTCGTCCAGCGGGCGGTGGTAGCACAGGGTGATCATCGCGTCGCCGGCCAGGGTAGTGAGGAACTCCACTTGGAACAGCTTGTGACTCAGGGCCGCGCTGGCTTGCCAGGCGGCTTTGAGTTGCGGCATCAACTGGTTGATGCGCTGGCTGGCAATCGGGAATTCTTCGATCAGAATCGGCGTGCGCTTGTCGTCCTGGGAAAACATCGCGTAGTGGCGCTCACCGCCTTCGCGCCACAGGCGAAACTCCGCGCGCAGGCGGAAGTTCTGCAGCGGCGAATCGAAAACCTGCGGCTCGGGTGCGTCGAACGGTGCCAGCAGGTCACGCAAGCGCGTGACCTTGTCTTGCAGTTGAGCGGTGTAGCTTGCGGCATCAAAAGTCATGCGTTGAACCAGCCCAGCTTGATCACAAACAGAATCGACAGGATCACCAGTGCCGGGTTCAGCTCACGGTAGCGGCCCGAAAGCAGCTTGATGGCGGTCCAGGCGATGAAACCGAAGGCGATGCCGTTGGCGATGGAGTAAGTGAAGGGCATCGCCAGGGCGGTGATCACCACCGGCGCTGCAACCGTAATGTCATCCCAGTCGATTTCGGCCAGGCCCGAGGTCATCAGCACGGCCACGAACAACAACGCAGGCGCGGTGGCAAAGGCCGGAACGCTGGCCGCCAGTGGCGAGAAGAACAGCGCCAGCAGGAACAGGATCGCGACCACGACGGCGGTCAAACCGGTACGGCCACCGGCACTCACGCCCGCAGCGGACTCGATGTAGCTGGTGGTGGTCGAGGTGCCCAGCAGCGAGCCGGCCATGGCCGCGGTGCTGTCGGCGATCAGCGCACGGCCCATTTTTGGCATGTGGCCGTCCTTGCCCATCAGGCCGGCGCGCTTGGCGACGCCGATCAGGGTGCCGGAGTTGTCGAACAGGTCAACGAACAGGAACGCGAAGATCACGCTGACCAGGCCGATATCCAGCGCGCCTTTGATATCCAGCTGCAGGAAGGTCGGGGCCAGGGACGGAGGCATCGAGATCACGCCGCCGAACGGGGTGACATTCAACAGGATCGAGACAATGGTCACGGCCAGAATGCCGATCAGCACTGCACCGCGTACGGCCAGGGCTTCCAGCGCAACGATGAGGATAAAACCAAAGGTGGCCAGGATAGGCGCCGGTTTTTTCAGGTCGCCCAGGCCCACCAGGGTGTTCGGGTTGCCGACCACGATGCCGGCGTTGTGCAGGGCGATCAGCGCCAGGAACAGGCCGATACCGGCGGCAATCGCCGAGCGCAGGGGCAAGGGGATGCTGTTGATGATCCACTCACGGATGCGGAAGATCGACAGCAGGAAGAACAGCACCGCCGAAATGAACACCGCGCCCAGCGCCACTTGCCAGGTGTGGCCCATGTGCAGCACCACGGTGTAGGTGAAGAAGGCGTTGAGGCCCATGCCCGGCGCCAGTGCGATCGGGTAGTTGGCGATCAGGCCCATCACGGTCGAACCGATGGCGGCGGCCAGGCAGGTCGCGACAAACACTGCGCCCTTGTCCATGCCGGTCTCGCCAAGGATGCTCGGGTTCACGAACAGAATGTAGGCCATGGCCAGAAAGGTCGTGATCCCCGCAAGAATCTCGGTGCGCACGTTGGTGTTGTGTGCGTTGAGTTGAAACAGCTTTTCCAGCATGCCGGCTCCCTGTGACGCTATTTTGCGTCGTTATTTGTTGACCTCTAAGTCAAAGCACAAACTGCGCCAAGCGGCTGTGGTTTCAGAGAGGATCGGAAAAAGCGGCGCATCATACCAGCAGCCGAAGGCCAATGGCGCATAGGCTTGGTTTTGTGGGTGGATGGCCTTGAGGCATACTGCGTCGACGTTTAATCCAGAGTCGTCAACAGCATGAAAAAAGCCAACGCCAGCAGTCTAGCTCTGTTCGCCATAATCGGCCTGGGGCTGGCGGCACCGGCTTGGGGCGCGACTGCACCGGCGTTGAGCGAAGTGCGCGTGTTCAAAGTGGAGTCTGCCGCTTGCGCTGAAACCATCCCGGAGCGCGCGACCAGCACGCAGATGTGCGCCCATCGCGGCCCAACCAAGGTGTCGGTGATGGAAGTCGGCCTGGGCAAAAGCCCGATGGGCCGTTTCGATGGCGCCGAGTTGAACGGGCAACGCTCGCCGGTATGCCAGGTCGGCAACATCAGCCAGGCCTGTAATGGCGTGGGCACTGTGATGGGCTACATCTATGTGTTTGACCTGAACGTCCAGGCGCCGGGCTGGTTCGAGTACAGCAATTCCTCGATCAACGGCTCGCAAACCCCGCTGACGACGATGCTCAACATCCGCTGATCAATCCTCTTGAACGCTCAATACCCCGGGAAGTCGTACCCCTGAGACGGCGACTTTCCTGAACGCCGCGGATATACCCCAACCCGTGAGGTGTTTATGAGCGCAACCCCCAATGGCGCGGCGGCCAGACCGTTCGTCAGCCACCCGATTCGTCTGACCCTGAACGGCCAGGACCGCCAACTTGACGTGTTGCCCTGGACCACCTTGCTGGACCTGCTGCGCGAACAGTTGGATCTGGTCGGCAGTAAAAAAGGCTGCGACCACGGCCAATGCGGCGCCTGCACAGTGTTGCGCGACGGCAAACGCGTCAACGCCTGCCTGACCCTGGCGGTGATGTGCGATGGTGCCGAATTGACCACCATCGAAGGCCTGGCCGACGGCGACGCGTTGCACCCGATGCAGCAAGCCTTTATCAAGCATGACGCCTTTCAGTGCGGCTATTGCACCCCAGGGCAGATCTGCTCCGCCGTCGGCCTGGCCAATGAAGGCCGCGCCCACGACACCGCGCAGATTAAGGAGCTGATGAGCGGCAACCTGTGCCGCTGCGGCGCCTACAGCAACATCCGCGATGCCATCGAAGACGCCTTGCCGGCCTGCCGCGCCCAGGGAGGTGAGCAATGAATCCCTTCCAGTACAGCAAGCCAGCCGATGTGCACGAGGCCGTGCACATGAGCAGCGCGGCTTCACGTTTTATCGCCGGTGGCACCAACCTGCTGGACCTGATGAAAGAAAACATCAGCCGCCCCGAGCACTTGATCGATATCACCGGCCTGCCGCTGCAGGGCGTTGAAGAGACCGCCAGTGGCGGCGTGATGATCGGCGCGCTAGTGAGCAACGCCGACCTGGCCTGGCACCCCGTGATCGAGGCGCGTTACCCACTGCTGTCCCAGGCCATCCTGGCCGGAGCCTCGCCGCAGTTGCGCAACATGGCCAGCACCGGCGGCAACTTATTGCAGCGCACTCGCTGCTACTACTTTTATGACGCCAGCGTGCCCTGCAACAAGCGCGAACCCGGCAGCGGCTGCCCGGCGCGCACCGGCTTGAACCGTATCCACGCGATCCTCGGCGCCAGCGAACACTGCGTCGCCACGCACCCGTCTGACATGTGCGTGGCCTTGGCGGCGCTGGAGGCGCGGGTGCATGTCGAAGGCCGCGCAGGTGCGCGTGTCATCGAATTTGCTGACTTCCATCGACTGCCCGGCGATACGCCGCAGCGCGACAACCTGCTGGCCGACGATGAGTTGATCACCGCCATCGAACTGCCCGCCAGCCAGTTGGCCCGTCACAGCCATTACCTGAAAATCCGCGACCGCGCCTCTTACGCTTTTGCCCTGGTCTCCGTGGCCGCCGCCCTCGAACTGGACGGCGACCAAATCATCGACGCCCGGGTTGCGCTGGGCGGCGTGGCCCACAAGCCTTGGCGTGACCGCGCGGTGGAAGCCTCGCTGATCGGCCAGACGGTCAGCCGCGAAACCTTCAGCAACGCCGCCGACGCCTTGCTGCAAGACGCCGTACCGCTGGAACACAACGGCTTCAAAATCAAGCTGGCGCGCCGTGGCATTATTCGCGCCCTGAGCGACGCGGCTGTCGCAGGAGAACTTCCATGACCGCTATCGGCAAACCTCTGGACCGCGTCGACGGTCTGCTCAAGGTCACCGGCCAGGCGCGATATGCCGGCGAGTTTCCAGACAAAGACTTGCTGCACGGCAGTGTGGTCTCCAGCACCATCGCCAAGGGCCGGGTGATCAAGATCGATGCCTCAAAGGCCCTGGCGCTGCCGGGCGTAGTCATGGTGCTGGATCACCACAATCGCCCCAGGCTTGCCAGCTACGATGACGCGTTCGCCGACGACGATGCGGCGGATGGCTCGCCGTTTCGCCCGCTCTACAACGACCGCGTCCTTTATAGCGGCCAGCCCTTGGCGCTGGTGATTGCCGACAATTTGGAGCTGGCGCGACATGCCGGCTCTCTGGTCGAGATCGAGTACGCAAGCGAAGCCTTTGAAACCGACTTGCTGGCCATGCAGGAGCAGGCGCACCCCTCGCCGCAAACGCCGCCCGCGCCCCGCGGTAACTTCCAGGCCGAGTGGAGCGCTGCCGCCGTCAGCCTCGACGTGCACTACAGCACGCCCATCGAACACCACAACCCGATGGAACCCCACGCCAGTACGGTGCTGTATCAGCCGGATGGCACCTTGCATATCCACGACAAAACCCAGGGCCCGCAGAACTGCCAGGCCTATGTGCAAAAAATCTTCGGCCTGGATGAGAGCCAGGTGAGGATTTTTGCCGCGTTCGTCGGCGGCGCTTTCGGTTCCGGCCTGCGCCCGCAGTACCAGTTGCCCCTGGCGGTGATGGCGTCATTGGCGCTCAAGCGTTCGGTGCGCGTCACCCTGACGCGTCAACAGATGTTCACCTTTGGCTACCGACCCCGCACCTTGCAGCGGTTGCAGATGGGCGCGGCCGCCAACGGTCGGCTGCTGGCGTTGGGGCACACCGCAATTGGCCAGACCTCACGCTTCGAAGACTTCAGCGAGCACGTGGTGGAGTGGAGCGGCATGCTCTATCACTGCGATAACGTGCAGCTGACCTACAACCTGGTGCCGCTGGATGTCTACACCCCGCTGGACATGCGCGCGCCAGGCGCCGCGCTGGGCGTGATCGGCCTGGAGTGCGCCATGGACGAACTGGCCTGTGCCTTGGGCATGGACCCAGTGCAGTTGCGCCTGATCAACTACGCCGAGCGCAACCAGAACGAAGACAAACCCTGGTCGAGCAAAGCCCTGCGCGAATGCTACAGCGAAGGCGCCGAACGCTTCGGTTGGGGCCAGCGCAACCCGGAGCCACGCAGCATGCGTGACGGCAACCAGTTGATCGGCTGGGGCATGGCCGGCGGCGTGTGGGAAGCCATGCAGATGAAGGCCAGCGCCAAGGCGAGCATCGACGCCGAAGGCAAATTGACAGTCAGCAGCGCCACCACCGATATCGGCACCGGCACTTACACGGTCATGACCCAGATTGCCGCGCAGGCCAGCGGTGTGGCGATGGGCGATATCCAATTTTTGCTGGGGGACTCGTCCTTGCCCACCGCGCCTTTGCAGGGCGGCTCGTTTACCGTGTCGTCCGTCGGCACTGCCGTGCAACAGGCGTGCGAAGCGCTGAACGCCAAACTGCTGAAGATTGCCCGGCAGACGTACCCGGTGTTCAAGGACGCCGAGTCCGTGCGCTTTGAAGACGGCCAATTGCACACAGGCGACGTGAGTGTGTCGTTGGCCCAACTGGTTAAAGACAGCGGTGAGGACGCGCTGCAAGTGCAGGTCGACAGCGAGCCCGACAAAAAACGCGAGGGCTACGCCACGGCCACTCACTCGGCGGTATTTGTGGAAGTGCGGGTCGATGAAGACCTGGGCACCATCAAGGTCAGCCGCGTGGTCAGCGCGATTGCCGCCGGTCGCGTGGTCAATCCGAAGATGGCCCGCAGCCAGATCCTCGGCGGCGTGGTGTGGGGCATTGGCATGGCGCTGCATGAAGAGACGCAGATCGACCACCACCTGGGGCGCTACATGAACCACAGCCTGGCCGAGTACCACATCCCGGTGAACGCCGACATTGGCGAGATTGACGTGATCTTTGTCGAAGAACATGACGAAGTCGTTAATGCCCTGGGCTCCAAAGGCGTGGGCGAAATCGGCATTGTCGGGGTGGCGGCGGCGGTGGCGAACGCGATTTATCACGCCACCGGCAAACGGGTACGCGACTTCCCTGTCACCCTGGACAAGGTGCTCTAGCACACACCTCAAAACCACTGTGGGAGCGGGTTAGCCCGCGAAAGCGCGGCGTCAGTCAATGACTGTATCGACTGATGCACCGCCTTCGCGAGCAAGCCCGCTCCCACAGTGTTCTGTAGTGCTGCCTCCGGTCAGGCGGCGGTGCTCAGACCTTCGCCGCTTCAGCCTTCGGCTCTTCTACCGCCACATGCATCCGGTCGCGATTGGCCAGGGTTGGGAACAGTTTTATCCACACCCCGGTCACCAGCAGCGTGCCGATCCCGCCCATGACCACGGCGGGCACGGTGCCGAACCAGTGGGCGGTGATTCCCGATTCGAACTCGCCCAGTTGATTGGACGCGCCGATAAACAGGCCGTTGACCGCACTGACGCGGCCGCGCATTTCATCCGGCGTTTCCAGTTGCACGAACGACGCGCGGATTACCATGCTGATCATGTCTGCTGCGCCCAGCACCACCAGCACCGCCAGCGAAAACCAGAACGAGGTCGACAGGCCGAACGCGATGGTCGCCACGCCAAACACGCCAACGGCAGTAAACATCACGCGCCCGACATGCCGGTCCACCGAAAACCGTGCCAGCCACAACGACATCAACAACGCGCCCACCGCCGGTGCCGAGCGCAGCAGCCCCAGGCCCCAGGCGCCGGTCAGCAGGATGTCCTTGGCAAACACCGGCAGCAACGCGGTGGCACCGCCCAACAGCACGGCGAACAGGTCCAGCGAGATGGCGCCGAGGATGTCCGGGCGGCTGCGGATAAAGCGAATCCCGGCCAGCAGCGAGTCCATGGTGGCCTTGGCTTTGTTCAGCGGGGTCTGGCGTGCGGGCAGGTTGAGGGTCAGCACGCAGGCGATCAGGTACAACGCCACTGTCGGGCCATACACCCACACGCTGCCGAATGCATAGAGCAAACCGCCCAAGGCTGGCGCGACGATGGTCGCCAGTTGCTGCGCCGATTGCGACGAGGCCACGGCCCGCGGGAACAGTGCGCTGGGCACGATGCTTGGCAACAGCGCCTGGGTGGTCGGCATTTCAAACGAACGCGCGGCGCCGAGCAGGAAGGCGAGGATAAAGATCATCTCGCGCGTCACGTTGCCGGTCAGGCCGCCGATGGCCAGGGACAAGGCAATCAGCGCCTGCACGGTCTGGCAGATGGCGGCGACCTTGCGTCGTTCATAGCGATCGGCCACATGCCCGGTGTGCAGCATGAACAGTACGCGCGGGATGAATTCCACCAGGCCGACCAAGCCCAGGTCCAGCACGTTGCCGGTCAGTTGGTAGAGGTTCCAGCCGATGGCCACGGTGAGCATCTGGAAGCCGCTGGCGGTGAAGATCCGTGCCAGCCAGAACGCGATGAAAGGGCGATGGTGACGCAACAGCAACGCGGGTTCACTAGTAGGCATCGGGAATTCAGGTCGGGAGCAGAGGGAACGGCGAGATTAGCATCATGCTGTAACAAATAGTTGCAAGGGTTTGCTGTGCACCGGCATGAGGCAAGCTGTCACGCGGCAAAAGACCACGCCGTCCTACAGCGAAAATGGGACTACTCTTTCAGCAATGCTTGATCCAGATCAAAACCAGCCCCGGGATTGTTCTGGAGGCCGAAAGGCCCGATTCCCTACGTGGTGGGTTAAAAAAAGAAACGAATTGAAATTCGCCACACTCCATATCCGTGGGGGCAGTGGGTGCAGGCTCCCAGCCAGCAGCCGGTATTACCTGACAGAGGAAGACTTATGTTCGGTTTGGAGGCGCTAGATCTCGCCCGAATTCAATTCGCATTCACCATCTCGTTCCACATCCTGTTCCCGGCGATCACTATCGGCCTGGCCAGTTACCTTGCGGTGCTGGAAGGTTTGTGGCTCAAGACCCATAACGACACCTACCGTGACCTCTACCATTTCTGGTCGAAGATCTTTGCCGTCAACTTCGGCATGGGCGTGGTCTCGGGCCTGGTCATGGCCTACCAGTTTGGCACCAACTGGAGCCGCTTCTCGGACTTCGCCGGCGCTGTAACCGGGCCGTTGCTGACGTACGAGGTGCTCACGGCCTTTTTCCTGGAGGCGGGTTTCCTCGGCGTGATGCTGTTCGGCTGGAACAAGGTGGGGCGCAAGCTGCACTTCTTTGCCACGGTGATGGTGGCCGTCGGCACGCTGATCTCGACCTTCTGGATTCTTGCGTCCAACAGCTGGATGCAGACCCCGCAAGGCTTTGAAATCGTCGACGGGCGCGTGATTCCTACCGACTGGCTGGCGGTGATCTTCAACCCGTCGTTCCCGTACCGGCTGATGCACATGGCCACGGCGGCCTTTGTGGCCACGGCGTTCTTCGTCGGTTCGTCGGCGGCCTGGCACCTGCTGCGCGGCAAGGACAACCCGGCGATCCGCACCATGCTCTCGATGGCAATGTGGATGGCGCTGATCGTGGCGCCTATCCAGGCGGTGATCGGTGACTTTCACGGCCTGAATACCCTCAAGCACCAGCCGGCGAAAATCGCCGCGATTGAAGGCCACTGGGAAAATATCGGCAACGAGCCGACGCCGCTGATCCTGTTCGGCCTGCCCGACATGAAGGCCGAAAAAACCAAATACGCGGTCGAAATTCCTTACCTGGGCAGCTTGATCCTGACGCACTCCCTGGACAAACAGGTGCCGGCGCTCAAGGAGTTCCCGCCTGAAGACCGTCCCAACTCGACCATTGTGTTCTGGTCGTTCCGGGTCATGGTTGGCCTGGGTTTCCTGATGATCTTCACCGGCCTGTTCAGCCTCTGGCTGCGTCGGGGCGACAAGATGTACACCTCCAGGCCATTCCTGTACCTGGCGCTGTGGATGGGCCCGTCCGGCCTGATCGCGATTCTCGCCGGTTGGTTTACCACCGAAATCGGCCGCCAGCCGTGGGTGGTCTACGGTTTGATGCGCACGGCGGACGCTTCCTCCGGGCATAGCCTGGCGCAGATGACGATCACCCTGGTGCTGTTCGTGGTGGTGTACTTCGCGCTGTTCGGCGCAGGGCTGGGCTACATGATGCGCCTGGTGCGCAAAGGGCCGCAGACCCACGAAGGCAGCGAGCCAACCCACGGTGGCCCTGGCCAGAAACGCACGCCGGCCCGTCCGTTGTCCGCCGCCGATGATGGCAGCGACGACGACCACGCCCACATTCAGCACAAGGGGAATTGAGATGGGTATTGATCTTCCGCTGATCTGGGCCGTGATCATCATCTTCGGCATCATGATGTACGTGGTCATGGACGGCTTCGACCTGGGCATCGGCATCCTCTTTCCGTTCATTCCCGGCAAAGTCGACCGTGACGTGATGATGAACACGGTCGCACCGGTATGGGACGGCAATGAAACCTGGCTGGTACTGGGCGGCGCGGCGTTGTTCGGCGCGTTCCCGCTGGCCTACTCGGTGGTGCTGTCGGCGCTTTACCTGCCACTGATCCTGATGTTGATCGGTCTGATCTTCCGTGGCGTGGCCTTCGAGTTCCGTTTCAAGGCCAAGGACGACAAGCGCCACTTGTGGGACAAGGCGTTTATCGGCGGTTCCATTGCGGCGACCTTCTTCCAGGGCGTGGCACTGGGGGCGTTCATCGATGGCATTCCGGTGGTCGACCGTCAGTTTGCCGGTGGCTCGCTGGATTGGCTCACGCCGTTCACGATGTTCTGCGGCGTTGCGCTGGTCATCGCGTATGCCTTGCTCGGCTGCACCTGGCTGATCATGAAGACCGAAGGCAAGTTGCAGGAGCAGATGCACAACCTGGCGCGGCCGTTGGCGTTCGTGGTGTTGGCGGTGATCGGCATTGTCAGCTTGTGGACGCCTCTGGCGCACCCGGAAATCGCCTCGCGATGGTTCACCCTGCCGAACCTGTTCTGGTTCCTGCCCGTGCCGATTCTGGTGCTGGTGACCATGTACGGGTTGATCCGCGCGGTGGCGCGAAATGCGCACTACACGCCGTTCCTGCTGACGCTGGTGCTGATCTTCCTCGGCTACAGCGGCTTGGGTATCAGCCTGTGGCCGAACATCATTCCGCCGTCGGTCTCCATCTGGGACGCCGCTGCACCGCCGCAAAGCCAGGGCTTCATGCTGGTAGGCACGTTGTTCATCATTCCGTTCATCCTGGGCTACACCTTCTGGAGCTACTACGTGTTCCGCGGCAAGGTCACCCACGAAGACGGCTATCACTAGGAGGGTCGTTTCATGTCCGGCAAACCTTCGTTGCACGAGATCGAACAGGCCGAGAAACAGCCGTTGTGGCGGCGCCTGGGATGGCTGGCGATGATCTGGACCGGCAGCGTGCTGGCCCTGTTTGTCGTGGCCAGCCTGATGCGCATGTTCATGAGCGCGGCGGGCTTGACCACCCACTGACATCCCAATCCGGGCCTCGCGGCCCGGCTTTTCAGCCCTGCCACTCGTAAGAGCGGCAGGGTTTTTTTATTTGCGCGCTTTGAGAATCACAAACTTTGGCGTGGCCGCGACTTGCTCGACGCCACGGAACAGCTTCGCCAATTTGCTGTGATAGCCCAAATGGCGGTTGCCCACGATATACAGCGCGCCACCAACGACCAGGGCATCACGCGCCTGCTGGAACATGCGCCAGGCAAGGAAGTCACCGACCACCTGCTGCTGGTGGAAGGGCGGGTTGCACAGCACCACGTCCAGCGACTGCGGCGCCTGACCGGCCAGGCCGTCGTCGGCGCGCAGGGTGACCGCGCGAGCGCCCAGGGCGGCTTGCCAGTTCTCGGCCGCCGATTGCACGGCCATGTAGGACTCATCCACCAGCGTGTACTGCGCGTCCGGGTTTTGCAGTGCGCTGGCGATCGCCAACACGCCATTACCGCAGCCAAGGTCTGCCACGCGGGCGCTGCCGAGGTTGTTCGGCAGGTGCGGGAGGAAGGCGCGGGTGCCGATGTCCAGGCCTTCGCGGCAGAACACGTTGGCGTGGTTGAGCAGCTCGATGGCCGGTGCGTCCAGGGTGTAGCGGGTAGGGTAGGGCGACACGGCGGTTGGGCGAGCATCTACGGTGGCGATCAGCAGCCGGGCTTTTTTGACCGCAAGCGAGGCGTGCATGGGCCCGATGTAGCGCTCCAGCAGTTCACCGGCGGCCCGTGGCAGGTGTTTGATCATCGCCCCGGCGATCACTTCGGCGCCTGGCGCCAGCTGGCCTTGCAGGCGAATCAATTGTTCTTCGAGCAAGGCCAGGGTTTTCGGCACGCGGATCAGCACGCGGTCGAAAGGCCCGGTGGCTACGTGCGAGGCTGGCACAAACGCCACGGCATCAAACGCCTTGGCGTTGCGTACCAGGTTTTTCTCAAGGCCAAGGGCTGCCAGAAACGAATCGCCACTGGACGTCACCTGCACCTGGCCTTCGAGGCTGGCCGCCAGGGCGCCGAAGCTGTCATTGAGCACCAGCACGCGGGTTGCCGAATTCAGCGACTGCTCGGCCAGGTAGTTGAGCAAGTACTCATCGGCGGCATCAAAGGCCTGCAGCGGGTCATTGTGTTGCTCTGGCTGGCGGATCAGATCGAGCTGGGCGAAGGGGCTGTCAAGCAGGGGCATGGCGGGGGAGACTCTGGTCATCGATGGGCGTTCGACGGGCGTGGTACCCGGCGTAACCGTCTGAGTGTACGGCGAGGCGGCACCCAAGGCGCAGCGTCAACACTCAGAATTGGCCGTAAATGTTACGTTTTTTTCAAGGGGATTACATGCGGTGTTTCCAGGTTGGCTAAAACCACCCCGCTTTTGAGGCGCGCAGTACAGCCGCGATCTTGTTGGTAACACCCAGTTTCTTGAGGCAACTGCTGATATGAAAGCCCACGGTCCGCTCTGACAGGCACAGGATCGTGGCGATTTCCGAGGCGGTCTTGCCGATGGCTGACCATCTGAGAATTTCTATTTCCCGTGGGGTCAGTTTGCAGGGCGGCGTGATACTGGGTGTGTCGGCATATGTTTGCGCTACGACGGCGTGCATGGCGTGACATAGCCACAGTACCTGGCCTGCTTTTTCGTACAGCTCTTCAGGGCTGACGTTGCCTGTACTTCGGCCCAGGGTCAGCATGCTGAATACACCCTGGAAGTCATGCACGGCTTGAGTCCATCCCAGGTGCACACCAAACGATTGGGCCAGCGTCCATAGATTCGGCGCGGTGCTGAACGCTTTTTCATCCCAGACCAGCGGCATTACGCTGCGTTTGCAGTGAGCAACTATGGGATCCACATCAAAAAAATGCGCTTGGTTGTACAGTGCATTCCATTCATTTGGATAGTTGTTTAATCGAATAGGTTGTGTTTGGTTGGCAGGTTGTTGAGAACTCATCGTAAATGAGCAATATTCAAAACCGAGCTGGAAAGTTTGATTGACGATCATCTCGTAAACAGTGGTGATCTTGTTCTCGCCTTCCAGTTTTGGGAGTCTCGTGTTGCGCCAGTTAACCATAGGGTGAATCTCCATGGGGTAGGTGTGAGTTGGGTACGTCCTGGCTCCCAATGCGCCACGAGCAGGAGTGTAGGATAAAGCCCGCATACTGAGATGAAAAAGTTGTCAGAAAGATCGGGTATTTATATTTGTTGAGCTTGTACAACAACTGAGTTTTTGTGGAGGTTAGTTGTTGGGTGAAGAAAACTTATTGAATTTAACAGGTTGTGGAAATGGCCTATTCAGGGCTGTTTTTATGAACGCCATCATCTAATGGCCTATTGGATAGGGGGCGATAGCTAAATAATTGGTGTGAGCACGAAAACCCCGGCAAAGGTGCAATTGCGTCGAAAGCATCAGCGTTTCATTGGCGTTATATTCGCGAATGCCCGAGCAATGAAAATGCCAGTACAAACCACCGGTGTTTCCCAGCGCCGCTTTGAGGGACACTAGGGCACCTGTTCAACGGAGCCCCCCATGACGGCCAGTGCTGAGAAATTTACCCGCCAGACCTTGCTCGATGTGCAATCGCTGACCCCCAGCCTGTTTACTTTGCGTACCACTCGCGACCCGGGTTTTCGGTTCACCGCCGGCCAGTTCGTGCGCCTGGGGGTGAACAAGGCGGATGGCAGCACCGTCTGGCGCGCTTATTCGATCGTGTCCTCACCGTTTGACGAGCACCTCGACTTCTTCTCCATTGTCGTTCCGGGCGGCGAGTTCACCAGTCAATTGAGCCGCCTGCAAGTGGGCGACACCTTGATGGTCGAGCGCCAGGCCACAGGCTTTCTGACGCTGAACCGATTTGTGGACGGGCGAGATTTGTGGCTGCTGGGCACTGGCACAGGCGTGGCGCCGTTCCTGTCGATCCTGCAGGACTTCGAGGTCTGGGAGAAATTCGAGCGCATTGTCCTGGTGTACAGCGCCCGCGAGGCCAAGGAGCTTGCGTATCAGGAACTGATCCACGCGTTGGGCGAGCGTGAGTACCTGGCCGAGTATGCGCACAAGCTGGTCTACATCCCCACCGTCACCCGTGAGCAACACCCTGGCGCCCTGAATGGTCGCATCACCACCTTGATCGAGAATGGCGAACTGGAGCGCGCGGCCGGCGTCGAGTTGACCCCGGAACACTCCCGCGTGCTGATCTGCGGCAATCCGCAGATGGTCGACGACACGCGCCAATTGCTCAAGCAACGCGACATGCAACTGAGCCTGAGCCGTCGCCCAGGCCAGGTGGCAGTAGAGAATTACTGGTAGTACGGCGCATAAAAAAGGCGCCTGCAACAGGCGCCTTTTTGGCCAAAACAGTGCCGGTTAAAGCGGCTTGTCGTTCTGTGCCTTGAGCAGATCGCGGATCTCGCCCAGCAACACCTCTTCCTTGGTCGGGGTCGGCGGCAAGCTTGGGGCCACAGCCTCTTCACGTTTCAGGCGGTTGATCGCCTTCACGCCCATGAAGATTGCAAACGCGACGATCAGGAAGTCGACCACGCTCTGGATAAACTTGCCGTAGGCCAACACCACCGCAGGGACGTTGCCCTGAGCGGCCTTGAGTGTTATTGCCAAATCGCCGAAGTCCACACCACCGATCAGCAGACCGAGAGGCGGCATTACGACGTCGCCTACAAACGAGGAAACAATTTTGCCGAATGCGGCGCCGATGATGATACCGACGGCCATATCGACCACATTGCCTTTGACCGCGAAGGCCTTGAACTCACTGATCACGCCCATAGGTTATTCCTTGTTACAGATGAGAAGGGTGGAGGTCAGTGTAAGTCAGTCGTAGAGGGCTTGCGCGACACAACCGTTAACACTGTCAGCTTTTATCGACACATTAAAACGCAAATAGTTTGCAAAGTGCCACCAATCGCGCGCGAAATACTCGCTATTTCAGTGGCTTACCACCGTATTTTCTTAATCGTCCCGGTGGGGTTTTTCTATTTATCTTCTGCGTCGCGGGTCACTAGCCTCTGGCAAGCACAACTGAATGTGCACTAGAAAAACCAGAGGAAACCTCGATGAAGAATCCAATCAAGCGCCGGCCGGTTATCGCGCGACACGCGCTGATACTGGCGAGCGCCAGCCTGCTTTCACTCTCCGTACACGCTGCTAACCTGACCCGCGATAACGGCGCGGCGGTGGGCGACAACCAGAACTCGCAAACGGCCGGCGCCAATGGCCCGGTGCTGTTGCAAGACGTGCAACTGATTCAAAAACTGCAACGCTTTGACCGTGAGCGCATTCCGGAGCGCGTGGTGCATGCCCGTGGCACCGGCGCCCACGGCACCTTCACCGTCACTGACGACCTCAGCGACCTGACCAAGGCCAAAGTGTTCGCCGCAGGCGAGGCCACGCCCGTGTTCGTGCGCTTCTCGGCCGTGGTGCACGGCAACCACTCTCCGGAAACCCTGCGCGACCCACGCGGCTTTGCCACCAAGTTCTATACCGCCGAAGGTAACTGGGACCTGGTCGGCAATAACTTCCCGACTTTCTTTATTCGCGACGCCATCAAGTTCCCGGACATGGTTCATGCGTTCAAACCCGACCCGCGCACTAACCTGGACGACGACTCCCGCCGTTTCGACTTCTTCTCCCATGTTCCAGAGTCCACTCGTACACTCACCGAGTTGTACTCCGACGCCGGCACCCCGGCCAGTTATCGGGAAATGGACGGCAACGGCGTACATGCCTACAAGTTGATTAACGCCAAGGGCGAAGTGCACTACGTCAAGTTCCACTGGAAGAGCCTGCAGGGCATCAACAACCTTGACCCCAAGCAAGTCACCGAAGTGCAAGGGCGTGACTACAGCCACATGACCCACGACTTGGTTACCCACATCAACAAGGGTGACTTCCCCAAGTGGGACCTGTACGTGCAAGTCCTCAAGCCTGAGGACCTGGCCAAGTTCGACTTCGACCCGCTGGACGCCACCAAAATCTGGCCGAACGTACCGGAGCGCAAAGTCGGGCAGATGGTGCTGAACCGTAACCCGGCGAATGTCTTCCAGGAGACCGAACAAGTGGCCATGGCGCCGGCCAACCTGGTGCCAGGTATCGAGCCCTCTGAAGACCGCCTGCTGCAAGGCCGGGTGTTCTCCTATGCCGACACGCAAATGTACCGCCTGGGGCCGAACGCCCTGCAACTGCCGATCAACGCCCCACGGGTAACCGTTAACAACGGTAACCAGGACGGCGCGATGAATGCAGGCAAAACCACTACCGGCGTGAACTACCAGCCAAGCCGCCTGCTGCCGCGCGAAGAGCCGCAAACCGCGCGCTACAGCCAGTCGGCGCTGTCGGGCAGCACCCAGCAGGCGAAGATCCAGCGTGAGCAGAACTTCAAGCAGGCCGGTGATTTGTACCGCTCGTACAACAAGAAAGAGCGTCAGGACTTGATCGACAACTTTGGCGGCTCGCTGGCCACCACGGATGACGAGAGCAAGCACATCATCCTGTCGTTCCTCTACAAGGCCGACCCGGAGTACGGCACCGGCGTGACCAAGGTCGCCAAGGGTGATTTGGCTCGCGTGAAAGCGCTGGCAGAAAAACTCACTGACTGACGTTGGTTCCGGTCGGCGCCCTTGCACGGGCGTCGACCCCTGGCAGGAGAACACCCCCATGCGTATTTCGATTGGTTTACTGATGGCGATGCTGGCCTTTGTCGCCCATGCCGAGTCGCCTGACCCGGTCGCGCTCAAGGCACAGCTGCAGGACTACTATTTCGATGCCGCCCGCCGTGGCGATATCGACATGCTCAACACCTTCATCGAGTCCGGCTACGGCCTCAACACCCAGGACGACAAGGGCTACACCGCGCTGATCCTCGCCGCCTATCACGGCCAGGGCCCTTTCGTGGAGCGCCTGCTCAGCGCCGGCGCCGACGCCTGCGTGCAAGACAAACGCGGCAACACCGCCCTGATGGGCGCAATTTTCAAAGGCGAGCTGAAAATTGCCCAGCGTCTGCTGGCCACTGACTGCAACCCCGACCAACGCAACGGCGCCGGGCAGACCGCGGCCATGTACGCCGGGCTGTTCAAGCGCGTCGAGTTGTTGGATGAGTTGAAAGCCAAAGGCGCCGACCTCAACGCTGAAGACCCGATCGGCAACAGCGCTTCACGATTGGCCAGTGGTGAAATCCGGACCCCGGCGCCGCGCTGAGCTATCATCGCGGTTTTTCGGTTGGAGGTTCTCAAATGGCAAAGGCCAAGCGCATGTACGGCTGCACAGAGTGCGGCGCGACCTTTCCCAAGTGGGCCGGCCAATGCACCGAGTGCGGCGCGTGGAACACCCTGACGGAAACCATGATCGAAAGCGGCGGCGCCGCAGCGCCCACCGGCCGTGCCGGCTGGACCGGGCAACAGGCGCAGATCAAGACCCTGGCGGAAGTCAGCGTCGAAGAAATCCCGCGTTTCTCCACCGCGTCCGGTGAGCTCGACCGCGTGCTCGGCGGCGGCCTGGTGGACGGCTCGGTGGTGCTGATCGGCGGCGACCCGGGCATCGGCAAATCGACCATCCTGCTGCAAACCCTGTGCAGCATCGCCAGCCGCATGCCGGCGCTGTACGTCACCGGCGAAGAATCCCAGCAGCAGGTGGCGATGCGCGCCCGCCGCCTGGGCTTGCCCCAGGACCAACTGCGGGTAATGACCGAAACCTGCATCGAAAGCATCATCGCCACGGCGCGCATCGAAAAGCCCAAGGTCATGGTGATCGACTCAATCCAGACGATTTTTACCGAACAGCTGCAATCGGCGCCGGGCGGCGTCTCCCAAGTGCGCGAGAGCGCGGCGCTGCTGGTGCGTTATGCCAAGCAGAGCGGCACGGCGATCTTCCTGGTCGGCCATGTAACCAAAGAAGGTGCGCTGGCCGGCCCGCGGGTACTGGAGCACATGGTCGACACCGTGTTGTATTTCGAGGGTGAATCCGATGGCCGTTTGCGGTTGCTGCGGGCGGTGAAGAACCGCTTCGGCGCGGTGAACGAACTGGGCGTGTTTGCCATGACCGACCGTGGGCTTAAAGAAGTCTCCAACCCCTCGGCGATTTTTCTCACACGCGCTCAGGAAGAAGTCCCAGGCAGCGTGGTGATGGCGACGTGGGAAGGCACTCGCCCGATGCTGGTGGAAGTGCAGGCACTGGTGGATGACAGCCATTTGGCCAACCCGCGCCGCGTGACCCTTGGCCTGGATCAGAATCGCCTGGCAATGCTGCTGGCGGTGTTGCACCGTCACGGCGGCATTCCCACCCACGACCAGGATGTGTTTCTCAACGTGGTCGGTGGGGTGAAGGTGCTGGAAACCGCCTCCGACCTGGCGTTGATGGCGGCGGTGATGTCCAGCCTGCGCAATAAACCGTTGCCCCACGATCTGCTGGTGTTTGGTGAGGTTGGCCTGTCGGGTGAAGTACGCCCGGTGCCGAGCGGCCAGGAGCGTCTGAAGGAGGCGGCCAAGCACGGCTTCAAGCGCGCGATTGTGCCCAAAGGCAACGCGCCCAAGGAAATGCCGGCAGGGTTGAAGGTGATCGGTGTAACCCGCCTGGAGCAGGCGCTGGATGCACTGTTCGAATAATTCATGGATCAGTCAGGGATGAGTGCAATGTACAACTCGAATCGCTGGGCAGCCGTTGCCCTGTTCATGGCCTTGGTTGGGTTGCCGATGGGTGCTTTGGCCGAGCCGGCCAAGCTGCCGGTCGGTTACCGATCGGCGCAGACGCTGGCAACGCAAGACGCCAGCGTGTTGCAGGTACTGGAAGACCAGCGCATCAGCGCCCAGTTGCACAAAGACAGCTGGGGCAATGGCCTGGATGAGGACTCGTTTGACGAGCCCGGTGATCTGGTTGAGCACCCGCTGCTTAACGCCCGACTGCGCTTGCTGTCGGCGTCCGGAGAAGTGCTGGCAAGCGAAGAACTCGGCTACCCCTTGGCCCAGGTGGAGAAGGCCCCCATCAAAGGGCTGCCGGAACCTGTGTATTTTTTGACCATCGATCAAACCGCGCCGATGGGCAGCTACAGCGGCCCCGCGACACAACTGCTGCTGCCGAGCCGGCAGCAACTCACGCCGCTGAATTACAAGGGCGCCGACGCTAAGGTCGAGCCATTGACCCTGGCCCAGACCGGCAAAGCCGCGTGGCAGATCGCAACGCCCGCCGAAGGTGGCGCGGATGAGTTGTTGCAAGTCTCGTCATTTATGGACGGTGACGGCGATGATGATTTTGCCACCCGGTTTGAAACCTACCGTTTTGTCGACGGGCAATGGCAGGCCACGTCGAGTCAGAAGGCGGGCTACTGGGACGCAGAAAACGAATTCCCTGCGCGTAAGGCGTTTCCCTGACGCGTCACACCTGCAGCAGTGCGCCGAGTTCGCGCTCAAGTTCTTCCTGATCGCCGAGGTTCAGTTCGATCAGCCGGCGTAAATGGCTGATCGAGTCCAGATCGATGTGCTCGCACACAAACCCCAATTGCCCGTGATCGTCATGGGCCAGCTTCACCTGCATCTTTATATGCGCCTGCGGATCAAGGCGGATATCCACGTCGAACGACTCCGTGCGATTGCCCTGCCAGTCATCCGGGCGTTGCACCAGCAAACCTTTGAGCGACAAGTCCACCAGTTGCACCGGCCAATTCCAGCCGTTCTGCGCAATGGTCGTTCGTGCATCGAAGGCGATACGCCGAAAACGGCGTCGATCAGACGACTGTTCGTTCATGTCAAATCCTCTGTGGATAGAAGGATTGTAGCCCCGCGCCATCATCGAGCTTTTATTTGTGCTTTTTTTGCCCGGGCAAGGCTCTAGACCAATGTAGGGGGGTGGCCTTTAAAGCCAACAGCGCTAAACTCGGACTGGCTGTCCTTTCTGTCCACCCTGGCTGGAATATAAAAATGAAAAATAATAATAGCCTGCTACGCCACCTACCCTGGCTGGTGCTGGCAATCGTAGGAGCGTGCGCCCTGGGCGTAGTGGCCTTGCGCCGCGGCGAGGCGATCAACGCCTTGTGGATTGTGGTCGCTGCTGTGGCCATCTACCTGGTTGCGTACCGTTACTACAGTCTGTTCATCGCAAACAACGTGATGCAACTCGATCCACGGCGGGCCACCCCCGCAGTGCTCAATAATGACGGTCTGGACTATGTGCCGACCAACAAACACATCCTTTTTGGCCACCACTTTGCGGCGATTGCCGGTGCAGGCCCGCTGGTCGGCCCGGTGCTGGCGGCGCAAATGGGCTACCTGCCCGGCACCCTGTGGCTGATTGCAGGCGTGGTGCTGGCCGGTGCAGTGCAAGACTTCATGGTCCTGTTCCTGTCCACCCGTCGCAATGGCCGCTCCCTTGGCGACATGGTTCGCGAAGAGATGGGCCGCATCCCGGGGACCATCGCGTTGTTCGGTTGCTTCCTGATCATGATCATCATCCTCGCGGTGCTGGCGCTGATCGTGGTCAAGGCCCTGGCCGAAAGCCCATGGGGCATCTTCACCGTAATGGCGACCATCCCGATTGCGATGTTCATGGGCGTGTACATGCGCTACATCCGCCCGGGCCGCATTGGTGAAATCTCGGTGATCGGCGTGCTGTTGCTGCTCGGTTCGATCTGGCTGGGCGGGCAGATTGCCGCCGACCCGGTATGGGCCAAGGCCTTCTCCTTCACCGGGATCCAAATCACCTGGATGCTGATCGGCTACGGCTTCGTTGCCGCAGTACTGCCGGTTTGGCTGATCCTGGCGCCGCGTGACTACCTTTCCACCTTCCTCAAAATCGGCACCATCATTGCCCTGGCGATCGGCATTCTGGTCACCATGCCAGAGCTGAAAATGCCAGCGCTGACCCAGTTCATCGACGGCACCGGCCCGGTGTGGAAGGGCGGCCTGTTCCCGTTCCTGTTCATCACCATCGCCTGTGGCGCGGTCTCGGGTTTCCACGCGCTGATTTCCTCGGGCACCACGCCCAAGTTGCTGGATAACGAAGTCAACGCCCGTTACATCGGCTACGGCGCGATGCTGATGGAATCGTTCGTGGCCATCATGGCAATGGTTGCCGCCTCGGTGATCGAACCTGGCGTGTACTTCGCCATGAACAGCCCGGCCGCCGTGGTCGGTGGTGATGTGATGGCCGTGGCACAAACCGTCAGCAGCTGGGGTTTTGCGATTACGCCGGAAGCGCTGCAAGCAGTGGCCCATGACATCGGCGAAACCACCATCCTGGCACGTGCCGGCGGTGCACCGACCCTCGCGGTGGGTATCGCGCAGATCCTGCACAGTGTGTTGCCGGGTGAAAACACCATGGCGTTCTGGTACCACTTTGCGATCCTGTTCGAAGCGCTGTTCATCCTGACGGCGGTTGACGCCGGTACCCGTGCCGGTCGCTTCATGCTCCAGGACTTGCTCGGCTCCTTCGTGCCGTCGCTCAAGCGTACCGAATCCTGGACTGCCAACCTGATCGCAACCGCAGGTTGCGTGGCAATGTGGGGTTACCTGCTGTACCAAGGCGTGATCGACCCACTGGGCGGCATCAACACCTTGTGGCCGCTGTTCGGTATTTCCAACCAGATGCTGGCCGGGATCGCACTGATGCTCGCCACGGTCGTGCTGATCAAAATGAAACGCCAGCGCTACATCTGGGTGACCATGCTGCCGGCGGTCTGGCTGCTGATCTGCACCACCACGGCGGGCTTCATCAAGCTGTTCGACGCGAACCCTGCGATCGGCTTCCTGTCGCTGGCCAAGAAGTACAGCGATGCCCTGGCAGGCGGCCAGATCCTGGCGCCGGCCAAGAACATCGACCAGATGCAACACGTGATCTGGAACGCCTACACCAACGCAACGCTCACGGCGCTGTTCCTGTTCGTGGTATTCAGCATCCTGTTCTATGCGCTCAAGGTTGGCGTCGCCGCCTGGGGCAACAAAGAACGTACGGATAAAGAAGCCCCGTTCCAGGCGGTTCCGGACGCGTAATCGAGGATTGCAACCATGTTCAATGACATCAGTCGCCTCGGTAAATACCTCGGTCAGGCCGCGCGCCTGATGGTCGGCATGCCCGACTACGACACCTACGTCGAGCATATGCAAACCAAACACCCGGACAAACCGGTGATGGACTACAAGGCGTTCTTCCGGGAACGCCAGGAAGCCCGTTACGGTGGCAAGGGTGGGCCCAAGTGCTGCTAGCCCGCCTGTCGGGTTAGCGAGTCCCCTTGTGGGAGCAGGGCTTTATGTGGGAGCTGGCTTGCCTGCGATGGCACACCTCGGTCTGACTGAAAGACCGAGTTGTCTGCATCGCAGGCAAGCCAGCTCCCACATTTGTTTTGTGTTCCTTCAGTTATTTCATTAAACAGGAGAAAATTTTTGTCCTCTCCCATCCCCGTCACCATCCTCAGCGGCTTTCTCGGCGCGGGCAAAACCACCTTGCTGCGCCACCTGCTCAAGGCCGAGCACGGCCTGAAAATCGCCGTGATCGAAAACGAATTCAGTGACGCCGGTATCGACACCCAGCTGCTGGGCGCAGAACCGGTGCAAGTCATGACCCTGTCCAACGGTTGCGTGTGCTGCACCATCCACACTGACCTGACCAAAGCCCTGTACCTGCTGCTCGAGCGCCTGGACAGCGGCGAGATTGCCTTCGACCGCCTGGTGATTGAGTGCACCGGCCTGGCCGACCCGGCGCCGGTGGCCCAGACCTTTTTCATCGACGAAGAACTGCGCGAGCGCTACCTTCTCGACGGCATCATCACCCTGGTGGACGCGGCCCATGCCGAACACCACCTGACCCAGACCATCGCCCAGGCCCAGATCGGTTTTGCCGACCGCTTGCTGGTGAGCAAGCGCGACCTGGTGGACGAGGCCACCTTCGACGCCCTCAGCCAGCGCCTGACCCGCATCAACCGCCGCGCGCCGATCCGCGTGGTGGATCATGGCGCCATCGACCTGGCCGAATTGCTTGATGTGCGCGGCTTCAACCTCAACGCCGGCATGAGCTTGCGCCCGGTCAGCGCGGCGCCGGCCATCGACCGCATTTCCAGCCTGGTGCTGCGCACCGACCAGCCGCTGGATATCGACCGCCTCAGCGAGTTCATGAACGAGCTGCTGGAAGACCACGGCAAGCAACTGCTGCGCTACAAGGGCGTGCTGAACATTGCCGGCGAAGACCGGCGCATGGTGTTTCAAGGCGTGCTCAAGCTTTACGGGTTCGATTGGGACACCGAATGGGCCGAGGGCGAGGCGCGCGAAAGTGTGATTGTGTTTATTGCCGATGAGTTGCCGGAAGACAAAATCCGCGAAGGATTTGCGAAGGTCTACCAATAATCCTGACTTGAAATGCAGCCCTGTGTGGGAGCTGGCTTGCCTGCGATGGCGGTGTATCAGTCACAGCGGTATCAGCTGACAAACCGCTATCGCAGGCAAGCCAGTTCCCACAGTGAACCGTATTTCACTTTGAGATCGCCCATAAAAAAGCCCGGCTCAAGAGCCGGGCTTTTTATTCAAGCAACTGCAATCAAGCGCCGTACACCGGCAGCTTTTTGCAGATGGCCTTGACCTTCTCACGCACCGCGTCGATCACGGCTTCGTTGTTCAGGTCTGCCAGGATGTCGCAGATCCAGCCAGCCAGTTCCTTGCACTCTGCTTCTTTAAAGCCACGAGTGGTCACAGCCGGGGTGCCGAAGCGCAGGCCGGAGGTGACGAACGGCGAACGTGGGTCGTTCGGCACGGAGTTTTTGTTCACGGTGATGAAGGCTTTGCCCAGGGCAGCGTCAGCATCTTTACCGGAAATGTCCTGCTTGATCAGCGACAGCAGGAACAGGTGGTTTTCAGTACCGCCGGAGACCACGTCGTAGCCGCGTTCGATGAACACACCGGCCATGGCCTTGGCGTTCTTGACCACTTGTTGCTGGTAAGTCTTGAACTCAGGCTGCAGGGCTTCTTTGAAGCAGATCGCTTTGGCGGCGATTACGTGCTCCAGCGGGCCACCTTGGGCGCCTGGGAATACGGCGGAGTTCAGCTTCTTCTCGATCTCGGCGTTGGCGCGCGCCAGGATCAGGCCGCCACGTGGGCCGCGCAGGGTTTTGTGCGTAGTGGTGGTGACCACGTCAGCGTAAGGCACCGGGTTCGGGTAGACGCCAGCGGCGACCAGACCGGCTACGTGAGCCATGTCAACGAACAGGTAAGCGCCGACCTTGTCAGCGATTTCGCGGAAACGTGGGAAGTCCAGGATCTGCGAGTAGGCAGAGAAACCGGCCACGATCATTTTAGGCTTGTGCTCGACCGCCAGACGCTCGACTTCGTCGTAGTCGATCAGGCCGTTGGCATCGATACCGTACTGAACGGCGTTGTACAGCTTGCCGGAGGAAGAAACGCTGGCGCCGTGGGTCAGGTGACCGCCGTGGGCCAGGCTCATGCCCAGGATGGTGTCGCCGCCTTGCAGCAAGGCCAGGTACACGGCGCTGTTGGCTTGGGAGCCGGCGTGTGGCTGGACGTTGGCGTAATCGGCGCCGAACAGTTCCTTGGCACGGTCAATGGCCAGCTGCTCAACCACGTCGACGTACTCGCAACCACCGTAGTAGCGCTTGCCAGGGTAGCCTTCAGCGTACTTGTTGGTCAGAACCGAACCTTGAGCCTCCATGACCGCAGGGCTGGTGTAGTTTTCCGAAGCGATCAGCTCAATGTGCTCTTCCTGGCGCACGGCTTCTTGCTCCATGGCGGCAAAGAGATCGGCGTCGTACTTGGCAATAGTCAAATCACGGCTGAACATGGCGGTCCTCAAGGATCGGGGGCAGAAAAGGAGGGCATTCTAACCCAATGGGTTTTAGATGGCATATGAAAGGACATCATGTCGCGGACAAGTGGGGCTCATCTGGGGATAAGCGGTGACTGTGCTGGCCCTATCGGGGGCAAGCCCCCTCCCACACTTGAATGGGTTCACAGATCAAATGTGGGAGCGGGCTTGCCCGCGATGTGGCCATCAGCCGCACTGCAAGGTTTCAGTCGAACATGAACAGCGCATCATTACTGAACTGCGCTTCAAACCGATTCGCCGGCATCGGCCGCCCAAACAGATACCCCTGTACTTCATCGCAGCCATGCTCGCGCAGGAAGTCCAGCTGCTCATGGGTTTCCACACCCTCGGCGATCACCGCCAGGTTCAGGCTGTGGGCCATGGCGATAATGGCGCGGGCGATTTGCGCGTCTTGCTCGCCGGAGGGCAGGCCGTCGACAAAGGTGCGGTCGATCTTCAGCACGTCGATGGGGAATTGCTTGAGGTAGTTGAGCGACGAATAACCCGTGCCAAAGTCGTCCACCGCGATGCTCAGCCCGAGGTTTTTAAGGCTGGCGAGGATCTGCATGGCTTCGTTGACTTCGCGCATCAGGATGCTTTCGGTCAGCTCCAGCTCCAGGCATGCCGGCGGCAGGCCGGTGTCCCTGAGAATGGTGGCGATGCGCTCGCCCAGTTGGCCATCGGAGAACTGCCGCGCCGAGATGTTCACCGAGACCTTCGGCACCCGCACCTTGTTCTGGTGCCAGGTCTTGAGCTGGCGACAGGCCTCGCTGAGCACCCAGTCGCCCACGTCCACCACCAGTCCCAACTCCTCCAGCACCGGAATGAAATCACCCGGCGGCACCAGCCCGCGGCGTGGGTGGCGCCAGCGCAGCAGGGCTTCGGCGCCGGTCAGGCGTTTGCCATCGCCACTGAACTGCGGTTGGTAATACAGCACGAATTCGTTCTGATCCAGCGCGTGGCGCAGGTCGCTTTCCAGCTCCAGGCGCTCCAGGGCGCTGGCGTTCATGTCCGCCTGGTAGAACTGGAAGTTGTTTTTGCCGCGTTCCTTGGCGTGGTACATCGCGGTGTCGGCGTTCTTCATCAACTGGCTCAGCTCGTTGCCGTCCTGCGGGCTCAAGGCGATACCGATACTGGCGGTCACAAAGAACTCGCGGCCTTCAAGCACAAACGGCCTTACCAGGCTGGCCAGGATCTGCTCGGCCACGTGAATCGCGCGGTTCAGCGCCATGTCACGGCTCACCCGTGGTTGCAGGAGCAAGGTGAACTCGTCGCCGCCCATGCGCGCCACGGTGTCGTCTTCAGCCACGCAGCCCAGCAGGCGCGTGGCCATTTCCTTGAGCATACGGTCGCCGGCGGCGTGGCCCAGGGAGTCGTTGATCGGTTTGAAACGGTCGAGGTCGAGGAACATCAGCACCACCCACGACTTCTGCCGTTCCGCTGCCTGCAGGGCAGTGTGCAGGCGGTCCTGGAACAGCGTGCGGTTGGGCAGGTGGGTCAGGGCGTCGTAATACGCCAGGCGGTGGATGCGCTGCTCGCTGGCCTTGCGCTCACTGATGTCACTGAAGAAGCACACGTAGCTGGCCAGGTCGCCTTCATCATCGAACACGGCGGTAATGCCGACCCACGCCGGGTAATGCTCGCCGTTGCGGCGCTTGAGCCACACTTCGCCTTCCCAGGTGCTGTGCTGGTGCAGTTGCTTGAGCACATAACGCAGGTGGGCTTCCTGTTGTTCGTCAACGGTGAGCATGTTCGGCAACTGGTCGAGCACATCCGCGACGGCATAGCCGCTGACCCGGCTGAAGGCCTCGTTGGCCTGCACGATATAACCAGCCGGGTCGGTGATCAGAATCGCTGAGGTGGAGTGTTCGAATACCGTGGCCGCCATGCGCAGGTCTTTTTCGGCGCGCCGTTGCTGGCTGATATCGCGGCCCACGCCGAGGATGCCCTCAAACGCGCCGTGCTCGTCCCACACCAGCACCAGGCGCAGCTCGATCGGCACCTTGCGGCCATCGGCGCGCAGGCAGTCGAACAGGAACAGCTGGGTTTGCACGTCATCGCGCAGCTTGTTCAGCGCCGCAGTGTCGCCCAGCGAGCGGCTGACCTGCTCCACCAGGCTGTAAATGCCGGACAGTTGTTGCGGGTTGGCGATGATCGACTGCCAGCCATTCTTGAACACCCAATCCACGTCATAACCCAGCACGGCATTGACCGACGGGCTGACGTAATTGAGCGCAAGCTGGCTGTCGGTGGAGCAGATCACGTCGCTGATGCTTTCGGCCAGCATGCGGTAGCGCTGCTCGCTGTCGCGCAGGGACTCGCTGGCTTCTATCTGATCGGTAATGTCTTTGGCCACGCCGATAATCCGCGTGACCACCGCCGTCTTGTCGCGGGCCAGGGCTTGCTCGCGGATATCGAAGCGGCGCCATTGGTTGTTGCGGTGCCGAAAGCGCAGTTGGCAATGCAGCTGCGTGGTGTAGCCGACTTCACGTTGTTGCTGGCGCAGGTCGTGGTAATACTCCGCATCGTCGGGGTGCAGCAGGATTTCCCAGAAGTACTCGCCCATTTGCTGCAGTTCGGCCCTGTTATAGCCGAGGGTGTGGCCCAAGTGGTGGTTGCTGAAAATCATCCGCTGGCTGATCACGTCCTGCACATACAGGTGATCCGGCACGGTGCGCACCACGTCTGACCAGAAACTCTCACGCTCCACCAGCGACAGCTCGATCAGCTTGCGGCTGGTGATGTCACTGATACTGAGGATGACCGCCTTGAAGTCGTCCTGCTGCTCCGGCAGGCGCATCACCAGCCACAGGTACTGGTCGTTGCCGGCAACGTCGTTGAGCTGAATTTCCAGCTCCAGCTGTTTCTGCTGGGTCAGTACGGCTTCCAGAACCTGATAACCGATGGCCGTGGCGTTGCGCGGGCAGTCATCGATCAGACGCTCCCAGGCTTGCTCGCAAGAACTGACGTTCAACAGGCGCACAGCCACCTGGTTGACCTCGGTGACGCGTAACTCATTGAGCAGTTGTTGGCGTTCTTCGACGTGCGTGTGCAGCCAGGCCTGTAATTGCTCACGGGTGTGCATGCTGGTTTTGTCGAAAAAAGTCTTCAACCCCGACAGGTCGAGCACGCAAAGCGCCACGCCGGTGCCTTCGAAAATATCCTGATAGCGGCGCCGGCCTTCATGCACCTGGCGCTGGCGACGGCGCATGTTCAGCAGCACGATCACCGGGATCAGCGAAAAGGCCAGGCCCAGCAGGCATTTGCCGATGAAGGCCGGCAGCAGTTGCTCCAGCACGGCGCTGCGGTCGAACAGCCCGCGCAACTGCCAGTCACTTTTGCTCAGGGGCGTGACCAGTACGCTTTTGTTCAATTCGTCCGGCGTCAGCGCGGAGGCCCACTGCGCCGGCATGCCGCTGTCACGGCTGACCACGCGGTGGTTGAGGCGGTTCTCGATGGCCCACATCGGGCGCTGGCCCTGGCCGTCCTGGCGGGTCAGGTTGCTCAGGTAGTTGGGCGCCAGGCGCAGCGCCCAATACATCCGCGAGCCGCCGCTGGGCTGGTGCAGCAGCAGATAAATGATCGTGCCGTCCGGGTTGTTGCTCAGGTAATAAGGTTGCGAGTGACTGCGCTGTACCAGCTCTTCAAGCCAGGCGCTGTCCTGGCTGTCTTTGGCGCTGTCGCTGATCATCGCGCCGCTGGGGGCGAGCAGGGCGACACTGCGCAGTTCCGGCAGCGAACGTTGCAAGGTGCGCATCAGCGCCTGTTGCTGTTCGTCATTGCGCGGCGGCTCGACCATCGGCAGCAAATTCAGGGCGATTTTGGCGCTCAGGGCCATGTTCAAGCTGATCTGTTCAGCCAGGTCGGCGCTGTAGTCGATGGTGTATTGCTGTTGGTTCTTCTGGTTTTGCTGCAGTTGGTCCAGCAGTTGCCAGAACAATAACGCGAGCAGCAGCAGGACAAGCGTCGCCAATGCGCCTTTGAGGGTGCCGTGCAGGGGCGCTCCCGGCGCTATATGAGCGGCGCGCAGGGGAGTTGGCGGCGTGACTTTGGACAAGCTGTGATCCTGCGGTTTGGCTGGACTGGCGCGCGACGTGCACTATAAGCCGGACGCCCGGAGGGCGGCTAGCATGCCTTGACTTGTGGCAAAGTGCCAGCCCTGCCTGGCTGGACTGACCAAGCGCATTCAGGTAGCTTTGCCGGTTACGCGGGGGCGTTCCAGCCCCAGACATTCAGGCTTTTTGCGCACGAAGGCATTGACCACCGTCAACGGCCCGCGCGGCGCATGACCTGCACGGGCTTCGCCCGCTCAATTCATCAGTCACTGACGCTAGGTTCACCATGGCTCAATACGTCTTCACCATGCATCGGCTGGGAAAAGTTGTTCCGCCGAAGCGGGAAATCCTGAAAAACATTTCGCTGTCCTTCTTCCCTGGCGCCAAGATCGGCGTGCTCGGCCTCAACGGTTCGGGTAAGTCCACGCTGCTGAAAATCATGGCCGGCGTCGACACCGAGTTCGAAGGCGAAGCCCGCCCGATGCCCGAGCTGAACATCGGCTACCTGCCGCAAGAGCCGATCCTGGACCCGACCAAGACCGTGCGTGAAGTGGTCGAAGAGGCCGTGGCCGTGATCAAGAACGCCCAGGCGCGCCTGGACGAGGTCTACGCCGCCTACGCCGAAGAAGACGCCGACTTCGACAAACTGGCCGCCGAACAGGCCAAGCTCGAAGCCATCCTGCAGGCCGGCGACGGTCACAACCTGGAGCGCCAGCTGGAAGTCGCCGCCGATGCGCTGCGCCTGCCGGCGTGGGACGCCAAGGTTGAATTCCTCTCTGGTGGTGAAAAGCGTCGCGTGGCCCTGTGCCGCCTGCTGCTGTCGGCCCCCGACATGCTGCTGCTCGACGAACCGACCAACCACTTGGACGCCGATTCCGTCGCCTGGCTGGAACACTTCCTTCACGATTTCCCGGGCACCGTGGTTGCGATCACGCACGACCGGTACTTCCTGGACAACGTCGCCGGCTGGATTCTGGAACTCGACCGTGGCGCCGGTATCCCTTACGAGGGCAACTACTCCGGTTGGCTGGAAGCCAAATCCGACCGTCTGGCCGCTGAATCCAAGCAGCAATCGGCCCACGAAAAAGCCATGAAGGAAGAGCTGGAGTGGGTGCGCAAAGGCGCCAAGGCCCGCCAGTCCAAATCCAAGGCTCGTCTGCAACGCTTTGAAGAAATGCAGTCGCAGGAATTCCAGAAGCGCAGCGAAACCAACGAGATCTACATCCCGGCCGGCCCGCGCCTGGGTGACAAGGTCATCGAGTTCAAGAACGTCACCAAAGGCTATGGCGACCGCGTGCTGATCGACAACCTGTCGTTCTCCATGCCAAAAGGCGCGATCGTCGGCGTAATCGGCGGTAACGGTGCGGGTAAATCCACCCTGTTCCGCATGCTGATGGGTAAGGAAACGCCGGATTCGGGCACCATCGAAGTCGGTGAAACCGTGCAACTGGCCTGCGTCGACCAGAGCCGCGAAGACCTGGATGGCAGCAAGACTGTGTTTCAGCAAATCTCCGACGGTTCCGACCAGATCCGCATCGGCAACTATGAAATCCCGTCGCGCACCTACGTCGGCCGTTTCAACTTCAAGGGCGGCGACCAGCAGAAGTTCGTCAAGGACCTGTCCGGTGGTGAGCGCGGCCGCTTGCACCTGGCCCTGACCTTGAAAGAAGGCGGCAACGTGTTGCTGCTCGACGAACCGTCCAACGACCTCGACGTTGAAACCCTGCGTTCCCTGGAAGAAGCCCTGCTGGACTTCCCGGGCGCCGCCATTGTGATCTCTCACGATCGCTGGTTCCTGGACCGCGTCGCGACTCACATCCTGGCGTACGAAGACGACTCCCAAGCGGTGTTCTTCGAAGGTAACTACACCGAGTACGAAGCGGACCGTAAAAAGCGCTTGGGCGATGCGGCTGCCCAGCCGCACCGTGTGCGTCACAAAAAACTGGCCTGATTTGGGCTGGTTGGAACAAACGGAGCCTTCGGGCTCCGTTTTTTTTTGCGCGTTTTTTCAAAGAGACCGAGGTGGATTCATTCGCGAGCAAGCCCGCTCCCACATTCGAGCGCATTCCATAGTTGGAAATCGATCAAATGTGGGAGCGGGCTTGCTCGCGAAGGCGGTTTAACGGCTGGTGCATGCCCTAAGCTGAAATCCCTCTCATGGTGCAAAAAAGCTCATTTATTTATATCCAATGCACCATTTAAATTCACAAAGGCGACATTTTGCGCTTTTCAGGTGCAACTTGAGTTGCTAAGGTCCGGCTCAATCTCCTTTAAAAACAATCAATTTGCCGAGACTTCTTCATGATCGAATCCGTTGAATCCTTCCTCGCCCGCCTCAAGAAACGCGACCCTGACCAGCCGGAATTTCACCAGGCCGTGGAAGAAGTCCTGCGCAGCTTGTGGCCGTTTCTCGAAGCCAACCCCCATTACCTGACCTCGGGCATTCTGGAGCGCATCTGCGAGCCGGAACGCGCGATCACCTTCCGGGTGTCGTGGGTGGATGATCACGGCAAGGTCCAGGTCAATCGCGGGTTTCGCATCCAGATGAACAGCGCCATCGGCCCCTACAAAGGTGGCTTGCGCTTTCACCCTTCGGTGAACCTGGGCGTACTGAAATTCCTCGCCTTCGAGCAGACGTTCAAGAACTCCCTGACCTCGCTGCCCATGGGCGGCGGCAAAGGCGGTGCGGACTTCGACCCCAAGGGCAAGAGCGACGCCGAAGTGATGCGCTTTTGCCAGGCGTTCATGAGCGAGTTGTACCGCCACATCGGCGCCGACGTGGACGTGCCGGCCGGCGATATCGGCGTGGGCGCGCGCGAAATCGGCTTCCTGTTCGGTCAATACAAACGCCTCAGCAACCAGTTCACTTCGGTGCTGACCGGCAAGGGCATGACGTACGGCGGCAGCCTGATCCGCCCCGAAGCCACCGGTTTCGGCTGCGTGTATTTCGCCGAAGCAATGCTCAAGCGCGACGGCCAGCGGGTTGAGGGCAAGCGCGTGGCGATCTCCGGTTCCGGCAACGTCGCGCAGTACGCGGCGCGCAAGGTCATGGACCTGGGCGGCAAAGTGATTTCCTTGTCCGACTCCGAAGGCACCCTGTACGCCGAAAGCGGGTTGACCGAGGAGCAGTGGTCGGCCCTGCTGGAGCTGAAAAACGTGCAGCGCGGGCGCATCAGCGAATTGGCTTCCCGTTACGGCCTGGAATTTCGCGCCGGTAAAACGCCCTGGGAACTGGCCTGCGATATTGCCCTGCCATGCGCGACCCAAAACGAACTCGACGCCGATGCCGCGCGCACCCTATTGCGCAACGGCTGCCTGTGCGTCGCAGAAGGTGCCAACATGCCGACCACGCTTGCGGCTGTGGATATCTTTATCGAAGCCGGCATTCTGTTTGCCCCGGGCAAAGCCTCCAACGCCGGCGGTGTGGCCGTCAGCGGCCTGGAAATGTCGCAGAACGCCATGCGCCTGCTGTGGACCGCAGGCGAAGTCGACAGCAAGTTGCACAACATCATGCAGTCGATCCACCACGCCTGCGTGCACTACGGCGAAGAAAACGGCCGGGTCAACTACGTGAAAGGCGCAAATATCGCAGGCTTCGTAAAAGTCGCCGACGCGATGCTGGCCCAGGGCATCGTCTAAGCCTCGGGCTCCACGCGCAACACTTCGATCACCTGATCACCGACGGGGCGCTTCCACAGCACCTCGTCGCCCACCTCGGCGCCCAATAAGGCGCGGCCAAGAGGCGAACCCCAGTTGATCAGGTTGGCAGCAGCGTCCGCCTGGTCTTCACCTACCAACTGAATGCGCTGCTGCTCGTCTTGCTCGTTGGCGAAGGTGACCCAGCTGCCGATCTGCACCTTTTCGGTGGAGGTGGCTGGCGCCACCACTTGGGCGCTTTGCACCCGCTGATTGAAGTAGCGCAGGTCCCGCTCAAGATCCGCCTGACGCTGCTTATCGTCCTTGGCAGATTCGAGGCTGTATTCGTGCTGCAACTGCGCGACCTTGGCCTGCAATTGCGCCAACCCTTGCGCGGTGAGGTGGTTGGGTTGCTCACTGACCTGGCGCTCTACCGGTTGGTCGGCCTGGGCGGCGGCGTTGTCTTCATTAACAAAAGCTCGGCTCATGACATTCTCCCTCTATGGAGTTTGGGCCATGGTCGCCGCGCTTTAGTTTCGATGGATGTCTGAAAGCGACCTACTGCGGGCGATAAGCCTTGGCGGCGTCGCGGTCTTTTTCCTGCTGCCAGTCCCGTTCACGGTCATCCCAGTGGTTGTCCTTGTAGTCGCGCAACTCTTCGTTCTCGCGCATGGCCTTGCACTGTCGAAAGCCGTCTTCCCAGCCTTCGGCGTACTGGCGGTCTTTGAGATACCGCGGCACGTTCTTGCGAAACTCCCCGCTGATCACACCGGCGGCCTGGCGACCGCTGCTGCAACCGTCATCAAAGCCATCGGCAAAGGCCGGTGGATAACCTTTGGCCAGCAAATCCTGGTGGGTTGATTGGCAACCTGACAACCACACTACTGCGCACAGCATTACCGCAGACCGCCACATGGCGTACTCCCTGACCGTTTCACGGCTGATAGGGTGAGTCTAGTCAGGGATTTGTCGGGCAGGTGTGAAAGAGAGGTGAGAAAGGTGTTGGGTTAAAGGGCCATCAACGACGCGGCGAACAATATGCCTGGGCCGCGCATTAGCTGTGCGAGAGGGGCAAAGCCGTCGTGGACGACCTGACCAAGCGATAACACCCGCCGCCTAACACCTGACACCGCCACAGGTGCTGAACATGGCACATGTGGCGAGCAGGCTTGCCCTGCGTCGGGCTGCGCAGCCGCCCTAATAAACAGGAACGCGGAGTATCTGATACTCCCCGACAGACTGCTTGGGGCTGCTGCGCAGCCCAACGCGGGGCAAGCCCGCTCGCCACAGCGGGGTTATGTCGTCTGGTTGGACGTCAGCGCGGCATGCTCGGCCAATTCCTGCTGGATAAACGCCGCAATCATCGCGCGATACACCTGCTCAGTGACCTCGGGGTTGGCGCCCACCGCCTCGGACAAACCCCGCACCTTGGCAATCACCTGTTCAACCCGTTGCGGCGCCTTGACGCCGTCGGCGTCTTTTTTGAAGCGTGCCGCCTGGGAGACGTAATGACCGCGCTCGGCCAGCAGGGTGACGATGTGTTGGTCGAGGCGGTCGATGTTTGCGCGGACTTCTTCGAGGGTGGTGCAGTTAACGGCCATGTTGATGAAACTCCTGAGGTGGGCAATGCGATGCGCCTGAATGTACACGAGCCAAATGTGGGAGCGGGCTTGCTCGCGAATGCGGTGGTTCATTCAATACATCATCGCCTGACCGAGCGCCATCGCGGGCAAGCCCGCTCCCACCTTTGAACTGCGGCGTGCGTAGAATTCAGGCCAGGCACAAATCCGTGTGGGAGCTGGCTTGCCTGCGATGGCGGTGGGGCAGTCAGTCTGGTTGTTACTGATACACCGCTTTCGCGAGCAAGCCCGCTCCCACCTTTGAACTGCGGCGGGCAAGGGATTCAGGCCAGGCACAAACCAGTGTGGGAGCTGGCTTGCCTGGGATGGCGGTGGGGCAGTCAGTCTGGTTGTTACTGATACACCGCTTTCGCGAGCAAGCCCGCTCCCACATTTGAACTGCGGCGGGCAAGGGATTCAGGCCAGGCACAAACCAGTGTGGGAGCTGGCTTGCCTGCGATGGCGGTGGGGCGGTCAGCCTGGTTGTTACTGATACACCGCTATCGCGGGCAAGCCCGCTCCCACCTTTGAACTGCGGCGGGCAAGGGATTCAGGCCGGGTACAAACCAGTGTGGGAGCTGGCTTGCCTGCGATGGCGGTGGGGCGGTCAGTCTGGTTGTTACTGATACACCGCTTTCGCGGGCAAGCCCGCTCCCACAGTGGTCTTCGCCCGGTCTCAGAGGTCAGTAGTGATACCACTTCACTTCAAGCATCACTTCATTCACGGGGGTGGACAGGTGGCTGTACTCGCGCTGGGCGGTCAGGCGCAGGCCTAGGTTGCGCGACAATTCCCACTGCTGGTTCAAGCTGACACTGCGCCGCACTTCGCCATTGGTGAAGAAATCCCCTTTGGCTTCCAGGCTCAAATTCCCCAGCGGGTTTTTCCACAGCACGCCGGTGTTGAACCCGGCAGCCGGGGAGATGGCTTCGCTGAAGTCGTTGTTGTGTTCCACGCGCACGGTGCCGAGGGCGAAGCCGAGCATGTCGTCGGTGAGTTGCCAGGTGCCGCCGGCGCCGCCGTTGACGTGGGCCACGAGGGTTTCATCGTCGTGTTTGCCTGGCACGCGCTCCAGGCCGCCAGTCACTTGCCATGACCACGGTTGCAACAGGGCGTTGCGCGGGGTCAGGGAGCGGATGGTCGCCAGGTCCAGTTGCTGCAGTTGCCAGTGGTTGCCTTCGTACTGGCGCAGTTTCATCTGCAGGATTTCAATCTGCGCGCCCAGCGGGAAGCCTTCGGCGTTGTCGTTGAGGTCGTGGTAGGCCATGCGCAGCCCGTATTCGCCGAAGGTCTTGCTGCCACGGGTGCCGATGCCAGCCTGCCAGGTGCGGGACTCATGGCCGTCTTCCGGCAGGCCGGGACGTTCGACTTTCAGGTCTGGCGCCGGGTTCTGGTTGATCGCGCGCAGCAGTTCGAAGCTGCGTTGCGAGCGTTCGGTGTCGCGCTCAAGACCATTGGCGCGGTAGCGGCCCAGGCGATAGGCGGCGTCGATAATCAGCGCCTGGCGGTCGCGGGGCAGCGCCTTGAAGGCGGGCTCCTGCAGCTGCTTCTGGTCGTCGCTGATGTTCAATACCCATTGCTGCTCATCACTATCAAGCGGCTTGGCACGTTCGAGCAGTTCGCGTTCACGGGACGGGCGATAGTCGATTTTCTCTACCAGGCCAGCCTCTTTCACCGCCTTGACGGTGTCGGTGGGGATCGCCGTCAGCGGGAATTGCTCGGTCAGGCGCAGGCTTGGGCGCGCCACTTGCAGCAGCTCGAGCAGGCGATACGAGCAGTTTTCGTCGAAAAAGAAATAGTCGAACTGGATCTGCTTGAGCTCCCATACGTGCCGGACCATGCGTTCGGTCTCGACTTGGGTAAGGTTCAGGCGGTATTCCCACAGATCACGGTTCTCGAGGCTACGGTACTCCGAGAGCTTTTCCTGGTAGGGCACCAACGCAAACAGGCCCGGATAGCCGCCCATCAGGCCTTTCCAGGCGTAGAGAATGCTGTTGTCGGAGCCTTCGATGTAGGCGCCGAAGTTGATCGCGTAGCTGAGCAGCGCGGTCTTGTCTCTTTGCACGTCAGCCTGGTCGATGCGCAGCAACGTGTGGCCGAACATCGACGACGGGCTGTTGAGGTAGGCCGCCGGGAAGATCATCACCGCGCTGTGGGGCGCGACGTCCTTGAACCACTGGGTGAATTCTTTGCACTCCAGGGTAGGCAAGTCGGTCAGTTGCAACTGTTCCTTGAGCCAGCGGGTACGTGCGGGGTAAACGCATTGGGCGTGTTTTTCGCCGAGGCTGGCCGGGGCGTACAGCGCCTCTACGGTTGCCTTGAGTTCCTGGTCCGGATGGTGGGCGCCATCAGGGGCGAGGAAGAATTTCTTGTCGCTGACATAACTGCGCCAGCCCTTGAGCTTGCCGGCTTCGTAATGGCCCAGAGATAGCCAGAACGGATCGTTGGCCAATTGCTGCAAACGTTGATCATCAATATACGGGGCCGCATACAGCGGGGCGCAGGCGAAGAGTGCCAACCAGGCAAAGCGTTTGAGCATAGGGGCAACTTAAGTCGGAAATAGTGAGACCCAAAGGGGAGGCGGGTCCAAAATAAAACCCGCGCCTCGAAAGGCGCGGGCGGGTCGAGCTTAAGCCTGGGTAGCGTATTTTGCCAGGCGGGCATCGCTTTTCAGTACAGCCAGGGTGTTGTTGTGCACGTCATCGGCGGTCACGTCAGCTTTGCTGAAGATCTGCTGGAAGTGCTCGTGGGTCACGGCCGCGAAGTGATCGCGATCTTCCGGTGCAACGCCCAGTACCACCGCGTAGGTGGTCAGCGCTTCGCCGTTGCCTTTGGCCATGTCTTCGGACAGCTCGTTCATCATGCCATTCATGGCAATCCAGGACTTGCCGCCGTAGGTCAGGGCGCTGTTGGTGCTGCAACCGTTGGTGCCCGAGGTCATGCCGAAGGTGGCGTTACCCGAGGTGCCGTTGGTGGTGGAAGCGAGGAAGTGAGCTGGAGTACCGCGCTGGCCTTCAAACAACATGTTGCCCCAACCGCAGTTCGGGCCACCTGGTGCTTCTGCCATTGCATTGAGGGAGACGACGGTGAAGAGAGTACCAAGAAGGATCCGTTTCATAGCTTTGTTCTCTTTGTGTGCAAACCAATGGACAAGGGTTCAGGCGCGTCGCAGCGCCCTAGGGGCCAGTTATTAGTCCAACCCGCGCAGTTTGGAGTTTAGGCACGTTCCTGGGGTTCCGTTATTTTTTATAAAACAATCGGAGTGATTGCGCACCGTTGTCGCGATTTTTTTGTAGGACGCCTCCCGTGTCTACGCTTTCCCACAGGCGCGCCTTGCCAGAGCGCGCAACCGAGAGCCAGAATGCCGTCATCTGCCCCGCCTGATGTAAGGAAGCCCGATGCCTGATCCTGTTGCTGCCAGCTTGCGTCTAGCGCCTGAAGCGCTGACTCGCCCTTTCTCCGCTGAACAGTTCAGCTTCTCGACCACCAATGATTTGGAGCCCTTTCGCGGTGTGCTCGGCCAGGAACGCGCAGTTGAAGCGTTGCAGTTCGGTGTGGCGATGCCACGCCCCGGTTACAACGTGTTTGTCATGGGCGAGCCCGGTACCGGCCGCTTTTCGTTCGTCAAACGCTACCTGAAAGCTGAAGGCAAACGTCTGCAGACCCCGTCGGACTGGGTCTACGTCAATAATTTTGATGAGCCGCGTGAGCCACGCGCCCTGGAATTGCCGGGCGGCGGCGCAGCGGCGTTCATCGCCGATATCAACGCGCTGGTCGACAACCTGGTCGCCACTTTCCCGGCGGTGTTCGAACACCCCACCTATCAACAGCGCAAAAGCGCCATCGACCGCGCCTTCAACCAGCGCTACGACAAGGCTCTGGACGTGATCGAGCGTCTGGCCCTTGAAAAGGACGTGGCGCTGTACCGCGACAGCACCAACATCGCGTTCACGCCGATGCTTGATGGCAAGGCGCTGGACGAGGCCGAGTTTTCGCAGCTGCCGGAAGCTGATCGTGAGCGCTTCCACACAGATATTTCCGAGCTGGAAGAGCGGCTCAACGAAGAGTTGGCCAGCCTGCCGCAGTGGAAACGTGAGTCCAACAACCAACTGCGCCAATTCAACGAAGAAACCATCACCCTGGCCCTGCAGCCTTTGCTGGCGCCGCTGTCCGAAAAGTACGCAGAAAACGCAGCGGTGTGCGGCTACTTGCAAGCCATGCAGGTGTACCTGCTTAAAACCGTGGTCGAGCAACTGGTGGATGATGCCAAGACCGACGCCCAGGCCCGCAAGTTGCTCGAAGAGCAATACTGCCCCAGCCTGGTGGTCGGCCACCCGGTCAATGGCGGCGCGCCGGTGGTGTTCGAGCCGCACCCGACCTACGACAACCTGTTTGGCCGTATCGAATACAGCACCGACCAGGGCGCGCTCTACACCACGTATCGCCAGTTGCGCCCGGGCGCCTTGCACCGTGCCAATGGCGGTTTCCTGATTCTGGAAGCCGAAAAAATGCTCGGCGAGCCGTTTGTGTGGGACGCGCTCAAGCGCTCCCTGCAGTCGCGCAAGCTGAAGATGGAATCGCCGCTGGGCGAGCTGGGCCGCCTGGCCACGGTAACCCTCAACCCGCAGATGATTCCGTTGCAGGTCAAAGTCATCATTATCGGTTCGCGCCAGCTGTACTACGCGCTGCAGGACGCCGATCCGGACTTCCAGGAGATGTTCCGCGTCTTGGTGGATTTCGACGAAGACATCCCGATGGTCGACGAAAGCCTGGAGCAGTTTGCCCAGTTGCTTAAAACCCGCACCTCGGAAGAGGGCATGGCACCGTTGACGTCGGACGCGGTGGCGCGGCTGGCGACTTACAGCGCACGCCTGGCTGAACATCAGGGGCGGTTGTCGGCGCGCATTGGCGACTTGTTCCAGCTGGTCAGTGAGGCGGATTTCATTCGCCACCTGGCGGGCGACGAGATGACTGACGCGGGGCATATCGAACGCGCGCTCAAGGCCAAGGCCACGCGTACCGGGCGGGTGTCGGCGCGGATTCTCGACGACATGCTTGCTGGCGTGATCCTGATCGACACCGCCGGTGCGGCGGTCGGCAAGTGCAACGGGCTGACGGTGCTGGAGGTCGGCGATTCGGCGTTCGGCGTGCCGGCGCGGATTTCCGCCACGGTGTACCCCGGCGGCAGCGGCATTGTCGACATCGAGCGCGAAGTTAACCTCGGCCAGCCGATTCACTCCAAGGGCGTGATGATTCTCACCGGTTACCTGGGCAGCCGTTATGCACAGGAATTCCCGCTGGCGATCTCGGCGAGTATCGCGCTGGAGCAGTCCTACGGTTATGTGGACGGCGACAGTGCCTCGCTGGGCGAGGCGTGCACCCTGATTTCGGCGCTGTCGAAGACGCCGCTCAAGCAGTGCTTTGCCATCACCGGCTCAATCAACCAGTTTGGTGAAGTGCAGGCGGTGGGCGGGGTCAACGAGAAAATCGAAGGTTTCTTCCGCCTCTGCGAAGCACGCGGGTTGACCGGTGAGCAGGGCGCGATCATCCCGCAGGCCAACGTGGCTACGCTGATGCTTGACGAGAAGGTGCTGCAGGCCGTGCGCGACGGGCAATTTCACATCTACGCCGTGCGTCAGGCGGACGAGGCGTTGAGCTTGTTGGTCGGTGAGCCTGCCGGTGAGCCGGACGAGGAGGGCCAATTCCCTGAAGGCACCGTGAATGCGCGCGTGGTAGAGCGTTTGCGCGCGATTGCCGAGATGATCAGCGAGGATGACTTGAAGGAGGCGGAGAAGGAGCTGGCGCAGCAGGCGTTGGCGGAAGCCAAACCCACCTGATTGTTGTCAGCACGCGGTAAATGTGGGAGCGGGCTTGCTCGCGAAGGCGGTGGATCAGTCAGTATCAATGTGTCTGACAGACCGCCTTCGCGAGCAAGCCCGCTCCCACATTTGATCAGCGGTGTATCGACCACCTCGGTAAATTCGCCACTAAATTGACTCCATCCTCAGGCACCAACGCCCGTTGGTCCCTACAAGCTTGGTTTGTACTGGTTTTCTTCTATTCTCACTTCAAGGGATATCCACAGGAGTCGCTGGACAGAGACAGCCTTGCCCTGCGCGAGGTTGAACACCGATCTACCGAGGGTCGCCGCCATGCCGCGCAACCTTTGCCTTACCCGCCAATGCCTGGGCCTGGTCACCCGTATCGAATGCTCCATTCGCCCTCTCGCTGGGGATAACGGGATGTGGACGCTGTTGTTTGCTGCCGGAATGACCGGCGAACAGCCTTCCACCATCAAGTCTCAAGGCCCGTTTCATGGGCCCTTTGTGGCAGAAACCATTCTGGGATCTATCGTCGAAAGCTTGACGCTGCACGGCTACGAGCTGGCGGACGACCCGCAGATCTGGTGCCTGCACCTGCAGGCACATCTGCGGCAACTCAATGGCGGGCGAGCCCAGACGCTCAGTGATATTCGCCACTGAGCGTTTATTTGCTGTCGGGCTTGTCCAGTTTGACCTCAAAGCCGTATTGCACGGTGTCGAGGTCGGTGCGCTGGTAGCTTTCCAGGCTGGTCGGCTGGCCGTAGAAATAGTGCACGTCAAACAACGCTGTGCCGTATTCCTCGGCACGGTGGCTGACGCCGAGAATTTCCTTCAGGTAGTTGCCGCTTGCGTCCTTGGCGTAGAAGCGCCAGCTGTCGGCGGGAAATTCCTTTTGATCGACAATCAATGCGTTGTCCTTGAGCGACAGGCCCTTGGGCAGCTTGGCAACGTCGATCGTGGCTTTCTCGATGGTGGCGAGAAACAGCGGAATCGAGCCCACCACAAACGCCGGGGTTTCCGGGAACAGGTTGAGATCGTAGGTGAGCGTGCCGGTGGCGGCGTTCAGCTCGAAGGCCTCGGCCGGCAGCTCGATGGGCTCGCCGCGTTGACCTTTGTCGTCCGCCGCAAAGAAGGTGATGGGCGCGTCGCTGTTGTTGCGATCGGCACCGACCAGGTCGTCATTGAAGGTGAACGGGTGGTCAAAGACAATCTTCGCAGCGCTGGCGTCTTCGGTTGATTGGCTGATCGTCACGCTGTTTTTCAGCTGGTCTTCCGTCATTGCCGCGTCTTTGAGCCAGCTGGCAGCGCTGTCGTCGTACACGGTGACCGGCATCGGCAAGGCTTGCACGGTCTTTTGCAGGCTGTTCTTGTCAAAACGCAGCACCGGCAGGTCGAGGTCCTTGCGGGTGACGGTGGCCTTGGAAAAATCCAGGACGTCGACCTGCAGGGTGTCGATCAGGCCATTGAAATACACCTTGGCGTAATGGCTGCTTTGTTTGTGCTCGAAGGCTTTTTGCTCGTCCGTCAGCTGTTTTTCAAAGGCCTCCGACCAGGCTTTCTGCTTTTGCATCTCGGCCAGCTGTTTCTCGTAAAACGCCACTTGCGCGGCGTTTTCGTTGATCGAGCCTGAGCGGGTGAGAAATTGCCCGGTGTTGTCGCGCGCCTGCACCAGCAATGGGTTTGGCGATTCGTCGCCGACTTCCGGCGCCAGGGGCTCGCTGTTGGTCAGCTCGATCTCGGCGTAGTTTTTCTCAAGCAGCAGCAGGTTGAGGGTGATGTTGCCCTCGGTGCGTTTGTGGCCCACGTCTTTTTTCGACAAATCGAAGGTCAGCACTTTGCCCGGCGCCATCACCTCGACCGCGCCTTTGAGGCTGACGGGCTGCGGCTGGCTCTTGTTCTCGGTCTCTACGCCCTCGATAAACGGGTAAGTCACCGTCAAGTCATCGGGGTTGGTCAGGTTGGAGCTGCTCGGGCTGAGCTGGATACCCGGATCGGTTTCCGACCATTCGGGCTGAAAGGGAATGACCTTGTTGTTGCTCAACGTCACCGACTGCCATTCAAGGCCGTGGGGGAAGGGGAATTGGTCCGGGGTGTTGAAGTTGAAGGGGAACACCGGCTGCAAATCGGTCAGGTAGTCGGAATGCGAGGCTTTGCGCAGCACGAACAGGCCATTGATGTAGGTGTCCACCAAGGCCTGGGGCGTGGGGTAGTGCTTGAGCAGGGCGAGGGTGTCTTCGCCGTATTCGGCTTCGATGGGCTTGTTGGCGAGCTTGACCCGCGCCCGCTCCAGCAACAGCAGCGAGCCACCAAGGTCGGCGATGGCGTCTCTGAGCTTGGGGTCTTGAATGCTGTCCAGCGATTGTTCGAACTTCGCGGTTTTCTCTTCGAGGGTGGCCTGCTTCTGCTCTTCTTTGGGCGAGCAGCCGCCAGCCATCAGCAACACCGCACACAGGCCGAAAGTGGCCAAAGGGGATCGCACATCCATTATTCGAGTCTTCCTGTTCGTCAGCATCGAGCCGATTTGATGGGCTCGACACTAGCAGAAAAATTCTCTTACAGATGCCGCTCAGGTCAGTTTTCTCGCGGTTACAGGTGTTTGGTAGCGGCTGGTATACTCGCGGCCATTTTTAGCCAGGCTGTGTGAGATTCAATGGAACGCTTTATCGAAAATGCCATGTACGCCTCGCGATGGCTGCTGGCGCCGATTTATTTCGGCTTGTCCCTGGGGTTGCTGGCGCTGGCGCTGAAGTTCTTCCAGGAAGTGATTCACCTGCTGCCGAGCGTGTTCTCGATGGCCGAGTCCGACCTGATCCTGGTGCTGCTGTCGTTGATCGACATGGCCCTGGTCGGCGGCTTGCTGGTGATGGTGATGATTTCCGGCTACGAGAACTTCGTCTCGCAGCTGGATATCGATGAGAGCAAGGAAAAGCTCAACTGGCTGGGCACCATGGACTCTTCATCGCTGAAGATGAAAGTGGCGGCGTCTATCGTGGCGATCTCGTCCATCCACCTGCTGCGTATCTTCATGGACGCCAAGAACGTCGATCCGCAGCATTTGATGTGGTACGTGATCATCCACATGACCTTTGTGATCTCGGCGTTCGCCATGGGTTACCTGGACAAGCTCACCAAGCACTGATGCCCCGCGCCAGCCTTACTGCTCGACGAAGTAGTAAGGCTGACGGTTGATCGAGATTTCCTTGATCACCGTGACCTTCTCGGCCAGTTGCTCCGTGCGGTCCAGCAACGCGATGTTGCCGGGCTTGGCCGTGAGATAGCTGCGCAGCTCAGTTTCGGTTTGCAGGATCGGCAAGTAGGCCTGCAGATAGAACACGCTGGCCCCGGCGATACGTTCGTTGGGCTGGAACAGCACCACGTGTTTGCCTTGGGCCTGGTAGGCCTGAACCTCACTGATGACGGGCACAAACGACTGGCGCACGTCGGCTTTGGGCGCAAACCAGAACGCCGCCGCCAGGTAACAGGCTATCGCCAGGGTGAACACGCCACCGATCACGCCTCGGTGGACGCGGTACAGCGCCGGTTTGTTGGCTTTGAGCCACGCCAACAACACCCCTGCGTATTCCGCTGCCAGTACAGCGGCGGCAGGCGTGAGTGCCATCAGGTAAACCACGCGCTTGCTCGAAGCCAGGGTCAGCAGGGTGAACTGCGCCACCAGCCAAACACTGAAAAACAACCGGTAGCGGTTACGCACCAGGCTTTTGCGAAAGTGCCACAGGCCCAGGTACACCAGGATGTTCCACGGCAGGAAGGCTTCGGGCAGTTTGGCGATGTAGTAGTAGAAGGGCTCATAGTGCCCGGCCTCGACAAACGAGCCGCTGAAACGCCCGACGCTGTTGGTCCACAGCACTTCGGCCACAGCCTGCATGCCGCCGCGCTGGAACAGGAAGCTCAACCAGATGAGCAACGGCACCAGGGCCAGCAGCGTGAACAGCGCTGGCTTGAGCCAGTCGCCAATGCGCACACGCTTATCCATCACGCTGGTGCTGGCCAGGTACACAAAGATCACGATGCCCGGCATCGCCAGGCCCAGTACACCTTTACTCAGGGTCGCGATGACCATGCCGACGGTGAACAACGCCCAGGCCCACGTACTTGAACCTTCGCGGTCCGGCCGCACAGCTTGATAGAACGCCAGCAGCGCGGTGGTCACGCCGAGGCTGAGCAGCGAGTCTTCCCCCACGCCCCGCACGTTGCCCCAGTAACTGGCCATGGTTGCCAGAATCAGCGCCGCGCAGAATGCCATTGGCCTGGGCCGTCCAAACTTGCGCAGCATCGCGTAAAACAGCATCACGCTGAACAGGCCGGCAAATGCCGACGCCAGGCGCACGGCCCACGTCGTGCCGCCGAACAGGCGAATGGCGCCGGCGTCCAGCCATAGGCTCAGGGGCGGTTTTTCCAGGAAGGGTTCGCGGAACAGGCGCGGGATGACCCAGTCATTGTCCAGGTGCATGGCCATGGCGATCCCGGCGACGCGGGCTTCGGTGGAGCCTTGCAGCTCATGGCCACCCAGGGCAAAGAAGAACAACAAACCAGCGAGAAGGAGCAGCAGAGGAGCGGGACGCGTCATGGTTTCTGGCTACCGGAGCAAGGGACCGTTCGGGGGAACGGCCGTGGCGATCGGCTAGTATCTGCCAGCACTTCTGAACATTTCATGAATGAGTGTCAGTTTTTTGTAAGGCTGGCCGACGTGCAATTCAGGGCAGTTTCAAGCTTGGCACGGCTGCCTTGCCTTGCGCTGTGAGTACCGGCTCCAACTGCTCCCAGGTGAAAGACAAGTCATTGTCGCAGCCGTCTCCCGTGGCCGGTGTCGAGAGTTGCAGGCCTTGGGTGTTGAAGCTCAGGTCAAAGGAGGAATAGCGGTTGATGGCCGGGCAGCCTTCGTCAGTGGTGGTTTGCTTGGCCAGCCAGCGGCTGAATGCGCTGGGCAGCTTGATTTGGCCGGAGTACGGGCTGTCCCATTCTTCGCGCCCACCCAGCCAGGTCCACGGGTCTACGCTGTCGCCGGTTTGCAGGTTCCAGCTGTGCAAGCCCCAACTGATGCCGCCGCGACCGTAACCGGCTGTCCAGCGGTAAAACCGCACGGTGATCCACTGCGACGACCAGTAGAAGGGCTCTACGGTGATTTCACTGGTTGAGGTGCTGCCGCTCTGATCCAGCGCGTTGCGCCGCTCGCGGTAGAAGTCTGCCTGGCCGTCGGGGCTGATTGCCAGGCGCGCCAGGTCGCGGTTGATCTTCTCGATCGCCGGCCCGTCGCCTTCGAGTTTCAAAGTGACCTGCCCGCCCTGGGTTTTCACGTGGTAGGCGTGCTCGCCGAACGTCTTCTTCTCGACCGTTACCGCCGGCGGCACCGCCTCGAGCGGGTTGTTATAGGTGTCGCTGGCGCAGCTGTCCGAATCCGCCCGCTTGAGCGCCAATGCCAGGCTTTTACCGCCCAGTGTTTTACTCCAGGTTCCCGTCAGCGTGTCGCCTTGCGGTTCGTCCAGTTGCCAGAAACCGGTATTCCCCTCTTCGGCCCACGGCTCGCTGGCGTTGGCTTGCGTCAGCTGGATGGGGGTGAGAATGCGCTGGTAGTAATAACTGCCATTGGCCCCGTGAGCCCCGTTGAAACAGGCCGTAATGGAGGACTTGCCCAGCGTGCCTTTCCAGACACCTGCCAGGTCGGCAGCAGAGACGAGCAACGGCGCGCAGGCGAGCGCGAGGACAGCGAGAGGCTTGAGCACGGGTATCGGACTTCCGGTTGTCTGATAAAGGCCGTCAGGGTAATGGGAAGTGTGAGGGGTTTCCAGAGGGCGAGGCGTTGTGAGGCGGCTCGCCCTTTTACGTCGCTTAGGGCTGAGGCGTGTGGCTGGGGAAGGGGTGGGTGCTCAACACACGGTCGATGAGTAGCTCGCCCAAAACGGTCAATTGCTGAGCGGCCAGCAGCGTGTGGCGATGCGAGCCTTCAAGCTTGAAGGCCAGGTCTGTGGTCATGGCGTTCAGGGAGGCGAGGGTTTCGCTGGCTTGGATCAGTAGAGTTTCGGGATCGACGCCTTCAGTAATTGTGAAGAGCGTTGTTGGAGGATTGGGGGTGATTTTTTTCATGGCGCAAACTCCTTGATTGATGGAGTCGCCAGACATCGCTGCTAAACGAAAAGGGTGGCGACTGTACGCGGGTTAGCAGACCAGGAATCAAGGAACCCAGCGCACCCGAAAGTGCCCCACGCACAGCCGCCATAAGCAGTCCAGCGGATGCTGGACAGGTGGTGGCGTTGCAGGCCTTGATATTAACCGAGCTGCTAAACCCGGTCGCTGATTTTGCAGCGACTGGGGGAGGTTAGCGGGGAGGGGAAAGCGCGGCCAGTTCACCAACAGCGCGACATATCGAAGGAAAAATCCGAAGGCCCGCCGGCTGGACTTTCCCTCCTCCAGAAACAACAAAAACCCGCACTGGGCGGGTTCTGTTGATGCGTCGAATGGGTAAATACCCACTGCAATACCGTGCGAAATGGCATTTCACTTGAGCACCCACAGACACTCGCCATCAGTCAACGCTATCGTCAGCTACGTGGGGTTTGGAGTGCGTGGTAACCATAGTCGGCCCGAGCCTGGCGCAACGGCACGCCTGCCTCGATAGCCGCGCGGATATGCTCTTCGGCGTGGTGGACTTCTTCGGCCACCGTCAGCACTTCGCTCAGCGAACCGGCCGGAATCACCACCAGGCCATCGCCATCGCCGCGCAACCAATCATCCGGTTGTACCCGCACGCCGCCCAGCGTCACGGGCGCCTGGATCGCCTCAACACGCACCCGATCCTTGCCGGTGCGCATCCAGTTACCCCGGGAAAAGATCGGGTAATTAAGCTCCAGCGCACGGTCGACATCGCGGCAGATACCGTCAATCACCGTCCCGGCCAACTGCTTACGGGCGGCGGTAGAGGTCAGCAAGTCGCCCCACACGGTGGTGTCGAGCCGCGCCTGGTTGTCGATCACCACCACCTGGCCGGCCTCAAGGTCGTCGATGTAGTCCCCCACCGAACCGCCATCCCGGCCAATAGGGCCGTAGCGCAGGGTCCAGGCTTTGCCGGTGAGATTGAACGTGCGATCCAGGGGCATGATGTCGGTGCACTGGCAAACGATTTTCAGGCGGTCCATCGCATCGCTGAGGTCGGTGCAACTCAGGGCGTTCAGACGGGTAAAAATAGAGGTTTGCATGGTGTGGCCTTCCTTGTGTCCGATAGGTTAAAGCACGCTGGCGGCGTTACTGAATGCATGGATCTTGTCGACGATCTGGCGCGATGCCGCCCTGATTGCCGTGGTGGTATTGCCGGCGATATGCGGCGTCAATTGCGCGCAGGGAATGCCGGTCAGTGGCGACTCGAACCGGTCCTTTTCCAGGGCAAAGGTATCGATGGCGACCGCCTTGATATGCTTGGGAAACTGGCGCATGAAGGCTGCCAGCTGGTGTTCGTCGACGATCCCGCCGCGTGCGGTATTGATCAGGATTGAACCTGGGCGCATCTGCCGGAACTCGGCAGTGCCGAACAAGCCTCGGGTCAGCGTGGTGAGCGGAACGTGGATCGAAACGATGTGCGCCTCGGCCAGTAACTGCGCAAGGTTTGCTCGTCGCTCAAGCTCAAGGCTGCGTGCCACCTGTTCGGTGAAGCGCTCCGACCCGGTGGCGATCACCTTGATGCCCAGCGCCGCCGCCTTGCGTGCCACCTGCCGGGCAATGCTACCGGTGCCCACCAGCCCAAGCGTGAGTTCGGCGTATTCGGAGGTAGGTGCCAAGGTGCCTTTTGCCCAATGGCCGTTGTGGGTTTGGGCGTTGTAGTAATCCAGGTCGCGAGACATAAACAGCGTCTGGGCCACGACGTACTCGGCAACAGCGGCCGCGTTGGAACCTGGCGTGTTGAGTATCGCCACGCCGCGCTGCTCGCACTCAAGCCGATCAATATGATTAACCCCGGTGCCGGCCTGGGCAATAGCGCGCAGTGGCGTGGCCAACGCGGGCGAGCTGGCGGCGCGGATCAGGCTGGCGCCCAGGGGGATGTTCAAGCGCGTCTTGAACACGCTATAACCCCCGGCCCGACTCACGGCGGCAATAAAGGCAGGCTCGTCGTGGCAGTTGATCTCGGCATATTGAATGCGCGTGGTGTAGTGCTGCCGGATGCGCTCTTTGTCTGCGAAATAGTGCAGGTTGAGGGTGACGGCCAGGCCCAGCTCAAGCAAGCGATCAACTTCCTCAAACAATAACGGTGGGCCGGGGGCATCGAGTATCAGGGTAGTAAATGCCATACAGTTGATCCTCTTGGAGGGTAGCGCCTGCCGATACCCAGGTTGCCCTGGGTATCGGGGCTGATCACCAGGTGAAAGGGTGGGCGCTGATGGGATCGACCAGACCTGCATCGGTACTCACGGCCGCGAGGAACCCGCTGTAGAAATCATTCAGCGATGAAGACTGGATGAACTCGGGATTGCTCTTGGCGTAGATAAGAAACAACCGATAGATTCTCAGGTTCTTTTCCTTGCGGTAGACCTCTGCCTTGAGGCTAGGCCACAGGTTGAGCAAGCTGCCTTGTCCAGATACGACAGCGTATCGATTTCGGCGTAGATCCTCAGGCAGGCGCGACTGTGCGGGGTTTGCGAAGCATCATCCGTGTTTGCCTTGAGTGCGTGCTCCAATGCTCGCCATAGAACGTCATGCAGTAACGCAGGGTTGGTATGGCCGATTGATGGGCGAGTTGATGCATTTTCCAGTATGGAGTTGATCACATGATTCATGGGTTCAAGCCTCGATAATTACAAATCCCTTATTTGCATTGCGCCAAACAGGCACAAGCAAAATCATCAATGTCCTAGGCTTAACCCACTGCGTCGCAACGAACGGAACTCTCCTGTTCGCCGACAGAAAGCCCCCCCTTGTCGGTACCGAAAAACGGTAAAAATTGAAACAACTCGTTACATCTGTGAGCAATAAAGCATGTCCCCGTTTTCCAGACAAAAGACCTTTTTGGAATAAATGGCATCAAAAAAATGACAGGGAGCTATTCAATATTGTTGGATGAAGTTCTGATTTTGAGCGCCGATATTTTCTTAAGCGTCTGTTTTTTCGAGATGAAAAAGCTAAAAGAAAAAATAGCCAGAAAAGCGTTGGTGCAACGGCGAGGTATTTTTAGAGGGATATGAAAAAAGTGTCATGAGGCGAACAGCCGCTCCCCGCTCCCATACACGAGCCTTTATATGATCCAAATGAACTCTCGGAGGTTAAATACGCCCGTTGGCGCTTTGAACCTCGTCTTTAACGACATGCGCCAGCGCGACTTCGATCAGCTCCGGATCCCACCCATGCTCATTCAGGACGGTGCTGGCCATGGAGCGCATGCGGTGGCTGACCAAGCGGTCCTGAAAACCCATGCGTTTCAATGCCATGTTGCCGGTCTGGCTATTGGCGACCATCGGGGCATTCACTTCTGATAAGGACGTTGATTTCATGCTCGGACATACACGCAGCGTGAGTGAGCACCAGATGTCTTCGGCATATGCGGGAGTGACGGAATCCTTCTTCAATTACGCGGTGGCCACGTTCTCGAACGTATATTGCGTGTCCGCTCGTTTAGCTTCCTGTAGCTCATCGCGTTGAGCTTTGGGGCCGATACCCTGCGCAAACAGCTCTCTGGCCTCAACGGTTTTCTTCCTAGCTTGCGCAAGAGAAACCTCGGGGTATGAGCCGAGTGCCATGTTGATTCGATTCTTGGTGACGTGCATCGAGCGATTGACTCTGACACGCAGCTGAAGTCCGTCGCCATCGGTGAGGACGTCTTCCTTGTCTCTCGGTTTGATCGCCTTGAGCTGGCGGTCGGAGAGGCGGGTGGTTTGAGCACACATGAGAAGTACTCCATGACACTTTTTGGTCTTCCCAGGATTAGCCCTAGGTAGCCGGGAATACCATTGGGAATACCAAACTGCCTGGAGCTCAAAAAACCTGGAAAGCCTCCAGCAGCCCTGAAACCCCCGTATTCACTGGATTTCAGGCACAAAAAAAGACGTCCGTGGACGTCTTTAGATGTTGAAGTGGTGGAGCCGGGGGAATTAAAAATCTATACATAAAATATTGTTTTAAATAGATTTATTTTGCAGCTTTATTGTTAAGTGCCCCATAAGTGCCCCCGTGCACGTATTTCCGATGAGCGGTTATATGAGGAGTTGAACTGGCGTCCTTAATTATCGTTTTGCGACCTGGCGAGGCCAGTCAACCACTGGGGAGCATTCAATATAGTCGGTCGTGTACAGCATAGCCTCGGTTATCTGGCCAGGAGGGTTTGAGCCCAGCTCAGACCGGGTGCTGGGTAGATGTCAGGTCATGCAGTTGGGTTTTTTCCGCGGTAGCGCACCATGGGCTCATCTAGGAAGATTTGAGCTGGGGTGCGGTATGAGACACTCGATGGTTACCTGTCACAACTGTGGCAAAGCGATGGTTCCGAGAGCGTTATATAGTCGTGGTTTCTGGGGCTACTCGCCATCGTCTAATCATTGCCCCTTTTGCCTGAGTGAGAACTGGCACGGCGGAAATCCAGGGTTAGGGGCTCGGCTGTTCGCGTTGGTTGGCCTGGCTCTTGGTGTTCTGGCCTGCGTGTTGGTAGGAGCTCTTCTGTTCAAGGTGCAGTGGTGGCTTGGTGTCGAAGGACAGTGGCCTCTATTGACGCTGGGCACATGTGCTGTGTCGGTTAGCGCGGGATACCATTTCTACAACTGGTTTGTTGATTGCTGACCGGTGATCATGCAGGCAGCAATCGGCCCAGAGTGTGTAAAAACACCTTCGCGAACCCTTGCTAGGATTTCTGAGGATTTCATCGCAGGGATCGCCCATGAAACGCTTTATCCAAGGTGAACATCGAGGCCAAGGCACCTTACTTCCCGAGAGCCTCGACGACTACGTCAGCGATACCAATCCGGTGCGCGTAGTCGACGTCTTTGTCGACGAACTCGACCTGGTCAATCTGGGTTTTGAAGGTGCCATTCCAGCCGACGCCTGGAGCGAGAAGCTCAACGCAACATCGAGCTGATGTGGTTGACCGGGCGTTTGATGCCGGATTTCAAGACTATCGCCAACTTCCGAAAAGACAACAGCAAGGCCATTCGAGGCGTCTGTCGCCAGTTCTTTGTGCTCTGTCAGCAGTTGGGACTGTTCGGAGAACATCTGGTCGCTATCGATGGCCGTAAATTCAAAGCAGTCAACAACCGCGACCTCAATTTCACCAGGGCCAATTGTCGGCTACAACGTGCAAATAGCGGTCGACACCCAGAACACAAGCAGTTCCGCATCAGCTACAGCTTGTTAGCGAATAAGGCGGCGGTGGATAAGGCCTTGAAGCAGGTGAGCGAGATACAGGATGGGCGGGAGACTGAAGTGCGGCAGACGCCGTTGGTTGATCTGACCAAAGAGTGACTCCGGCCGGAGCATTGCCGGTCGATATTGCAGCCCATCGGCCAAGTGTTCGCGTCTGATCCCGTCGGCTTGTTCAAGGTCCGCCAGCGAGCGCGTGACCTTGGGCAGTCGATGGGCTGCTCGCAACGATTCGGGCACTGCCCGCTCTAGGCCAATGCCGGTTTACAAGAACAACTCATTCGTCCGACATAGCCATAAAATCCATGTAGGAAGGAAAACTCCGGACCATCGCCCACCAACGATCATCGAGACTGCCTCGCTGAATTCAAGGTTCAGGACTAATGGCTCGATAAGCTAAAGTCTCTTGAACAGCCTTGAGAAGGCGCTGATCCCTAGATGAGTTCCTTTTTTTTAATATCCCGATGGTTTCAAGGCGAGAATTCACCATCAAACCTTTGTCTAGTTCAAAAAAACTAACGTGATGCTTGCCTTCATCTGATATCCCTTTGATTATATAATTATCTGTTCCGGAAAATTCGAAATGTTTTTTGGGGTCATGAAAAAAGGGGTGCCAACTTTTGTACCCATAATACTTGCTAGTTGCACCCTTGATTGCAAAGGATTTATGCTTGGGCTCATCTTTAAGCCAGTCATGAGAACCTTTAACATTACGATTGCATCTTATGCACGCCAAAACAATATTATATGGGTGAAACATTAGCTTTAAATACACTTCTTTGGGAAGAATGTGCTCCCGATCCCCGCGAATATGCATAAAAGGCAGGCCGCAATAGATGCAGTTATGACGCTGCGCATGAGACAGTTGCTTATACATCTTCAGCTTAATCGCTTTCATACGATTGGTCTGAATTTTATCCCAGCTCAGATGATTAAAGTCCTCCCTCAATGGGATTGTTTTCAAGTATTCATGCTCTGCAGCAGAAGGGGCAAATCCACAATGTATTTGCCTAAGCCAAACCCAATCGCCGCTCATTTTTTTAGCCGCTCCAGATCTTGGATTATCAGGTTTATAGGATCATCCTTGGAGAGCGAGTACTCCGATAGTTTATTCAAGTAATAAGTGACTTCTGAGCTTTTCGGATTCTCCGCAGAAATTACTTCACAAGCATCAAGCAAGATTTGCTCGAGACGAGTAGAGCGATAACTACCTACGTTGAAACCATCGACGGAGGCAATATCGACGCTCCATCCCTCCATGGAGTTTATTCGCTCCCATGCAAAACTTGATTGATTTCGGGTCAGCGAGATAACAGATGTTTGACTATGTAGGCAATTGATGGCCACAAAAGGCGAGTGGGTAGCAATGACATATCTAAAATTTTCGCCTCCAAACAGATCCTCTAAAAGGGGAATGTACCTAGCTTGCCAATCTGGATGCAGGCTGATTTCTGGTTCATCAATCAGTACGGTCGACGTCAGACCTGCATGCCTGCAAACTTGAGTGAGAGTAAAAAAAATATTTTTCTGCCCCGAACTCATGAAATTTAAACCTAATAAGCTACTACTACCTACACTCAGTGAAAAATTTTTGATAACCCCCAGTTTCCTCAAAGCAGGAATTACTGAGTAGATTTTCATCCGCGATATGTCCCTAAGATCAAATCGCCTTTGAAATTTCAAATCAATAGTTAGAAATTCTTCCAGCAATTGAGTTACTTCAACTCTGGAGATGGCCTCTTCCTCGAAAAGCTTATCAACTGCCGAGCGGCGCGCCTCCGCGCTCTGGATTTCGTCAAGCCTTACCCTGCCGCGGCCACGCCTTGCCGTGACTGCGCTCAATACATATTGATCAAGTTCATCAATATTTTTGACCGCCCCCCCATGAAGCTCACCCCATATGTGGAATTCAGGAGAAACCTCTAGAAAACTACAAATTCTTTCTATTTTATCTGCGAACCCAGTATTGTTTGCGCCAGCTATCAAACTGTCGAAAATCTTGTTATCCAGTGTATTTGTTTGAGTGGAGTTACTAGTAGATCTAACACCAAGATAGATATAATTTTTTCGTTTGGTTGAATAGGGGAATTTGTCCGTAATGGAAAAAGATATTGCAAGGGTGTTCATCCCTTTAAGCGGAAGCGTTTCAGCCAGTTGCGCAAGTATTCCGCTTTTTCCGCGACCATTTTTCCCAATGAGAAGGATGTATTTATTTCGCTTGAGTTCATCTAATATCCCTCCGGATACAGAAGCAACAAATTTTTGGTAGCTCAAATCCATTTCAATTTTTCCAGTAGTAAAATAACTGTTCGGATCTGGTGGTTTAAGGGTAAATAGAAGGCTTGCTTCCTTATTCCACCGATGAAAATATGCCGATTGCTAGTACTAGATGTTTTAACGTCCTGCCACACAGTGAGTTCATTACCTGACAGTAAAAGCTTGCATTATCTTTTTTTGACTTCTAAGTTATATTTCAGTCTCAGCGAGCAAAAGATGGCGTTATGATGCCACGGAAGCCCCATTATCCGCATTGCTTTCCTTTGAGTAATTTCTCTACGCAAAATTTTCGTCAGCGCGTCCGTCAGCAGCACCTCACACGCACCAGCCGACTGACTGCTGCCGTTTTCAGCCGGTCGCCACAGGCAGAAATCGACCGATTCTGTTGAAAAAGTAGCTCCCCTGTTTGACCTGCGGCAAAATTGCTTCATTGGACGGCGGGGGATCACAGAGCATGATGGGACAGTTATCGAGTGGGCAGGACCGGCTGTTTTACTCGTTCAACCTTGAAGATCACATCCCAGCCAATCATCTTCTGCGCAGCATTGATCAGTGTCTAGATCTGAGTGACCTGCGCCATTACCTCGCCGATTTCTATAGCCCTATCGGGCGTCCGTCGATTGATCCTGAACTGATGATACGCATGCTGATCGTGGGCTATTGCTACGGCATTCGCTCAGAGCGGCGGCTGTGCGAAGAGGCGCATTTGAACCTGGCGTATCGCCGGTTAAGCCTTGAAGATGAAGTCCCCAACCACTCGACCTTTTCCAAAAATAGACACGGCCGTTTTCGGGACAGCGATCTGTTTCGCTGGTTGTTCAATGAAGTGCTGCGTCGTTGCATGGTTGCAGGCTTGGTCAAAGGTGAAGGCTTTGCCGTGGACGCCAGCATCATCAAGGCGGATGCGAGTCGGCAGCGCGGCGTACCGGGTGATGAACAGATCAACTGGAGCGATCCGGCCCTGAGCACTCGCGCCGTGCGTGAGTACCTTGAAGGCCTCGAGGAGGAGGCTTTGGCCGAAACGCTACCGAAACGCCTGTCGCTGACGGATCCTCAGGCCCGCTGGACGGCTGCTCCAGGCGGCCCTGCTTTCTACGCTTACTCCACGAATTATCTGATCGATACCGAGCACGGCGTGATCATGGGTGTGGAACCCACACCGGCTCATCGAACCGCAGAAGTCGAAAGCACCAAGCCGATGATCGATCGGGTCGAAGCGCAGTTCGACATCAAGCCGGAACGCCTCATTGGCGACACCGCTTACGGTACCGCGCCGATGCTGGGCTGGATGGTGGAGGAAAAAGACATCGAGCCGCATGTGCCGGTGTGGGACAAAACTGAGCGCAAGAACGACAGCTTTTCGAGTAACGATTTCTACTGGAATGAAGAGGCCGAGGAATACCGCTGCCCAGCCGGCAACCCATTGCGCAGCGAATGGCGAGCCTTCAAGAACGAGTGTTCGCACGTCACCAAAGCCAACACCATCATCTTCCGATCCAGACAGACCGACTGCGCGACATGTCCGATGAAAGCCAGGTGCTGCCCGGACACTTCGATTCGCAAGATCGCTCGCAGCGTCCATGAAGCCGCTCGCGATGTGGCTCGGCGCATTGCCGCAACGCCGGCATATCAGCGATCTCGCCATGAACGTAAAAAGGTCGAAATGTTGTTTGCCCACCTCAAGCGCATCCTGAAATTGGATCGCCTGCGGCTACGTGGCATGAGTGGCGCGACGGATGAGTTCACGCTGGCCGCTGCGGTGCAGAACCTGCGACGGCTGGCCAAATTTTCATCTCAAGGGCCACCAGTCACCGGATAGGTGCGCCTGAACCAAGCAAAAAACCTCAAATTAACCCAATAGCAGAGCAGCAAAGGTCACCGAAGGGCCGAAAAACCACTCAATGTGGTGAGTAGGTTCTCCGGTGGTGGTCGCGCCTGAGTTCATGCCATTTGAAAATCCGACTTTTTCAACAGAATCGACCCATTGCAGCCCCTCGCATCCGGCAGAGGTCGGCCAAGATCAGGCAGTCGCCTACGTTTTGTCATCAACTGCATTGCATCAGGCTGAGTGCAGGACTATTGAGCACAGGCTTGGAGATTTGTGCTGATTTTTCTCGGTTTTCTCGGGGGTAGACACGATGACTGGTGAGTAGTAACTTCCAGCCTTAGAAGAGGCGCCACTATTTAGATGGACGATATCGAAACCAAGGATAATCGTATGGGTAGTCCTGTTAAGTCTGGGAAATTGAATTTTTTTGATATTTCCACAGATAACTTGAGGAAAGAATTCTCCCTACAGGAGCTTTCAAACAAAATTGAATCCTTAGTCCCTCCAGACTCTGGATTTAAAGAGGTCTCCTCATGGGAGGAATTTGAGTCTATTCGAGGCATGCTCCGCTTCCTTGCTGACTACAAAGAACGGACAGAGAGCGAGTACTTTATTTCCCCCCAAGCGGAGCAGATCTACAACTTAGTCAAGTTGCAAGGAGAGGCTCAGCAAAAAGCTCTAGGCATTACTGTTGGGCTTTATAAGAACAACGCCAAAGCGAAAACCTGGTGGCGCAAATTGTCGTCGACCGTTCACCCTGATAGGTGCAAACATTCAGGTGCCACGTCGGCGACAGAAGAGCTGAATCGCCTGTATAAGGAGATGACGGGAAATGGGTGATAACGATAAGCAAATACGCCCACTTTTCAACACTCGGCAGGGTATCGATTTCGACTTGAAGCAAAATTTGCCCGCCGATCTTAACCTCGGCGCAGCACGTCGCACATTTAATGCTTGGCAGTCTGGAACACTCACTGATGCAACGGGGCAGATTTGGATAGATGAGAAGCATCTAAGTGATATCTGGAGGACGGATCATGGAACTGCTGCTTTTTTCGTGGGCGGCATAATCCCGCACGACAGGGCAAATTTTTCTGGTCGTCAGTGCGTGAAGTACTCAGCTGTTGTGTATAGACTTAATGAGATACTTCAAGGACCAACAACCAATAAACGCCGTGAATATCTTCGCTTATCTGAGATTATTGGGCTGCACGCTAGGGACGCGAGTCAGGCGGAGGTGCTTAGGCTGCAAAACTCAGAGTCTGTTAATGACGCCAAAAGGCGATTGAAAGGGGATAGAATTCGAGCATACAGCATTCAGCTTGATGAACTTACTGGTCAGCTTTTGGAGCTTAGCACTTGTGAGTTTCATCATGTGAGGCGACAGTCAGGGCATTCCGATCTCATTGGCATGATTTGGAATGGGCTTATAATAAATAAGTCAACACATAGCTTGATCACGAGCAAGCATATTTCTGACGAACATCAGTTGTACGAGCTATGTATTCTAATGTCCTGGCTTACAGATTGGTACGAACGTTATAAGGTGGATGTGGCTGCGCACTATTTCGGGCGAGGACGATACTGACCAATTATTTTTTTGCAGGGCTTTCATCGATCATTCATCCTAGTAAGCCCTAGGCATTGTTGGAGGCTGGGCTTACGGGTGCGAAGGAGCATTTGAAATTTGATCGTTCCTCACTGCGCTTCTGCACAATAGCGGCCGTTTGTGGAGTGTCGCTATGGGGCGCAAGCTGCCCTCCATGATCGGCAGCTTCTGGCCGCTGTCTGCCGGTCGTAACTGATATAAATCGGCCAGTTGTAGCTAGGAAGGGATACACGCCCGCACACTATCATCTGCTTCTAAGATGTTGATCTTGTCCCGCTCAGCTCAAGGCTGCCGTCGTCATCTATTGTGCGTCCTTTGTACGTTATGTTTTTCTGCGACTGACGTGTCGTCATCCGTCGATCATCTGGCGTTAGGTAGGATGACAGCGAGAGCCAGACTACCCACTTTCGGTAGATTTCCGACGGTAGAACGGTCTGAAATCGAACTCCGCGTGCTCATCGATCGGTCACCATTTTGGCTCTTACTGCGAAGAGAGCCTTGGCCATGAGTAAAGACGCACAAACGATAGTCACCCTGCTGGATCAGCAGTACGAGCAGCTGCTTGCGGACGCGAGATGCTTGGTAGCAAGCTATGTGGATACGTCCATGAAGTTGTACAAAAAGACCGGGGTCAAATCTGTTGTGGTCGGCGTATCAATCAAGCAAGTGAGCCCGAATGCGTATTCGATCTACTGGTGCAAACTGGTGCCGCTGCAAGGACAAAAAACAAATTCGCGCCCCTGACTATTGCCAAGGGGAATGGCAAACATAAATACCCGGCTTCCTCGTTTGAGTTTGTTGAATACCCATACCGTCACCTCGTTCTGCAAGTTGAGGGGCGGCTTGCTGAGATTCGCAGAGTTGCGAGCGACAATCGTCAGCTACGTCGGACGTTGGTCGCTTATGAGAAGAAGCTGTCTAGATACCAAGCGCTTAATCATAGCGACCTCTATTCGGGAGGGTAGCGGCTGAGTACCTATAAGCAGTGCCGAACAGATTTGACCCGATTGTAAATCCCGAATGCCCCGTGCAGCTTGGTCTGGCGGGGCTTTCTCGTATCAGCAGTGAACTACGGCGAGATATATTGCTGCGCTTGATCAGGGAAGGCGACGGGTTCGGGCTATAAGCAGTGTAGGGCGCTAAATCTACTCGCTGTCGGCCATCAGGCCCATGCAGGCGGGGGCGGAGGCCGTGTTTGCTATTAGCAGTGACGCTTACGACCAAGTCAGCCGGCCAGCTTTGATCTGTATTAGTAGTGAAAGGCTTCACTTTCATAAAATAAACATTGGTAGGTGCCGGTCCAGCTGGTACCTGTGTCGCGCAGCGGGTGGTGACGGTAACGCGCTACCCCTTACTGCCTCGCTGCTGTTCGAATGCAATGCGGTTCATTACGCAGATGGGGATTGGGTAGCCCTGGATGTGGGTCGTAAGAGCCTCGTTGCCTGCGATCACCATGATGCAGGATAGGCCTCTGCGGAAGCGCATTCCTCGTCCCGAGTAATTGCGCGGGATGATCTCCCATGATTCGTCGTCGTAGTAAAAACCAACGATTTCTGACCAGTGCCATAGGATGCCCGCACCCATGATGCCTACTGGGGTCAGGCAGAAAATTTCTACCTGGGTTTCCTGCCCAAGAGGTACAGCGTAAACACGACCGTTTGGTGCAATAGGTGGGAAGTACAGCCCGTTACCGAGGCGACGAAATTCCATGCGTGTGTTCCGGATAGATGAGGTCGCTAGACACTCTCCGGTAGCTTTCGGAAAACCCAAGATCAGATGTTGCCTGCGAGTCGGTGCACGGGTTTTAGCGTACTGGGCAAGCTAGCTCGCCACATGGAGGGCGTGCATGTTGCTGATCTATACGCTTCGGCGCTCCGGTAACTTCGCTAGGCTGCGGAAATTGACAGCCGTTCTGAAGTCATCCCATGACCTCATAGGCTTGGGAAAGTACTGCGTATCGCAGCGGTAGGGTGCCTTGCCGATGGATTTGGGAAGCGCCCGCTGCCAATGGCAGCGGACAGTTTGTTGCAGGTATCTGGTCGCTCCGCTGAAGGCTCAATCGTCGCCGTGCTTCTTGTCCAGATACGCTGCGACCATATAGCCAATTGCACCTGCGATAGTCAGCACACTGATGACGGCAAGCACGGCATATACAAGCAACTCAAAGCGATCCATACCCTGACTCCTTTGATTCGAGGTCTGCCAAGGTTAAGGGCGTCTGATCTAATCCCAAATCTGCTGTGCGATGGCTTAGCGACTGATAGCAGCGGCTTCCTTCCGCAGGTCGGCTCGGGCACCGACGTACGCATCAGTTTCCCAGATACGCATATTTCCGAGCTCGTAGGCGACGTGATCCCGAGCCTCCAGATCCTCATCGTAGGGAGCTTTTCCCCCAAGAATCGGGGCGTGGTGACCAGACAGTCGCCGGTAGAGCTCGCAGGCATATCCCGCGCGACAATCATCAATGTTTAGTCCGTGAGAAAGTAAAAGCTCTTGAGCTGCAGGTAGGTTCTTTAATTTCCATGTACGCCAAGCTGCTGGCGTCGCCTGACTGCTGCCCTGAAGTTTTTGAAATGCCGCGGCCTTCTCCAAAATTACAATTTGCTCAGGGGCAGAGATATTAATGATCCGATGCTCATGTTTATCTTTGCTGAACACATAAAAGATGTTTTCTTCTTCGGCGTCCTTGTGAGCATCTTCTGCGTCGAAGTAAAAAGCCTCAAGCAATGACATGCCGAGGTATCGAACTGACCTAATTAATGTTGCTAGCTGCTCTGAGTAGAGAGCCTGAATATCCACCATCACGGCTTCAAAGTAAGTACGGTCAAGACTGCGCGGTACGGTAATCCGTGCATGGCTTGGAAAGCCAAGACGGCTACCGACGTTAGCCGCTGCGCCTTTCCAGCGCCCATTAGTTGCGAAGCCCATCACTGAATATACAGTCTCAAGCAGGCCAGACACGCTTTGCAGCGGGAGATTTCCTTGGTATGCCTGGATATAGAGCTCTTCCCCGTACTCCCTCACCAATTTTTTATTGACGAATTCCAGGATGTCTACCTCATGAGACTCGTTGGCATAAACACTAAACTGCGCCCATTGCTGGTCGTGGATCATGGCCTCGTGCTGACTGAGAAGCCCGCGCCGGACTGCCTCCCTGAGAATTGCCGAACCGACCTTGGTCAAGTCCTGATCAAAATGTGCGTGGAAACTCTGCTTCATGGTCATTCCTCCATTCAGCTCAGGTGCTGAGCTGCTGAAGGAAATGTTGAGCGAGGAAAAATATTCTGGGGTTCGTTTTCGGTCGCTTTCAGCGCCTGAAATTGACGAGCGCATCCGTCCGGTAAACGGTCGTTTCTGGCACACCTATTCCGGTTGATCTTTTGGGCTTGGGATTTACCACTTTCCTGTCACTTTTCCCGTACCGGAATCAGTGTGAGAAAAACGTATGGGAAAACGGATTGGGTACGCCCGAGTTTCGACTGATGATCAGAATCTCGACCTGCAGCGAGATGCACTTGCCCTGGCTGGGTGCTCCGTAGTTTACGAAGAGACCATGAGCGGCAAGTCAGCGGATAGGCCGGAGTTGCGGCATTGTATCAAGGCCCTGCGCAGCGGTGACACTCTGGTCGTGTGGCGACTGGATCGTCTCGGCCGCTCGCTGCCAGACCTGGTTGGGATCGTCAGTCGCTTAGAGCAGGAAGGGGTGGGGTTCGAGTCGATCAACGAACGAATAGAAACCACCAGCGCCGCCGGCAAGCTGATCTTTCATGTGTTCGCAGCCTTGGCCGAGTTCGAGCGCAACCTGATTCGAGAGCGTACCCGCGCAGGGCTTGCAGCGGCTCGCGCTCGAGGGCGGAAGGGGGGACGCAAGCCGGCTCTGGCTGAGGCGCAGATCCGTGAAATTAAGGCCTTGCTAAAGGATCCAGAAATTCAAGTTGCTAGTGTGGCGATACGGTACGGGGTTTCGAGGACAACGTTGTATCGTTACCTGCGTAAAAACATTCACGAATGATAGTTTTCCGTGATTCAGTTTTTGGATAAGCCCGGTAGGGGGCAACTGGTTTGGCGACGCCTGGTGGACGTTGAATGATCACCAGCGATCATCCACGCTGCGAGCGCTTAGCGGAAGATACGCCTGAAAGCCTGGCTGGGCACGAGTTTAGCGAAGCGGGGAATGACCTAAGCTGGGATGCCGATTGAGGACCCAGCCTGGCCGATGCTCAGTCCTTAAGGGAAGAGCATGAAGGTGCTGTCAGGATGGCGTTGGGAGTCGTCAAGCTCGGAGGTATCCAGCCCGTAGGTTCGAAGCATCCAGCGGGACTGCCCACCGTGCTCTTCACCAACCTTGGTTCGCCCATGCAACGCAATGCGATTGTTGACGATGGCGATATCGCCCGGAGCAAGCGTGACGGGGATGAAGCAATCCAAGCAGGCTTTGGCCAGTGCTTGCATCGCTTGCTTGGCGGGGGACTCACCGGCTGCGGCTGTTTGTGTAGAGCTGTGGCTGAACCGGATCCAGAAGCCACTGTTCATACGGAACAACAGTTGGGCGTCGTCGACTAGCAATTCCTGGCCCAGGATTTCTTCCATACCGTCGCGGAAGGTCAGCTGGGACTGCAGGATGTACTGAGGTTTCTGCAGCTCGTGTATGTCCTGGGGATCCAGCTGGTTGAGGATGGCATCGAGGGGCATCACCGTGGTCGGGACGGCATTCGGGTTGCGCAAGGCCGACAGACAAACGAAATCGGGCGAGGGCGCGATCCGAGAATCTTCAGGATCGCGATGGCCCCGGATTGGGAACGAAACCCCGTCCGTGTGCCCGTTCATTTTTCCCTGGGATTTTTCCGAAACCCGACCTTCACCCGGGATCACCACCAGGTTCACGAAGAGATCGCCGCCGTTTTCTGAGCCATATGAAACTGCGTCCGCGCCTATGGCAGCCAGGGAAAGGATCGCCGTGGCGCGAGCGACCAGAGTTCCTGCGCAATCAGGAATCGGGCGGAAGTCGAGCGGTGTATCGGGTATGCCTAGGGGATCGAATACGCTTCGCAAATGCAAGCATGGCGTCTGCCAAGCGAACCCGTGAACGTCAGTGCGCGTGCAGCCCAGTTTAGCCAGCTCAACGTCCAGCGCCGGCAGCATCGCGAGACCAAACGCAACCGGGTCGCACAGCTGTTGGGTCATCTCTTCGGCGGTGAGTTGCGATCTCCAATTCGAGACAACAATTCGCAAAGCCGTACAAAAATGAGCGTCGATCAATTGTGTGCCTACGCAAGCAGATGATATAAATGTGATATACGCCAGCGTGACCTATCACGCGTCTTCTTGCCAGCGATCGTTCGGATCCATGAAAAAGCCCAGTCTTAAGCTTGCCGATTATCTCAACGGGTGCGCTAGTTTTCTAGCCTGCCTGAAGCCTTACATGCATCTGACCAGAACCTCCCAAGGCGTCAGATGTCGGCTGACTCTGCCTGATGGTAGCTGTGTCGACGTGCAAGGGCAGGACGAGCCTCATATCGCGCTTAATCTGATGCACGCGCTTGTAAACCTGATGCCTGAAGCGCAGCGGGTAGAACAGAAGGAACAGCAGTCTGTCTCAACCAAACAGCCTGTGGCCAATTCCCAGGTAACGGAGACGATCATGCATTCTGACGTGAAGGCAAAACAGATGGATGAAGCTACTCGTAAGGCCCGGGAGCAGATCGGCGTTACGACGAAGGTAACCCTGCTGGCAGAAATTGATGCAGTCGCAGAGAGGCGAGGGGTGTCCCGTGCAACCGCAGCTCGTGAATTGCTTCAGGATGGACTCGCTCGCTTCAATCAAGAGTCCAGAAGCAAAAACACCTCGAAGCTGCTAGCGGAGTATGAGCGCAAGGCGAATGATTTCTTTGGCGCCAAGACACAGAGCTGGAGTATTCGAGCGGATAGACGCTTGGTCATGAAAACCCGCCTGACTGCGGGAGAGTACGAGCGCACCACTTCGTCGTTCGTCACCGGACTGCTTGCCGAGGCCTTGTCACATAATGTCTTGGTGGTGCCAACCAAAGAGCAGAACCCGGTGATCACTGATGCGTCTCTTGTCTTGGCGATGGAGGCAATCAACAGCGTGCGCGGGCCGAAGGCTAAAGCGATAGCAGTTGAAGCTGGTCTGGGTGAGAACCGTACCCTGGCGAACCTTATTCTAAGCGGGTCTGTCTTCGCGCCGGCCCGTGTTATGCGCAAGATGGCGGATTTTCTTCAGCTTCAGCTCGACGTGTTCTCTGTAGCGTTGGAGCGTCGTTTCAGAAGCCAGCCGATCCCCGCCTTCAAAGCGACATCAGGAAAACCTGAAGTCGATTTGCAGCGTAAGCCTTGGGCGGTAGCCGTTAAAGAGTTGGAGCTACCGGCAGACGAGGAAGCCCGTTTGTTGCAATTGGAGGGTTAAGCATGAACCCCTTTGACAGGGCTCGCCGGAAAGCCATGGATGTCCGCGAGTCGCTGGTGGGGTTGGCTGACTCGCAGGCGGCGGTGTCATCAGTAAAGCTGCTCGCCAATGCAGAAGAAATACTGGGTGTTGCGATCGAGCGCGTTCCGCCTACTCACTCGATTCTGGGTGGCACTGATGGAGTACTGAAGCGCAACGACGAGACTCTCTTCATTCGAAAGGACGTCGGCGATGCGGAAGCGGCTTACCTCATCGCGCACGAGCTGGGTCATTGGTTTCTCGACGCCAATCTGTCAGAGACTACCTACGCCGACCTGCAGGCCCTGACGGCATCCGAGGGGAGCGAAGCGACCGTAAAGATTGATGCTTACGGCGCTCACGAACGTACCGAGCTGCAGGCAAATGTGTTTGCGCGGGAATTACTGCTCCCTCGAAGCGTAGCAAAGCAGCAGTACCTGGCCACCATCGGTGCTAGTCAGCTCGCCCACCAGCTGACGATACCTCTGGAGGTTGTCCGGCAACAGCTGTTTGATGGTCTGCTGTTGCCTATCTTGCCCACCGTCATGCCCTCGGCGTTGCCAGAGATGACATACACACAACGTGTGGCAGCGCATGCCGAGGAAACTTTCGTGAACGTGGTGGCAGGGCCGGGCACCGGCAAGACAACCACATTGGTGCATCGCATCAAGCACCTGCTTGAACAGGGAGTGTCTGCGAGCAAGATCGTGGTGCTGACCTTCACAAACAAGGCTGCTGCCGAGTTGATCGAGCGGCTGGCCGCATCGGGCATCAACAACGCCTCCAATGTTTGGGCTGGAACATTCCATGCGTTCGGTCTGGAGTTCCTGCGCAAACATCACGACCTGTTTAACCTCAGCGCCGACGTCAGCGTGGCCGACAAGCTCATGCAGGTTCGGCTGATGGTCGCGTGTCTGGCCAAGGTCAGGCTCAAGTATTACCTCCGGCTGCAGAATCCTTATGACTGGCTCCCGGATGTGATCGAACACATCAAGCGCTTGAAGGAAGAGTGCCTGACGGTTGACGACTATCGGGCTCGCCTGCAAGCCCTGCCTGCGTGCGATCAAGACATCCAGGATGAGCGTGAAGACATCGCTACGCTCTTTGAAGCCTATGAAGAGGCGATGCATAAAGAACGCTGGGTCGATTACGTCGACCTTGTGGCATTTCCTTCCATCCAAGCGCGGCGTGCCCGCTCGACGGTATCTGGGTATTTCGACCAGTTTGAGCACGTCTTGGTCGATGAATACCAGGACGTAACTGAGGTCATGGTCGAATTGATCCGGCAACTGGCCTTGAATGCGGCATCGGTCTGGGTTGTGGGGGATGTCCGGCAAGCGATTCACCACTGGCGTGGCTCTTCCATCAGGAGCTTGATCGAATTCGACAAAACGTTCAAAAGCCTGCGGTACATCGCGCCGACTTACAAACGCTACGCGCTCGATCTGAACAGGCGAAGCACGCCTGAAATCCTCGATCTGTTCAGCTGCGCCGGCACACATCACGCACTGCACCAGTTGATGCCACTTGAAACCGTCACGGCCTATCGGCCCTCGATCGGGGAGATTCCCAGGCTCTATCAGTGCGATTCCAATTTGTCCCAAGCCGCTACTCTTGAGGCGTGCATCAGGACGCTCGCCGCACAGGGCATTCCCTATCGGGAGCAGTTGGTGATTAGTCGCAGCTCGACAAACATCGACCAGATGGTCGATGGGCTAAGGAAGCGGGGAATTCCCATTCTACACCTGGGCGATATATGTCAGCGGCATGAGATCAAGCGCCTCTTCTGCCTGATGGAGCTGCTATGCATGCGTCAGCCTCGGTCGCTGGTAGGGCTGATGAACGATCCGCGTTTTCCCATGACGGTGCAGGACATCGAACTGCTCATGCGTGTGACACGAAAGGGCAGTGGTACCGAGCTTCAGCGCGGGCGGTGGATTTGGAAAGACATACCAGGGCTTTCGCAACAGGGACAACTGGCTAAAGCAAACCTCGGAATGCTGCTTCACGGGTTTACGCGCAATACCAAACCCTGGATTTTCGTCGCTACGCTGATGCTCGATCGTCGTTACGGCTTTCCCGATCCGAACGACCTCACCATTGAGGCGCACTCTGAGCGGCTCGCGCTGTGGCTATTTGTCTACGCTGTGCGCAATGGTGATGGGGATGCCACCCAAGCACGCCTAACCAAATTCTTGCTCAGGGAGGAGCTGCGTCGTCGGATCGGCGAAAAGCTGGCTGATCGTGGCATGCCGCCTGAGGTCAGGGCACTGGACGCTGTAAACGTGATGACGGTGCACTCCAGCAAAGGCCTTGAGTATACGGCGGTACACCTGACCAACGTGGACGATACGGCGTATGGGCCTAACCGCCCGTTCTTTTATGATCCCCGCCCGCTGGAGTTGATCCCTCCGGTGGTACTCAACAGCACCGATGACGAGTTCGCGTTTGAGGAAAGGGTAGAGCGGAACAACCTGTTGTATGTCGCGCTTTCCCGCGCACGCGATCATCTGTACCTCTATCAACTCGCCGACACGATCCGCCCGGCGCCATTGAACGCAGCAGGCAAAAAGCTCCGGGTGTTGAACGGTATACGCGAGCGGGCTGTACCGCCGGCGCCTTTATCACCTGGTCTGAGTGCACCCCTGGCGCCGGTCAGTTACGAGGCCTTCGTGGCCTACATGAATTGCCCGCTTCAGTACCATTACCGGCATGAGCTGGCCTTGACCGCTGAGCAAGAGATTGATGTTTCGATCCGGGCTCGGTGGGCCGTCACCGAGATGATGTTCGAGGTGGCCAAGAATGGTGCTGTTCCTCAGGAGGCCTTTCAGGCTGCCTGGATAAGCCATTTCCTGCCATTGAAGACCGAAGATCCACAGCTTTACGAAGATGCTGTGACCGCTGCCAAGCGTGGCCTGGTGCTTCAGGGGAACATTGGCGGAAACCTTGTAGAGGGGCTCGTTTCTGAGGTTGGAGGGCTGTTGATCGGCCTGCCGTGGATGCTGATGACCTGGAGCGAGCTGCACTGGATCAGGGCCCACGAAGGTCAATCCAACACCATGAAGCATTTACGCCCAATGATGGTGAGTTTGAACAGCGCCGGGGTGCGGCGGGCAACAATCTACTCGCTGATTACGGACAAGCAGATCAGTGAGGGTGCTTCGCGCGGAATCGACCGCACAACGGTTTACAAAATGGCCAAGCGCTTCATCGCTGGCGACCGTTCTGCAAACCAAGGCAAGAGCTGCAGTCGTTGTGCCTATTTGAGTATTTGTAATAGTCAGCCTTGATATTGTTACGTGTCATTGGATGGCCAATCGATATTTCTGAACAAGATCGCGCGAAGAGCCGAGGTCTTGGTATGGATTCGTTAAAGGGGTGTGGGCTTGAATATCGCGGAACTTAGTAAATATATCCGGTTTCAATTAAGTTTGCTTGGTTCGGATAACGGGCATCACACGTTTGAGCATATAGCAAGACATCTGGCAAGAGCGCGGATATGTAGCAATATCATGCCTGCCACCGGCCCCGTAAGTGCAGGGGGGGATGGCGGTCGTGACTTTGAGACCTATCCCGTGGTTGACGGTCTACAGCTTCCCGATAACACATTTTATGCGCTAGCATGCAATGAGGGTAATGTCGCTTTTGCATGCTCGCTGCAGAAGAGCATGGCAGGAAAAATCAGAAGTGATTTAAAGGTAATAAAAAAAGCCGGTATTTTTAGTGCTGTGGTTGTTTTCTGTGTGTCTGAGATATCCGTAGGTATGCGACAAAAACTTCAGGCCGAAGCATTAGGTCTGGAGCTCACGCTGCAGATATACGATGGCGCTGCTATCTCGGAGATGCTATGTGACCGAGACCTGTTTTGGGTCGCGCAGCACTACCTGCATGTTCCTGCCGATAGCATGCCCCAATATGAAGACTTACCCGAAGATTATGAGAAGTTGCGATTGCACTGGCGAGAACGAACGCCACAGGTGTTTAATTTTTCTGACTTTGTAGATTTGAAAATTGGCGTGCGGCGGGCGACGTTTCATGAGTTTGCACGGCCTGATCTGCTGATGTGGATTAAGAAACTGAATTGCTACCTTGTTGGCCAAGCGCCTAGAGAATTAAAACGTCTCGCTACATACGAGGTAGTGGTGGCAACATTCAGAGGGCTTGGAACGTTCGATGGAATGGCCGACTTGGTTGATGATTACTACTCGGATTTCAAAGATTATCGCAGTGCCGGGCACTTGGAGGACGCGGTTAATCTGGCAAATTATCTTATAGGGGCTATAGGTATGAACCTATGCCCCAGAACTCCAGCTTGGTGGATCGGCATTTCGGAATCAATCGATGATTGCCTCAATCATGAGTTGAAAAATGCAACAGGCCCGGGTCGACGGGCCGAGCTACTGAAAATATGTGGTTTACTTTCAGTGCATCGTGGTCACATGGACGGCGGCACGGGTTTTGAGAGATCGTGCACGCTGTGGGCGCAGATGCTTAAAGAGGTGGAGCAGACGCCACTTTTCCCGATCGAAAGTTTCGGCAGAACTTTTGAAAAATTGTGTGATGTTTTGAGCAATCCTGTGGAGCTCATGCGCTTGGCTTCTGATATTGACGACTTAATTGCTTCTCGATCAGGGGGGCGAGAGTCAGGGATGAAAGCTGAGCGTCGTGGCGACATCTATAGCGAAAAGGGTGACGTCATGATGGCCATCACCGAGTACATGCGGGCAAAGAAAGGTCTATTCACCGGTGACAGCAAATTCGATTTGTTGCGGGCCGCTTTAAAGTTGTCAAGATGTCTTCGTGCTCTTGGAATGGCCTATATTGCGAAGCACTATGCGTTGGGTGTGGCATGGTATGCAACGAGTCATGACGACGCGCAATTTAGAAGGCTGTTACCATCGGCCTTGTCCGAGGTTGCTGAAAATGAGTGTAGCGCCGGAAACTATTTAGCATTTAGCAGGTTCACTTTTTTGGCCTTGGGGACAAGCTTTGTTCACGATAAGTTTGATGGTAAGTGGCCAGAAAAACTCAGGGATAACCTGAGTAAATTATGTGTTATGTTGGCTTTGCTAGGCCGTAAGAGGCCAGAAGCGCTTGTTGCTTTTGAACACGAGTTTTCGTATTGGGAGAAAAATGGTCTTGCGGATCCCCTCACTAACTGCGCGATGCCAGGATTTCTAGAAGAAGATGCGATTCCTGGTTTCGAAGAGTCGATGCGAGAAAGTCTTTTGGATAGACCATGGGGCGATGTTGTTGGATCGCGTGAGGTGCGTTGGACTGCTTTCGGTCTAGACCTAAAATGTATATTTGATAACCGCTACAAGGAAACCGCGCCCGTTGAAGGTTTTATAGCTTTCTTCCAGTCAGTACTTGTTTCCATAGCTATTCAGCGTGAAGATTTGATTATTGTGCCTGCGCGAGTCGCGCTGAGGTGTACAGTTTCGACAAAGGCAAAAAAATTTAAGCTACATCAATTTGTTTTCTCAAATGGGGAGTGGGCGACGGAATTGGAGATTCCTGCCAGCCATAGCGACCTACATAAGTATGCCGTAGATACCCTCCAGTTGTGCCTGACAATTTTACGAAAATTTTCATTATTGAATGATCGGGACTATGTAAAGGCGGTAGAGCGTTTTTCCGAGGATGCGTTGATTTTGGGCAATTTCCTTCGTCCCTATGGTGAGGTTTATGGTGAGTTTATCGACGCTCATGCTTTTGAAGAAGAGTCGCGCTCGCTCAGCGAACCTCCGTTTGAGTATCTAGGCGTATCAGAGTGCTTTGATCCTATCCTGCCTATTCCCGGTTTGGCTCCAAAATACAATCGCGCATCATTACTTGATCGAATCACTGACAGGTATGCGGCTGCTATACCTAACCTTAGATATACAGCGTTGAACATCTCAAAAGATAAGGAGGCAAGCGAGGCTTTCAGAGCGCTGCGCGATGAAGGTATGAAGGATTGGTACCTACTATGCCTGCTCAGTGGGATGGCGACCTCAGTCAGGGTGCCCGAGATGTCTGATAAAAAACCGCCTAAGGATCTTCACGATCAGATGGTCAAAGCGGCCAGGATGGTTGAAACACCCGCCTCGGCCCTTGCAGTTACCGATTTTAATTTCACTCATTTAAGAATTCACGAGAGAGCTTTTTTACCTTTGCTGTTGAGTTCCTTAGATCTGAAGGTTGACGTCGATCTGATAAGTGAACCTGGTTTATTGCCCCTAGTTAAATCGCGTTTCAATCTTCATATTGAGGATGTGGAGCATGAGAAGATTTTTTATTGGGATGCTTGACGTAATGCCCTGCCCAAGAGCGACTTGTTAAATTGTGGCCTGAGAGCACGCTAATATTCTACGTGCTCTCGCTTGATCTCCCGGCAGCTATTACTTCTGTCCATATCGACGGCATTACTAGCGAACCACGGCGTTTGATCAAACGTCGAATGGCGTTGTCTTGGCGAGAACAGGGCTACAGCCTGCGGATAGGACATTGCCAGCTTTCGCTAGGTGCAGGAGCCCAGTGGTTCCAGTACCGCTTCAAAGATCATATCTAGAGCCTAGTATGTGCTCAACGCACCAGTTAATCAGTTAAGGAATATAAGTTTGCACATCAAAAGCTTTGGACTATTGGGGCTTCGAACACTCCGTCTCAACGAAATAATGGAGAGCAGTTCGCTCAGTCCGCATGATGTTCCGCAGCTCGGTGTCTCCAGGATTAATATTTTTGTGGGCCCCAATGGGGGTGGAAAGTCAACCGTACTGGATATGGTGCGAGCGCTAAAGAACGTTGATGTAATTAAAACGATTGCCCGTGAGAACATGCGCTCGACGACTGCGGCCACATACATTGTCCATTTTGATAATGGAACATATGTGGGCTCGATTTTAAATAAGCTAAAAATAGATGAGTACGGTGTGTATCTTGCTGTCAATACTCAACATGATAAGTATGTATTTGAGGGTAGTATTTATAGCAAGTCGTCAAAGCCGCCGAAAGAGCTGGTGACAGTTTTAAATGGTCTAGAGGCGAAGATTAATTTTCGGTCGTCTCACGACGAGCGCGGAGTTAGCACTAGGAAAATCATCGATGTGCTAAATAATGATGGTAAGCATCTGGTCGGGCTCGCGCCGCACCCATTGCAATCTGATCAAATTAAATACTCAGGGCCTACCAGTGAGATTAATGCGTACAAGCACTCCAAACCTATTAGTCTCGTTGATAAGGAAATATTAGGTGTTTTTCTCAATGATGACTTAGGCCAGCAGAACCATATCCCGGTTAAGATGCTGCCGTCTGGATGGCGTGCGTTCGCAGGGTTGCTGGGGTGGCTAGATTCTGTCGATGATGACCAAATATGTGTCATTGAAGAGCCTGAAGTTCACCTCCATCCAACCCTTCAAAGACTAATGGTCGCTAGAATTTCCGAGATCGTGGCCCGAAAAAATCTACAGCTGTTTATTTCTACCCACTCATCTGTGCTTCTCGATATATCCAGCTGGCACACGTCAGATGCCAGGTTGTTTGAGGTAAATGGTTATGAAATTTCCGAATTAACGTCTCCTGCAAGGGCTCTGGCAGGGCTTGGTATCAAGCCTAGCGATGTTTTTCAAGCAAACGGAGTGATATGGGTAGAAGGGGCATCTGACAGGATCTATATACTGCATTGGCTTTCGTTATGGTGTTCGGCTCATGGGGAGATCATGCCCATAGAAAACGTTGATTTTTCCTTCGTTTTCTACGGTGGCTCAATGCTAGGTCACTTTACAGCCCAAGGTTCGCCAGGACTAATAGATATATTCAGTGTTAATAGAAATTCTATTGTCGTTATGGATCGGGATCTCGATTTTCAGCGTGACTCTGACGGGGCTGATATATGCATAAACCAGCGCTCCGTGAAATACCAGGTGTGGGCTGATATGACGAAAAACAATTCAGGGTCAGAATATTGCTGGGTGACCCACGATTATACGATAGAGAGCTATTTGCAGCCTGATTTTCGAAATAAGTATTTTGAGTTTGTGGATTCAAGGATATCGAAGACTTCTTCCAAATCCAAGGTCTCTATTGCCACTGAGTTCGTATCGGAGGCGCGCTCGTTTGATGCGAGCTTCGATCCGCAGACCGACCTATCTATTCAAATTCAAAAGCTTTTCCGGTTAATTAAAGCATGGAACCTTTAATGAGCATCCAAGATGCACGGTTATCTGCCCTATGACGGAGACCGGACATGCAGTAACTTGCAGTTGCCCGCTTCCCATCACCTTTTACGGCGCCCCCAGGATAGGCAGATCCTGGGGGCACTTTTTTATTGGGGCTGCCTGGGGAAGCTGGCTCTGACCAAGTGCCCGGTACCAGCGCACAGCTGAACAACGCGTCAACTCACCCTATTGTCTTCTGCCGAGAAGCCCGGTGACCAGCGCAAACATAGCTACCTGAGCTTGCTGAGCAGCCACCTGAAAATCTGAGTCAGGGACTGCAGCTTGCGATAGAAGTTGTCCGCATCGATCAGAAAGCCGAGACGCTCACGTAGCTGAGCGCTCTCGCTCTTCACCGTCTGGTAAGCATGAGTGTGGGTAAGGCCGCCAAGGGCCATCTCCCGTTCCACTTCGCTTAGTCGCCGATACAGCTCAATCTCGCCGGCATGACGCTCGAAGTGGCGGCGGTTGAGCCTGCGGTGATGCGCTAGTAACAAGACGTAGGCGCCGAACCCTGCTTGAAACACCTGCCCCATGCTGACGTCTACACCGTGCGAGGTCAGGAGCAGCGCGATCTGAGGCGTCCGCCAGCATCCTATCGCAAACAGAACAGGCCATAGGGCGATGGCGAACAGCGCTTGGCTGGTGGGCGGGTAGTTCAACTGCCAAGCGGGGAAGGGGCGGAAATGAATCATGGCAACTCCTGGGTCAAAGGCTGTCCTGGCCAGGAAAGACCAGGACTCACTCAGCTTCTTCCTTCCAGCAGGTGGCTTGCAACTCAACTGGTTGCCGTTGCTGCTACCTCGCCACTGGCTTCGATAGGAAGGCTGCGCGACTTGCACTGGGTTATGCCTGGGTTGCCGCACCGCTTTCCAGGTAAGCATGGACTTCCGACAAGAACCTGCAGTGGCCCTTGACCTTCTCCAGCTCGGTTAGCAGCAGATCGATCCGAAAAACCGCCAGTTTGGCTTTGCCACCTTCCAGCGCAATGCCATCGCGCTTTTTGGCATCCGGCGCGCTTTTCGAGAGGGCAACCAGGTGCTTCCCGTCCATGTACCGTTTGACCACCCAGTGAGAAAAGGTGTGACGGAACAGTCTGTGCATTTCAAGCGTCTCAACCGCTGAGATGATGCCTGCCTTGTCGATATTTAGGCCGCTCTCCCGGGCTTCCTTCTTGGTGTGAATAAGGACGTCGGTATCGTTCAGTGAGAAAGCCGCATCGCTTGCGGTACCGAGCCGGTGCTCTTGGAGCATGGCGGTGAGGCCACGACACAATGCGTCGGCCATGCAGTACATCTGAATGAGCTCGCCAATCAGGGCGAAATCGTCCTTGCTTACCCCGGATAGGAGTTGGAGCAGCTCAGGATCACCTTCAGCACACTCCAGCTGAAGAATAATCTCGCGCGTCTCTTGTTCTGCTGATACGACCATAGAGCTTTCAGCTTCCATTTTCCTGTTCACCTGTGATGTTTGGCCTGTAGCCAGGCTCAGGCAGCTGTCGTGCCGCTTAAGCGATCCGACGTTTATCCTAGCCCAGAGCATTATCAAAGTCAGAAGCATCTAGCTAGGCAGGCGTGCGATTCATATGGCCGTGAAACGTCCTCGGATGATCTGTGAGGTATCGGAAAACGAAGGCGTTCAAAAATACGAAGGTGCTCAATATTCTTTGAGCACCTTCGAGTAAAGTGAGCATCTTCAGGTAGAGGTGGGCAGCTCCCATACCCATCCGCCTTGCATGCCCACCTTGCAGGAGCGAATACCAAGCTGTTTCTGGGCTCTACGAACTGATGCCCAAGAGATGCAAGACTCCTCAGCTAAAGACTGCAACGCAGTGATCGCAACAGGACCAGCTTGCAGCGTGTTTTCAAGAAAGCTGCACGCTTCTTGAGTGGCTGATGCTGGTCTTACGCCACCCGTTCGCTCGATATCAGCCAGAATGGTTTCAGCACTTCCTTCTACGGCCTCTCCCCATCGGATGCAGGTTGTTTCTAGCCGCTCGTCTATAACGATGGGGTCAACGAAATACTCTATCCCCCCTATATCGATCGAAACGTTTGACTTGGCCCGGACAAGCACCCGAGCTTCAGAATTATGAGCTTTCCCGGCCACCAGTACCGTGCGAGCAAGTGCTGAGAATGCCTGGCTGCCGATGACTCGATCAGCTACAGAGGACTGAGAGGCGCTTTTGCTGAGGTGAGATATACCGAGCACAGAGCAGCAATGCAGTTCGGCAAAATCCACTACCATCTGTAGTCCCTGCCGGACTTCGTTGGCTCGGTGCATGTCACCACGTATTAGGTTGATAAGCGGGTCGAAAATCAGCAATGAGACGCCGTCAATCCGTGTGGCTGCTTCATTCAAAAGAGCAAAGTTGGCAGTAGGATCAAACTGTCGCCTGTTCCCAAGTTGATCCCTGAGCCCTTCTATTATGTGCACGCGGTTTAGGTCTGCATCTGCAGCCGTAAGGCGGGGAATGATCGTGTCAGCTATACCATCCTCGCCGCTCCAGATCACGACGTTGCCAGGTCCCTCACCTTTGCTGCCGTCTGGCCAATCACCACCCTTACTGAGCGTGGCGGCCAGCGATATCGCAAGCGTGGTTTTACCGCATCCACCTGCGCCGGCAAGAATGGATAGCTTTGCCCTTGGCAGCCAGCCTGGCCATATCCATTGGATTGTTTCCGCTGGAATATCGACCGCCGCTGTGAGTTCTACTATCCAGCCTGACTGTTGAGGTGTTCGGCGCTGCATTACAGCGCCTCCCTTTGCCGAATCCAAGCCTGGATTTCACTGTTACGCCAGCCAACACTGGAGCCGCATAGAAGGCGTTGGCGCGGGAAAAGGCCCTCCGATATTTTTCGATAGATAGTTGAGCGTTTTAGGCCGACTATTGCCTCTACATCGCGCAAACGAAGAATTTTGTCATCATCGCTGACGTCGACAGAGTTACTAATGTGCATTGCCATAGGTTTGAGATCCTAGGATCTGAAGCGTGGGGCAGCGTCCTCCGGCGCTACTACAAAAAAGGTTGAAAGTCGGATGTCTACCGGCTGAATAGCGGGCGTAGGCAATTGCCACAAGCGTAGGCATACGCGTGGTTCCGAAAATTTTGGTTCGGTAGCGCCGGAGGTCGTTGGATTGCTACAGAAAAGCTAGGGCCAGAAAAGGCCTCTAGGGGCAGAACGGACTGAGGGCGTTCATGCCAGATGCGCAATCAACCGATAGCAGTTAATGCGACCAGTTCAGCGAGTGCGAACGAGGCGAAGTTTTTAACGTCGTTACCAGGGCGACGTGGCGGACCGTTGCGGATCAATATGGATCGCTTGGGACGGACAACTTTTAACATGCGAGTACGTTCGATAGCAACTCGCATGTTTCTCCCCTTGGTTGGGTAAGTACTGGCGCGACCAAGGGCACAGTTGACAGAGCATTCAGCGCTTTATCGTGTCCAAATAGTTAGCCCAAGCCTGCATCATCTCGCGTCGCTCTGGCAGAAATGACGTTCGGTCGTACGCACGTCCCAACGGATTTTTTACCGTGTGAGCAAGCTGATGCTCAAGGAGATCTGGACGAAACCCCAGCACCTCAGCACCTATGGTTCTTGCTGTCGCACGAAAGCCGTGCCCAGTCATCTCGTCGCCGCTGATGTCCATGCGGCGTAACGCACTGAGGACGGCATTGTTGGACATCGGTCGGTCGCCTCCTCGGGCTGAGGGGAAGGCGTATCGATGTCTACCGGTGAGTGGTTTCAGCTCGCGCAGGACCGCGACTGCTTGTTGGCTGAGAGGAACCAAATGATCCGGTCGATCCTGTTTGGTGGCCGTGAGTCCTTTCATCTTGTGACCAGGAATCAACCATTCGCCAGCATCCAGATTGACCTCCGACCACTCCATGTGTCGAAGGTCTCCGGGTCGGCAGAACAGTAACGGGGCCAGTTTTAAGGCACAACAGACCGGCATCGTTCCGCTATAGCTATCCAGTGCTTTGAGCAGTGCGCCGAGCTTTTCAGGGTCGGTCACGGCAGCAAAGTGTTTCACCCGCTTGGCTGGGAGAGTACGCGAGAGATTCCCGATCTGGTTGGGTGAGGTGATGCCGGCAGCTTCGGCGAACTCGAAAATCTGTTTGTAGATCTGGGCAACACGACGCGCCGTCTCGCGAGCGCCGCGCTTGATGATGCGCTGCAGGTTTTCGACCAGCGTGGGCGTGCTGATGCTGCTGATCGGGAGTTTTCCCAGCCAGGGGTAGGCATTGAGCTCAAGGCGCTGCCGCACCGTGCGGGTGTATTCCGGATCCCAGGATGACTCGCGAATACTCAGCCACTGCGTGGCAACCGACTCAAAGGTGTGCTGGTGATCAAGCTGGCTGACCACCTTGGCCATACGCCGTTGCAGCGAAGGGTCTTGGCCGCCGGCAAGCTGAACACGAGCGTCATCACGCTTGCGCCGGGCCTCCTGCAGGCCGACCTCAGGATAAACACCAAGCGCCAGGCGCTTTTCCTTTCCCAGAAAGCGGTACTTCAAGCGCCAGTAACGGCCTCCGTTGGGCTGCACCTCAAGGTACAAACCTTGTTCGTCGTACAGGCGGTATGGCTTGTCCTGGGGCTTGGCGTTACGGCAGTTGGTATCTTTCAGGGGCATTGGGGGCACATCCTCTCCGAGCGAGCTGATGAGCGTTTTATGCCCCCATATATGCCCCCGTCAACCGTGGGATGCCCTGGGATTAGGTGGGAAAAAGTGGGCAATAAAAAAGCCGTAAAGCTTTGATTTCTCTAGGCTTTACGGCTTTTCTGAGTCTTCCTGGGAAGACAAAATGGTGGAGCCGGGGGGATTTGAACCCCCGTCCGCCAGTACTCCGCTGTCGGTACTACATGCGTAGCCGTATCTATTAAGTTAACCCTCAGCGACCCGAAGGGCAGGGTGCTTTGGGCGAGTTGTGTAAGTTTTAGCCGCTTCGTCCACAACGTACTGCACGGCGATTCTGTTCTATATGACAATCACTTTGGGTTTACAGACATCCCCTGGTGATTGCTGGACCCGAAGGTACCAGAAGCTCAGGTCTAAGGCTGCTTACGCAGCGATAGCGAATTCCTGGCCGTAGTTTTCGTCATTGGCAACTATAAGAAGTTGCAACAGTGGATTTACGAGTTCTGTTACCAACTCGGCATGCACCTAAAGTTTCGCGACCGGCGTCGAATCCTAAACGGCCCCGTGCTTGTAACTCGTTGTTTCATAGTGAGTGACAAGCCTGTGCAGTGTACGCCAAACCGTCACAGAAGGCCAACCCGAAGGTTGACCTCTGCGGCTGGCATGGTTACTGATTGCCGCCTTTGTCGCTGTTCTGCAGGTCTTGCAGGGCTTTGGAGGTGATCTCGATGCACTTCTTGTCATCACCGGCCGCGTGCGCGGCTTTGGCTTGGGAGACAGCGGTATCGATTTCGCCTTTTTTGCCACTGGTATCGGTTGCGAGCAGGGCTTGGCCGTTATTGATTTTGTCCAGGTTGATTTTGCACAGATCAGGCTCACCGGCAGCAAAAACAGGGGAGGCCATCATCGCAGCGGTAATGAACAAGCCAGCAAGAGCGGAACGCTTCATAGGGTATCTCCTTGCGAAAAAGGGCTCGACGCTGCTGGCGTTCAGAGGCGGCCAGCGACATCACTGTTAAGCCTCGTACGCCGAGGCCTATTCAAATGACTACGCAGACGCACAGGCGTTCGGTTTAGTGGCTATTTAATGCACTCGAGCTTGCGTTACCCGGTCCACCAGGTACACCAACCCGTGATAATCAATGCCTCCATGCTGGCTCAGGCCGATCTCGCAGGTGCGGCTGGTGGAAATGCCTTCGCTGCAATGTTGCACGGCGTCCTTGAGCGACCGCAGTGAGTGGGCGTTGAGCTCGGGCGTGGTAAAGCCTTTGTCGCCGGCAAAACCGCAGCAATGGATGCCTTCCGGGATCACCACGTTTTTTGAGCAGCGTCGCGCGAGATCAATCAACGCCTGGCTCTCGCCCAGGTGCTGAGTGCTGCAGGTGACGTGCACAGCGATGGGCGCCTCCTGCGGCGTGAAGTCGAGACGGTCCATCAGGTGGGTGCGGATAAAACGCACCGGGTCGTAGAGGTCCAGGCGTGTTTCGCCCAGGTCTTGTACCAGGCGCAGGGTGCAGGGGCTGGTGTCGCAATAGATCGGGTCGAGGCCGCCGCGGCTGGCGTGGAGCAGGGCGCCGATCAGTTCCTGACGTTTGTGCTCAGCCTGTTCGGCATAGCCTTTGGAGGCGAATGGCTGGCCGCAGCACAGGCTGTCCTGATTGTTGGGGAAGACTACCTGGTAACCGGCTTTTTCCAGCAGCCCACGGGTCTTGTCGTACAGCGACATCTGCTCTTTATCGCCAGCCGCTGGGCCCATGGCGCGTGAGACGCAGGCTGCCAGGTAGACCACGCGCGGCCGCTCATCCGTCACGGCCGGACTGAAGCGAATGGCTTTTTCCGGCTGTGGCATGGCTCTGCTCCACTGCGGGATTTGCCCCTTGGACAGCTTGGTTACCGTGGCGGACAGTTTGGCCAGACGCGGCGCGCCCAAGAGCATGCGCGCGCCATTGGCGACATGCAGGGTAAAACGCGCACCTTGCAGTGCCGTGGCGAAATGGCTGGCGAGCCATTCGGCGGTTTTCTGACTGTCGGCGTCACGGGCGCGCAGCTTTTTCACCAGGTCGCCGGTATTGATGCCTACAGGGCAGCGTTGAGCGCATAACCCGGTGGCGGCGCAGGTGTCGATGCCCTGGTAGTGGTAAGCCGCTTCCAACTCGGTGGTGTCTGCACCCGCGCGCTTTTTCGCCTGGATATCGCGCCAGATCACGATGCGCTGGCGCGGGCTCAAGGTCAGGCCCTTCGAGGGGCATACCGGCTCGCAGAATCCGCACTCGATGCACTTATCCACAATCTCGTCGGCCGCAGGCAATGGCTTGAGGTGTTTAAGGTGAATGTGTGGGTCTTCGCTGAGCACCACGTCGGGGTTGAGAATGCCGTTGGGGTCGAGCAAGCGTTTGAGCTGCCACATCAATTGATACGCATCGCTGCCCCATTCGAGTTCAACGAACGGCGCCATATTGCGGCCAGTGCCGTGTTCGGCTTTCAGCGAGCCACCGAACTCGACTGCTACCAGTTGCGCGACGTCGTCCATGAACGCTTTATAACGTGCGATTTCTTCAGTGCTGTTGAAGCCTTGGGTGAATACAAAGTGCAGATTACCTTCCAGGGCATGTCCGAAAAGGATGGCTTCGTCGTAGTGATGTTTGTCGAACAACTCGATCAAGCGGTTCACGCCGATGGCCAACTGCTCGACCGGGAAGGTCACGTCTTCGATGATTACGGTGGTGCCGGTTTTACGTACAGCACCGACGGCGGGGAAGGTGTCTTTGCGGATGGCCCACAGCCGTGCGTTCTCAACCGGCTCTTCGGTGAAGTCGACCTGTTTTTCCACAGGGAAAGGTGCCAGGGACGCCATGATCAGCGACAGTTGCTCGTGCAGCAATGACGGCGACGCGGCGCGGGATTCGATCAGCAGCGCACAGGCATTTTCCGATAACTGCTGTACGAAAGCCGGCATGCCCGGTTTGTTCTGTACCGAACGCATGCTGCGCCGGTCCAGCAATTCGACGGCCGAGACCGGCTGGGTTTTCAGCACCGTCACCGCGTTGCAGCAGGTTTCGACATCCGGGAACACGATCAGCGCCGAAGCTTTGTTCGGGTGATCGATCACCGTGTCGTAAGTCACCGCGCTGATAAAACCCAGGGTACCTTCGGAGCCCACCAGCAAGTGGCTGAGGATATCCAGTGGCTCGTCGAAATCCACCAGGGCATTGAGTGACAGGCCGGTGGTATTTTTCAGACGGTATTTGTGGCGGATTTTGGCCGCCAACTCAGCGTTTGCCCGCGTCTCACGTCCCATCGTCGCCAGGCGTTCCAGCAGCGCGCCATGTTGGTTACGAAAGGCCGCGACGCTGGCTGCATCTTCGGTATCCAGGCGGCTGCCATCGGCCAGTACCAAGCGGATGCCAGCCAGGGTGTGATAGGTGTTCTGCGCCGTACCGCAGCACATGCCGCTGGCATTGTTGGCGACGATGCCGCCAATTTTGCAGGCATTGATCGACGCGGGGTCCGGGCCAATCTTGCGTCCGAACGGCGCAAGCCACGCATTGGCCTGCGCGCCAATCACGCCGGGTTGCAGGCGGATCTGTGTGCCTTGCCCACGAATCTCGCGACCGTTCCAGTTGTCACCCAGCACGATCAGCACCGAGTCGCTGATGGCTTGGCCTGACAGGCTGGTGCCCGCCGCGCGGAAGGTGACGGGTACGCGATCACGCTGAGCCAATTGCAGCAGTGCGACTACTTCGTCTTCCGACTCCACGCGGATCACCAGCTGTGGGATCAGTCGGTAAAAACTGGCGTCGGTGCCGAAGGCTAGCGTGGAAAGTGGATCGTCGAAGCGACGATCTTTCGGGATCAGTTGTGCGGCGTCGCTCAGAAAAGCAGCAGGCAGGCTCATCGGTCCTCCAGAAATAGCTGACGCCGGCATGAGTGTCCGGGGTCGATTCTTACCCTATTACGTGCAGGTTTCAGTGCACCAGCATACCGGTGAACCAGTAGGCCTGCGCCAGCGTGATCAGCCCGACGATGGTGGCAAAAAACAGGCTGTGCTTGAGGGTAAAGCGGAACAGATCGGATTCCTTGCCCACCAGGCCGGTGGCGGCGCAGGCGACGGCGATCGACTGCGGCGAAATCATCTTGCCGGTCACGCCGCCGCTGGTATTGGCGGCGACCAACAGCACGTCGTTGACGCCGATCTGGTGGGCAGTGGTGGCTTGCAGCGAGCTGAACAGGGCGTTGGACGATGTGTCGGAGCCTGTCAGGAAAACGCCCAGCCAGCCAAGGAATGGCGAGAAGAACGGGAATGCAGCACCGGTTCCGGCCAGCACCAGCGCCATGGTCGAGGACATGCCGGAGTAGTTGGTGACGAAAGCAAACGCCAGCACCATACCAATTGAGAGGATTGGCCAGCGCAGTTCGTAGAAGGTCTCTTTTAAAGTGGTAAGACCAGTTTTTATATCGATCTTGAGTACCAGCATCGACACAAGTGCGGAGAAGAAAATCGCCGTGCCGGTGGCTGAAATGGGGTCCAGTTTGAACACGGCTGGAATCGCCGTTGGGGCGGTGACGATCGGGGCGACCTTGATTACCAACTGGTCCAGGTGCGGGATCGCGAAGTTGAAGACCCAGCTGTACATCGAACCGCCCGCCGCGAACATTGCCTTGAAAGGTTTGAGGGTCCAAATGGTGACCAGGACGGTCAGGATCAGGAACGGCGACCAGGCTTTGAAAATCTGCCCCAGGCTGTAGGGCGAAGCGACCGTTTGGCGTGGTTGGCCGAAGCCGCCGACACTGGCGGTAACCGCGGCGCTGGATGTCGCGCCGGCAATCTGCGCGCCCGCGGTGCGCTTGGGCTGCCAAACTTTCAGGAACAAGGTCAGGGCTACCAGGCTGGCCAGCGCGGAAGTGATGTCCGGCAGCTCCGGGCCGATGAAGTTGGAGGTGAAATATTGGGTGACGGCAAAGCTCAGGCCTGCCACCAAGGCTGCCGGCCAGGTTTCACGAACGCCACGCAGGCCGTCCATCATAAACACCAGCCAGAACGGCACGAACAGCGACAGCAGGGGCAACTGGCGGCCGGTCATGGCGCCGATCTTGAATGCGTCAATGCCGGTGACCTGGCCTGCGACGATGATTGGAATGCCTAGCGCGCCGAAGGCCACCGGCGCCGTGTTAGCGATCAGGCACAGGCCGGCGGCGTACAGCGGGTTGAAACCCAGGCCGACCAGCAGTGCGGCGGTGATCGCCACTGGTGCGCCGAAACCGGCCGCGCCTTCGAGGAAGGCGCCGAAGCAAAAGCCGATCAGCAGCACTTGCAGGCGCTGGTCGTCGGTAATCGACAGAACTGAGCTGCGGATGATCTCGAACTGGCCGCTCTTGACCGTCAGTTTGTAGAGAAATACGGCTGCGACGATGATCCACGCGATAGGCCACAGGCCGTAGGCAAAGCCATAACCAGCGGCGGCCAGTGCCATGTCCACGGGCATCTGGAAGGCAAAGATAGCTACCAGGATCGACAGCCCCAAGGTGATGCTCCCGGCGACGTGGCCTTTGAGGCGAAACACGGCCAGGGCGAGGAAGAAAAATACAATTGGAATAACGGCGGCCAATGCGGACAGGCCGAGGCTGCCGAGCGGGCTGTAGAGCTGTTGCCAGGTTTGCATATGGGGTGGCCCCTGATTGTTGTTGTTAGGTCAGCTTGGATAATTGGTAATACCAATTTACAGTTGCTGTTGGCTAGAGTAAAAGCCTTGGATGGGGTGTGTCAATTTGCCGCTCGCGAAACTTTGGTCGTAACGGGGCGGTGCAGAGGTTCTGCTCGGGTGAATCGAGGGCGTTCTGATAGGTGCCGCAAGCGCGGCGATAGGCCAGAATAGAGGGCCCGGCGAGTGGTCGGGATTGTGGAGAGTGAGTTATGGGGTTTGATCAGGTGCGTCAGCGCCGTTTGTCTGACGATATCGTCGAGCAGCTTGAGGGCATGATCCTCGAGGGCACGTTGAAGTCAGGCGAGCGCTTGCCGGCCGAGCGCGCTTTGGCTGAGCAATTTGGCGTGTCGCGCCCGTCGTTGCGCGAGGCGATCCAGAAGCTGGCGGCCAAGGGGTTGCTGGTCAGTCGCCAGGGCGGCGGCAACTATGTGGCGGACTCCCTGGGGTCGACGTTCAGCGACCCGCTGCTGCACCTGCTGGAAAACAACCCCGAGGCTCAGCGGGATTTGCTCGAGTTTCGCCAGACGCTTGAAGCGTCGTGTGCTTATTACGCCGCGCAGCGCGCCACCGAAGTGGATCGTGAGCGGCTGACCGCAGCGTTTGAGGCGTTACAGGATTGCTATACGCGCGTTGATGAGGTGAGCCGGGTGGAGGAGGGCGCGGCGGATGCGAGGTTTCATTTGGCTATCGCCGAGGCGAGCCATAATGCGGTGTTGCTGCACACCATTCGCGGTTTGTTCGATCTGCTCAAGCGCAATGTGGTGACCAATATCGGTGGTATGTATCAGCAGCGCACGGAAACCCGCGACATGTTGATCAGTCAGCACCGGGATTTGTACCTGGCGATTATCGAAGGGCGGGCCGAGCAGGCGCGGGAGGTTTCAACACGCCATCTGCTGTATGTGCAGGAGGTGTTGGAGGAGGTGCGTCAGGAGGTCCAGCGCGTGGCGCGGGCGGAGCGACGTAAAGGCCTGTAGCCCGGGTGAGTCACCCAGGGCTACATCGTCACAAGGATTATTCTTCCTTGCCCTTGTTGCGAACGGCGCGATGCAGCTCTCGATTGGAATCGCGCTCGCGCTCGGTATCGCGCTTGTCGTATTCCTTTTTACCCTTGCCCAATGCGATCTCGCACTTGACCAGGTGCTTGCTCCAGTACCACGACAGGCAGATGCAGGCATAGCCCTTCTGCTGTACAGCGGCGGCGAGCTTTTCGAGTTCGCGGGCGTTGAGCAACAGCTTGCGCGTGCGCACCGGGTCAGCAATCACGTGGGTGCTCGCGGTGGTCAGCGGGGTGATATGACTGCCGAGCAGCCATGCCTCGCCATCCTTGAGCAATACGTAGCTGTCGACCAGTTGCAGCTTGCTGGCGCGCAGACTTTTTACTTCCCAGCCGGCCAGGACCAGACCAGCCTCGAACCGATGTTCGATGAAGTAATCGTGTCGCGCCTTTTTATTTTGCGCGATGGTCCCTGTGGGGTGTTTCTTTTGTTTAGCCATAGGGGCGGCATTATAGGGAGTTGCGAGCGTGTCGGCTACGGTCAACCTGCGTGCTTGAGCGTGTTGGACGAATCCCGGACAATACCGGCAGTTCTTTGGTTTTTTTCTCTCGCGGATTGGGCTGTTCTTTCGCGATGTTTGCCTCAGCAGTGGAAATAACGCTCACATGACGACGCATATTCAACGTTCGGCTTTATTGCCTTATCCGGCGCAGGCGCTCTATGACCTGGTCAACGACGTGGCGCGTTACCCGGAATTCCTGCCATGGTGCAACACCGCCGAGGTGCTGGAGAGCAGTGATGAGCACATGGTTGCCAGTGTCGGGGTGGCGAAGGGCGGCCTTAGCCAGCATTTTGTTACACGCAATGTGTTGGTCCCTGGGCAATCCATCGAAATGAATTTGCAGGAAGGGCCGTTCACTCAGCTTCATGGGGTATGGGTGTTCAAGGCGCTGACTGACAAGGCCTGCAAGATCAGCCTGGACCTGTCCTTTGATTATGCAGGGCCGATTGTGCGGGCAACGTTGGGGCCGTTGTTCAACCAGGCGACCAATACGCTGGTGGATGCGTTCTGTCAGCGGGCCAAGCAATTGCATGGTTGAGATTGAGGTGGTGTATGCCGCCGAGGACCGCCAGGTCTTGTTGGCGGTCACGGTGCCGGCGGGCACAAGCCTGAGGGCTGCGGTGCAGGCGTCGGGTATTGCGGTGCAGTTTCCAACGGTGGTCTTGGCTGATTGCCCTTTGGGCATATTCGGCAAGGTAGTTGCGGATGCGGATATGCGCGCTGTGCAGCCGGGTGACCGTATCGAGATTTACCGGCCCTTGCTGGCAGACCCCAAGGAAGTACGCAGGCTGCGCGCAGCCAAGGCGGCGATAGCCCGGCAGAAAAACTCATAACCCTGCTAAAAAGTCAGGCAACAAAAAGCCCGGCATGCCGGGCTTTTTATCGAGCGCCGCAAACTTACTGCGGGCCGGTGTCCAGAGGCTGAGGCGTCGGGACTGGAACGGTTTGCACGCCGTCCACGTCCTTCTGGATCTGATCCAGCAAGGAGCCTGGTTTGGCCGGTACTTCTGACTTCGGCTTTTCTGCTTCCTGCGCGGGCGCAGTCACATTGGTGCCGTTGTCCTTGCCCAGCAAGGCTTCATCGCGGCTTACGCCAGGCATGAAGTCACCGGACAAGCTGACGAGCTGGTCATTGCCATTAAAGATGACACTGACGCGTTCCTGCTGGCGTTCACCGCCACCAGGCTGGATGCTGTAGAGATAATCCCAGCGATCGGCATGAAAAGTGTCGGTCAGCAGGGGGTTGCCCATAATAAACCGTACTTGCCGTCGGGTCATTCCCGGGCGTAACTGGTCTATCATGTCCTGCGTGACGACATTGCCCTGCTGGATGTCGATTTTGTAAACCCCGGGGAATGAACAACCGGCGAGTGCGAGCAGTCCCACAAGGGTGAAACTGGTTAGCAAGAGCTTGGTGTTTTGCATCGGTGGGCGACTTCCACTATCTTGGCTGGGACAACGTAAACGCCGATCATACCCGTATTAAGAGAAGCTGCGAAGCAGCATCCGCGAGAAAGCTAACCATGGTTGAAAATAGCGAACTACGCAAAGCCGGTCTTAAAGTGACTCTGCCACGAGTCAAGATTCTACAAATGCTCGATTCTGCTGAGCAGCGCCACATGAGTGCCGAGGATGTTTACAAGGCGCTGATGGAGTCTAACGAGGACGTTGGCCTGGCCACGGTTTACCGTGTGCTGACCCAGTTTGAAGCCGCAGGGCTGGTGGTTCGTCATAATTTCGACGGCGGTCATGCGGTGTTCGAATTGGCTGACGGTGGTCATCACGACCACATGGTTGACCTGGATACCAATGAGGTTATCGAGTTCACCAGTCCGGAAATCGAGAAGCTCCAGAAGGCTATCGCCGAAGAGCATGGTTTCGATTTGGTGGACCATAATCTGGTGCTGTACATCCGTAAGAAAAAGTAAAAATCGACGCAGATTTGCTCTGCAAAACGATTGAAGGCGACCCTAGGGTCGCCTTCGTGCTTTCTAAATAGAAGAAATTACCGGGTTAGGCCTTGGCTGCCACGACCATTTTCTTCGCGTGGGCCAGAGACTCTTTGGTCAGGTCGATCCCGCCAAGCATCCGCGCCACCTCTTCCACACGTTCCGACTTGTTCAGTTTGGAGACGGCCGTGTGCGTCGCATCGCTGCCGCGTACTTTGTGTACAAACAGGTGTTGATGCCCTTGAGCGGCCACTTGCGGTAAGTGAGTCACGGTCAAGACCTGGCCACGTTCGCCCAAGCGGCGCAGCAACTGGCCAACAATTTCCGCAGTCGGCCCGCCGATACCCACGTCTACTTCATCGAATACCAGTGTGGGTACCCGTGAGGTTTGGGCGGTAATGACCTGGATCGCCAGGCTGATTCGCGACAGCTCGCCGCCAGACGCCACTTTTGCCAACGCCTTGAGCGGCTGACCGGGGTTGGCGCTTACCAGCAGTTCCACCTGTTCCAGGCCGTGGGGTTGCAGCTCGTTGCTGGTGTTGGCATGCAGTTCGATGGTGAAGCGCCCGCCTGGCATGCCCAGGCGCTGAATTTCTTGTTCTACCGCTCCGGCCAGGCCTGTGGCCGCCTGCTGGCGCAGGTCGCTTAATTCGCGAGCTTTTTCATGGTAGTGGCGAGCAAAGGAGGCGAGCTCGTCACCGAGGCGCTCAATGGATTCGTCATTCGCGTTCAAGGTTTCGATTTCATCCAGCAACTTCTGCTGCATCGTCGCTACTTCGGTTGGCTGGATTCGGTGTTTGCGGGCCAGGGTGTAAATAGTGTCCAGGCGTTCTTCGATTTCCTGCAGGCGCGCTGGATCCGCGTCGAAGTGATCCAGGAAGCGATTCAGTTCGCCCACGGCCTCTTCGACCTGGATTTGTGCGCTGGTCAACAGTGTTGTGGCTTCACTTAGCGAACCGGACGCGTTGTTCACGCTGGACAGTCGATTAAGGCTGGCAGTCAATGCGTTAAGGACATTGCCCGAATCACTCTCGCTGCATTGCTCCACCACTTGGCGACAGATACCCAGCAGGGTTTCGGCATTGGTGAGGTTCTTGTGCTCCTGCTCGAGCTGCTCCAGCTCTGTTTCGCCCAGGCCCAGGCTTTCGAGTTCTTCAAGCTGATAGCTGAGTAACTGATGGCGAGCGCGCTGTTCGTCGCCAGAGTTGGATAGGCGCTCCAGTTCCTGACGAGTCTGACGCCAGCGCTGGGCGGCAAGCTGTACCTGCCGGGCCAGGTCGGTGGCGCCGGCATACTCATCGAGCAGGCGGCGATGGGTATCGGTTTTCAGCAGGGATTGGTGTTCGTGCTGGCTGTGGATATCGATCAGCAACTCGCCCAGGGCTTTCAAGTCGCCGAGAGGGCAGGGCGTGCCGTTGATATAGCCGCGCGAGCGGCCTTCCGCTGTGATGACCCGGCGCAGAATGCACGGGCCTTCATTATTAAGGTCGCGCTCGGCCAGCCAGGCTTCGGCTTCCGGAATGTCTGCGAGGTCGAAGGTCGCCAGGATATCGGCCTTGTCCGCACCGGGTCGCACCACGCCGCTGTCGGCGCGGTCGCCAAGCGTCAGGCCCAGGGCGTCGAGCATGATCGACTTGCCGGCACCGGTTTCGCCTGTGATTACGCTCATCCCGCGATCCAGTTCAAGGTCCAGATGTTCAACGATGGCGTAGTTATGTACAGACAGGTGCACGAGCATGGCGGCCGCTCCGAAGCGTTAGGTCTGGTTATTTATACAGTGTTTTGTTTGAGGCTGACAATCCTGATGCTTAGCTCGATTTGCTTGATTGCAGGAGTTTCTTAGCTCAATGAGGAATGAGTGTGCAGGAATTGATCCAGAGCACGCGAAAGACTTTTGGTAACGCCTGCGCTCTTGAACCTGGAAATTGTGGCCCCATATACCGGAACAGAAGCGCGAGTTGAGTTCGCGCATGATTTTGAAAGGAGAAATCTATGGCTGACGAACAGACGCAGGATACGCAAACTCCAGACGCCAATTCGGCTGCCGGTGATGAGCTGGCGACTCGTGTGCAAGTGCTCGAAGAGCAATTGGCTGCTGCGCAGGATCAGTCTTTGCGTGTTGCCGCCGATCTGCAGAACGTCCGCCGCCGTGCCGAGCAGGATGTCGAGAAGGCTCACAAATTCGCGTTGGAAAAATTCGCCAATGACTTGCTGCCGATTATTGACAGCCTGGAACGTGGCCTTGAGCTGTCCAACCCGGACGATGAAAACATCCGCCCGATGCGCGAAGGGATTGAGCTGACGCTGAAAATGTTCCAGGACACCCTGAAGCGTTATCAGCTGGAAGCTATCGATCCGCAAGGCGGCGAGCCGTTCAATGCAGAGCATCACCAAGCCATGGCCATGCAGGAAAGCCATGACCTGGAGCCCAACAGCGTATTGAAAGTATTCCAGAAGGGTTATCAGCTTAACGGTCGCTTGTTGCGCCCGGCGATGGTGGTGGTGAGCAAGGCTCCTGCACCTGTCGCACCTTCTATTGATGAGCAGGCTTGAAATCAGTCGTAACGGCCCCATCTATAAGTCAAGCGTTTAAGTGCTACCGCAGTTAGCCACCACTGCTGCGGCAACCAAATTAAAGTTTCGGGAGAGTAAATCATGGGCAAAATTATCGGTATCGACCTGGGGACTACCAACTCCTGCGTCTCCGTGCTGGAAAACGGCGTTGCTAAAGTTATCGAAAATGCCGAAGGCGCGCGTACCACGCCGTCGATCATTGCATACGCCAACGACGGTGAAATCCTCGTGGGTCAGTCGGCCAAGCGTCAGGCCGTGACCAATCCGCACAACACCCTGTACGCGGTGAAGCGTCTGATCGGTCGTAAGTTCGACGAAGAAGTCGTACAGAAAGACATCAAGATGGTCCCTTACAAAATCGCCAAGGCTGACAACGGTGACGCCTGGGTTGAAGTAAATGGCCAGAAAATGTCGCCGCCGCAAATCTCGGCTGAAATCTTGAAAAAGATGAAGAAAACCGCCGAAGACTACCTCGGTGAAGCAGTGACTGAAGCGGTGATCACCGTTCCGGCCTACTTCAACGACAGCCAGCGCCAGGCGACCAAAGACGCCGGCCGCATCGCGGGCCTGGATGTAAAACGTATCATCAACGAGCCAACCGCAGCCGCTCTGGCCTACGGCATGGACAAGGCCAAGGGCGACCACACCGTGATCGTTTACGACCTGGGTGGCGGTACTTTCGACGTCTCCGTGATCGAGATCGCTGAAGTTGACGGCGAGCATCAGTTTGAAGTGTTGGCCACCAACGGCGACACCTTCTTGGGCGGCGAAGACTTTGACATTCGTCTGATCGACTACCTCGTTGACGAATTCAAGAAAGAAAGCGGCATGAACCTCAAGGGTGATCCGCTGGCCATGCAGCGTCTGAAAGAAGCCGCTGAGAAAGCCAAGATCGAGCTGTCTTCCGCTCAGTCGACCGACGTGAACCTGCCGTACATCACTGCAGATGCCACCGGTCCTAAGCACTTGAACGTGAAAATCTCGCGTTCCAAGCTGGAAGCACTGGTTGAAGACCTGGTTCAACGCACCATCGAGCCTTGCCGCATCGCGCTGAAAGACTCCGGTATCGACGTTGGCTCGATCAACGACGTGATCCTGGTTGGCGGTCAGACCCGTATGCCACTGGTTCAGAAGCTGGTCACCGAGTTCTTTGGCAAAGAAGCCCGTAAGGACGTGAACCCGGACGAAGCCGTTGCCATGGGTGCTGCTATCCAAGGTGCGGTGCTGGCCGGCGACGTGAAAGACGTGTTGCTGCTGGACGTGAGCCCGCTGACTCTGGGTATCGAAACCATGGGCGGCGTGATGACTGCGCTGATCGAGAAAAACACCACGATTCCTACCAAGAAATCGCAAGTGTTCTCGACTGCCGACGACAACCAGGGCGCTGTAACCATTCACGTGCTGCAAGGTGAGCGTAAGCAAGCGGCGCAGAACAAGTCTCTGGGCAAGTTCGACCTGGCTGAGATTCCACCAGCACCACGTGGCGTGCCACAAATTGAAGTGACCTTCGACATCGACGCCAACGGCATTCTGCACGTAGGCGCCAAAGACAAGGCCACTGGCAAAGAGCAGAAGATCACGATCAAGGCCAACTCCGGTCTGTCTGATGAAGAAATTCAACAGATGATTCGTGATGCTGAAGCTAACGCTGATGCGGATGCCAAGTTTGCTGAGCTGGCCGGCGCCCGTAACCAGGGGGATGCCCTGGTTCACTCGACGCGCAAAATGATCTCCGAAGCAGGCGACAAAGTGACTGCTGAAGAGAAAACCGCAATCGAAGCGGCTGTGGTTGCCCTGGAAGCCGCCATCAAAGGCGACGACAAGGCTGCCATCGAAGCCAAGGTTGAGGAGCTGTCGAAAGTCTCCGCACCGGTTGCTCAGAAAATGTACGCCGAACAAGGCCAGCCGGCAGAAGGCGCTGCGCAGCATGCAGAGCCTGAAGCCAAGCACGACGACGTTGTCGATGCCGAGTTCGAAGAAGTTAAAGACCAGAAGTAAGTTGGTCGCCCGGTTGACCGCTATCAAGCGGTGACTGGTAGGATGTCGCCGCGCGGGAGCTTGCTCCCGCGTTGGCGTGTCTGGGGTATGCGAATTTTTACAGCATGCGACAAGGTTCGGATGCTGGCGGTGTGATCGGGAATGCTCCTGCTTCCTGGCGACAGTCACCGCGTTTTTGGCCGGGTACCTGGCTAAAAGCAGTAATGACCAGGATCGTTGAATTGACGTGAGTTGGGTCCGGGCCTGTATTGGGGCTCAACGAGTTTGGCGAGGCTCAGGAGGGTCTGGCCGAACGTCCTTAAGAGTGCAAAGACTTATGGCAAAGCGTGACTATTACGAAGTATTGGGTGTGGAGCGCGGCTCCAGCGAGGCAGACCTGAAAAAGGCTTACCGTCGCCTGGCGATGAAGCACCACCCGGACCGTAATCCGGATAGCAAAGAATCCGAAGAGCTGTTCAAAGAGGCCAATGAGGCCTACGAGTGCCTGTCTGATCCCAACAAGCGTGCGGCCTACGACCAGTATGGTCACGCAGGTGTTGACCCAAGCATGGGTGGCGGTGGTGCTGGTTTTGGTGGTCAGAACTTCTCCGATATCTTCGGCGACGTATTCAGTGACTTCTTCGGCGGAGGCCGTGGCGGCCAGCGTGGCGGCGCTCAGCGTGGCAGCGATTTGCGCTACACCCTGGAGCTGAACCTGGAAGAAGCCGTGCGTGGCACCAGCGTCAATATCCGTGTGCCGACGCTGGTCAATTGCAAACCGTGCGATGGCTCGGGCGCGAAGAAAGGCTCCTCGCCGATCACCTGCCCAACCTGCGGCGGTATTGGCCAGGTCCGTATGCAGCAGGGCTTCTTCTCGGTGCAGCAGACCTGCCCGCGTTGCCATGGCCAAGGCAAGATCATTTCCGATCCTTGCGACTCCTGCCACGGCGAAGGCCGCGTTGAAGAGTACAAGACCCTCTCGGTGAAAGTGCCGGCGGGTGTCGATACCGGTGATCGCATTCGCCTGTCGGGCGAGGGTGAGGCGGGTACTCAGGGCGGCCCTACGGGCGACCTGTATGTGGTGATCAATGTGCGCGAGCACTCGATCTTCCAGCGCGATGGCAAACACCTGTTCTGTGAAGTGCCAATCAGCTTTGTCGATGCGGCCCTGGGTGGCGAGTTGGAGATTCCGACGCTCGATGGTCGGGTCAAGCTCAAGATTCCCGAGGGCACGCAGACCGGCAAGCAGTTCCGTATTCGTGGCAAAGGCGTTGCGCCGGTGCGCGGTGGCGGTGCTGGCGACCTGATGTGTCGCGTAGCCGTGGAAACACCGGTCAACCTCGGGCGTCGTCAGCGCGAGCTGCTGGAAGAGTTCCGCAGTTCGTTGGAAGGTGATGACTCCCATTCGCCGAAAACTACCGGCTTTTTCGATGGCGTGAAGCGCTTCTTCGGCGACCTGTAAGGAAGTGAGTATGCGACGTATAGCCGTAATGGGCGCTGCCGGGCGCATGGGCAAGACGCTGGTCGAAGCGGTGCAGCAGCGCTCGCCGGCCTCCGGGCTGACGGCGGCGATTGTTCGCCCGGGCAGCACGTTGATCGGTGCGGATGCGGGTGAGCTGGCCTCGCTGGGGCGCATCGGCGTTTCGTTGTCGGGCAACCTGGAGCAGGTGGCCGACGAGTTCGACGTGCTGATCGATTTCACCCTGCCGGAGGTGATGCTGAAAAACCTGGCGTTCTGCCGCAAGGCGGGCAAAGCCATGGTGATCGGTACCACGGGCTTGAGTGCTGAGCAGAAGCAGTTGCTGGTGGAGGCGGGTAAGGTTATTCCGATCGTCTTCGCTGCCAATTTCAGTGTGGGCGTGAATCTGTCGCTCAAGTTGCTGGACCTGGCTGCTCGTGTGCTGGGTGATGAGGCGGATATCGAGATCATCGAGACCCATCATCGCCACAAGATCGACGCGCCGTCGGGTACCGCATTGCGCATGGGTGAAGCGATCGCCGATGCGTTGGGGCGTGATCTGTCGAAAGTCGCGGTGTATGGCCGTGAAGGTCATACCGGGGCGCGTGCACGTGACACCATCGGTTTCGCCACTGTGCGCGGTGGCGATGTGGTGGGTGATCACACCGTGCTGTTCGCCTCCGAAGGCGAGCGCCTGGAGATCACACACAAAGCCTCAAGCCGCATGACATTCGCCAAGGGTGCGGTACGTGCTGCCCTCTGGTTGGAAGGTCGTGAGGCGGGGCTGTACGACATGCGGGATGTGCTGGATCTGCACTAATCAGTAGCTAAAACGGGGGGTCAGGATTATCCTGAGCCCCCGTTTTTACCCGCTAAGCGACTTCCTGTCGCATTCCCCTGCCTTTAAGGCTCATTAGCGGTGGACCAAAAAAGCCTTTTTCTGTAAGCTACAGCTTTAGTGTGTCCACTAAAAGCGCGCAGAATAATTCAGTGAAGAAGCGGGGTGACGTGTCCATACGTCACTCCGCTTTTTTACAACCTGCGATCGCCCTTTCAGGCTTTATTTACGGGAGGTCTTCTTGACTAAGCCAGCCATACTCGCCCTTGCTGATGGCAGCATTTTTCGCGGCGAAGCCATTGGAGCCGACGGTCAAACCGTTGGAGAGGTAGTGTTTAACACTGCCATGACCGGCTATCAGGAAATCCTTACCGATCCTTCCTACGCCCAACAGATCGTTACCCTGACCTATCCGCACATCGGCAACACCGGTACTACACCGGAAGACGTCGAGTCTGATCGTGTGTGGTCGGCTGGCCTGGTCATTCGTGACCTGCCACTGGTTGCGAGCAACTGGCGTAACACGATGTCGCTGTCCGATTACCTGAAAGCCAACAATGTGGTGGCAATCGCCGGTATCGACACGCGCCGCCTGACACGCATCCTGCGTGAAAAAGGCTCGCAGAACGGCTGCATCATGGCGGGTGACAATATTTCCGAAGAAGCGGCGATCGCCGCAGCGCAAGGCTTCCCCGGTCTGAAAGGCATGGACCTGGCGAAAGTTGTCAGCACCAAAGAGCAGTACGAGTGGCGCTCCACTGTCTGGGATTTGAAGACCGACAGCCACGAGACCATCGCTGCAGCTGACCTGCAATACCATGTGGTCGCCTACGACTACGGGATCAAGTACAACATCCTGCGCATGCTGGTAGAGCGCGGTTGCCGCGTGACCGTAGTGCCGGCGCAAACCCCGGCCAGCGACGTGCTGGCCCTGCAGCCGGACGGTGTGTTCCTGTCCAACGGCCCGGGTGATCCCGAGCCTTGCGACTACGCCATCAAGGCGATCAAGGATGTGCTGGAAACCGAGATTCCGGTATTCGGTATCTGCCTCGGTCACCAACTGCTGGCCCTGGCCTCCGGCGCCAAGACTCTGAAAATGGGTCACGGCCACCACGGCGCCAACCACCCTGTGCAGGACCTGGACACTGGCGTTGTGATGATCACCAGCCAGAACCACGGTTTTGCGGTGGATGAAGCGACTTTGCCGGCTAACGTTCGTGCGATTCACAAGTCGCTGTTCGACGGTTCCCTTCAAGGCATCGAGCGCACTGACAAGAGCGCGTTCAGCTTCCAGGGCCACCCTGAAGCAAGCCCGGGCCCGAACGACGTAGCGCCGCTGTTCGACCGTTTCATCAATGAGATGGCCAAGCGACGCTGACTGAGCGGCTTGCGGGCGGCCCCGAATCTCGGTGGCCCCCGCAGGCTCTTCAAAGAGTGTTCAAGACGGCTTGCCGACTGACCTGCGGATTTGAGTGACAAACCCATGCCAAAACGTACAGACATAAAAAGCATCCTGATTCTCGGCGCTGGCCCGATCGTGATCGGCCAGGCCTGCGAATTCGACTACTCCGGCGCCCAGGCCTGTAAAGCCCTGCGCGAAGAGGGTTACCGCGTCATCCTGGTGAACTCCAACCCGGCCACCATCATGACCGACCCGGACATGGCCGACGCCACCTACATCGAGCCGATCAAATGGCAGACCGTTGCCAAGATCATCGAGAAAGAGCGTCCGGACGCGCTGCTGCCAACCATGGGCGGCCAGACCGCACTGAACTGCGCCCTGGACCTGGAGCGCGAAGGCGTCCTGGAAAAATTCGGCGTAGAGATGATCGGCGCCAATGCCGACACCATCGACAAGGCTGAAGACCGCTCGCGTTTCGACAAGGCCATGAAGTCCATCGGCCTGGATTGCCCGCGTTCCGGTATCGCCCACAGCATGGAAGAGGCCAATGCGGTCCTCGAGAAGCTCGGCTTCCCGTGCATCATCCGTCCGTCCTTCACCATGGGCGGCACGGGTGGCGGTATTGCCTACAACCGTGAAGAGTTCGAAGAAATCTGCGCCCGTGGTCTGGACCTGTCGCCGACCAAAGAGCTGCTGATCGACGAATCCCTGATCGGCTGGAAAGAGTACGAGATGGAGGTTGTCCGCGACAAAAAGGACAACTGCATCATCGTCTGCTCGATCGAAAACTTCGACCCGATGGGCGTGCACACCGGCGACTCGATCACCGTTGCTCCTGCGCAGACCCTGACGGACAAGGAATACCAGATCATGCGTAACGCCTCGTTGGCGGTACTGCGTGAGATCGGCGTGGAAACCGGCGGTTCCAACGTTCAGTTCGGCATCTGCCCGGACACCGGCCGTATGGTCGTGATCGAGATGAACCCGCGTGTATCGCGTTCTTCGGCGCTGGCATCGAAAGCCACCGGCTTCCCGATTGCGCGTATCGCTGCCAAGCTGGCGATCGGTTACACCCTGGACGAATTGCAAAACGAAATCACTGGCGGCGCTACGCCGGCATCTTTCGAGCCGTCCATCGACTACGTCGTGACCAAGCTGCCACGGTTTGCCTTCGAGAAATTCGCCAAGGCTGACGCTCGCCTGACCACCCAGATGAAATCCGTCGGTGAAGTCATGGCCATCGGCCGGACCTTCCAAGAGTCCCTGCAGAAAGCCCTGCGTGGCCTGGAAGTGGGTGTTTGCGGTCTGGACGAGAAGCTCGACCTGAGCAACCCGGAAAGCATGAGCGTGCTCAAGCGCGAGCTGACCGTGCCGGGTGCCGAGCGCATCTGGTACGTGGCCGATGCTTTCCGCGCCGGCATGACTGTCGAACAAATCTTCGGCATGAACATGATCGACCCGTGGTTCCTGGTGCAGATCGAAGATCTGATCAAGGAAGAAGAGAAGGTCAAGACCCTTGGTCTGTCCTCCATCGACCGCGACCTGATGTTCCGCCTCAAGCGCAAAGGTTTCTCCGATCAGCGTCTGGCCAAGCTGCTGGGTGTGACCGAGAAGAACCTGCGTACGCATCGTCACAAGCTGGATATCTTCCCGGTCTACAAGCGCGTTGACACCTGCGCGGCCGAGTTCGCCACCGACACTGCGTACCTGTACTCCACCTACGAGGAAGAGTGCGAAGCCGCGCCGTCGGGCCGCGACAAGATCATTATTCTGGGCGGCGGTCCAAACCGTATCGGCCAGGGCATCGAGTTCGACTACTGCTGCGTACACGCCGCTCTCGCCCTGCGCGAAGACGGGTACGAGACCATCATGGTCAACTGCAACCCGGAAACCGTTTCCACTGACTACGATACTTCCGACCGTCTGTACTTCGAGCCGGTAACTCTGGAAGACGTGCTGGAAATCTGCCGGGTCGAGAAGCCAAAAGGCGTGATCGTCCAGTACGGTGGTCAAACTCCGCTGAAACTGGCTCGCGCTCTGGAAGCAGCCGGCGTGCCGATCATCGGCACCAGCCCTGACGCCATCGACCGTGCCGAAGACCGTGAGCGCTTCCAGCAGATGGTTGAGCGCTTGAACCTGCGTCAGCCGCCAAACGCCACCGTGCGCAGCGAAGACGAAGCCATCCGCGCAGCCAGCAAGATCGGTTACCCGCTGGTGGTGCGTCCGTCCTACGTGCTGGGCGGCCGTGCGATGGAAATCGTCTACGAAGAAGAAGAACTCAAGCGTTACCTGCGTGATGCAGTGAAAGTGTCCAACGACAGCCCAGTGCTGCTGGATCACTTCCTCAACTGCGCCATCGAGATGGATGTGGATGCTGTCTGCGACGGCACCGACGTAGTGATTGGCGCGATCATGCAGCACATCGAACAGGCGGGCGTTCACTCCGGTGACTCCGCATGCTCGCTGCCGCCATACTCGCTGCCGGCGCACATCCAGGACGAGATGCGCGAGCAGGTCAAGAAGATGGCTCTGGAACTGGGCGTGGTCGGCCTGATGAACGTACAGTTGGCGCTGCAAGGCGAAGACATCTACGTGATCGAAGTCAACCCGCGTGCTTCGCGTACCGTGCCATTCGTTTCCAAGTGCATCGGTGTTTCCCTGGCGATGATTGCTGCCCGTGTGATGGCCGGTAAGACCTTGAAGGAAATCGGCTTCACCAAGGAAATCATTCCTAACTTCTACAGCGTGAAAGAGGCGGTGTTCCCCTTCGCCAAATTCCCTGGTGTGGACCCGATCCTGGGCCCAGAGATGAAGTCCACCGGTGAGGTGATGGGTGTGGGCGACACCTTCGGTGAAGCGTTCGCCAAAGCCCAGATGGGTGCAAGCGAAGTACTGCCGACTGGCGGTACCGCGTTCATCAGTGTGCGTGATGATGACAAACCGCTGGTTGCAGGCGTAGCCCGTGATCTGATCAACTTGGGCTTTGAAGTCGTGGCCACCGCCGGGACCGCCAAGCTGATCGAAGCTGCCGGCCTGAAAGTGCGTCGCGTGAACAAGGTGACGGAAGGCCGTCCGCACGTGGTCGACATGATCAAGAATGACGAAGTCACCCTGATCATCAACACCACCGAAGGTCGCCAGTCGATCGCGGACTCCTACTCCATTCGTCGTAATGCCTTGCAGCACAAGATTTACTGCACCACTACCATTGCTGCTGGCGAAGCCATCTGCGAAGCGCTCAAGTTCGGTCCGGAAAAGACCGTGCGTCGCTTGCAGGATCTACACGCAGGATTGAAGGCATGACCAAATACCCAATGACTGTCCAGGGCGCCAAGGCCCTGGAAGAGGAACACGCCCATCTGACCAAGGTCGTCCGTCCGAAGCTGAGCCAGGACATCGGTACGGCTCGCGAGCTGGGTGACTTGAAGGAAAACGCTGAATACCATGCTGCTCGCGAGCAGCAGGGTATGGTCGAAGCGCGGATCCGTGACATCGAAGGCCGTATGCAGAACGCGGTGATCATCGACGTCACGACCATCCCGCATACTGGCAAAGTGATTTTCGGTACCACCGTGGAAATCGCCAACGTCGAGACGGATGAGCGCGTTGTTTATCACATCGTCGGCGAGGATGAAGCTGACTTCAAACTCGGCAAGATCTCGGTTGGTTCGCCTCTTGCCCGCGCCTTGATTGCCAAGGAAGAGGGTGATGTGGTGGCGGTGAAAACACCTGGCGGCGTAATCGAGTACGAGATTGTTGAAGTTCGTCACATCTGAAAGACGGCGCCCGCTTCGTGCGGGCGCCATGCTTTGGCAGCTTGCCCAGATGCTTTGGGTGGGCGGCGTGTGGTTGTTACACATTGGTTTGCTGCCGACGCTGGGACTGATTGGCCTGGCGCCGTTGTTGATCGATGAAATCGACGGATTGCTCAGCGCGCTGCTGGTAGGTTTTGCGGCGGCGTGCGTGACGCTCCAGGTGCTGGTGCTGATCAAGGCCGAAGGCTTGGGGAGTTTGTGGCGGGATATTCGCGGCCAACTGCTGTTGATGGCGCTGTACGCATGCGCAATGTTTTGCGTGGTGCATACGTGGCTGCCGGAAGCGTTGCGCTGGCAGCTATTCAGCTATCTTGTGCTAGGGTTCTCCGGCTTGGTGCTGGTGTTGCAACCGGCGCCAGGATGGAGTGGCGGGGCGCGCGAAGCACGCCCGTGACCCTTTTATTACTTGAAGCGGTGTACGTTCGACAGTTGCTTGTTGACGCTGAAGTTCTTGCGATACAGCAGTGCCATCTTGCCAATGACCTGAACCAGATCCGCTTTGCCGACCTTGCACAGTTCTGCAACGGCGGCCAAACGCGCTTCGCGGTCAAGGATGTTGACCTTGATCTTGATCAGTTCGTGATCGCCCAATGCGCGTTCAAGTTCGGCTAACACACCTTCAGTCAAACCGTTGTCTGCCACAATCAGAACTGGTTTCAGATGGTGGCCAATGGATTTGTACTGTTTCTTCTGCTCTTGAGTGAGCGGCATAATCTGACCCCTGCGTCTGATCTTGTAAAAAGCGGCGGCCAGTTTACCCGAGCGAGTCCGGGACCGCCCAGTTAATCACGACCCGTTTTATTTTTCGAGGTGGCCCGTGGCCCGTTCCAAAACTAGCCTTAAGTGGCTGCAAGAGCATTTCAACGATCCTTACGTCAAAAAGGCGCAAAAGGACGGGTACCGTTCGCGGGCCAGCTACAAGCTCCTTGAGATCCAGGACAAGGACAAATTGATTCGCCCCGGCATGAGCGTTATTGATCTTGGCGCGGCCCCTGGTGGTTGGTCCCAGGTGACCAGTCGTCTGATTGGTGGGCAGGGCCGTTTGATTGCTTCCGACATCCTGGAAATGGACAGCATCCCGGATGTGACCTTTGTTCACGGTGACTTCACCCAGGACGCCGTGCTCGCAGAGATCCTCGAGGCGGTGGGAAATTCGCAGGTAGACCTTGTGATTTCCGACATGGCCCCCAATATGAGTGGATTACCGGCCGTCGATATGCCGCGCGCAATGTTCCTGTGTGAACTGGCGCTGGATTTGGCGGGTCGGGTGTTGCGTCCGGGTGGGGATTTTCTGGTGAAAGTCTTCCAGGGCGAAGGTTTTGACGAGTACCACAAGAACATTCGCAAGTTGTTCGACAAGGTGCAAACGCGCAAGCCAGACTCTTCTCGGGACAGGTCTCGAGAGCAATACCTGTTGTGCCGCGGCTTCCGCGGTGTTGAAGGTGCGGCGAGTGAAGAGCGTTTTTGAGGAATTCGAGGAAGGCGATAGGTTTTTTTATATCGCTTTCGTCACGAAGCTTTACGAATATTGTGTAGTCAAAGTTTCACAAAGGGTTACAGACGGCGCCTGCCAGAGTTGTAGGTAATGTAGTAAGTTAGGCCGGTGAATATCATGCGAAGCGCGCGCCAGTAGCGGAGCTTGCTTCAGAGGGTAGTTAATTGAACGATATGGCAAAGAATCTGATCCTGTGGTTGATCATCGCGGCAGTCCTGGTGACGGTGATGAACAACTTCTCCAGCCCTAACGAGCCGCAGACCCTCAACTATTCCGACTTCATCCAGCAAGTTAAGGATGGCAAGGTCGAGCGCGTAGCGGTTGATGGCTATGTGATCACCGGCAAGCGCAACGATGGCGACAGCTTCAAGACCATTCGTCCGGCTATTCAGGACAACGGTCTGATTGGCGATTTGGTGGATAACCACGTAGTCGTCGAAGGCAAGCAGCCTGAGCAGCAGAGCATCTGGACTCAACTCCTGGTGGCCAGCTTCCCGATACTGGTGATTATCGCTGTGTTCATGTTCTTCATGCGCCAGATGCAAGGCGGTGCGGGAGGCAAGGGTGGGCCGATGAGCTTCGGCAAGAGCAAGGCACGCCTGCTCTCCGAGGATCAGGTGAAGACAACCCTGGCTGACGTTGCAGGTTGCGACGAAGCCAAGGAAGATGTTGGTGAGTTGGTCGAGTTCCTGCGCGATCCGGGCAAGTTTCAACGCCTGGGTGGCCGTATTCCACGCGGCGTATTGATGGTTGGTCCTCCGGGTACCGGTAAAACCTTGCTGGCCAAGGCGATTGCCGGCGAAGCCAAAGTGCCGTTCTTCACCATTTCCGGTTCTGACTTCGTCGAAATGTTTGTTGGTGTGGGTGCCAGCCGTGTTCGCGATATGTTCGAACAGGCCAAGAAGCACGCACCGTGCATCATCTTCATTGATGAAATCGACGCTGTTGGTCGCCATCGTGGTGCTGGCATGGGCGGCGGTCACGATGAGCGTGAGCAGACCCTCAACCAGTTGCTGGTTGAGATGGACGGCTTCGAAATGAATGATGGCATCATCGTCATTGCTGCGACTAACCGCCCTGACGTATTGGACCCTGCGCTGCTGCGTCCAGGTCGTTTTGACCGTCAGGTGGTGGTTGGCCTGCCGGATATCCGCGGTCGCGAACAGATTCTGAAGGTGCACATGCGCAAAGTACCGATGGGCGACGACGTGGCGCCTGCCGTGATTGCTCGTGGCACGCCAGGTTTCTCCGGTGCAGACCTTGCCAACCTGGTGAACGAGGCTTCGTTGTTCGCTGCCCGTACCGGTAAGCGCATCGTTGAAATGAAAGAGTTCGAGCTGGCAAAAGACAAGATCATGATGGGCGCCGAGCGCAAATCCATGGTCATGTCTGAAAAAGAGAAGCAGAACACCGCTTATCACGAAGCCGGTCACGCCATTGTGGGTCGTGTTGTGCCTGAGCATGACCCGGTTTACAAAGTGTCGATCATCCCTCGTGGTCGCGCGCTGGGTGTCACCATGTTCCTGCCGGAAGAGGATCGTTACAGCCTCTCCAAGCGAGCGCTGATCAGCCAGATCTGCTCGCTGTACGGTGGCCGAATTGCTGAAGAAATGACCTTGGGCTTTGACGGTGTGACCACCGGTGCCTCCAACGACATCATGCGCGCCAGCCAGATTGCGCGAAACATGGTGACCAAGTGGGGCTTGTCGGAGAAACTTGGTCCATTGATGTATGCCGAAGAAGATGGCGAAGTGTTCCTGGGGCGTGGCGGCGGCGGTCAAAGCGCCAGCTTCTCCGGTGAGACGGCCAAGCTGATCGACTCCGAGGTGCGCAGCATCATTGACCAGTGCTACGGCACTGCCAAGCAGATCCTGACTGACAACCGCGACAAGCTGGATGCAATGGCTGATGCGCTGATGAAGTACGAGACCATTGACGCCGACCAGATCGACGATATTATGGCCGGTCGTACGCCTCGTGAGCCTCGCGACTGGGAAGGCGGTTCAGGCACCTCTGGCACCCCGCCAGTGGTTCAGAACGAACGCCCTGAAACCCCGATCGGTGGCCCTGCGGCTGACCACTAAGGTTTGAAATGACTTCTGCGTCGTCCTCCACCCGGTTGCCTTGCGGCAACCGGGTTCTTGATTTGGCCCATACACACGTCATGGGCATTCTTAATGTAACTCCTGATTCCTTTTCCGACGGCGGCCGTTTCAGTCAGCAGGACGCTGCGTTGCGTCACGCCGAGGCTATGGTGCTGGCGGGGGCAACGTTGATTGATGTTGGTGGCGAATCGACTCGCCCCGGAGCGCGTGTTGTTTCTCCCTTGGAGGAGCTGGAGCGCGTTGCACCGATAGTTGAGCGTATCGCCCGCGAGCTTGATGTGATCATCTCGGTTGATACATCCACGCCGGCAGTAATGCGTGAGACGGCGCGCCTGGGTGCGGGCCTGATCAACGATGTGCGCTCCCTACAACGAGACGGAGCTCTGGATGCCGCGGCGGCAACCGGCCTGCCGGTGTGCCTGATGCATATGCTGGGAGAGCCCGGCAACATGCAGGACAGCCCGCATTACGACGACTTGGTGAGTGAAGTGAGTGGATTTCTTGCTGAAAGGATCGCTCAGTGCGCCAAGGCGGGAATCGCTGCCGATAAGATCATCCTTGATCCCGGGTTTGGCTTTGCCAAGACGCTTCAGCACAATTTGAGCCTCTTTAAACATATGGAAGCCCTGCACGCCCTTGGTCGGCCTTTGTTGGTCGGTGTTTCGCGCAAGAGCATGATAGGGCTGGCCTTGAACCGCCCGGTAGGCGAGCGGCTGTACGGCGGTCTGGCGCTTGCTGCGCTTGCCATGACCAAAGGCGCGCGAATTTTACGCGTGCATGATGTCGCCGAGACAGTCGATGTGGTGCGTATGATTGCCGCTGTAGAATCAGCCGAATAAGAATGACGGAGCACTTATGACTAAAAAATATTTTGGCACCGACGGTATTCGCGGTCGGGTCGGTGAATTCCCGATTACTCCTGATTTCATGCTCAAGCTGGGCTGGGCGGCAGGCATGGCGTTCCGCAGCATGGGCGCTTGCCGGATTCTGGTGGGCAAGGACACCCGTATTTCGGGTTATATGTTCGAATCCGCGCTGGAGGCGGGTTTATCCGCCGCCGGTGCTGATGTGATGCTGTTGGGGCCAATGCCGACGCCTGCGATCGCTTACCTGACGCGTACCTTTCACGCTGAAGCCGGTATCGTGATCAGTGCGTCGCACAATCCCCATGATGACAATGGCATCAAATTCTTCTCGGGCCAGGGCACCAAGTTGCCGGACGAGATCGAGTTGATGATTGAAGAGTTATTGGATGCACCGATGACGGTGGTTGAGTCCAGCAAGTTGGGCAAGGTGTCGCGTATCAACGACGCATCGGGCCGTTATATCGAATTTTGCAAGAGCAGCGTGCCGAGCAGTACCAATTTTGCCGGGCTGAAGATCGTTATCGACTGTGCCCACGGTGCAACCTATAAGGTGGCTCCAAGTGTGTTCAAAGAGCTGGGTGCGGACGTGACGGTGCTGTCGGCGCAACCGAACGGCTTGAACATCAATGATAATTGCGGCTCTACCCACATGGGGCAGTTGCAGGCGGCCGTTCTGGCTGAGCATGCCGACCTGGGCATCGCCTTTGATGGCGATGGCGACCGCGTGTTGATGGTGGATCACACCGGTACCGTGGTTGATGGCGATGACCTGCTGTTTATCATTGCTCGCGACCTGCATGAGCGTAACAAGCTGCAAGGTGGTGTCGTCGGCACATTGATGAGTAATCTTGGGCTTGAGCTCGCTCTGGCTGAGCTGGGTATTCCGTTCGTACGCGCCAACGTCGGTGACCGGTATGTGATCGCCGAGCTGCTGGAGCGTAACTGGCAGGTGGGGGGTGAAAACTCCGGGCATGTTGTCTGCTTCCAGCACACCACTACGGGCGATGCCATCATTGCTGCTCTGCAAGTGTTGTTGTCGTTGCGTCGCCGTGAAGAGAGTCTCGCTCAGGCGCGACAGGCGCTGCGTAAGTGCCCGCAGGTTCTGCTCAATGTGCGTTTTGCCGGTGGCGAAAACCCGATTGAGCACCCAGCTGTCAAAGACGCATGCGAGCGCGTGACCCTGGCAATGGCGGGGCGTGGGCGGGTGCTGTTGCGCAAGTCCGGCACAGAGCCTCTGGTGCGAGTCATGGTCGAAGGTGAAGACGAAACACAGGTTCGTGGCCATGCCGAAGACCTGGCAAAACTGGTAACTGAAATTTGCGCCTGAATTCGGCTTGCCAGTGATGATGTGGTTGGGTAACATCTGCGCCCACTTTGACCGACGAGGTACAGCATGCGTCGCACTATGGTAGCTGGTAACTGGAAGATGCACGGTACCCGCGCCAGTGTCGCTGAGCTGATCAATGGCCTTCGTCACTTGGCCTTGCCTAGCGGTGTTGATGTTGCGGTTTTCCCGCCTTGCTTGCATATCAACCAGGTTGTTGATGGCTTGAAAGGTAAGTCGATTCAGGTCGGCGCGCAGAACTCTGCGGTGGAGCCCATGCAAGGTGCGTTGACCGGCGAGATTTCGCCGAGTCAGCTGGTAGATGCGGGTTGTTCCTATGTGCTTGTCGGGCACTCCGAGCGCCGTCAGATGATGGGCGAGCGTGATGGGACGCTCAATCGCAAGTTCGCAGCAGCACAGGCTTGTGGCTTGATTCCAGTGTTGTGCATAGGGGAGACCCTGGAGCAGCGTGAATCGGGCAAGACTCTTGAAGTTGTCTCGCGTCAGCTGGGCAGCATCATCGAGGAGCTGGGTGTTGGTGCGTTTGCAAAGGCAGTCATTGCTTACGAGCCGGTCTGGGCCATTGGCACCGGGCTGACTGCTACACCGCAACAGGCGCAGGATGTGCACGCAGCCATCCGCGCTCAGTTGGCGGCAGAGAATTCTGAAGTCGCGCAAGGTGTGCGGCTTCTATACGGCGGCAGCGTGAAGGCGGCCAATGCGGTCGAACTGTTCGGCATGCCGGATATCGATGGGGGGCTCATTGGTGGAGCTTCCCTGAATGCAGATGAGTTCGGTGCGATCTGTCGCGCCGCGGGAAACTGAAAAAATGCTGGAAACAGTCGTAGTCGTTTTTCATCTGTTGGCTGCCCTGGGCGTAGTTGCCCTGGTTTTGTTGCAACAGGGTAAAGGTGCGGATGCTGGTGCGTCTTTCGGTGCAGGTGCTTCAAATACTGTGTTCGGAAGCCAAGGTTCCTCTACCTTTCTTAGTAAGTTTACTGCTATACTTGCCGCCGGTTTCTTCATAACCAGCTTGGGGTTAGGTTACTTTGCTAAAGAGAAAGCTCATGTGCTGACTCAAGTAGGTCTCCCAAATCCAGCAGTGTTGGAAGTACCAAAAGCAAAACCGGCTTCTGATGATGTCCCGGTGCTTCAAGAGCAAAAGTCGGCTACTCCAGCGACTGACGTACCTCCAGCTCAAGAGCAGAAGTAAGAAGGGTTGTAAACGCTGTATTGCCGAGGTGGTGGAATTGGTAGACACGCAACCTTGAGGTGGTTGTGCCCATAGGGTGTAGGGGTTCGAGTCCCCTTCTCGGTACCAATTATCAGGAGAGCCCGCTGTTGCGGGCTTTCTTGTAGGTGGAAGGTTACATTGACCCTGTAAGGGATCGGTCGTATACTTCCGCCCCAGCTTTGTCGCGGGGTGGAGCAGTCTGGTAGCTCGTCGGGCTCATAACCCGAAGGTCGTCGGTTCAAATCCGGCCCCCGCAACCAGTTTTAGCGGAGCCCCTTTTAAGGGGCTTTTTGTTAGCTGGACACTTTCAACGCCGCTGTTCGACGGCGTTTCAAGGATGGGCGTTTCGCCCATTTTTTTATTTTGCACAGCATGCACATACATGCACGAGGGGGTTCAGGTGTCGAGCAAGCTAGAAGAGTTGCAGGCCTTGCTGGCCCCGGTGGTCGTGGCCCTAGGCTATGAATGCTGGGGTATTGAGTTTTCGGCTCAAGGTCGCCACTCAATGTTGCGCGTTTATATCGATAAAGAGGGCGGCGTGCTGGTGGACGATTGTGCCATTGTCAGCCGTCAGATCAGCGGTGTCCTGGATGTTGAAGATCCGATTTCCGTTGAATACACCCTCGAAGTTTCCTCGCCTGGCATGGAACGCCCACTGTTCACTATTGATCAGTTTGCAAAATTTGCCGGTGAACAAGTGAAGATCAAGCTGCGTTCTCCCTTTGAAGGGCGACGCAACTTTCAGGGCCTTCTGCGCGGTGTAGAAGAACAGGATGTCGTGGTGCAGGTAGAAGACCATGAATTCCTGTTGCCGATCGATATGATCGACAAGGCCAACATTATTCCCAGTTTTGACTGAGACGCGGATCCCGCGGATCCAATGGCTTGCGAAAGGCGAGGCGTACGATGAGCAAAGAAGTACTGCTGGTTGTTGAGTCGGTATCCAATGAAAAGGGCGTACCGGCAAACGTGATTTTTGAAGCGCTGGAGCTGGCCCTGGCCACTGCTACCAAAAAGCGTTTTGAAGACGAAGTTGATCTGCGTGTGGAAATCAACCGCCACACCGGTGCCTATGAGACTTTCCGTCGCTGGACGGTCGTCGAAGAAGCCGATCTTGATGATCCGGCCATCGAAACCTGGCCGAGCAAGGTTGCTGAAACGCACCCTGGCGCCAAGGTCGGTGATGTCGTCGAAGAAAAGATCGAATCGATCGAATTCGGCCGTATTGCTGCACAGACCGCTAAGCAGGTCATCGTGCAGAAGGTTCGCGAAGCTGAGCGCGCTCAAGTCGTTGACGCTTATCGCGAGCGCCTGGGTGAAATCATCTCCGGTACCGTGAAAAAAGTTACTCGCGACAACGTGATCGTTGACCTGGGCAACAACGCTGAAGCGTTGCTGGCCCGCGAAGACATCATCTCTCGCGAAACCTTCCGTGTCGGCGTGCGTCTGCGTGCGCTGCTCAAGGAAATCCGCACCGAGAACCGCGGCCCTCAGCTGATCCTGTCGCGTACCGCGCCGGAAATGCTGATCGAGCTGTTCCGTATCGAAGTGCCGGAAATTGCCGAAGGCCTGATCGAAGTCATGGCTGCGTCCCGCGACCCGGGTTCGCGCGCCAAGATCGCGGTCCGCTCCAAGGACAAACGCATCGACCCGCAGGGCGCTTGCATTGGTATGCGCGGTTCGCGCGTCCAGGCAGTGTCGGGCGAGTTGGGCGGTGAGCGTGTGGACATCGTCCTGTGGGACGATAACCCGGCGCAGTTCGTAATTAACGCCATGTCGCCGGCTGAAGTGGCGGCAATTATCGTTGACGAAGATGCCCATGCAATGGACATCGCCGTTGGCGCAGATAATCTGGCTCAGGCCATTGGTCGTGGTGGTCAGAACGTGCGTCTGGCCAGCCAACTGACCGGCTGGACCCTGAACGTGATGACCGAATCGGACATCCAGGCTAAGCAGCAAGCTGAAACCGGTGACATCCTGCGCAACTTCATCGACGAGCTGGAAGTCGACGAAGACCTGGCGCAGGTGCTGGTAGATGAAGGCTTCACCAGCCTGGAAGAGATTGCCTACGTACCGTTGGAAGAAATGCTCAACATCGACGGCTTTGACGAAGACACCGTCAACGAGCTTCGCGCTCGGGCCAAGGATCGTTTGTTGACTAAAGCCATCGCTACTGAGGAAAAGCTGGCAGACGCCCATCCGGCCGAAGACCTGCTCTCGCTTGAGGGTATGGACAAGGATTTGGCGATGGAACTGGCGGTGCGCGGCGTAATTACCCGCGAAGACCTGGCCGAGCAGTCTATTGACGATCTGCTCGACATCGACGGCATTGACGATGATCGTGCCGGCAAGTTGATCATGGCCGCCCGAGCCCATTGGTTCGAGTAACTAGGCGCGGCCTGAGGAGAGAAGTGCATGACGCAAGTCACGGTGAAACAACTGGCCGATGAGGTCAAAACACCGGTAGAGCGCCTGTTGCAGCAGATGCGTGAGGCAGGTCTGCCGCACACCGCCGCCGATGAAGGTGTGAGCGACAGTGAGAAGCAGTCTTTGCTGACTCACTTGAAGAGCAGCCACAAGGCGAAAGTGGAAGAACCGCGCAAGATTACATTGCAGCGCAAAACCACCAGCACCCTGCGTGTTGCTGGTAGCAAGAGCATCAGCGTTGAAGTACGCAAGAAGAAAGTCTTCGTACAGCGCAGCCCGGAAGAAATCGAAGCCGAGCGCAAACGCGAACTGGATGAACGTCGCGCAGTAGAGAATGCTGCTCGTCAGAAGGCTGAAGAAGAAGCCAAGCGTCGCGCCGAAGAAGAAGCGCGCCGCCAGCCTGCTGCTGCGCAACCTGCTGGTACTGACGCGGTCGCCGCTCCTGTAGCGCCTGTTGAAGCTGTGCGTGAGGCTGCTCCGGTTGCCGCTGCACCTGCTCCTGCAGCAGACGCTCGCAAGCGCGACGAGCCTCGTCGTCCGGACAAACCACGTGCCGACGATAACAATCGTCGCGGTGGTGGTGGCGATGGCGAGCGTAAAAACGCTCCACATCGTGCCTCGGTCAAAGAGAAAGCGCCTGCTCCACGCGTTGCTCCACGTACTACCGACGAAGAAAGCGATGGCTTCCGTCGTGGTGGTCGCGGCAAGGCCAAGCTGAAAAAGCGCAACGCCCACGGTTTCCAGAGCCCAACGGGCCCTGTCGTGCGTGATGTGCAGATCGGCGAGACCATCACGGTTGGCGATCTCGCCAATCAGATGTCGGTCAAGGCTGCTGAAATCATCAAGTTCATGTTCAAACTGGGTACTCCAGCGACCATCAACCAGGTACTGGACCAGGAAACTGCCCAACTGGTTGCTGAAGAGCTGGGCCACAAAGTGACCCTGGTCAGCGACACCGCCCTGGAAGATTCCCTGGCCGAGTCCCTGAAGTTTGAAGGTGAGTCGTTCTCCCGTGCGCCAGTTGTGACCGTAATGGGCCACGTTGACCACGGTAAGACCTCGCTGCTCGACTACATCCGTCGTGCCAAGGTAGCTGCTGGCGAAGCCGGCGGTATCACCCAGCACATCGGTGCATACCACGTTGAAACCGAACGCGGCATGGTCACTTTCCTCGACACCCCTGGTCACGCCGCGTTTACCGCAATGCGTGCCCGTGGTGCCAAGGCGACTGACATCGTGATTCTGGTGGTTGCAGCGGACGACGGCGTGATGCCGCAGACCATTGAAGCTGTCCAGCACGCCAAGGCCGCTGGTGTTCCACTGGTTGTTGCCGTGAACAAAATCGACAAGCCGGGCGCCGATCTCGATCGCATCCGTAGCGAGCTGTCGGTTCACGGTGTGACGTCCGAAGAGTGGGGCGGTGATACGCCGTTCGTTTCGGTCTCGGCAAAAGTCGGTACCGGTGTAGACGAACTGCTCGAAGCGGTCCTGCTGCAAGCTGAAGTGCTCGAACTGAAAGCAACGCCATCGGCCCCGGGTCGCGGTGTTGTGGTTGAATCGCGTCTCGACAAAGGTCGTGGCCCGGTTGCAACCGTTCTGGTTCAAGACGGTACGCTGCGCCAAGGCGACATGGTGCTGGTCGGTTCGAACTACGGCCGTGTACGTGCCATGCTCGACGAGAACGGCAAGCCAATCAAGGAAGCCGGTCCTTCCATCCCTGTCGAGATTCTCGGCCTGGACGGTACCCCGGACGCTGGCGATGAGATGAGCGTAGTAGCCGACGAGAAGAAAGCCCGTGAAGTGGCTCTGTTCCGTCAAGGCAAGTTCCGCGAAGTCAAACTGGCCCGTGCTCACGCCGGCAAGCTGGAAAACATCTTCGAAAACATGGGCCAGGCAGAGAAGAAGACGCTTAACATCGTCCTCAAATCTGACGTCCGTGGTTCTCTCGAAGCGTTGAACGGCGCCTTGAACGGCCTGGGTAACGACGAAGTGCAAGTGCGCGTTGTCGGTGGCGGTGTCGGTGGTATCACCGAGTCCGACGCCAACCTGGCACTGGCTTCCAACGCTGTACTGTTCGGCTTCAACGTGCGTGCCGATGCTGGCGCTCGCAAGATCGTCGAGCAGGAAGGCCTGGACATGCGTTACTACAACGTCATCTACGACATCATCGAAGACGTCAAGAAAGCCCTTACCGGTATGCTTGGCAGCGACGTTCGGGAGAATATCCTGGGTGTTGCCGAGGTGCGTGACGTGTTCCGCTCGCCGAAATTCGGCGCGATCGCCGGTTGCATGGTTATCGAAGGTGTTGTGCACCGTAACCGTCCAATCCGTGTACTGCGTGAAGACATCGTTATCTTCGAAGGCGAGCTGGAATCCCTGCGCCGCTTCAAGGATGACGCTTCCGAAGTGCGTGCCGGCATGGAATGCGGTATCGGCGTCAAGAGCTACAACGACGTCAAAGCTGGCGACAAGATCGAAGTCTACGAGAAGGTTCAGGTTGCTCGCAGCCTCTAACTCGCGCACTTCCGGAGCCACGCGGCGCGTGGGCATGCAGATGCCCCGCGCAGCGTACGGACTCTAAACGCAACGCCCGGTCTGGCTTTTGTCAGGCCGGGCGTTTGCCGCTTTCAGACCCCACGGGTTTCACCGTGTGGCAGTAACAGGTAACAAGACATGGCAAAAGAATACAGCCGTACCCAGCGTATCGGCGATCAGATGCAGCGCGAGCTGGCCCAACTGATCCGTCGCGAAGTCAAAGACCCACGCGTTGGCCTGGTCACCATCACCGCCGTTGAAGTGAGCCGCGACGTAGGTCACGCGAAGATCTTCATCACCGTGATGGGCCAGGACAGCAGCGAAGAAATCGCGCAAAGCATCAAGGTGCTCAACTCGGCTGCAGGTTTCCTGCGCATGCAGTTGGCCCGCGAAATGAAGCTGCGCAGCGTGCCTCAGTTGCACTTCCACTACGACGAAAGCGTCGTGCGTGGTGCGCACCTGTCGGCGCTGATCGAGCGCGCCGTGGCTGAAGACAGCCAGCACCCGTCCACACCTGAAGACGCCAAGGAGTAAGCGGTGGCTCAGGTCAAACGTATCCGTCGCAACGTCAGCGGCATCATTCTGCTCGACAAGCCCATTGGCTTTACCTCCAATGCTGCCTTGCAGAAAGTTCGCTGGCTGCTCAATGCCGAGAAGGCCGGGCACACCGGCAGTCTCGACCCCCTGGCCACCGGCGTGCTGCCGTTGTGCTTTGGTGAGGCGACCAAGTTCTCGCAATACCTGCTCGATTCCGACAAGGGTTACGAAACCCTGATGCAACTGGGCAAGACCACCACCACGGCCGATGCCGAGGGTGATGTTCTGCAGGTTCGTGACGTGACCGTTGGTCGTGCTGATATTGAAGCTGCTTTACCCGGTTTTCGTGGGCAAATCAGTCAGATACCGCCGATGTACTCGGCCCTCAAGCGTGATGGCCAGCCTCTGTACAAGCTGGCACGTGCGGGTGAAGTAGTGGAGCGCGAACCGCGTTCTGTTACTATTGCGCGCTTGGAATTGCTCGCCCATGAAGGCGACACTGCCCGCTTGGCCGTGGACTGCAGCAAAGGCACCTATATCCGTACCCTGGTGGAAGATATTGGTGAAAAGCTCGGTTGCGGCGCGTACGTTGCAGAATTGCGACGCACCCAGGCCGGTCCTTTCAGTCTGGCCCAGACGGTCACGCTGGAAGAGTTGGAAGCAGTACATGCCGAAGGCGGCAATGAAGCAGTTGATCGCTTCCTGATGCCATCGGACAGCGGTTTGCTGGATTGGCCATTGCTGCACTTCTCGGAGCACAGCGCGTTCTACTGGCTCAATGGCCAACCGGTACGTGCCCCGGATGCTCCGAAGTTCGGTATGGTGCGGGTACAGGATCATAACGGTCGCTTCATCGGTATCGGTGAAGTGAGCGAAGACGGGCGCATCGCGCCGCGTCGACTGATTCGGTCAGAATGACCGAACGAGTGTGGCTGTTAACAGGCACGGTCAACACTCATTTTTAGATACAGGGATTTGTCCCTGGCCTGTTGAGATCACCCTTTGGGTGGTTTCCTGAAAAAAGGATTGCCTCATGGCTCTCGACGTTCAAGAAAAAGCACAAATCGTAGCTGACTATCAGCAAGCTGTTGGTGACACTGGTTCGCCAGAAGTGCAAGTTGCACTGCTGACTCACAACATCAACAAGCTGCAAGGTCACTTCAAGGCCAACGGTAAAGATCACCACTCCCGTCGTGGTCTGATCCGCATGGTAAACCAGCGCCGTAAGCTGCTGGACTACCTGAAAGGCAAGGATCTGGGTCGTTATCAGGCTCTGATCGGTCGCCTGGGTCTGCGTCGCTAATCAGCGATTGCGCTAGAGGTTGGTTGTCTGCCGTGTGTCAGTGGGATTCCCGCTGGCCCATGGCAGGCTCCCAGCCTCAAGTTTTATCTGGATACACGTTTTACCCTGGACGAGCGTCGGGCCGATTCCCGGCATTGCCCAAGAATTTCGCAAGAAGACAAGTTCCCCAAGAGCCACAAAGAAGGTAGGACACCGTGAACCCGGTTATCAAAAAATTCCAGTTCGGTCAGTCGACCGTTACCCTCGAGACAGGCCGTATCGCCCGTCAAGCCTCCGGCGCAGTGCTGGTCACCGTTGACGACGACGTTACCGTATTGGTGACCGTTGTTGGCGCCAAGACCGCTGACCCAAGCAAAGGCTTCTTCCCTCTTTCTGTTCACTACCAGGAAAAGACTTACGCTGCCGGTAAGATCCCTGGCGGTTTCTTCAAGCGCGAAGGCCGTCCTTCCGAAAAAGAAACCCTGACTTCCCGACTGATCGACCGTCCGATCCGTCCGCTGTTCCCAGAAGGCTTCATGAACGAAGTGCAGGTTGTCTGCACCGTCGTTTCCACCAGCAAGAAGACCGATCCGGACATCGCTGCGATGATCGGTACTTCGGCTGCCCTGGCCATCTCCGGTATTCCTTTTGATGGTCCGATCGGCGCAGCTCGCGTTGCTTTCCACGAAAGCACCGGCTACCTGCTGAACCCGACTTACGAACAACAGAAAGCGTCGAGCCTGGACATGGTCGTTGCCGGTACGTCGGAAGCCGTGTTGATGGTTGAATCGGAAGCCAAAGAGCTGACCGAAGACCAGATGCTGGGCGCGGTACTGTTTGCTCACGACGAGTTCCAGGTTGTGATCAACGCTGTTAAAGAACTGGCCGCCGAAGCTGCCAAGCCGACTTGGACCTGGGCTCCACAAGCCGAAGCGACTGAACTGCTGGGTGCTATCCGCTCCGAGTTCGGCGCTGCGATCTCCGACGCCTACACCATCACCGTCAAGGCCGACCGCTACGCTCGCCTGGGCGAGCTGAAGGAACAGGTTGTGGCCAAGCTGTCCGGCGAAGAAGGCCAGCCTTCTTCCAGCGACGTCAAAGCTGCCTTCGGTGAAATCGAATACCGCACCGTTCGCGAAAACATCGTTAACGGCAAGCCGCGTATCGATGGTCGCGACACGCGCACCGTACGTCCGCTGAACATCGAAGTCGGCGTTCTGCCGAAGACCCACGGTTCGGCCTTGTTCACCCGTGGTGAAACTCAGGCTCTGGTAGTTGCAACGCTGGGTACTGCCCGTGACGCACAGCTGCTGGACACCCTGGAAGGCGAGAAAAAAGACCCGTTCATGCTGCACTACAACTTCCCTCCGTTCTCGGTAGGTGAGTGTGGTCGCATGGGTGGTGCTGGTCGTCGCGAAATCGGTCACGGCCGTCTGGCCCGTCGTTCGATTGCAGCCATGCTGCCTGCTGCCGACGTGTTCCCGTACACCATCCGTGTGGTGTCGGAAATCACCGAGTCCAACGGTTCCAGCTCCATGGCTTCGGTCTGCGGTGCTTCCCTGGCGCTGATGGACGCTGGTGTGCCGATGAAGGCACCGGTTGCCGGTATCGCCATGGGCCTGGTTAAAGAAGGCGAGAAGTTCGCCATCCTGACCGACATCCTGGGCGACGAAGACCACCTGGGCGACATGGACTTCAAAGTAGCCGGTACCGCTAAAGGTGTTACCGCGCTGCAGATGGACATCAAGATCAAGGGCATCACCGAAGAGATCATGGAAATCGCTCTGGGCCAAGCCCTGGAAGCGCGGCTGAACATCCTCGGCCAGATGAACCAGATCATTGGTCAGTCGCGCACCGAGCTGTCGGAAAATGCTCCGACCATGATCGCGATGAAAATCGACACCGACAAAATCCGTGATGTTATCGGTAAAGGCGGCGCGACCATTCGTGCGATCTGTGAAGAGACCAAGGCTTCGATCGACATCGAAGACGACGGCTCTATCAAGATCTTCGGCGAAACCAAAGAAGCTGCAGAAGCTGCACGTCAGCGCGTTCTGGGTATCACCGCAGAAGCCGAGATCGGCAAGATCTACGTCGGTAAAGTTGAACGCATCGTCGACTTCGGCGCATTCGTCAACATCCTGCCGGGCAAAGACGGTCTGGTTCACATCTCCATGCTGAGCGACGCTCGTGTTGAGAAAGTGACCGACATTCTCAAAGAAGGTCAGGAAGTGGAAGTGCTGGTACTGGACGTGGACAACCGCGGCCGTATCAAGCTGTCCATCAAGGACGTAGCAGCAGCCAAGGCTTCGGGCGTTTAATTACCCCGGCCTCATGCTGAAAAAAGGACTCTTCGGAGTCCTTTTTTTATGCGCGTGGGAAAATGCCGATAAATCAGATGCTTAGTAAATCCCAAAAGCCGCAACTTGCATGCAAGGACGGTCTGCTTCATGCAAGTTGCACGATTCCGAAGATTGGCGCTTTTTATAAGTCATTGTTTTATAAGGATTTAATTCGAAAGCGTGACTTGGCACACTGCCTGCAATAACCCTGTTAACGCTGCAGCATCAAGGTTTACCCACTGCAGACTTTCAATAAAACAGGAGTTACTCGTATGAAGAAGTTCGCTCTCGCTACTGCTACCGCTCTGACCCTGGCCATGGGTGCTAACGTGGCCTTTGCTCAGACTTCCCAAGCTCCAATGACCATGGCCGCTGGCGAAGTGACCAAAGCCAAAGAATCCACTTCGGATACTTGGATCACCACCAAAGTCAAAGCTGACCTGCTGACCGAGAAAGGCATTCCTGGTTCGGACATCAAGGTTGAAACCAACAAAGGTGTGGTTTCCCTGTCGTCGACCGTAGCGATCTCTGATTCGCAGAAAGCCACTGCAGTAGCAATCACCAAGCGCATCAAAGGTGTGACCGCTGTATCTGCTGACGGCCTGCTGGCAGGCGGCGCAACTAAAGCCGACAACGTCGACAAAACCAAAGGCGCAGCAGCTGACGCCAAGGGCGCCACTTCCGATACCTGGATCACCACCAAAGTAAAAGCTGACCTGGTAACCGAGAAAGGCATTCCTGGCACCGACATCAAAGTCGAAACCAACAAAGGCGTAGTGTCTCTGTCCTCTTCCGTCGCAGTGACTGAAGCACAGAAAACCACCGCGGTGAATATCGCCAAGAAAATCAAAGGCGTTAAAGCTGTATCGGCCGATGGCCTGAAAGCAGAGTAACGCTCCACTGTTCGTCTGAACTGAATGGCGGCGGCTTAGGGTGAGTTAGATATCCACCCAAGGCACCTCTGGAGTTCATGCGACCGACCACACGGATGTGGTCATTACAGGCCCCGGCACTTGTGTCGGGGCCTGTTCTATTCTGAGCAGAAAAAAACCCAAGTCGATTACACACAAATGTGGGAGCTGGCTGGCCCGCGATAGCATCACCTCGATTCAACTGAGTGATCCAGGTGTGTGCATCGCAGGCCAGCCAGCTCCCACGTTTGGATGGGTGTCGCTCAGGTGTTACTCAGCATCCAGATGCATTGGGGTCACCACCCGGCCATCCTTTTCCGCCTGTCCCAGGTTGGCATCAATGAAGTACACCCGGTCATCTTCCAGCTGGCCCTTGTCCACCAGGTAGTCCTTGATGGCACTGGCTCGGTCTTGCCCCAGTTGACGCAGCAGTACATCACTGGCGCCCCAGAACTTGATCAGCCCGTCACGCAGCTTCGCGGTGCGTTCATCGCTGCTCAAGTCTTTCCACTCGGCCGGCGGTTGCTGTTTCAGGCGGGTGCGGTAGATGCCTTCCAGCAATGGCGCTTTTTCCTTCTCGGGTACGACCAGCAGCGAAGCCTGGGCCGGAACCTTATCGCCACGGCGCTGCAGTATCTTGTAGTAGTTGTACTGATATTCACGTTCCAGTCGCTCGGCAGCGAGCAAGGGGCCGTCACTGCTGGCAGCCGCCGTGCCTTCGATTTCAAGACGCAGGGTAGGGCGCTCTTTGAGTGCCTTGGCCAGGGTGTCCAGCGCGCCTTGAGCGTCTTTGTTCAACTCGCTGGAGCCTGGGGCGAACGACACATTGCCCAAGTCTTCCGAGCCTCCGCCCGTCACCAGCCCACCGATGAACTTGAACGGCGCCGTCGCCGCGCGCACCACCAGGTTACGCAGGGTTTGCCAGACAATCGGCATCACACTGAATTGCGGGTTGTTCAGGTCGCCGGTGACCGGCAGTTCGATGGAGATCTTGCCGTCGGAGTCCTTGAGCAGGGCGATGGCCAGGCGAATCGGCAAATCCACGGCGTCGGCGCTGTCGACTTTCTCACCCAGTTGCAGTTGCTCAACCACCACTTTGTTTTCAGCCTTCAATTGGCCTTTGGTGATCACATAATGCAGGTCCAGGTTAAGCCTGCCCTTGCGGATGCGGAAACCGGCGAACTTGCCGGAGTACGGCGTCAACGTGGTCAACTCGACGCGTTTGAAGCTGGTGGCGATATCCAGCGCCGCCATCGGATCAAACGGGTTCACGCTGCCTTTGATGGTCACTGGCGCATAGCGATCCACCTTGCCCTTGATGTCGACGCTGGCCGGTTTGGCTTGGCGACTGTCAATGGTGCCGATCTGCCCGTTGAGCTGTTGAATGGCCGTGGCAAAGTTGGGCGTGAGGCTGAAGTCGGCAAAGTTGGCCGAGCCGTCATTGATCGCGATCTGCCCTATATGGATGCCCAGCGGCTTATCTTTGCTGGCCGCCGGCTTGGCTGCCGATTTGGCGCCACTGTCGGCCGGCTGCGGGATCAACAGGTCATCGATGTTGGTGGTGCGGTCATCATTGATCATGAAGCGCGCGTACGGTTGCAGCAGGTTGACCTTGTCGATCGACAGGCTGTCGCCGTGTAGATAATTGACACCTTCGAGCACCAGGCGCTGCCATTTGAGGAAGTCGCGGGTCTTGAGCGTGTCCAGGGTGTGCAATTGGTCGACCTGGGCGCGGCCGGTGACCTGAAGCGCCAAGGGCTCGGTGCTCTTGAGGTTCACATCCAGATTGCTGCCCAACATACCGCTGCGCAGTTCCAGCCGAATGAACGGGCTGATATAGGACTGAGCAACCCGCAGGTCGATGTCCTGGGTATTCACTTTGAGTTTGGCGCTGACCGGGTTGAGATTGACCTCGCCGGTTGCCTGGATCTTGCCTTGTTTACCCAGGCCGGAGTCGACCTTCAAGGTAAACGGGCTTTGGTTAAGGCTGTCGAAGTTCTGCACATCGACGTTCAAGGGCCCCAGTTCCAGCGCTACCGCAGGTTTGGCCTGACGGTCGGCCAGGTGCACCTGATAGTTACGCAGCTGCACATCCTTGAGCAGTACCTGCCAGGGCTTGCTAGGCGCGGCCGGTTCAGCCTTTGGCGAGTCGGCCGTCGCCGGCGCAGTGGCGGGCTCGGGCGCCTTGGCCGGTTTGCTCGGTTGGCTGGCGAACAGTTTTTGCCAGTCCAATTGCCCATCGGCTTCGCGCGCGGCCCAGGTTTCCAGCTTGTTGCTGCGAATCTTGCCGACCACCACGTGCTGCTTGGCCAGGTCCACCGTGGTGTCACTGACGTCCAAGCGTTCCAGGCGCATCAATGGGCGGCCATCGGGCGCCTTGATAGCAAACGGCGCAATGCTGGCCGCCGTGTTGGTCAGGTTCAGTTCGGTTTCTTTGGCGAGGCTGAATGTGTAGTGGGTGCTGAAATTCAGCACACCGTCTTCCAGCACAAGCGGCACGGCGTCACGGACATACGGCCACCAGGCTTTCATCTTGCCGTCGGTGACTTTCAGCGTGCCCTCGGACGTGATCGGTACCAGGCTGAAGTTGCCTTTCCAGTCGATCTGCCCACCCTCGGGGCCGGCGGCCACCAGCGTCATGTCGGCGTTGTCTTCCGGCAAGGTGCTGAGGTTTTTCAGTTCAAAGTCGAGTTTGTCGTAAAGGAATTCGATCGGTTCGCTGGGACGCAGGTCTTGAAAATGCACATAGCCGCCCGCCAGCTTGATGCTGTCGATGCGCAGCGGGAATGGCTTGGCGTTCGGGTCGGCCGGGGTCGGTTCGCTCGGCGGCAGCTTGAACAACTGCGCCAGGTTCAGCTGGCCGGACTTGTTGAACAGCAGCTCAGTCTTGGGTTGATCGAGTTGCACATCGGCCAGGTGCAGGGCACGAGTCCAGAGGCTGTCGATCTGCAGGTTGGCGTAGAGACGCTCGAAACCCACTTGCTCCTTGCCCGGTTCGCCGATTTTCAAGCCCCAGGCTGTCACTTCCAGGCTGAACGGATTGAGTTCGATACGCTCGATGCGTGCCGGCACCGTGGCGTAATGGGCCAGCTGTTGATTGGCAATACGAAGGGCGATGCCCGGCAGAATCAGAAAACCCAGCAAGCTGTACAGAGCCAGGGCGGTCAACAAGGCGCCAGCGGCGCGGATCAATCCTTTGGGCATGAGTGACGCCATCTATGTCGAACAGGAGTGCCTTGGAGTATGGCACGGGATTTCGGTTCCGAAGCACCGGGCCTCTTGGGAAAAGTACTACAGCTGCAGGATGAGGGTTTTCAACGGTGGCTGCTGGTCCTGGGAAGGGAAGTCGGCGCCCGGCGTCATGATTTGCCAATCGCGTACCGGGCGGCCGGCTTTCTCAGCGCAACGCAGCACCTGTTCGCGCCAGTCATCCATGCTGACTTTCGCCAAGTTGTTGCAGCAGATCAGCACGCCATTGTCGGCCGTCGCGAGCAGCGCAGGCTTGAGCAGGCTCTGGTAGTCACGCAACAGGTCAACGGTGCCGAAGGCGCTCTTGGCCCATGCCGGTGGGTCGAGCAATACCAGGTCATATTGGCGCTGCTCGAGGCGTGGATAGCTCGGCAGTTTCTGCCCGCGACGTTGAGTGATCGGCAAGCCCGCCAGTTGGCGAATCGCCGGGAAGTAGTCGGACTGCACGAATTCCATGGTTGGCAATTGTGGGTTGAGCAGACCGTTTTCGCGACCGACCGCCAGGTTGCCCTCGGCGAAGTCCAGGTTGCACACCTCACGCGCGCCACCGGCCGCCGCGCTCAGGCCGACGCCGCAGGTGTAGGCGAACAGGTTGAGCACGCTCTTGCCGGCGCTGTGCGCCTTGACCCAGCCGCGGGTGTTGCGCAGGTCCAGGAACAGCAGCGGGTCTTGCCCGGCGTGGCGCCCACGCACGCGATAATTGAGGCCCCATTCGTGGCCAACCAGGTCTACCAGCGCGGCAGGCTCGGCGCGGTACACCGTGTCTTCACGGTCGATGCGCGAGTTGCCACGGGAGCGATCGTTGTAGACCAGCAGCAATTCCAGGCCCATGAACTGGTTGATCAGTTGGTGCAGGTCCAAGAGGTCAGCTGTTTCCAGGGATTGATGGAAACTCTGCACCAGCAACTGTGGGCCGTAACGGTCGATAGTCAGGCCGCCGGCGCCTTCCTGGCTGCCATGAAACAAGCGGTAGCAGTCAGTGCCTTGGGCGTGCAACTCGTTGATCAGGTCTTGGCGATAATCGAGGGCGGCGCGCAGCGCCTGATTCAAGGGAGTCATGGAGCGCGCCTTGCTGTAAATGGGGCGCGGAGTTTAACAGCTATAGGCGCCGGCCTACATCAACCCCATCCGCCGATGGGCACGCTGCACCGAGCCATTGCGCATCGCCCAGCGCAGCAACGGCGCACTGCGCTTGACCCCGGCGCGGACCATTTGCCGTTGCAGCGGGCTTTGGTGTTGCCCGAGCAGGCTGCTTGCCCAGTCCGGCAGCAAGTCGATCCCCGCCTGCATCATCAGCGCGCCAAAAGGTTTGGCCAGCGTGCTGGGTGACGGTGCATTGAGCAGCAGACGCAACACTTCGCGGCTGCGCTCGTCGCACAGCAGTTGCGGACGAACGCGTGCCAGGTAATCCGAAATTTCCTGCCGTGAACGCGGAACATGCCGCGCGCCCAAGCGTTCGGCCACCAACGCAATTTCACTGTAGTAGCGGTCCTGATCCCGACCCGAAAGGCGCGGGTTGCAGTAACGCAGGTGGGCCGCGAGGAAGTTGCTGACCTCCGCCACATGCACCCACGTCAGCAGCGCCGGATCACTGGCCGCGTAAGGTCGCCCGTCCGGGGCATGCCCCGTCACTTGCAGGTGAATGGTGCGCACTTTTTCGATCAGCCATTCGGCGTCTTTGCGCGAGCCGAACGTGGTGCCGGAAATAAACTGCGAGGTGCGCCGTAAGCGCCCAAGCATGTCCTGGCGAAAATTCGAGTGGTCCCACACACCCGCCAGTGCCAGCGGGTGCAAGGCTTGCAGCATCAAGGCGCTGATGCCACCAATCAACATGCTGCTGAAATCGCCATGGACCTGCCAACTGACCGAGTCCGGCCCGAACAGGCCTGGATCGCCCTTGGGGTTTTCCAGGTCCAGCTGGCCCAGCGACAGGCCGGTGAGGCTCATCAACTGGGTTTCGATACGGTTGCGGATAAATTCCATGGCGACTCGAGGGTTCCTAGCGGTTCAGGCGTTTGTCGATCAGGCCATCCACGACGCTGGGGTCGGCCAGTGTCGAGGTGTCACCCAGGCTGTCCAGTTCATTGCAGGCGATTTTGCGCAGAATCCGCCGCATGATCTTGCCGGATCGGGTTTTCGGCAAGGCCGGCGCCCATTGGATCAGTTCCGGCTTGGCAAAGCTGCCGATTTCCTTGCTGACCAGCTCAAGCAGGTTTTTCTTCAACGCATCGCTGGGTTCAACCCCATTCATTGGGGTGACGAAGGCATAAATCCCCTGGCCTTTGACGTCGTGGGGATAGCCCACCACGGCGGCTTCGGCCACTTGGTCATGCAACACCAGCGCGCTTTCCACCTCGGCAGTGCCGATGCGGTGGCCGGACACGTTGATCACATCGTCGATGCGCCCGGTGATCCAGTAGTCACCGTCCTCATCGCGGCGTGCGCCGTCCCCCGTGAAGTAGTAGCCAGGGTAGGGTTTGAAATAGGTGTCGATCATGCGCTGCGGGTCGCCGTAGACGCTGCGAATCTGCCCCGGCCAGCTGGCCTTGATCGCCAGCACGCCACTGCCGGCGCCGCTGATTGGCTTGCCTTGCTCATCCAGCAGCACCGGCTGCACGCCAAACATCGGCTGGGTTGCGCAGCCGGGCTTGATCCGCTGGGCGCTGACCAGGGGGCTGAGCATGATGCCGCCGGTTTCGGTCTGCCACCACGTGTCGACAATCGGGCAGCGTTGTTCACCGACGGCGTTGAAGTACCAGTCCCAGGCTTCGGGGTTGATCGGCTCGCCGACACTGCCCAGCAGGCGCAGGCTGGCGCGGGAGGTATTCTCCAGTGGCCCGTGACCCTCACGCATCAGGGCGCGCAGGGCGGTGGGCGCGGTGTAGAAGATGTTCACCTGATGTTTGTCGATCACCTGCCAGAAGCGCGAGCTGTCCGGGTAGCTCGGCACGCCTTCGAACATCAGCGAGGTAGCGCCATTGGCCAGCGGGCCGTACACGATGTAGCTGTGGCCGGTCACCCAACCGACGTCGGCGGTGCACCAGAACACTTCGCCGTCGCGGTAATCGAGCACGTACTTGAAGGTCATCGCCGCTTGCAGCAGGTAGCCGCCGGTGGTGTGCAGCACGCCTTTGGGTTTGCCGGTGCTGCCGGAGGTGTAGAGGATGAACAGCGGGTCTTCGGCGTCCATGGGCTCGGGCGGGCAGTCGTCGCTGGCGGCATCCAGAGCTTGCTGGTACTTGAGATCGCGGCCTTCGTGCCAGGCAACGTCAGCGCCGGTGCGCTCCACCACCAGCACGGTGCTGACGTTCGGGCAGCTGGCCAGGGCCTGGTCGACGTTCTTTTTCAGCGCCACCGGTTTACCGCCGCGCACGCCTTCGTCGGCGGTAATCACGGTGCGGCAGTCGGCGTCGAGAATACGGTCACGCAGGGCGTCCGGTGAGAACCCGCCAAAAACCACCGAGTGCACCGCGCCAATGCGTGTGCAGGCCAGCATTGCGTAGGCGGCTTCCGGGATCATCGGCATGTAGATGCACACGCGGTCGCCTTTTTTCACGCCACGGTTTTTCAACACATTGGCCAGGCGGCTGACGTTTTGATGGAGCTGGCGGTAGGTGATTTTTGCAGACCGTGTCGGATCATCGCCTTCCCAGATGAAGGCCGTCTGGTCGGCGCGTTGCGTCAGGTGACGGTCGATGCAGTTGTAGCTGACGTTCAGTTGGCCGCCGGCAAACCATTGGGCGGCGCCGGTGTGAATGTCTGAATGCTGGACGGTGTGCCAGGGTGTGATCCAGTCGAGAAAGCTTTTGGCCTGTTCTGCCCAAAAGGTGTCGGGTTGCTCGATGGATTGGCGATAAAGGCGCTGGTAGTCGGCTTGACTGAGCTGCGCGGCCTGGCGGACGGCATCGGCGTTGGGGAATGTGCTGATATCGAACATGAGCGGTCCTTATTCTTGTTTTGGCGACAAGTCATAAAGATGCACGCAGTGGGGGGAGGGTACAAGGCCAACGTCCAAACGGACGTTGGCCTTGGTGTACCGGCTTCAGCCGCGGTGACGACCGCGGAAGTAGTTGATCAGGCCCTGGGTCGAAGCATCCTCGGCCGAGGTTTCTTCGGCACCGGTCAGGCGGTTATACACGCCTTTGCCCAGCTCTTTGCCCAATTCCACGCCCCATTGGTCGAAGGCGTTGATACCCCAGACCACGCTTTGCACAAACACCTTGTGTTCATACATAGCCACCAGTGCGCCCAGGCGACGCGGGCTGATGCGTTCAACCACGATGGTGTTGCTCGGACGGTTGCCCGGGATCACCTTGTGCGGGGCCAGCTTCTGGACTTCGGCTTCGGGGAGACCTTTCTCACGCAACTCGGCTTCGGCTTCGCTGCGGGTTTTGCCGAGCATCAGTGCCTGGCTTTGGGACAGGCAGTTGGCGAACAACCACTGATGGTGGTCGGACACCGGGTTGAAGCTGACAATCGGCACAATGAAGTCGGCCGGAATCAGTTGGGTCCCTTGGTGCAACAACTGGTGGTAGGCGTGCTGGCCGTTGCACCCTACGCCGCCCCAGATGACCGGGCCGGTATCGGTGGACACTGGCGTACCGTCCTGGCGCACACTCTTGCCGTTGGATTCCATGTCCAACTGTTGCAAGTGTTTGGTGATGTTGCGCAGGTAGTGGTCGTACGGCAGGATCGCGTGGCTCTGCGCACCCCAGAAGTTGCCGTACCACACGCCCAGCAGACCCAGCAGCACGGGCATGTTGGCTTCGAATGGGGCGTTCTGGAAATGCTGGTCCATGGTGTAGGCACCAGACAGCAGTTCCTTGAAGTTGGACATGCCGATCGCCAGGGCGATGGGCAAGCCGATGGCCGACCACAGCGAGTAACGCCCGCCGACCCAGTCCCACATCGGGAAGATGTTTTCTTCGCGGATACCGAAGGCCACGGCCGCTGCGTTGTTGCTTGAGACGGCGATGAAGTGGCGATACAGCTCGGCTTCCGAGCCACCCTGAGCCAGGTACCAGGCGCGGGCGGCCTGGGCGTTTTTCAGGGTTTCCAGGGTGTTGAAGGATTTTGACGAGACGATAAACAGCGTGGTCTCGGCGCGCAGCTTCTGGGTCAGCTCATGGAACTCGCTGCCGTCAATGTTCGCCAGGTAGTGGCAGCGCACGCCTTTGTGGGCGTAGGACAACAGCGCTTCGGAGACCAGCTCCGGGCCGAGGAACGAGCCGCCGATGCCAATGTTCACCACGTCAGTGATCGGCTTCTCGGTGTAACCGCGCCACAGGCCATCATGGATGCGGCCGACCAGGTCAGTGATCTGGTTCAGCACCTTGTGCACGTCCGGCATGATGTTCACGCCGTTGACCGACAACTTGTCGCCAACCGGGCGACGCAGTGCGGTGTGCAGGGCCGGACGGCCTTCGGAGGAGTTGACCGGCTCGCCAGCGTAGAGCGCGTTGATCGCGTCTTTAAGGCCGACTTCATTGGCCAGGTCGACGAGCAAGGCGCGCGTTTGGGCAGTGATGAGGTTTTTCGAGTAATCGAGGAAAAGCCCGCAGCTGCTCAAGGTGAATTGGGAAAAGCGCTGGGGATCGGCATTGAATGCGTCGCGCATGCTGAAATCCTGCATGGCTTGGCGATGTTTATCGAGCGCTTGCCAAGCGGGCAGAGCGGTAACGTCATGAGGAGTGCGGTAATACGCCATCGCTGCGGGTTTCCTTTTTATTACGGGGACTTGCCTTTAGGACACTTCTAAATCCGGAACGTCCAGTCTTTCATCAGGCGTTGGGTTCCGGTCAGCGCCAACAATGGCACAGGGCGTTTACATTAAACCTAGCGTGTCGATATGTCTTGGCTTTGTCTGCGCTGTAGCCGGTACTTTTTTATACCGGCACAGCGGGGAGGGCAACAGGCGCGCTTGTTTTCAAGGGAGAATATGCAGGGTCAGGCCAGGGTCAGGTGCAGGTTGTCGATCAGGCGTGTGGCGCCCACATACGCGGCCACCAGGATCACTACATCGCGATCCTCGGGCGTGGCGGGACGCAGGTGTACACCCTGGCGCACTTCCAGGTAGTCGATGCGCAATCCGGCCGCTTCGATCTGCTGGATCTGCTCGGCACGCAGTTTGGCAAAATCGTGGTCGCCTCCCTTGATGGCGGCGGCAATCTGGCTGAGGCTGCGGTACAGCACCGGCGCGATGGCGCGTTGTTCTTCGCTGAGGTAGCCGTTGCGCGAGGACAGCGCGAGGCCGTCAGCGGCACGCACAGTGGGCTCGCCGATGATCTGGATCGGCATGTTCAGGTCATGCACCATGGCGCGAATCACTGCCAGTTGCTGATAGTCCTTCTGGCCAAACACGGCCATATCCGGCTGGACCATGTTGAACAGCTTGCTGACCACCGTCGCTACCCCTTCGAAGTGCCCGGGGCGGCTGGCGCCGCAGAGGCCTTCGGACAGTTGCGGGACGCTGACGCGGGTCTGGCCGGTCATGCCGCCGGGGTACATTTCTTCGACGGTTGGCGCGAACAGCAGGTTGCAACCGGCTTGCAGCAGTTTTTCCTGATCGGCGGCCAAGGTGCGAGGGTATTTGTCCAGGTCCTCGCCGGCACCGAACTGCAACGGGTTGACGAAGATACTCGCCACCACGAAATCCGATTGCTGGGCGGCCTTGGTCACCAGGGTGGCGTGGCCGCTGTGCAGGTTGCCCATGGTGGGCACAAAGCCAATGCGCTTGCCGGCGCTGCGCGCGTGGGCGACTGCAGCGCGCAGTTCTCGTACGGTTTTAACGGTGTTCATGCAGAGAATCCGTGTTCGGCGCCTGGGAAAGTAACGGCTTTGACTTCGTCGACGTAAGCGCTCAACGCGGCCTGGATGCTGTCTTTACCTGCCATGAAGTTTTTCACGAACTTGGGGGCTCGCCCGGTCAGCGACAGGCCGAGCATGTCATGCAAGACCAGAACCTGGCCGTCGGTGGCAGAGCCCGCGCCGATGCCGATTACCGGCACTTTGACCGCCTGGGTGATCTCTGCCGCCAATTCGCTCGGCACGCATTCCAGTAGGATCATCGCGGCACCGGCTTGTTCCAGGGCAATGGCATCGGCGCGCATCTGACGCGCCTGGGCTTCATTGCGGCCTTGTACCTTGTAACCGCCGAGGATGTTCACCGACTGTGGCGTCAGGCCCATGTGCACGCATACCGGCACACCGCGCTCGGCGAGCAGTCGGATCGACTCGGCGAGCCATACGGCGCCTTCGACCTTGATCATGTGCGCGCCGGCCTGCATCAGTTTGCCGGCGTTCTGAAAGGTCTGTTCCAGCGTGGCGTAACCCATGAACGGCAGGTCGGCGATGATGAAGGCACCCTCATTGCCGCGCTTGACGCTGGCAGTGTGGTAGGCGAGTTCATCTGTGGTGACGGGCAGGGTGCTGTCATTCCCTTGAAGAACCATGCCCAGCGAGTCGCCGATCAACAGCACTTCAACACCGGCCTGGCAACTGGCGTGGGCGAAGGTGGCGTCGTAGCACGTCAGCATGGTGATTTTTTCACCTTTGAGCTTGAGGCTCTGCAAGGTGGTCAGGGTAATGTCTGGCATGAAAAGGGTCCTCGTTCAGGCGCTTGGAAACAGCGAGTAACGCGCGTGAGTCTTCGTTTATACAGGCGCACTGTCTTGAGAGCAGTGCTTATAAGGCCTGGATTGCGCCCTTCAGCGCCGCGTTGGCGGCAGCGGGACGCCTATAGTCGTGATGAGGACTCGGGAAGTCAATTGGATGTGTTACCGCATTGTTACGATGGCGGTGTTACCGCTGTTACTGACGCGTTTCAGCACGTTGAAGACCACTTTTGACGGCCTGTGAGATCAAATGTGGGAGACGCTTGCTCGCGAATGCGCTGGGTCAGTCAGTGCTTGTAGCGACGGGTTCACCGCATTGGCGAGCAAGCTGCTCCCACGCGGACTGCATCAGGCGCTAGAGAGGCGTTCCAGGCCGACAAACGGGCAGGCCTTCAACAGCTCCGCGAGGGTTCGGCCGTCGGGCAGTTGCAACTCAGCGGGGGCCAGTTCGGCCAGCGGGTACAACACGAACGCGCGCAGGTGCATCTGGTAGTGAGGCACTTTGAGGCGCGGCTCGTCGATCAAGCGATCGCCAAACAGCAGGATATCCAGGTCCAGCGTACGCGGGCCCCAACGCTCGAGACGTTCGCGGCCCTGGCCGTTTTCGATGGCTTGCAGTGCATCGAGCAGCGCCAGTGGCGCAAGGCTACTGTCCAGGACCGCGACCGCATTGGTATAGCGCGGCTGACCGGGGAGCAGGGAGTCACTCTGATAGAAGTCGGACACACCGACGAGGGCGGTGCCTGGCAATAGCGCCAACGCCGCAATGGCGCTGAGCAGTTGCTGGTCCGGGGCAGCGAGGTTGCTGCCCATACCGATGTAGATACGTTCCACGTTTATTCGCCTGCAGCGCCCGAGGCATCGGCAGACGTGCGTTTGCGCTTGCTGGAGCTGCGACGACGCTTCTTCGGCCCATCGCTGGCGCCATCACCTTTGCTGCCAAGGTCACGAATCATGTCGCGGCGCTGGCTGTCGTTGGCGTCCTGGTAGTCGGTCCACCATTCGCCCAGGCCGTCGGTTTGCTCGCCGGCGCTTTCGCGCAGCAGCAGGAAGTCGTAGCCAGCACGGAAGCGCGGGTTGTCCAGCAGCAGGTCGGCGCGTTTGCCGCTGCGCCGTGGCAGGCGCTCCTGCATGTCCCAGATCTCGCGGATCGGCAGGGTGAAACGTTTTGGAATGGCGATGCGTTGGCATTGCTCGGCGATCAGCTCGTGCGCAGCTTCCTGCATGGCAGGAATCGGCGGCATGCCACGGTCCTGCAGGCGCAGTACGCGTTTGGGCAGGGCCGGCCACAACAGGGCGGCAAACAGGAACGCCGGGGTCACCGGTTTGTTCTGTTTGATGCGCAGATCGGTATTGATCAAGGCTTCGCTGATCAGCGTGTGGGTGTACGTCGGGTTGTATTCCAGAGCCTCGGCGCTGGCCGGGAACAATGGATCGAACAACTGCAGGTCGACGAGCATTTCGAACGTGTCGGCGGCGTACCCCGAGAGGAACAGCTTGAGCACTTCTTCGAACAGGCGTGCCGAAGGGATTTCCCGCAGCATGGGCGCCAGTTCGCGAATCGGCGCGGCCGTGTGTTTCTCGATACCGAAATTCAGCTTGGCGGCAAAACGCACCGCTCGCAGCATGCGCACCGGGTCTTCCTGGTAGCGCTGCGTCGGGTCGCCGATCAAACGGATCAGGTTGTTGCGAATGTCGTGTACGCCATTGGCGTAATCGAGGATGCGCTCGCTGACCGGATCGTAATACAAGGCGTTGATGGTGAAGTCGCGGCGTTGCGCGTCTTCTTCCAGGGTGCCGTAGACGTTGTCGCGCAGGATGCGGCCGCTCTCGTTGCGGGAAGACTGGTTGGTGTCTTCCTCTTCATCGTTTTGCGGGTGGCCGGCGCGGAACGTGGCGACCTCGATGATTTCGCGGCCAAAGTGGATATGCACCAATTTGAAGCGGCGACCGATGATTCGCGCGTTGCGAAATTCGGCACGCACTTGCTCGGGCGTGGCGCTGGTGGCGACGTCGAAATCCTTGGGCGTGATATTGAGCAACATGTCACGTACACAGCCACCCACCAGATAAGCCTGGTAGCCGGCGTTCTGCAAACGTTCGACGATGTTCACCGCATAGCGGCTGAATTGAGCACGCTGCAATGAATGCTGATTGCTGTTAAGCACTTCAGGCGTGCTGCGAATGTGTTGCGTACGACGCAAGGGAGAACGGAATGACTGGAACAACTTCTTCAGCATGGGATGCACTGTTTGAAGGAATGTTCGGCCATAACGAAGAATGACCGCATGATGGGCCGGGATTCTAGCATTTAGTCGAGGGATGGTGTAGGAACAAGCTGCAGGCCTTGCGCCATAAGCTTAAAAGAAAGGGGAACCGGCCAAATGCCGGAAACTACAAGGGGAGCCGAAGCTCCCCCAGAAGTAGTTGCGTGCTCTATTTTTATTATTGATTTCGGGCTTCTTGTTTTTGTTGATCGCCCTCGCCATGAAGCTTCACCTTCATGACACTCCCAATCGGGAGCCAAGAGCAAACGGATTGCTTTGGTCGCTGTGTTGCTGATCTACGATCCAACCAGTTCAGGCTCTGCCTTAGGGCAGTTTTTGTTGTTCTCGGCCTGGTTGCGGGGCAAGCCCCAAATGCAACGCCTCTCCAAAAGAATCAGTTAGCTGCGCCTCCGCCGTGTTGTTTTTATTGTGCGTGAGTCGATACGTCTTATTTTTATTGTCTGGTACTAAGCTTGTTATTGTTTTTGTACTAAGCATATAGCAGGGTGCGTGCCAACTTTTGTGCCGCCTAGCAAAACCGGGGAGTTGAGGCGCTTTCGGGGTTTTTGGGGGCGAAAAAAAGCCGGGGCTTCGTTACCGTAAGCCCCGGCTTTTGTTACGTGAAAATTCAGCGGTAACAGTTTTTTCACATCTGAGGGTGTTACCTGTGGGGGCGCACCCTTAACTCTCGCTGGCCACGCCGGTCTTGCGTCGCGGAATGCCCAGGCGCTGGCGGCGCTCCCACAGGCACTTGCGGCTCACGCCCAGCTTGCGCGCCAGCTCGGTCTCGGTCATGTGGTCCTGGTGCTCAAGAACGAAGTGCTGGAAGTAATCTTCCAGTGACAGATCTTCCGTCGGCTCGTGGCTGGTATTGCTACCGCCGCCCTGTTGTGGGGCCAGGCCGATGAAATCGTCGTCTTCCAGGTCACTCAGCTCGATGTCGATGCCCAGCAGCTCGGCAGAAATCTCCGGGCTCTCCGACAGAATGACCGCGCGCTCGACCGCGTTCTCAAGCTCTCGCACGTTACCCGGCCACGAGTAGTGACGAATCGCCTGCTCGGCGTCCGGGGCAAACTTGAGGTCGGTACGGTTGATCCGTGCGCTCTGGCGCAGCAGGAAGGCGCTGGCGATTTCGTTGACGTCGGCGCCACGCTCACGCAGGGCCGGCAGCTTGAGGGCGATCACGTGCAGGCGGTAATACAAGTCTTCACGGAACTGGCCGATCTTGGCCAGGCTCTTGAGGTCGCGGTGGGTCGCTGCGATCAGGCGAACATCGACCTTTTGCGATTGCACCGAACCTACGCGGCGGATTTCGCCTTCCTGCAACACGCGCAGCAAGCGTGCCTGGGCTTCCAGCGGCAGTTCGCCGATTTCGTCGAGGAACAAAGTGCCGCCGTCCGCCGCTTCGACCAGGCCCGCACGCCCGGCGCTGGCGCCGGTAAATGCGCCTTTCTCGTGGCCGAACAGTTCGGACTCGATCAGTGATTCAGGGATCGCCGCGCAGTTCACCGAGATCATCGGCGCCTTGGCGCGCTTGGACAGGTTGTGCAGGGCACGGGCGACCAGCTCTTTACCGGTGCCCGACTCGCCCTGAATCAATACATTGGAGTCGGTGGGCGCGACTTTGCGAATTTTGCTGTACAGGTCCTGCATCGGTGGGCAGGAGCCGATAATGCCGATTTCGCCGTTGCTGTTGTTGACGCCCGGCTTGTCCGCACCGTTGGCGGTCTTGCCGGCGGGGCGCTGTTCGGCGGGCGCGCTGCTGGCCGACTGACGGTCGCGCAGAATGCGGGCCACGGCCTGCAGCATTTCGTCGTGGTCGAAAGGCTTGGCGATGTAATCCACCGCGCCCATCTTCATCGAGTCCACCGCCGAACGCAGGCTGGCGTAACTGGTCATGATCAGCACCGGAGTGCCCTGGCCAAGCTTGATCAGCTCGGTGCCTGGGGCGCCCGGCAAACGCAGGTCGCTGACAATCAGGTCGAACGTGGGAATGCTGAATCGCTCTTGGGCTTCCTGCACCGAGCCGGCTTCGCTGACCTGGTACTGATTACGTTCAAGCAGGCGACGCAAGGCAGAGCGGATAATTGTTTCGTCTTCGACGATCAAAATGTGCGGCATTGATTCAATTCTCTCGACGGTCTCAGTTCACAGCGGACGTCGCTTCGACATGACGCGGCAAGGTCACCCGAATACGGGTGCCGCGTTGGCTTTCGGTGTCAGCCGGGCTGTCGATGGTGATTTGTCCATAATGCTCTTCAACGATGGAATAGACCAGTGCAAGGCCCAGACCGGTACCTTCACCCGGGTCCTTGGTGGTGAAGAAAGGTTCGAACAATCGGTCCATGATGTTCTGTGGAATACCGCTGCCTTCGTCCTCCACGATCAGATCGACCGTGTGCTCGAAAGCCTCGCTCTTGACGCGTACCGCGCTGTGCGGCGGGGAAGCGTCACGGGCGTTGGACAGCAAGTTGATCAACACCTGCGCCAAGCGTTGGGAATCGCCGTCGACCCAGTGGTCCGGGTCGCACAGATTGAAGAACTGTACTTCGAAATTGCGCCGGTTCAAGGCCAGCAGCCCTATGGCATCCTGCGCAACTTCGGCCAGGCACACGGCCTCGTCCTGATTCTGATGAGCGCCGGCATGGGCGAAGCTCATCAACGACTGCACGATGCGGAAAACGCGCTTGGTCTGCTCAAGGATTTGCCCGCTGATTTCGGTGATTTCGCCGTCCTCTTCGCGCTCTTCCCGCAGGTTCTGCGCCAGGCAGGCGATACCGGTGATCGGGTTGCCAATCTCGTGGGCCACGCCTGCCGCCAAACGACCAATGCTGGCCAGGCGCTCGGAGTGCACCAGCTTGTCTTCCAGCATTTGCGTGTCGGTCAAGTCTTCGACCAGCAGCACCAGGCCGCTGTTGCCGGGTGCCAGGGGTTCGTCGATCGCCGCTTTGTGCAGGTTGAGCCACCGCGTCTGGCCGTCGAGTGCCAAGTGCTGCTTGTGCAAATGCTCGTCGGGCAGGTTGATAAAGCCTTGCAGCAGTTCCTTCCACGGATCGCCCAAGGTGTTCAGGCGCGAACCCACTACCCGCTGGGCGGCGATGCCGGTCAATTCTTCCATGGCCTTGTTCCACATCAGGATCTCTTGATCCTTGGCCAGGGAGCACACGCCCATCGGCAGCTCCTGCAGGGTCTGGCGGTGGTAGCGGCGCAGCGCATCGAGTTCGGCGGCAAGGCCGGTGAGGCGCGAGTGGTAATCCTCCAGCCGGCTCTCGATGAAATGGATGTCTTCGGTGACGTAGTTTTCGCCGCCAGCCTTGTAGGGCAAGAACGTTTCGACCATGTCTTGGGACACACTGGGCCCCATCAGGCCGGACAGGTTGGCCTCGATACGGTCACGCAAGCGCCGCAGCGCATACGGGCGGCGCTCGTCGAACGGCAGGTAGAGGTCGCGCAGGGCCTGTTCGACTTCCTTTTGCGCGGCTTTCGCACCCAGCGGCTTGGCCAGTTGCGTGGCGAACTCCTGGGGCGAGGCGGCGTGCAGCTCGCGGCGTTGCGGGCGGCGCACGTTGTCCACCGCGCAGGCTTCGGCGGCGCTGGTTTCTTCGGGGCTGGCGTTGGTGAACAGCGAGATCAAGGTGAACATCAAGACGTTGGCAGCCAATGAAGCGATGGCGGCCATGTGCCAACTGGTGTCGTCCAGCACGTAAATCATGTTCAGCAACGGAATGTAGAAACCCTGCAGGTTGCCGACCAGCGGCAGCAGCATGGTAACGATCCACACCAGAATCCCCGCCAGCAGACCGGCGATAAAGCCGCGGCGATTAGCGGTCGGCCAATACAGCACCGACAACACGCCCGGCAGGAACTGCAAGGTGGCAACGAACGCAACAATGCCGAGGTTGGCCAGGTCTTGCCCGGCGCCCAGCAACAGGTAGAAGCCATAGCCGGCCATGATGATCGCGACAATCAGCGCGCGGCGGGTCCACTTCAGCCAGCGGTAGATGTTGCCTTCGGCTGGCGGCTGATACAGCGGCAGCACCAGGTGGTTGAGCGCCATGCCCGACAACGCGAGCGTGGTGACGATGATCAAGCCGCTGGCCGCCGACAAACCGCCGACATACGCCAGCAACGCCAGGGATTTGCTGTTGGCGGCAATACCGACGCCAAGGGTGAAGTATTCCGGGTTGGTGGTTGCGCCCAGCTTGAGGCCGGCCCACAGGATCAGCGGCACCGCCAGGCTCATCAGCAGCAGGAACAGCGGCAGGCCCCAGCTGGCGCTGACCAATGAGCGCGGGTTGAGGTTCTCGGTGAAGGTCATGTGGTACATGTGCGGCATCACGATCGCCGAGGCGAAGAACACCAGCAACAGCGTGCGCCATGGGCCTTCCTGCAACGGTGTGTGCAGGGCGGCGAGGGCGGTCTGGTTTTGCAGCAGCCACAGCTCCAGCTGTTGCGGGCCGTCGAACACGCCATACAGCGCATACAAGCCGACGCCGCCGATGGCGATCAGCTTGATCACCGACTCAAAGGCAATCGCAAACACCAGGCCCTCGTGTTTTTCACGGGTGGCGATATGGCGTGAGCCGAAGAAAATCGTGAACAGCGTGATCAACGCGCAAAAGGCCAGCGCGACGCGATGCTGCACCGGCTCACGGGTCAAGATGCTGATGGAATCCGCCACGGCCTGGATCTGCAGGGCCAGCAGCGGCAATACGCCGAGCAACATGAAAATCGTGGTCAGCGCGCCGGCCCAGGTGCTGCGAAAACGGAAGGCAAACAGGTCCGCCAGGGATGACAGCTGGTAGGTGCGGGTGATTTTCAGGATCGGGTACAGCAACACCGGCGCCAGCAGGAATGCGCCGGACACCCCAAGGTAGCTGGACAGGAAGCCGTAGCCGTACTGATAGGCCAGGCCCACGGTGCCATAAAACGCCCAGGCGCTGGCGTAAACGCCCAGGGACAAGGTGTAGGTCAACGGATGGCGAATGATCGCCCGCGGAATCATTCCGCGCTCACTGATCCAGGCCACGGCGAACAGCGCGGCCAGGTAGGCGGCGCTGATCAGCAGCATCTGGGTGAGGCTAAAGCTCATCGGCATCTTTTTGGCTCTGCAGGATGAAGGTCACGACGATCAGGATCAGCCACAGCAGATAAGGGCGATACCAGGCGCCCGTGGCGTCGATCCACCAATCCATGATGGCGGGGGAAAACAGGTAGATCCCGACGACCAGCAGCAGGACCAATCGATAGATGTACATGTTGGCCTCTGTTTAAAAAACTGCGGCGATGGTAACGGATGGCTGGCAAGCTGCAAGCGCCTTCAGCTCAATTGCGCTTCGGCCAGCGTGAGTGTGCGCGGGATCAGGGTTGCATCCCAGTGCGCAATGCCCCAATCGAGCAGCTCCCGTGGGCTGGCGTGCAGCAGTTCAGCGCCGGCGGGCTGGCCGAGGGCGCGCAATGCCCTTAGCAGCAAAGGCGTGGCTTGGTCCGGTGTCAACGGCGCAGAACGGTAGGTTTTGCCCAACTTGTTACCGTCCGGCTGCACGATCAACGGCACGTGCAGGTAGCGCGGCTGGCGCAGGCCCAGCAGTTCTTGCAGGTAGAGCTGGCGTGGCGTGGAATCGAGCAGGTCGGCACCGCGCACGATGTCGGTCACACCTTGCCAGGCGTCGTCGAGCACGACGGCCAATTGATAGGCATACAAGCCGTCGCGGCGACGGATGACGAAATCGCCTACATCGCGCCCCAGGTGCTGTCGGAATTCACCCTGTACGCGGTCGGTAAAGTGGCATTCCAGCTCGGGCACGCGCAGGCGGATGGCCGCGTCTTGCTGATCGTGCCCGGCATTGCGGCATAAACCCGGGTAAATTCCGTGGTAGGGCTCCAGCTGTTTGCGCGAGCACGTGCAGGCGTAGGCCAGGCCGTGGTTGAACAGGCCGTCGAGGACTTTGGCGTAGGCATCATGCCGCTCGCTTTGTCGGACCAGTTCGCCATCCCACTCAAAGCCGTAGCTTTCCAGGGCGTGCAGGATCGCCGTCTGGGCGCCGGGTTCTTCACGCGGTGGGTCGAGGTCTTCCATGCGCATCAGCCAGCGGCCTTGGTTGGCGCGGGCATCGAGGTAGGAAGCGAGGGCTGCAACCAGCGAGCCGAAATGCAAATGGCCGCTGGGCGTGGGGGCGAAACGCCCGATATAGGTAGAGGCTGTCATGGGCCGGATACTACTGGAAAATCGGTAAACGCCAGAAACAAAAATGGGGCGTTTGCACGCCCCATTCGTTCAGCTCGGCAGGATTACTTGCCGACCTGTTTTTCCTTGATTTCAGCCAAGGTCTTGCAGTCTACGCACAGGTCCGCGGTTGGGCGGGCTTCCAGGCGGCGAATACCAATCTCGACGCCGCAGGATTCGCACCAGCCATATTCCTCGTCTTCGATCAGTTGCAGCGTTTTGTCGATTTTCTTGATCAGCTTGCGTTCACGATCACGGGCGCGCAGTTCGAGGGCGAATTCCTCTTCCTGGCTGGCACGGTCTGCCGGGTCCGGGAAGTTGGCGGCTTCGTCCTTCATGTGGTCAACGGTGCGGTCGACCTCTTGCATCAAGTCCTGCTTCCACTTTTGCAGGATCTTGGTGAAGTGCTGGCGCATGGGCTTGCCCATGTACTCCTCACCTTTCGTTTCGACGTAAGGTGTGAAGCCACTGAGGCTCTGCTGCTGTTGCTTTGCTTGGGTGGACATGAATAGACCGCCTCTCACTCTTCTAATCCATTGCGCAGGATTGCAACGTCACCGACACCTGCCGGCCCTGCGGCTGCAAGCGGGCGAACTTACCAGATAGATTCGGGGTGCGCCACTCCCGGTTGTCGAGGCCCAACTTGGCGGGGGTGCAAACTGCAACAGCCCGCCATGGCTGGGTATAGCGTGTCTCGAATGTTGATTTTAGTCGTTTTGCAAGCGCTTGCTCGGTTCGTCATGGACGGCCGAGCAGGCAATAGAGCATGTTTTACCGCGAGGGTTCGGTAGAATCCTGATTTTGTCCTCACCGTTAAGGAAGGCTAATGGCTCAGCCCTACAGTGCGCGCAGTCGCGCCATCGAACCTTTTCATGTCATGGCGCTGCTGGCGCGAGCCAATGAGCTGCAGGCAGCCGGCCATGATGTGATCCACCTGGAGATCGGCGAGCCGGATTTCACCACGGCCGAGCCCATCATCCAGGCCGGCCAGGCGGCGTTGGCCAACGGCAAGACCCGCTACACCGCAGCGCGCGGGTTGCCGGAGTTGCGTGAGGCCATCAGCGGTTTCTACCAGCAGCGCTACGGGCTGAACATTGATCCTGAACGCATTCTGATCACTCCCGGTGGTTCCGGTGCGTTGCTGCTGGCGAGCAGCCTGCTGGTCGATCCGGGCAAACATTGGTTGCTCGCCGACCCAGGCTATCCGTGCAACCGACATTTTCTGCGCTTGGTGGAAGGCGCGGCGCAGCTGGTGCCGGTTGGCCCGGACGTGCGCTACCAATTGACTGCCGAGCTGGTGGCCAAACACTGGGACCAGGACAGCGTGGGCGCGTTGGTCGCGTCTCCGGCCAACCCCACCGGCACGATCCTTACACGCGACGAGTTGGCGGGGTTGTCCAGTGCAATCAAGGCGCGCGACGGCCACTTGGTGGTGGATGAGATCTATCACGGCCTCACGTACGGCACCGATGCCGCCAGCGTGCTGGAAGTGGACAACGACGCGTTCGTCCTGAATAGTTTTTCGAAGTATTTCGGCATGACCGGCTGGCGCCTCGGTTGGCTAGTGGCGCCGCCCGCGGCGGTGGGTGAATTGGAAAAGCTTGCGCAAAACCTCTACATCAGCGCGCCGAGCATGGCCCAGTACGCGGCACTGGCGTGTTTTACCCCGCAAACGTTGAGCATTCTGGAGCAGCGCCGCGCTGAATTCGGTCGCCGTCGGGATTTCCTGCTGCCCGCCCTGCGTGAACTAGGATTCGGTATCGCCGTTGAGCCGGAAGGGGCGTTCTATTTGTATGCCGATATCAGCGCGTTCGGCGGTGATGCCTTCGCGTTCTGTCGGCATTTCCTCGAAACCGAACACGTGGCGTTTACGCCTGGGCTGGATTTTGGCCGCTATCAAGCCGGCCACCATGTGCGTTTTGCCTACACGCAAAACATCGATCGGCTACAACAGGCGGTAGAGCGTATCGCCCGTGGTTTGCGGAGCTGGCAAGGCTGATGCGTTTTCATCCTCCTCTCGAAGAAGCGCGGCTTATCCGCCGCTACAAGCGTTTTCTCACCGATATCGAGACCGTTACCGGCGAGTTGCTGACGATTCACTGCCCGAATACCGGCTCGATGCTCAATTGCATGGTGGAAGGTGGCCAGGTCTGGTTCAGTCGCTCTTCGGACCCCAAGCGCAAGTTGCCCGGCACCTGGGAAATTGCCGAAACGCCGCAGGGCCGATTGGCGTGCGTCAACACGGCGCGCGCCAACCAATTGGTCGAGGAGGCATTGCGCGCCGGGGTCATCACTGAGCTCAACGGGTTTACCGCCTTGAAGCGCGAAGTGCCTTATGGCCAGGAGAAAAGCCGCATCGATTTTCGTCTCGATTACACGCAAGGCGCGGCGTTTGTCGAAGTCAAAAGTGTCACCCTGGGCTTTGATGGCACGGCGGTAGCAGCCTTTCCCGATGCGGTAACGCAGCGCGGCGCCAAGCACCTGCGCGAGTTGGCGCACCTGGCGCGTGACGGGGTGCGGGCGGTGCAGTTGTATTGCGTGAACCTGTCGGGAATAGAGGCAGTACGCCCAGCGGTTGAAATCGACGCCGGTTACGCTGCGGCATTGCGGGAGGCCAAGGCCGCCGGTGTGGAGGTGTTGGCCTACGGTGTTCGCGTCACGCCTGAGGAAATTGTTGTGGAACGTCGTTTGGACGTACTGATCAGCGACTAGAGTTGCACCCACAGGCCCTGTGCGTCTTCGCGGCCGGGCAGGGCGGTGAGGCTCTGGCCCGCGCAGGGACCGGCGATGCACTCGCCGCTTTCGATCAGGAACAGCGCGCCGTGAGTGGCGCACTGGATCAGGCTGGCGCTGGTGTCGAGGAACTGATCGGGTTGCCATTCCAGCGCGATGCCGCGATGGGGGCAACGGTTGATATAGAAGTAGGCGACGCCGTCCCGGCGCACGGCCAGCAGTTTGCAACCGTCGATCTCAAAGCCGAGGCTGCTGTTGGCTGCAAGAGCGTCGGAGGTGCAGAGAAACTTCATTTCAATCCTTAAGTGCCTTGACGTTCAAATGCAAACAATTATCAAATGCCGGCTTCGCCCCGCCCCTGGAAGGAAACCCTGTCATGCGTCTGAGTACCAGCGCTATTGCGTTTGTTGCCTCACTGCTGGTCCACCATGGGGCGCAAGCCTCTGAACTGCCGCAACGCTGGGTGAGTGCCGGTGGAGCGCTATCGGAATGGGTGACAGCCCTGGGCGGCGAATCGAAACTGGTGGGCGTGGATACTACCAGCCAGCACCCGCAATCGCTGAAGGCCTTGCCGAGCATAGGTTACCAGCGCCAGTTGTCGGCGGAGGGCATTCTTAGCCTGCGCCCGCAAGTACTGGTCGGCACCGAGGAAATGGGGCCGCCGCCGGTACTGGCGCAGATTCGCGGCGCCGGCGTGCAGGTCGAAATGTTTTCGGCCGAGCCGGACCTCCCGACCCTGAAAGGCAACTTGCAGCACCTTGGCAAGTTGCTGGGCAGCGAGGCTAAAGCCAACGAATTGTTTACTGGATATGAACAAGCGCTCGAGCAGCAGAAGCGCTGGGTCACTCAGGCCCAGGCCACGCAAAAAGCCCCGGGTGTGCTGTTGGTGCTCGGTCATGCAGGCGGCAAGCCGCTGATCGCAGGTAAAGACACCGCCGCCGACTGGCTGTTACAGCAGGCGGGCGGGCGCAACTTGGCCACCCATACCGGCTACAAACCTTTTTCGGTGGAGTCGTTGGCGGGACTGAGCCCTGATGTGCTGGTATTCGCTGACCGCGCCTTGACCGGCGATGCCGCGCGCGCGGCTCTGTTTAAGGAAAACCCGATTTTGGCCTCAACGCCGGCGGCCAAAAATGGCCGCGTAGTTGAGCTGGACCCCACCCTGCTGGTGGGCGGCCTGGGCCCGCGTGTGCCGCAAAGCCTGGTGCAACTGTCTGCCGGGTTCTATCCGTCCCAGGCTAAACCTGCTCCATGACCACTCTGGTTAAGCCGAAAACGCTGTTTGTCGGGCTGGCGCTGTTGTGTGTATTGGCGATCTGGCTCTCATTAGCCTTGGGGCCGGTCAGCCTGCCGTTGCTGGATACACTCAGGGCCGCGTTGCGCTTGATGGGCGTGCCGATTGCAGCCGACGGCCTGGAGCAGGCCGAATTGATCCTGGGGCAGATTCGCCTGCCGCGCACATTGCTTGGCCTGGCGGTCGGCGGCGTGCTGGCGTTGTCGGGCGTGGCGATGCAGGGTCTGTTTCGTAACCCGCTGGCGGATCCCGGGCTGGTCGGGGTGTCGAGTGGCGCGGCGCTGGGGGCGGCGATTGCAATTGTCGGTGGCTCGTTTTTTGGCGGGCTGCCGGACGCGTTCGGACCTTACCTGCTGTCGCTGTGTGCGTTTCTCGGTGGTTTGGGAGTGACTGCCCTGGTTTATCGCCTGGGGCGCCGTAACGGCCAGACCAATGTTGCGACGATGTTGCTTGCCGGCATCGCGCTCACGGCCCTCGCCAGCTCGGCGGTCGGGCTGTTTACCTATTTGGCCGACGACGCCACCCTGCGCACCCTGACTTTTTGGAACCTGGGCAGTCTCAATGGCGCGAGCTACTCGCGGTTATGGCCGTTGCTGCTGGTGAGCGCTGGTGTCGCGCTCTGGTTGCCGCGCCGCGCCAAGGCGCTGAATGCATTGTTGCTAGGCGAGTCCGAGGCCAGTCACCTGGGAATTGATGTGGAAGGGCTCAAGCGTGAGCTGGTGTTCTGCACCGCCCTGGGTGTAGGGGCGGCAGTGGCGGCGGCGGGGATGATCGGGTTTGTCGGGCTGGTGGTACCGCACTTGGTGCGGCTGCTGGCGGGGCCCGACCATCGAGTGCTGTTGCCCGCCTCGGTGCTGGCCGGCGCGAGTTTGCTGCTGTTTGCGGATTTGGTGGCGCGCCTGGCCCTGGCACCTGCGGAGTTGCCGATCGGCATTGTGACGGCGTTTATCGGTGCGCCGTTTTTTCTTTATCTGTTGTTGCGAGGACGCGCCTGATGCTGCGAGTGGAAGCGCTGCAGATCCGGCGTGGTCGCAAGACTGTATTGGCCGATGTCAGCCTGGACCTGTTGCCGGGCCAGGTACTTGGCGTGCTGGGCCCTAATGGTGCTGGCAAAAGCACCTTGCTCAGCGCGCTGTGCGGTGAGCTGCACCCTGATCAGGGCAAGGTGTGGCTGGATCAGCAGGCGCTCAAGAGCTGGACCGGCCCGCAGCGTGCCCAGCGCTTGGCGGTGTTGCCGCAAACCTCGACCCTGGATTTTGCGTTTCGCGTGGAAGAAGTTGTCGGCATGGGGCGTTTGCCGCATCAGACCGGGCGCGTGCGTGATGACGAGATCATCCGTGCGGCCTTGCAGGCGGCGGACATCGGCCATTTGAGCGGCCGCAGCTACCTGGCGTTGTCTGGCGGGGAGCGCCAACGTGTGCACCTGGCGCGGGTATTGGCGCAACTATGGCCGGGCGAGGCGGGACAGACGTTGCTGCTGGATGAGCCGACGTCGATGCTTGACCCTCTGCATCAGCACACGACGTTGCAGGCTATTCGCAGTTTTGCCGATCGAGGCGCGGCCGTACTGGTGATCCTCCATGACCTGAATCTGGCAGCGCGTTACTGTGATCGCATTCTGCTGCTGGAAGGCGGGCGTCCGCACGCCTTGGATACGCCCGCAAACGTCTTGCGACCTGAACCGCTCAAAGCGGTGTTTGGGCTGGATGTGTTGGTGCAGCCGCACCCGGAGCGTGGGCATCCGTTGATTATCGCGCGCTGAGACTCGCGGCTTTATAGGCGTTTTACAGGCAAAAAAAGACCCGGCAAGAGCCGGGTCAAATAACCGTGATTAGCCTGATGAGGAGATAATCTGAGAGTCCGAACCAATGGTCTTTCAGTTATCGGCTGATCTCGCGACCAGTTGTGATAATCATAACGATTCTCATTTGAGAGTCAACATTTGTTTTTGCTCGACCTGCGGAATTTCTCAAACAGGCGTTCGTAATGCCCGTAAACGTTGAGTTTTATCGCTGAGCTAATTCTTCTGACGTGCCGAAATCGCATCCAGCTGGCGGTTCAGCGCTTCCTTTCGCTCCGCGGGAATGTCGTTCCAGTGCACATCCATCAATGCGCCTTCAATGGCATACAGCAATACTTTCGAGGCCCGGAATCCGCGAGTTCGCACTGCCCGGTAGGCATCGACCGCTCCCAGGCGGCGCAAGTCGGACGCGCTGTGGATGCCCACCGCATGCAGCCACTGCGCCGACGTCTTGCCAAGGTTTTTCAGGTGTTGCAGCTCATCGTTCATCAAGCCTCCTTGCGACGGCCGAATGGTGCGGTGGGTATCGTGACCAGGCAAGCCTGAAAAGGAGTGTAGCGCTCAGTAGGAAAAGCGTAGTTCTTTGGTCAGGAACGGCTCAAACGCTTATAAGAATGGTCGGGAGGTTTTAAGCAGGGGCAGGGCGAACCACCCGGCACGCTTGGTGCGTAGCCGGGGGGCGGGCATGTGACGTCACTTGGTGCGATAGCGCAGGCGAGTACCGAAATTAACCGACATGAGGATCTCGTCAGCGGTCAGTTCAGGTGGAAAGTAAGTGCCGGAAATTTGTGCATGCGCCAGGCTGGCGCCTTCCAATGAGCAACCGCGTAGATCCAGTCCACGCAGGTCGGCAGAACGGAAATACGCGTCGGTGAAATCTACACCCGTGGCGTTCAGGTCGCGCAGGTCCAGCCCGCGAAAGTCGCCGCCACGCATGTCGATGCTGCCGTCTTTAGGCCGTTCCTGGTTGAAGCCTCGAATGTCGTCCTTGTGCAGGAGCGCGTAGAGCGGAGTATCAAGAAGCTTGGGCTGACTCATGACGGCGACTCCTGTTGGAATTATGACGCCATTATAGTGCCACTATTGCTTGGTCGTGCACCGTAGATCGGTGACACGACCAAGAAATATTTCTTACAGGCCTGGCAGGCGCTGGCGGATATGCGCCACCAAGGCATCCAGGGTTCCGCTTTCATTGGTCTCTACGCGCTTGCTCAGCAGCAGTTCTTCAGCGGTCAGCGGGTCGCGGTTGGCCTGCTGCTCTTCGATGATGGTCAGCGTCGCGTCGGAAGGGTCGTTCTTATCCGCCTGACGTTGTGCCAACCAGCTGGCGATAACGGCTTGCGGTGCGTTGCAATCCAGGATCAGGAATGGCGCGCCGGTGGCCTCGGCAATCTTCGCAGCAGCGTCGCGCTGTTCACGTTTGAGGAAGGTGGCATCCAGTACGACCGGGTAGCCGGCGCGCAAGACGATATCGGCGATTTCATTCAGGCGAGCATAGGTTGCTGCGCTGGCGTCGGCAGCATAGATGCCGGCCTGTGGTGTGTTTTCCACGTGCTGTTCGCCAAACAGGCGTTTGCGTTCCACGTCCGAGCGCAGGCGCACGGCACCCAACGCTTCCACCAGGCGCATGGCTACGTGGCTCTTGCCGACTGCCGATACGCCGTGGGTAATCGCCAGGAAGCGCGAAGGAATAGTGCTGTAGCTTTCGGCCAGGTTGGCGTAGTTGCGGTACTGGCGCAGGGTGGTGGCGCGCTGCACCGGGCTTGCCTCGCTCGGCATGCTGAACAGTGCAACCTTGGCGCGTACCAGCGCCCGGTACGCTTTATAGAAGTTAAGCACTTCCAGGCCTTGGTAATCGCCGGTCAGTTCCAGGTATTGGCTGATAAAGCGACGCGCCAGGGATTTGAGGCCACGGTCTTCCAGGTCCATCGCCAGAAAGCCGGTGTCGGCGTACACGTCGGTGAAGCGGAACGGCTCGTTGAACTCGATGCAGTCGAAGATGACGACTTGGCCGTCGATCATCGTCGCATTGCCCAAGTGGATATCGCCGTGACATTCACGCGTGAAGCCATCCTGCTTGCGCTGCGCCAGCAGAGGCTTGAGGCGCTCGAAGCTGCTTTCGGCCCAGGCCTGCAGAGCTTCCAGCTGTGCCAGATCGGCCTTGTCGCTGAGGAAAGGGCGGATCTGATCGAAGTTCTGGCGCACCGGCGCCATCACCTCGTCCGGGGTGCCGGCCGGATGCGCCTGTGGAACCTTTGGTGCGGTGAGGTGGAAGTGCGCAATCTGCTTGGCCATTTCATCAATATGCGCGCTGGTGAGTTCGCCGTTGGCTTGCAAGGTGCTCAGCAGTTGGCTTTGCGGGAACTGGCGCATTTTCAGCGCGTACTCGATTACCGGGCCATCGCCGCCCAGTTGCGGGGCCTCGGCGGTGCCGGTAATCGGCAACACTTCAAGGTACAGATCTTCGGTCAGGCGCTGGTTGAGGCGAAGTTCTTCGTTGCAGAAGTGCCCCCGGTCATCCAGTTGGGTGAAATCCAGAAAGCCGAAGTTCATCGGCTTCTTCAGTTTATAAGCGAAGGGGCCAGTCAGAATAACCCAGGAAATATGGGTCTCGATAACGTGAAACGCTTCAACCGGATGGGGATACAAAGCCGGGTTTTGCAGGGCAGCGATCAGGGACTGGCTCACGGGCGATCCTTCAAAGTCTGGGGGAAATCATGGCGGGCATTATGGCTGTTACAGCCGGTCGTGCAAACCGCTGTCCGGCTCATGTTGATCATCAATAAAGTGCGTATAATCCGCCGCCATGACTCGAACCCGATCTCCCCGTTCCCGTAAAAAACCTCCTTCCCGCGGCCTGCGCCCGTGGCTGGGCTGGGCGCTCAAGCTCAGCCTGGTGGGCCTTGTAGTGCTCGCCGGCTTCGCGGTGTACCTCGACGCTGTGGTCCAGGAGAAGTTCTCCGGCAAGCGCTGGACCATTCCGGCCAAGGTGTACGCACGCCCGCTGGAACTGTTCACTGGCCAGAAGCTGAGTAAAGATGATTTCCTGACCGAGCTCGACGCGTTGGGTTACCGCCGCGAAGCCGTGAGCAATGGCCCTGGCGCTGCGGCCGTCAGCGGCAATACCGTCGACTTGAACACCCGCGGCTTCCAGTTCTACGAAGGCCTGGAAAAAGCCCAGCCGGTACGCGTGCGCTTCTCTGGCGATTACGTCGCCGAGCTGTCCTCGCTCAATGGTTCGAAGTTGCCTGTGGTGCGCCTGGAGCCGCTGCTGATCGGCGGCATTTACCCAAAGAACCTGGAAGATCGCATCCTGATCAAGCTCGATCAGGTGCCGCCGTATCTGCTTGAAACACTCGTTGCCGTCGAAGACCGCGACTTCTACAGCCACTGGGGTGTGTCGCCCAAGTCGATTGCCCGCGCTATCTGGGTCAACACTTCTGGCGGCAAGATGACGCAGGGTGGCAGTACGCTGACGCAACAATTGGTCAAGAACTTCTACCTGACCAACGAGCGCAGCCTGACCCGCAAACTCACCGAAGCCATGATGGCGATGCTGCTGGAGTTGCATTACAGCAAGCAGGAAATCCTTGAGGCTTACCTCAACGAAGTATTCGTCGGTCAGGATGGCCAGCGCGCCGTTCACGGCTTTGGCTTGGCCAGCCAGTTCTTCTTCGGTCAGCCATTGTCCGAGTTGAAATTGCATCAGGTCGCGTTGCTGGTGGGTATGGTCAAGGGGCCGTCCTATTACAACCCGCGTCGCAACCCTGAGCGTGCGCTTGAACGTCGTAACCTGGTGCTGGATGTACTCGAGCAGCAGGGCGTGGCTACCGCTGAACAAGTCGCGGCCGCGAAGAAAATGCCACTGGGTGTGACAACCCGCGGCAAGTTGGCCGACAGCTCCTTCCCAGGCTTTATCGACCTGGTCAAACGTCAACTGCGCGAAGATTACCGCGACGAAGACTTGACCGAAGAAGGCTTGCGGATCTTCACCAGCTTCGACCCGATTTTGCAGATGAAAGCCGAAGCGTCGGTCAACGACACCTTCAAACGCTTGACCGGCCGCAAGGGCTCCGATGAAGTCGAGGCGGCCATGGTGGTGACCAACCCCGAAACCGGTGAAGTCCAGGCCATGATCGGCAGTCGCCAGGCCAGTTTTGCCGGTTTCAACCGCGCGCTGGATGCCGTGCGGCCGATCGGCTCGCTGGTCAAGCCTGCGGTCTACCTGACGGCCCTGGAAAAACCGAGCAAATACACCCTGACCAGTTGGCTGTCGGATGACCCGTTGTCGGTCAAAGGTGCTGATGGCCAAGTGTGGACGCCGCAGAACTTCGATCGCCGCTCTCACGGGACGGTGTTCCTGTATCAGGGCCTGGCGCATTCCTACAACATCTCCACCTCGCGCCTCGGGCTGGAAGTTGGGGTGCCGAATGTGTTGAAAACCCTGGGTCGCCTGGGCATCAACCGTGAGTTCCCGTCGTTCCCATCGATGCTGTTGGGCGCTGGCGCCATGACCCCGATGGAAGTGGCCACGATGTACCAGACCCTCGCCAACGGCGGCTTCAATACCCCGATGCGCGGTATCCGCAGCGTGCTGACTGCCGAGGGCGAGCCGCTCAAGCGCTATCCGTTTCAGATTCAGCAGCGCTTTGATGCAGGCTCCATTTACCTGATCCAGAACGCCATGCAGCGCGTAATGCGCGAAGGCACCGGGCGCTCGGTTTACAGCGTGCTGCCGTCGAACCTCACGTTGGCGGGCAAGACCGGTACCAGTAATGATTCGCGTGACAGCTGGTTCGCGGGCTTCGGCCAGGACGTGCTGGCCGTGGTTTGGCTGGGGCGTGACGACAATGGCAAGACGCCGTTCACCGGTGCTACCGGTGCGCTGCAGGTCTGGACCAGCTTTATGCGCAAGGCCGACCCGTTGCCGCTGAACATGCCGCAACCGGACAACATCGTGCAGGCCTGGATTGATCCGCACACGGGGCAGGGCTCCGATGCCAACTGTCCGGGCGCGGTGCAGATGCCGTATATTCGCGGCAGCGAGCCACCACCCGGCGCCGCATGCGGTGGCAGTGCCCCTGCTGACGCGGAATCGGTGATGGATTGGGTCAAGGGCTGGATGAACTAAGCAAAGAGGGTTTCACGTGAACAAGTGGTTGATTCCAGCTATTACAGCTCTGGCAGTGCTCAGCGGTTGCTCCAGCGTGCAGCGCGGTTCGATTCCCGTGGTGGATTCGAGTACCACCGTTTCCAATAACGATCGCATTTCGGCCAACGGCGGCTTCCGTCAGACCGTGGTCAAGCGTCCTACGCAAGCCGCACCGCAAGCCATGCCGCAGGATTCGGGTGTGGTAGTGATGGTGCCGGGCGGTGGTGCTGCAACGTCGGCGCCGATCAGCGCCGAGCCGTGGACCCCAGGTCCAAGCACATCGGGGCCGGTTGATTCCACGCCGATCCAGACGGCGCCGGTCAATCAGGGCACCTACAACATGCCGTCGACGCCGAGCGGTATTCCGTCGTCGTCAAGCGCGGGCGGCCTGTCGGCTGATGAGCAACTGGACGGACCCGTGTTGTCGCTGTTGACTACTGCCCAGCAGCAGCAGGCCGGTGGTGATTTGAACGGCGCTTCGTCCAGCCTCGAGCGTGCCCAGCGCGTGGCGCCTCGCGAGCCGCAAGTGTTGTATCGCCTGGCCCAGGTGCGTATGGCCCAAGGTGATGCGCCGCAAGCTGAACAGTTCGCCCGTCGCGGCCTGAGCCTGGCCAATGGTCGTCCCGATCTGCAGGCCAACCTGTGGGCCTTGATTGGTGACGCGCGTGCTGCCCAAGGCGATGCCGCCGGTGCTGCGCAGGCTCGGCAGAAAGCCAAGGTCAGCCTCTGATGGATGCACGGTTTCCCGCGATTGCCGAACAGTTATTGCTGATCGAGCGCGAATTGCGCGTGCAGGGCTGGTGGGACGAGGTGTCCCCCAGCGCAGAGGCGCTCGGCAGTGTCGAGCCTTTTTCGGTTGATACCCTGGATTTTCACCAGTGGCTGCAATGGATCTTCCTGGTGCGCATGAAGCAGATCCTCGAGCAGGATCTACCGTTGCCTAATGCGTCGGGGATCCTGGAGATGGCGGAGATGGTTTACGCCGATCGCCCGCTTGAGAGCCTCGGTTTGCGTAACGCGCTGAAAAAGTTCGACCAATTGATCGTCGACGCTCGTTAATTGCCTGACTGCCGGGTTTTCCGGCAGTCTTGCGCACATTTCTACCGCTTGACGACATTCAGGCGAGTTTTATCCCTCCTCAAACCCCTTTAATCTACGTTCTCATGCGCTTAGTTGGAAAAAAGCGCAATTATTGCTTGACTTGAAGGGGCTGAAACAGAAGAATCCAAAGTCCGCTGTATCGGGACTGCCAGAAGCAGACCCGCTCAGCAGATCATGAGGCGCATATCCGCGCCGACCTGTAACACCCGCAACGCGTTACCTCGCGCTGGGTGGGAAAAGCCCGCAACACTTGGGACGATCCCAATACTTGCTCAGTCAGTGCTGACGTAGTCGGCGACCACCGTCGCTCATGCTCTGTTGAGAAGTAAACCTATTAAGACCCGTCGGTTTTTAACGGACGGTATTCTGGCGTTTTAGAGGTGAACAACGTGGAGCTTTTATCTGGCGGTGAGATGCTCGTCCGCTTTTTGCGTGACGAAGGCGTCGACTATATCTACGGGTACCCAGGTGGTGCTCTGCTGCATGTTTACGACGCACTGTTCAAGGAACCGGCTGTTACCCACATCCTGGTTCGCCACGAACAGGCCGCGACCCATATGGCTGACGGTTACGCCCGTGCCACCGGTAAAGCCGGTGTAGTACTGGTGACGTCCGGCCCAGGCGCAACGAATGCCATTACCGGCATCGCGACTGCGTATATGGACTCTATTCCGATGGTGATCATTTCCGGCCAGGTCGCAAGTACCATGGTGGGGACCGATGCATTCCAGGAAACCGACATGATCGGTATCTCCCGGCCGATCGTGAAACACAGCTTCATGATCAAGCATGCCTCGGAAATCCCGGAAGTCATGAAAAAGGCGTTCTACCTCGCACAGTCCGGTCGTCCGGGCCCTGTTGTGGTCGATATCCCGAAAGACATGACCAACCCGGCTGAAAAGTTCGAATACATCTTCCCGAAGAAAGCCAAGCTGCGTTCCTACAGCCCGGCTGTTCGTGGGCACTCGGGGCAAATCCGCAAGGCGGCAGAAATGCTGCTGGCGGCCAAGCGCCCAGTGCTGTACTCGGGCGGTGGCGTGATCCTGGGCGGCGGTTCTGCTCCGCTGACCGAGCTGGCCAAGCTGCTCAATTTGCCAGTCACCAACACGTTGATGGGCCTCGGCGCATTCCCGGGCACGGACCGTCAGTTCGTCGGCATGCTCGGCATGCACGGCAGCTACACCGCCAACCTGGCCATGCACCACGCCGATGTGATTCTGGCAGTGGGCGCGCGTTTTGATGACCGTGTGATCAACGGCGCGAGCAAGTTCTGCCCGAATGCCAAGATCATCCACATCGACATCGACCCTGCGTCGATCTCCAAGACCATCAAAGCTGATGTGCCGATTGTGGGTCCGGTAGAAAGTGTGTTGACCGAGATGGTAGCCGCGCTCAAGGACATCGGCGAAACGCCGAACAAGGAGTCCGTTGCCAGTTGGTGGAAGCAGATCGACGAATGGCGCGGTGACCGCGGCCTGTTCCCTTACGACAAAGGCGACGGCAGCGTCATCAAGCCACAAACCGTGATCGAAACCCTGTGCGAAGTGACCAAGGGCGATGCCTTTGTAACCTCCGATGTGGGTCAGCACCAGATGTTCGCCGCGCAGTACTACAAGTTCGACAAGCCTAACCGCTGGATCAACTCCGGTGGCCTGGGCACGATGGGCTTTGGTTTCCCTGCGGCCATGGGTGTGAAGCTGAGCTTCCCCGACACCGACGTCGCGTGCGTCACCGGTGAGGGCAGCATCCAGATGAACATTCAGGAGTTGTCGACGTGCTTGCAGTACGGCCTTCCGGTGAAGATCGTCTGCCTGAACAACGGCGTACTGGGCATGGTGCGTCAATGGCAGGACATGAGCTACGGCAGCCGTCACTCCCATTCCTACATGGAATCGCTGCCAGATTTCGTAAAATTGGTTGAAGCCTACGGCCACGTCGGCATTCGCATCACCGATTTGAAAGATCTGAAGCCGAAGATGGAAGAGGCGTTCGCCATGAAGGACCGCCTGGTGTTCCTCGATATTCAAGTGGATACCAGTGAGCACGTCTACCCGATGCAGATCAAAGACGGCTCTATGCGCGACATGTGGCTGAACAAGACGGAGCGTACTTAATCATGCGGCACATTATCTCCCTGCTTCTGGAGAACGAACCCGGCGCTCTGTCTCGTGTGGTCGGCCTGTTTTCGCAACGCAACTACAACATTGAAAGCCTGACCGTGGCACCGACCGAAGACCCGACCCTGTCGCGTCTGACGTTGACCACCGTGGGCCACGATGAGGTGATCGAGCAGATCACCAAGAACCTCAACAAGTTGATCGAAGTGGTCAAGCTGGTCGATCTTTCGGAAAGTGCCCACATTGAGCGTGAGCTGATGTTGGTTAAGGTCAAGGCTACGGGTGCCCAGCGTGCCGAGATTAAACGGACTACTGATATTTATCGCGGGCAGATCGTCGATGTGAGCGCCAGCGTTTATACCGTTCAACTGACCGGTACAAGCGACAAGCTGGACAGCTTCATCCAGTCGATCGGGACGGCCTCGATTCTGGAAACCGTACGCAGTGGTGTCACCGGGATTGCCCGTGGCGACAAAGTACTCAGCATCTAACCCAAATTAGCGAATGGCCTTACGGCCTGGATATATAGAGGAACCTCATGAAAGTTTATTACGATAAAGATTGTGACCTGTCGATCATCCAGGGCAAGAAAGTCGCCATCATCGGCTACGGTTCCCAGGGCCACGCCCAAGCGTGCAACCTGAAAGATTCCGGCGTTGACGTCACTGTCGGCCTGCGCAAAGGCTCGGCCACTGTTGCCAAGGCTGAAGCCCATGGCCTGAAAGTGACCGACGTTGCTTCCGCCGTTGCTGCTGCTGACCTGGTCATGATTCTGACCCCGGACGAGTTCCAGTCCGCGCTGTACAAGAATGAAATCGAGCCGAACATCAAGAAGGGCGCCACCCTGGCCTTCTCCCACGGCTTCGCGATTCACTACAACCAGGTTGTTCCACGCGCTGACCTCGACGTGATCATGATCGCGCCGAAAGCCCCGGGCCACACCGTGCGTTCCGAGTTCGTCAAAGGCGGCGGTATCCCTGACCTGATCGCGATCTACCAGGACGCCTCGGGCAACGCTAAAAACGTTGCACTGTCCTACGCAGCTGGCGTGGGTGGCGGTCGTACCGGCATCATCGAAACCACCTTCAAGGACGAGACTGAAACCGACCTGTTCGGCGAGCAAGCCGTTCTGTGCGGCGGTACCGTTGAGCTGGTCAAAGCTGGTTTCGAAACACTGGTTGAAGCTGGCTACGCGCCAGAGATGGCCTACTTCGAATGCCTGCACGAACTGAAGCTGATCGTTGACCTCATGTACGAAGGCGGTATCGCCAACATGAACTACTCGATCTCCAACAACGCCGAATACGGCGAGTACGTGACTGGCCCGGAAGTGATCAACGCCGAGTCCCGTCAGGCCATGCGCAACGCCCTGAAACGTATCCAGGACGGCGAATACGCCAAAATGTTCATCAGCGAAGGCGCAACCGGCTACCCTTCGATGACCGCCAAGCGTCGTAACAACGCCGCTCACGGTATCGAAGTCATCGGCGAGCAATTGCGCTCCATGATGCCGTGGATCGGTGCCAACAAGATCGTCGACAAAGCCAAAAACTAAGTCGTACGCATCAACAGAAAACGCGGCTTAGGCCGCGTTTTTTCGTTTGAGGGGCTGGTTCTGGTATAAAGCTGCATCGTTTGCGGGCGAACACTCGCCGCAAGTTTCTGTCGAATTTTTTTCACACCGTTGCAAGGTAAAATCCATGAGCGAACGTCCCGAAGAGCCACACCAGGCCTCTGACGCCGAAAGCCTGCTGCCGATCGATGAGCATGTCGAAGAAGGGCATGACGCGGAAGGTCGCAAGGTCCGGCATCGTGGCATCTATCTTCTGCCTAACCTGTTCACCACCGCGAACCTGTTTGCCGGCTTCTATTCCATCATCAACTCCATGAGCGCCCAAAGTGCGCTGGCGGCGGGTGATGCGGTAAGTGCCAGCAAGTATTTCGGTTTTGCCGCCATCGCAATCTTTGTGGCCATGGTGCTTGATGGCCTTGATGGCCGCGTGGCGCGCATGACCAACACGCAAAGTGCCTTTGGCGCCGAGTACGACTCGCTGTCGGACATGGTCGCTTTCGGGGTTGCACCGGCGCTGCTGGCGTTTGCCTGGGCGCTGGGAGATATGGGCAAGGTCGGCTGGATGGTCGCCTTCATCTATGTCGCCGGCGCCGCTTTGCGTCTGGCGCGCTTCAATACCCAGGTGGGTACCGCTGACAAGCGTTACTTCATTGGCCTTGCCAGCCCCGCGGCTGCAGGCGTCGTGGCAGGTATTGTCTGGGCATTCAGTGACTATGGAATCCAGGGCTCGAAAATGTCGTTCCTGGTGGCCTTGATGGTGGCTGCGGCTGGCATGCTGATGGTCAGCAACATCAAGTACAACAGCTTCAAGGAGTTCGACCTCAAGGGCCGCGTGCCTTTCGTAGCGATTCTGGTGGTGGTGCTGGTGTTTGCTGTAGTGTTTAGCGACCCGCCGCGTATCCTGCTGCTGGCGTTCCTGGCCTACGCCGCTTCGGGGCCGATTCAGTACTTGCTGCATCTGCGCCGCGACAAAACATTGTCTTAATGTAATGTCCGCCATACTCCGCAGTCTATTGGTGCATCAGTCCTCCAATGCTGCGGAGTTGCCATGTTAATCAAGATCCCCAAAGCGTCCGATTGCCACGAATCGGATGTCACGCCTGAATCCTTCTATTTATCTCGCCGTAGCTTGCTCGGTGGTGCGCTTGCTGGCGTCGCTGCCAGTACCTTGCCGCGCTGGGCCAGTGCTGACGATGCAGCGCGTTACGCCGACGTCGAGCCTGGCAATGCGCCGAGTTGGTTTGCCCAAAAGCTGCCAGGCACCCAGTGGCAGGCTGTTACGGTAAAGGACGAAGCCATTACGCCGTTCAAGGACGCAACCCACTACAACAACTTCTATGAATTCGGTACGGACAAGGGTGACCCGGCGAAGAACGCGGGTTCACTCAAGACCGAGCCCTGGAGTGTGGTGATTGATGGAGAGGTGGGCAAGCCGGGGCGTTATGCCCTGGAAGACTTCATGAAGCCTTATCAGTTGGAGGAGCGCATCTACCGTTTGCGCTGTGTCGAGGCGTGGTCGATGGTGATTCCGTGGATGGGTTTCCCCCTTTCAGCCTTGCTCAAGCAGGTGGAGCCGACCTCTAAAGCCAAGTTCATCCGTTTTGAAACGCTCCAAGACCCCAAAAGTATGCCGGGGCAGCGCTCAAGCTTTGGCTTGATCGACTGGCCATATGTCGAAGGGTTGCGCCTGGATGAGGCGATGAACCCATTGGCTATCCTTGCCGTTGGCATGTACGGGCGTGAACTGCCTAACCAGAACGGCGCACCACTGCGTCTGGTGGTGCCGTGGAAGTATGGCTTCAAGAGTGTGAAGTCGATTGTGCGGATCAGTCTTGTAAGCGAACAACCCAAGACGACATGGCAGAGCATCGCGGCCGATGAGTATGGGTTCTACGCGAACGTGAATCCTACGGTCGACCATCCTCGCTGGACTCAGGCGCGAGAGCGTCGTCTGCCCAGCGGCCTGTTCAGCCCGAACGTGCGTGAGACGCAGATGTTCAATGGCTACTCGGATGAGGTCGCTTCTCTTTATACGGGCCTCGATCTGCGGAAGAATTACTGATGCGTTATCCGATCTGGCGTGTCGGCGTCTTTATAGCCGCGGCGATTTGGCCATTTTTCTGGTTGTACGAGGCATGGAGTTCGGTGCTCGGGCCAGATCCAGGCAAAGTGCTGATGGATCGTTTGGGGCTTGGGACCTTGATTCTATTGCTGATCACGCTGGGCATGACACCATTGCAGAAGCTCAGCGGTTGGGCGGGGTGGATTGCTGTCCGCCGACAGCTGGGGCTCTGGTGTTTTGCGTATGTGGTTTTGCACCTGGCGGCTTACTGCGTCTTTATCTTGGGGCTTGATTGGTCGCAATTCGGGGTGGAGCTGCGTAAGCGGCCCTACATTATTGTGGGCGCGTTGGGCTTCCTCTGCTTATTGGTGTTGGCAGTGACCTCCAATCGCTATAGCCAGCGTCGACTTGGCAGTCGTTGGAAGAAGCTGCATCGCTTGGTGTATGTGATCCTTGGGCTTGGTTTGCTGCATATGCTGTGGATTGTGCGGGCCGATCTGAAGGAGTGGGCGATATATGCATCTATAGGTGCGCTGCTTTTGGTGCTGCGTATTCCGCCTGTCATGCGCCGGATTCCCCGCCTTATCGCGAAAAAACCAGTTTCTGCACCAAAAGCGTAATTAGTGCTTGACGGCAGATTCTGGAAGTCTATAATTCGCCCCACTTCCGGCGCAGTCGAAACGGAAAACTCCTTGGTAAACAAAGAGTTACGCAGAATTCGACAGCGAGTTGCTTCAGTTCATCGAAGCCCAGAAGGAGTTGGTAGAGCAGTGTTGTTTGGCTCTATTAACGTTTCGATCTTCTCGGTCGAAAGCGGAGAAAAAGAGGTGTTG
>NZ_CAWOAW010000027.1:240733-490733 GCF_963879675.1 Pseudomonas sp. Larv2_ips
GATTGGGTTGGCGGGAGGACTGAACCTCTATCAATACAGCCCAAATCCCGTCGGCTGGATCGATCCTTGGGGTTGGAGTTGCGTTCAGTTCAAACGCTGGAAACGCGGCCAAGCCATAGACAAACCGTTGCCTAACGGCAAAGCTCCGGCTTGGGATGTGGTAAGAAATCGGTATTGGAAAAACCGCTATGAAGCTTCAAAAACATCTGGCGAATTCAGTCCGTCTAACATGAGCCGTATGAAGCGTGGTTCGGCACCCCTGGACGCCAACGGCAACTCAATGGAATTGCATCACCACAACCCTCAAAGAAACGGTGGTAGGGATGTGAACAATCCTCGAAACCTGCGTGAGGTCACTCGCGAGCAGCACGCAGCACTGGATGAATTCAGACAGTTAGGAAGCAAGTAATGACCGCTATAGACATCATTAAAAAATTCGTCGAAGGCTCTATTTCACCCAAGGAATTCGAAGCAAAAGTCTACGCAGATGCAACTGTCGAAGCGTTGCTGAAAGATGAGAAAAACTTGCCAGCGTACGTCAGTGAACCTGATCTCTATACCTATGCAATCAGTCAGGACTTTCGAAATTTTGAGTGCATTTACAATGTTCAAACGCTTCTGTCAGGTGTTCTGAGCAAGCATGGCATTACTCACACGGTGGAAAAAAAGTACGAAAATCTATTTAACCTGACGCTAAAAGTTCAACCAAAGTGGCTGTCCCTATCATCCGACTATCTATCGAACCTAATCGAAGAGCAAAAAAATCTGAGTCCGAAAGATTTGCAGTCGTGGTTGAAGGAAAAAATAAAAACTGATTTTCGGTGTTTGAAAACACAGCCAAAATGGCTTCAAAGCCCCGAATGGCCAATAGAAAGCGGAAAGCCGATGGTTTTCGTGGGGCAGCTCGACATTAGCGAATTGAGCCACGACAGCGCACAGGCTTACCTTTTTTTTGATGAAGATAAAAAGACCTTCCATACCATCACCCAAGCTTGCTGATGAGCAGTTAAGTGGGAAACATTTAAATTTACAATCAAATAAATCCCTACCCTTTGGCAATTCCCAAGCCCTGCGCTTCGCCTACGAAGTCCACGGTCAGTTGCTCGCCGAGCGAGTGCCGGCGGCAAGCTGCAACATCACTACGACGAACTCGAAAACCTGATCCAGACCCAACTGCCGGACGGGCGCTGGCTCAAGCGCCTGTACTACGGCAGCGGCCACCTGCACCAGATCAACCTCGACGGCCAGGTGATCAGCGATTTCGAACGCGACCGCAGCGGCCGCCTGCGCTCACGCCAACGCCGCCTTAACAGCCAGCCATCGCTGATGCCTGCGGCGACGCAAAAGCAGTTCGAATACGACCCCGCCGACAACCTGCTCGATGGCCCGCAGGCCGGTGCCGGGTTGGTGGTGCATAACAAGCTGCTGACGTATCAGGACAAGCGTTACCGCTACGATGCGTTTGGGCGGACGATCGAGAAGCGCAGTGCGAAGCGGGGGTGTGCAGCGGTTTGCGTATGACGCGGAAAGTCGGTTGATTGAGGTGCGTAATGACGATGGCAGCGTGGTCAGGATGGCGTATGACCCGCTGGGGCGGCGGGTTGAGAAAACTGAGCACGGCAGTGATGGGTATCCGTTGGGAGAAACCCGGTTCATGTGGGATGGGCTACGTTTATTGCAGGAGCAAAAACACAGCCAGACCAGCCTGTACGTCTATGAAGATGAAGGCTACCAACCCCTGGCCAACGTCGACGGTGCCGGGCCGTTGCAGAAGATTCGTTACTACCACAACGACCTGAACGGGTTGCCGGAGCAACTGACCGAAGCTGACGGACACAGCGTCTGGCAAGCGACTTATCGGGTGTGGGGCAACACGCTGGAAGAGGCGCGCGAACCTTATTACATCGAGGAACAAAATCTACGGTTTCAGGGACAGTATCTGGACCGGGAGACGGGGCTGCATTTCAATACGTTCAGGTTTTATGATCCGGATGTGGGGCGGTTTACGACGCCGGATCCCATCGGGCTAGCCGGGGGTCATAACTTCTATCAATATGGGCCGAACCCGGTCTCATGGATCGACCCTTGGGGATGGGTCAGCTCAAATCCCGGGGTCTATGACGTATCGTACGAAGCCCACATCAACAAAGAAATCTGGCGCTCAAAGGACTCTGTACATTTCGCCGAATCCAACAGACAACTGCATTACGCGATGAAGAACGATCCCGCATTGCAAGCAAGTGTCGAAGCAAAACACCCAGGCATCTCAAAATGGGTTGCGCCGAAGAAAAATGGCAAGTTCAGAACAACAGCAATGAAGGGCTCGACCTGGCATCACCACCCTGTAGTAGGTGGCAATTTGCAGCTGGTCAGTCACGAAGACCACAAAAACCGTCACGGCGACTACCACCCGAAAGGCCGTAACGGAAAACGAGTAGGCGGCAGAAAAACCTGGGGTGGCGGGTCATCTTGTAGAAAATGAGGAGTTACTGATGAAAAAGATGCAAGGCGTCACCAACCTGTTCAGCACCGTCAACTCCCATACCGATAACGACTGGGTCTATACCAACCTGGATAAATGGGAAGAAGAACCAGAGAAAGCAATTTTCTACCTCATTTCCGAGGACGAAATTGACGATCTCGAGGAAGACGATAAAACAGTCGAGAATTCTGCCGGCGAGCTTATCCCCAAGTCCTTGGAAAAAGAAAACGTCGAAACCTGGCTGGATGTGCAAACGCTTCAAGCCATATTCGAAGTTATTCAAAAGAAGGTTAAGGCGCCAGATAGTGATATTTTGATCCGAGCAATCAATCACTATCGGGAATACGACGACTTCATGGAAGCCTGATTCCTATCCAAAAAATGGGCACCCGACCCAGTCGGCGTGCCCATTTTTGTTACCAACCCGCCTCCCTTCAGACGGTCCCGCGATTACGGGTTGACGCTGTCTTTGAGCGACTTGCCCGGCTTGAACGCAACGGTGTTGCTCGCCTTGATCTTCACCGGCTCACCGGTTTGCGGGTTTTTGCCGGTGCGGGCGCCGCGGTGGCGTTGCAGGAAGGTGCCGAATCCAACCAGTGTGACGCTGTCCTTGCGGTGCAGGGCGCCGGTGATTTCTTCGAGAACGGCGTTGAGTACGCGGTTGGCCTGTTCTTTGGTGAGATCCGCTTTTTCAGCGATGGCGGCTGCGAGTTCTGGTTTACGCATAAGTGAAGCCTCTTTGACGGTTTTTTGTTGTTATGTCCGTGCTGCTCTCTTGTGGAGCAGCGCCCAAGGCGCCGCAGGCTCTACTCTGCGGCAGACGGGAGTGAGGATGGCATGCCCTCGCACGCTCCGCCAGTCTCGTGGCGACCTTTATAGAGGTAAGAACGTGCTGATTCCGACAGAACGACCGGTATTTACGCCAGTAACGGCGGAAGTTCTTTGTTCAAGGCCAGTTTTTCCATCACGGCGCTGCCGGTCAGCGCGTAGCCGAGCAGGCGGCCGCTGGCGTCGCGGCACAAGGCCTTGATGTCGGCGCCCTGCCCTTCGACGCTCCACACGCCTTCGGTGCCGCGTGGCGGTGGCGAAACCACCAGTGGGCAGATCGGGGTTTTCACGGTGATCGGCATCGGCCCGTAGCTCACGGCCGTGGCGTTGCCGGCCAGGGTCTGGGCCAGGGCGCGGGCGCAGCTCATCAGCGGCATCACATAGAGCAGGTTCAGGCCATCGACCTCGGCGCAGTCGCCCAACGCGTAGATGTTGGCGTGGGAAGTCTTGAGGTGGCGGTCGACCATGATTCCACGGTTGATTTGCAGGCCGGCGGCGGCGGCCAGGTCCACCCGTGGGCGCAGGCCGATGGCCGAAACCACCAGGTCGCAGTGAATCACTTCACCGTCGGACAGGTGCGCTTCCAGGCCATCAGCCGTGCGCTGCAGGCGGTTGAGCACAGGGCCCAGGTGGAAACGCGCGCCAAGGCCTTCCAGCCCGGCCTGCACGGCAGCGGCTGCCGCCGGGTGCAGCAGGGTCGGCATGACCTGCTCGCACGGCGCCACCAGGTCGATTTCGTAGCCGCCAAGGATCAGGTCGTTGGCGAACTCACAGCCGATCAGCCCGGCGCCGAGCAGCAGCACCCGGCGTTTGCCGGCGGCGGCGGCACGAAAGCGTGCGTAATCTTCGAGGTCGTTGATGGGGAAAATCAGCTCAGCCGCGTCGCCTTCGACCGGGACACGCACGGTTTCTGCGCCCCAGGCCAGGATCAGGTCGCGGTAGATCACCGCTTCCTCGCCGATCCACAGGCGTTTGTGGCCCGGGTCGATGCCGCTAATGCGGGTGTGGGTGCGCACTTCGGCCTTGAGTTGCTCGGCCATGGCGCCCGGTTCGGCCATGCTCAGGCCGTCGGCTTCCTTGTTCTTGCCAAAGCCGGTGGAGAGCATGGGCTTGGAGTAGGAGCGCCCGTCATCTGCGGTGATCAGCAGCAACGGGGTCTCGCTGTCGAGCTTGCGAAACTCCCGGGCCACGTTGTAACCGGCCAATCCTGTGCCGATGATCACGACAGGTGCGTTCATTCCTTTCTCCTTGAAGTACATTTCAAAAATCGATGATTAACCGATTTCGATCATTTCGAAATCCATTTTGCCCACGCCGCAGTCCGGGCACAGCCAGTCTTCCGGAACGTCCTGCCACAGGGTGCCCGGCGCGATACCGTCATCCGGCCAGCCATCTTTTTCGTCATAGATCAGGCCGCAGACTACACATTGCCACTTCTTCATTACTTGCTTCCTCAGGGTCCAGGCATCTTGGCCGACGGTCGATAGACCAACGTTGCCGTGCGGCTCAGGGCGTTTTGTACTGATCGGAGCCGGCAGATGCAAGCATGTTCGGCGCAAACGGCCGGTTCAGCCCGGCAAAAGCTCAGGATGCCATGGTAAGCTCGCCGCCTCTTTTGCTGCCAATACTGACTCACCGTGCCGCACTCAATCGCCCGTCCCGATGCTTGCCAATGGCTGACCCAGAGCCTCCTGAGCCCACTGCCCGCGCCCTTGACCCTTGACTGGCTGTTCGACGAAGGCTCGCTGACGCGCCGGCTGACGGGGCTGTCCGACGATGGCTTCAGCGTGACGCCGCTGTTCGAAGGTTGGCAACCGCTGCGCGACGATGAATGCGCGGCGCTGAACCTGGCCCCGGCCACTGTCGGTTGGGTGCGCGAGGTGTATCTGCGCGGCCATGGTCAGCCGTGGGTGTTCGCGCGCAGCGTGGCGGCGCGCAGTGCCTTGCAAGGCGACGGGCTGCACATGGACGAACTGGGCAGCCGTTCGCTGGGCGAGTTGCTGTTTTGCGACCACGCCTTCACCCGCCAGGCCATCGAGGTCTGCCACTACCCACGGCAATGGCTGCCGACTGCGGATCAGGCCGACGGGTTGTGGGGACGCCGCTCGCGCTTTGATCGCGGGTCGCTGAGCGTGCTGGTGGCGGAAATTTTCCTGCCGGGCTTCTGGCAGGCGTTGCATGACCGTGCGGAGAACTGCTGATGTATCAACGTCTGCTCAAGTCCCTGAACCACCTGAACCCCAGGGCCTGGGATTTCATTCAGTTGACCCGCATGGACAAGCCCATCGGCATTTACCTGCTGTTGTGGCCGACGCTGTGGGCGCTGTGGATTGCCGGCAAGGGCTCGCCGTCCCTGCTCAATATCGTGATTTTCGTGCTCGGCGTGGTGCTGACCCGCGCCGGTGGCTGTGTGATCAATGACTGGGCCGATCGCAAGGTCGACGGCCACGTGAAACGCACCGAACAACGCCCACTGGTGAGCGGCAAGATCAGTTCCAAAGAAGCGCTGGTGTTTTTTGCGGTGCTGATGGGCATCAGCTTCCTGCTGGTGTTGCTGACCAACGCCACCACCATCCTGCTGTCACTCGGCGGCCTGGCGTTGGCGGCGAGCTACCCGTTCATGAAGCGCTACACCTATTACCCGCAAGTGGTACTGGGCGCGGCATTTTCGTGGGGCATGCCGATGGCGTTCACCGCTGAGACCGGTCACCTGCCTGCCACGGCGTGGCTGCTGTACATCGCCAACCTGTTGTGGACGGTGGGCTATGACACGTATTACGCGATGACCGACCGCGACGACGACTTGAAGATCGGCGTGAAATCCACTGCCATTCTGTTCGGCGATGCCGACCGCGTGATCATCCTCATGTTGCAAGGTTTGTCGCTGGTCTGCCTGGTGCTGGCGGGTATGCGGTTCGAGTTGGGCGGCTGGTTCCACCTGGGGTTGCTGGCGGCGGCAGGCTGCTTTGCCTGGGAGTTCTGGTACACCCGCGACAAGGACCGGCTGAAATGCTTCAAGGCGTTTTTGCACAACCACTGGGCCGGGTTGGCAATTTTTGTCGGGATCGTGGCGGATTACGCGTTTCGTTGACCCTGTGGCGAGCCGGCTTGTTGTGGCGAGCGGACTTGCCCCGCGTCGGGCCGCGTAGCGGCCCCTCGCAGGGCCACTGTGTTTTGTCACAGAGACCGAGGCGTCAGGTTTCAGGGCTGCTTCGCAGCCCAACGCGGGGCAAGCCCGCTCGCCACGACAAGCCCTCAGCCCACGACAAGCCCGTTGCTTTGACCGGCCTGCTCGCCACAACCAGCTCGCTGGCCGTCAGGTGGTCAGGGCTTGGCGACCTTCCAGGCACCGTCCATTTTGCCGTCACCGGTCATGTCACCGGCCTTCTTGTCCATCACGAAGGTGTAAAGCGGCTTGCCGCTGTAGGCCCATTGGCTTTTTTGATCATCACGGGTGATGACGGTCCACTTGCCCATCGGCTTGTCGGTGGAGTCGGCCATCAACGGCGGCCAGTTGGTGGCGCACTTGTCGTTGCACATGGACTTGTCACCCGAGTCCTTGGCAAAGGTGTAGAGCGTCATGCCCTTGTGGTCCACCAGCATGCCGTCTTTGGTCATCGCCGGCTCCGCCGCAAACGCCAGTGTCGGCAGCGTCAACGCGGCCGTTACCAGCAGGGCTTTCCAGGAAAAAGTACTGTGAGTCATCGGAACCTTCCTTTTGTGGTTGTCAGGATTCGGACCCAAAGGGTAGTCCAGAGTGCCGAGAATTGCCCAAGCGACTAAATTACTGTCACACGACTGCAATAATTCCGTTATCTAATGCGGCGCAAGACAGTTAAATGACAAGAGGATTTAGGCATGGTTGGCAGGAGCATTCTGATCGTTGACGACGAAGCGCCCATTCGCGAGATGATCGCCGTTGCGTTGGAAATGGCCGGCTATGACTGCCTGGAGGCGGAGAACTCCCAGCAGGCCCATGCCATTATCGTCGACCGCAAGCCGGACCTGATCCTGCTGGACTGGATGCTGCCCGGCACTTCCGGCATCGAGCTGGCACGCCGCCTCAAGCGTGACGAGCTGACCGGGGACATCCCGATCATCATGCTCACGGCCAAAGGCGAAGAGGACAACAAGATTCAGGGCCTGGAAGTTGGCGCCGATGACTACATCACCAAGCCATTTTCCCCACGCGAGCTGGTTGCCCGCCTGAAGGCCGTGCTGCGCCGTGCTGGCCCGACCGATGGCGAAGCGCCGATCGAAGTCGACGGCCTGATCCTGGACCCGATCAGCCACCGCGTGACCATCGATGGCAAGCCAGCCGAGATGGGCCCGACCGAATACCGTCTGCTGCAATTTTTCATGACCCACCAGGAACGCGCCTACACCCGTGGCCAACTGTTGGACCAGGTGTGGGGCGGCAATGTGTATGTGGAAGAGCGCACCGTCGACGTGCACATCCGCCGCCTGCGCAAAGCCTTGGGCGACGCCTACGAGAATCTGGTACAAACCGTGCGCGGCACCGGCTATCGGTTTTCAACCAAAGGTTGAAAGCAGCTAAAAGCAGTTAGCTACAAGCGGAGTTGAAGCCCATCCGCTCTGACTTGAAGCTTGCAGCCTGAAAATTTTCACTGTCCGAAGGACCGATTGTGAACCAGAACTGGCATGGCACCCTGATCCGCCACATGCTGTTATTGATCACCGGCTGCCTGGTGGTCGGCCTGGTCAGCGGCCAATACGGCTGGAGCCTGGCCGTCGGCATCGGTCTGTACCTGGGCTGGACCCTCAAACAGCTGCTGCGCCTGCATGAATGGCTGCGCCAGCACAAACCCGACGAAGCACCGCCTGACGGCTACGGCCTGTGGGGCGAGGTGTTCGACAGCATCTACCACTTGCAACGTCGTGACCAACGGGTTCGCGGGCGCCTGCAGGCGGTGATCGACCGGGTGCAGGAGTCCACCGCCGCGCTCAAGGACGCGGTGATCATGCTCGACAGCGACGGCAACCTGGAATGGTGGAACCGCGCCGCCGAAACCCTGCTGGGCCTCAAGACGCCCCAGGACAGCGGCCAGCCGGTGACCAACCTGGTGCGCCACCCGCGCTTCAAGGAATACTTCGAGCAGGACAATTACGAAGAAGCCCTGGAAATCCCCTCGCCCACCAATGACCGCGTGCGCATCCAGCTGTACCTGACGCGCTACGGCAACAACGAGCACCTGATGCTGGTGCGCGACGTGACTCGCATCCACCAGCTGGAACAGATGCGCAAAGACTTCGTCGCCAACGTCTCCCACGAACTGCGCACGCCGTTGACGGTGATCTGCGGCTACCTGGAGACGCTGCTGGACAACGTCGACGAGATCAACCCGCGCTGGAGCCGCGCCCTGCAGCAAATGCAGCAACAGGGCTCGCGCATGCAGACCCTGCTCAACGACCTGCTGTTGCTGGCCAAGCTTGAGGCCACCGATTACCCGTCGGACAACCATCCCGTCGCCGTGCAGAGCCTGTTGCAGACCATCAAGAATGACGCCCAGGCGCTATCCGGCGAGCGCGGGCAGCAGATCAGCCTGGACGCCGACCCGCTGGTGCTGCTCAAAGGCAGCGAGGGCGAGTTGCGCAGCGCGTTTTCCAACCTGGTGTTCAACGCCGTGAAGTACACCCAGGACAAGGGCAATATCCGCATTCGCTGGTGGGCCGATGAACACGGCGCACACCTGAGCGTGCAGGACTCCGGCATCGGCATCGACGCCAAACACTTGCCGCGCCTGACCGAGCGTTTCTACCGCGTCGACTCCAGCCGCAACTCCAACACCGGCGGCACCGGGCTGGGCCTGGCCATCGTCAAGCATGTGCTGTTGCGCCATCGCGCACGGCTGGAAATCAGCAGTGTGCTGGGGCATGGCAGCACGTTTACCTGCCACTTTCCGCCGACGCAGGTGACGCGTTCGCGGGTGATCGGCGCAGATGAATAATCCGAAAGCGACGCTGGGTTAAGTGTGGGAGCTGGCATGCCTGCGATGACGGTGGGTCAGCTAAAAATACGCCAACTGACAGTCTGCTATCGCAGGCAAGCCAGCTCCCACACTGGACTTGCATCGTTTCCAGGAACGCATTCCTTGCCCCGCCCGGCAGCGGGCACTAGGCAAGCGCCCCGTCAGCCGCTACATTGGCCGACTTGCGCCTGCCTTTCAGGCCCTTCTGTCACTCCTTATTGAACACACGGAACCTGCAAAACCCCATCATGGACCCTTCCCCTGGTATCACCCTCGCCACACTCTTCGCCGACTTCGGCATGATTCTTTTTGCACTGATCCTGGTACTGCTCAACGGTTTCTTCGTTGCGGCGGAATTCGCCATGGTCAAACTGCGCGCCACCCGGGTCGAGGCCATCGCCCACAAGAACGGCTGGCGCGGGCAGATCCTGCGCACCGTGCACAGCCAGCTCGACGCCTACCTGTCGGCCTGCCAGCTGGGTATCACCCTTGCCTCCCTGGGCCTGGGCTGGGTCGGTGAGCCAGCTTTTGCGCATATCCTCGAGCCGTTGCTGGGCGCGGTGGGCGTAGAGTCGCCGGAAGTGATCAAGGGCGTGTCGTTCTTTGCCGCCTTCTTTGTGATCTCCTACCTGCACATCGTGGTGGGTGAATTGGCGCCTAAATCCTGGGCCATCCGCAAACCCGAGTTGCTGTCGCTGTGGACCGCAGTGCCGTTGTACCTGTTCTATTGGGCGATGTACCCGGCGATTTACCTGCTCAACGCCAGCGCAAACGCCATCTTGCGTATTGCCGGCCAAGGCGAGCCTGGCCCGCACCATGAGCACCATTACAGCCGTGAAGAACTCAAGCTGATCCTGCACTCCAGCCGTGGCCAGGACCCGAGCGACCAAGGCATGCGTGTACTCGCCTCCGCCGTGGAAATGGGCGAACTGGAAGTGGTGGACTGGGCCAACTCTCGCGAAGACCTGGTCACCCTCGACTTCAACGCCCCGCTCAAGGAAATCCTCGCGCTGTTCCGCCGCCACAAGTTCAGCCGCTACCCGGTGTATGACGCGGTGCGCAACGAGTTTGTCGGCCTGCTGCACATCAAGGACTTGCTGCTGGAACTGGCGGCTCTGGACCACATCCCCGAGTCGTTCAACCTGGCCGAGCTGACCCGCCCGCTGGAGCGCGTATCGCGCCATATGCCGTTGTCGCAGTTGCTGGAGCAGTTCCGCAAAGGCGGCGCGCACTTTGCTCTGGTAGAGGAAGCCGACGGCAAGATCATCGGCTACCTGACCATGGAAGACGTGCTGGAAGTGCTGGTCGGCGATATCCAGGACGAACACCGCAAGGCCGAACGCGGCATTCTCGCCTACCAACCGGGCAAACTGCTGGTGCGTGGCGACACGCCGCTGTTCAAGGTGGAACGCCTGCTGGGCGTCGACCTGGACCACATCGAAGCCGAAACCCTCGCCGGGCTGATCTACGACACCCTCAAACGCGTGCCGGAAGAGGAAGAAGTGCTGGAGGTTGAAGGCTTGCGAATCATCATCAAGAAGATGAAAGGGCCGAAGATCGTGCTGGCCAAGGTGCTGTTGCTGGATTGATCTGCAAAGGTGATGGCCGTGCACCTTCGGCCAAACAATGAAAATCAACCTGTGGGAGCGGGCTTGCTCGCGAAAGCGCTGGTTCAGTCGATGCATTCAATGACTGAGAGTCCGCATTCGCGAGCAAGCCCGCTCCCACCTTTAGTGTGTGATGTTTATCGACAGCGTCTGCGCTGTCATCACGCACCCGGCACAAAGTGCTTCTGCGCCGTGCCGCGTGCGATCAGGCGGGAGATGTAGTCGAGTTTCTGCGCGTCCTGGTCGATAAACCGGAAGGTCAGCTGCAGCCAGTCGCTGTCGGGCTTGGGCTCGTAGGCGACGACGGCGTGCAGGTAGCCGTTGAGGCGGGCCACTTCGGCGTTGTCGCCTTGCTCAAGGTCGAGCACCGCGCTTTCCAGTACCTGCGGCAGGACTTCACCACGGCGCACCACCAGCAGCGCTTCCTTGATGCTCAGCGCTTTGATCACGCATTGCTGGGTGCCGCTGGACAGGCGCAGCTGGCCTTGGCCACGGCCGCCGGCCGGCGATGCCGCTGGCGTTTGCACCGGCGGGCTGTTGAGCAGGCCTTTGCTTGGCGCAGCCACCGGCGCCGGTTTCACGGCTTCAGGCTTGCCGCCGGTCAAGGCGCTCAGGGAGTCGTTGCCAAAAGCCGAATTCATTTTGGTCGGCGCACTGGCGATCAGCGCGTCGAGGCGACCGATCTTGTGCAGGGCCTGCTTGACCTTGTTCAGCAATTGCTCGTTGGTGAACGGCTTGCTGACGTAGCCGGAGACGCCGGCCTGAATGGCCTGCACCACGTTTTCCTTGTCGCCACGGCTGGTCACCATCACGAACGGCATGGCTTTGAGATGGGCCTGCTCGCGGCACCAGGTCAGCAACTCCAGGCCTGACATCTCGGGCATTTCCCAGTCGCACAGCACCAGGTCGAAGGTCTCGCGCATCAGGATGGATTGCGCCTTTTTGCCGTTCACCGCATCTTCGATCTTGATCCCCGGAAAGTAGTTGCGCAGGCACTTCTTCACCAGGTCGCGGATAAACGAGGCATCGTCCACCACCAATACACTGACTTTACTCATCGACCCTTCATCCTATAAAAACTTCGGCACGCAAAACGCCTGACTGATGGCATTTTGCCAAAACTCGCGGGTCACAGAAGGACTTTATTGTTCCTGCCGCGCAAAAAATTCAGATGCCGCAAACGAAAACGCCCGACCAAAGGCCGGGCGTTAATTTCTCGGGCAACCTTACTTATCGTCAGATTCGCCCGGAACATTAGGGATTTGATCGGCTGTGCCTTCAACTTCGGCTTTCATGCGCTTGAGGCCCATGTGCCGCACGTCGGTACCGCGTACCAGGTAAATCACCAGTTCCGAGATATTGCGCGCGTGGTCGCCGATACGCTCCAGCGAACGCAGCACCCAGATGATGTTCAAGACCCGCGAGATAGAGCGCGGGTCTTCCATCATGTAGGTGGCCAGCTCGCGCAGTGCGGTCTTGTATTCGCGGTCGATGGTCTTGTCGTACTGCGCTACCGACAATGCCAGCTCGGCGTCGAAGCGGGCAAAAGCGTCGAGGGCATCGCGCACCATGTTGCGCACCTGGTCGCCGATGTGGCGCACTTCCACGTAACCGCGCGGCGCTTCGCCTTCTTCGCACAACTGGATGGCGCGACGGGCGATCTTGGTGGCTTCGTCACCGATGCGCTCCAGGTCGATCACCGACTTGGAGATGCTGATGATCAAACGCAGGTCAGACGCCGCCGGCTGGCGCCGCGCCAGAATGCGCAGGCATTCTTCGTCGATGTTGCGTTCCATCTGGTTGATCTGGTCATCGATTTCACGCACTTGCTGGGCCAGGCCCGAGTCGGCCTCGATCAGCGCGGTGACGGCGTCGTTGACTTGCTTCTCCACCAGCCCGCCCATCGCCAGGAGGTGGCTGCGCACCTCCTCAAGCTCGGCGTTGAACTGCGCGGAGATGTGATGGGTAAGGCCTTCTTTGCTAATCATGGGTTTGCTCCGCAAAAGCTGTAAGCCGCAGGCTACAAGCTGCAAGCTGATGTGTGTCGTTGATCAAACTGCTTTTACTTGCCGCTTGAAACGTGCGGCGTGCAGCTGGGGCTAGCCATAGCGACCGGTGATGTAGTCTTCGGTCTGCTTCTTCGCCGGGTTGGTGAACAGGGTATCGGTGTCGCCAAATTCCACCAGCTTGCCCATGTACATGAACGCGGTGTAGTCGGAAACCCGCGCCGCCTGTTGCATGTTGTGGGTCACGATGACGATGGTGAACTTGGATTTCAGTTCGTAGATCAGCTCTTCGACTTTCAATGTGGAGATCGGGTCGAGTGCCGAGCAGGGTTCGTCGAGCAGCAGCACTTCCGGCTCCACGGCGATGGTGCGGGCGATTACCAGACGTTGCTGCTGGCCGCCGGACAAACCGAGGGCCGACTCGTGCAGGCGGTCCTTGACCTCATCCCACAGTGCCGCGCCTTTAAGCGCCCATTCAACGGCCTCGTCGAGGATGCGTTTTTTGTTGATGCCCTGAATGCGCAGGCCGTAGACCACGTTTTCGTAGATGGTCTTGGGAAACGGGTTGGGCTTCTGGAACACCATGCCCACCCGGCGGCGCAGCTCGGCCACGTCCTCGCCCTTGCGGTAGATGTTGGTGCCGTAGAGGTTGATCGCGCCTTCTACACGGCAACCGTCGACCAGGTCGTTCATGCGGTTGAAGGTGCGCAGCAACGTCGACTTGCCGCAGCCGGACGGGCCGATGAAGGCGGTCACGCGCTGCTTGGGGATGTTCATGCTGACGTCGAACAGCGCCTGCTTCTCACCGTAGTACAGGCTCAGGCCCGGCACTTCGATGGCCACGGTTTCCTGGGCCAGGCTCAGGCTCTGCTTGTCGCGACCCAGGGCCGACATGTTAATGCCGTGGGTGTGGGTTTCGTGTTGCATGGGATGCTCCCTGTGCTACCAATTCGTTTCGTTGAACCGATGGCCCCATGATTGGGCCTGGCGGTTTATCTCAAATCTGTGTCCGGCGCGGTTCAGTGTGGGAGCGGGCTTGCTCGCGAATGAGGTCTGTCAGCCAGCCCAAGTGTTTCTGATACACCGCATTCGCGAGCAAGCCCGCTCCCACATTTAGTACGCGTTCACTTCAATTAGCTGTCCAGCGCCTTGTATTTTTCGCGCAGGTGGTTACGGATCCACACCGCCGACAAGTTGAGCGTGGCGATCACCAGCACCAGCAGCAAGGCGGTGGCGTAGACCAACGGCCGCGCAGCTTCGACGTTGGGGCTCTGGAAGCCGACGTCATAGATATGGAAGCCCAGGTGCATGATCTTCTGGTCCAGGTGCAGGTACGGGTAGTTGCCGTCCACCGGCAGCGACGGCGCCAGTTTCACCACACCCACCAGCATCAGCGGCGCCACTTCACCGGCGGCGCGGGCCACGGCGAGAATCATGCCGGTCATCATCGCCGGGCTGGCCATCGGCAGCACGATCTTCCACAGCGTTTCTGCCTTGGTCGCGCCCAGTGCCAACGAACCCTCGCGCACGGTGCGGGGAATCCGCGCCAGGCCTTCTTCGGTGGCCACGATCACTACCGGCACCGCCAGCAGCGCCAGGGTCAGCGAGGCCCACAACAGGCCCGGCGTACCGAACGTGGGTGCCGGCAGGGCCTCGGCAAAGAACAGACGGTCAACCGAGCCACCCAGCACATACACGAAGAAGCCCAGGCCGAACACGCCGTAGACGATGGCCGGTACGCCCGCCAGGTTGTTCACCGCAATGCGGATAATCCGCGTCAGGGTGTTCTGCTTGGCATATTCACGCAGGTACACCGCCGCCAGCACGCCGAACGGCGTCACGATCATCGCCATGATCAGGGTCATCATCACGGTGCCGAAAATCGCCGGGAAGATCCCGCCTTCGGTGTTGGCTTCCCGTGGGTCATCGCTGAGGAATTCCCAGACCTTGCTGAAGTAGAAGCCGATTTTGGTCATCGTGCCCATGGCGTTCGGCTGGTAGGCGTGCACCACTTTACCGATGCCGATTTCCACTTCTTTGCCGTTAGCGTCGCGCGCCGTCAGGCTGTCGCGGTTGAACTGCGTGTGCAGGTCCGCCAGGCGCGCTTCGATGTCCTTGTAGCGGTTGTTCAGTTCTGCGCGGTCCGAGTCCATATCAGCTTGGGCGGTAGCGTCGAGCTTGCCTTCAAGCTCCAGCTTGCGACCGTGCAGGCGGATACGCTCCAGCCCGGCATTGATCGCGCCGATGTCGGTTTTTTCCAGACTCTTGAGTTGCGCCGCCAGCTTGTTCACGCGGTCAACGCGGGCCTGCAGCTCCGGCCACGCGGCCTCGCCTTCGGCGATGACCTTGCCGTCCTGTTTGACGTTGACCAGGGTGCCGTAGAAGTTGCCCCATTCACGGCGTTCGATGGCCATCAGGTTGGCCGGCTTGGTCTGGTCCTTGAGCCACTCGCCGACGATCCAGGTGAAGTCGTTGCCGTTCAGGTCGCGGTTGCCGACCTTGATCAGCTCGCGGGTCATGAATTCCGGGCCTTGGTCGGGCACCGGCAGACCAGCACTTTTCAGGCGCTCGCGTGGCACTTCTTCTTTCTGCACCACTTCGCCGATGACGATATGGTTTTCCTGGCCCGGCACGTTGTAGTTGGCCTGGATCAGGTCAGCCGGCCAGAAGTGGCCCAAGCCACGCACGGCAATCACGGCCAGCAAACCAATGGTCATGATGACCGCGATGGACACCGCGCCACCGCTGATCCAGACGCCGGGGGCGCCGCTCTTGAACCATCCATTCAGGGAGTTCTGTTTCACAGACTTCTACCTTTCTTAAAGCGACGAGTATTTCTTGCGCAGACGCTGACGAATCAGCTCGGCGAGGGTGTTCATGATGAAGGTGAACAACAGCAGCACCAGCGCCGAGAGGAACAGCACGCGGTAGTGGCTGCCGCCGACTTCCGACTCGGGCATTTCCACCGCGACGTTAGCCGCCAGGGTGCGCAGGCCTTCGAACAGGTTCATCTCCATCACCGGCGTGTTACCGGTGGCCATCAACACGATCATGGTTTCACCGACCGCACGGCCCATGCCGATCATCAGCGCCGAGAAGATACCCGGGCTGGCGGTCAGGATGACGACGCGGGTCATGGTCTGCCATGGCGTGGCGCCCAGGGCCAGGGAGCCCAGGGTCAGGCCGCGCGGCACGCTGAACACGGCGTCTTCGGCGATGGAGTAGATGTTCGGGATCACCGCGAAACCCATGGCCAGGCCGACCACCAGAGCGTTGCGCTGGTCGTAGGTGATGCCCAGGTCGTGAGAGATCCACATGCGCATGTCGCCGCCGAAGAACCAGGTTTCCAGGTACGGGCTCATGTACAGCGAGAGCCAGCCCACAAACAGGATCACCGGGATCAGGATCGCGCTTTCCCAGCCATCCGGAACGCGCAGGCGGATCGACTCAGGCAAGCGGCTGAACACGAAGCCGGCGACCAGGATGCCAATCGGCAACAACATCAGCAGGCTGAAAATCCCCGGCAGGTGCCCTTCGACATACGGCGCCAGGAACAGGCCGGCAAAGAAGCCGAGGATCACCGTCGGCATCGCTTCCATCAGTTCGATCACCGGCTTGACCTTGCGGCGCAGGCTCGGGGCCATGAAGTAGGCGGTGTAGATCGCCGCAGCAACGGCCAGCGGTGCAGCCAGCAGCATGGCGTAGAACGCGGCCTTCAAGGTACCGAAGGTCAGCGGCGCCAGGCTCATCTTGGGTTCGAAATCAGTGTTGGCGGCGGTCGATTGCCAGACGTATTTAGGCTCGTCGTAGTTTTCGTACCAGACCTTGCTCCACAACGCGCTCCAGGACACTTCCGGGTGCGGGTTGTCCAGCAGCAGCGGTTGCAGCTTGCCGCCCGCTTCGACGATGACGCGGTTGGCGCGTGGCGACAGGCCGAACACGCCTTGGCCATCGACCACCGGGTCGACCAGCAGCGTGCGGTGCGCGGTGCTGTGGAACACGCCGAACTTGCCGGACGCGTCGAGGGCGGTGAAGCCTTTGCGACGTTCTTCAGCGGTGATTTCCACGATGGGCGCGGTGCCCATCTGGAAGGTACGGATCTGCTTCAGGCGTTGCTCGCCGTCCGGGTCACGGGCCATGAACCACTGGGCCAGGCCGCCTTTGGAGTTACCCACGATCAGCGAGATACCGCCCACCAGCTGAGTGCTGGCGGTGATCTCGGCATTACCGTCTTCAAGCAGTTTGTAGCGACCGTTGAGGCTCTTGTCGCGCAGGCTGAAGACGTCGGCAAGGGCACGACCGTTGATCACGTACAGCCACTGCTGGCGTGGGTCGATGAAGATCGCCTTTACCGGCTCGGTCATTTGCGGCAGCTCGATACGCTTCTGCTCGCTGGTGACTTCGCCAGTCATCATGTTTTCTTCGCGGCTCAGGCTCAGCACGTTCAAGTAGGAACCTGCGGAACCGGCAACGACCAGCGAGGAATCGGTGGCATTAAGTGCGACGTGCTCCAGCGGGCGACCCTGCTCGTCGAGCACGATCGGCGTTTCGCCGTAAGGGTATTCAATCGCCGGGGTGATGGTTTTCTTGCCATCCGGGTAAGACACCTTATAGGTGTGGCGGAACACCAGGGACTGGCCATTCGACAAACCCAGGATCACCAGCGGGCTGCCCGGCTGGTCTTCACCAATGGACGCAACACTGGCACCGGCGGGCAGCGATAAATCAACACGCTTGAGCTCGGCGCCGGTGTCCACATCAAAGAACAGCGCCTGGCCCTTGTCGGAAACCCGCATGGCGACCTGGTTCTGCTCTTCGAGGGAGATCATCAACGGCTTGCCGGCGTCCTGCATCCAGGCGGGCGTCAGCGCATCTTCCTTGGTCAGCGAGGCGCCCTGGAACAGTGGCGCGACGACGTAGGCAAGAAAGAAGAAAATCAGGGTGATGGCGCCGAGGACGGCGAGGCCGCCGATCAACACGTACCAACGGGTCAGGCGATCTTTGAGCGCGCGAATGCGGCGCTTGCGTTGCAGCTCAGGCGTATTGAAATCAATGCGCTTGGGGGGAGAAGTCGTCGTCATGGTGGAATTGGCCAGATCATTCATGCGCACACCCTAGCGATCCTGTATGACAGAAAGATGACAATGCAGTGACGCAAGAAATCCGCCGCGGAGCAGAGCTGGCAGCGGACTAAAAAATTAGGGGTGTAGACGGTTAATGTGGGAGCGGGCTTGCCCGCGATGGCATCAATACGGTTTCAACGCTACACCGTGTCGCCAGCATCGCGGGCAAGCCCGCTCCACAAAAAAGCATGCATCTACACCAGGTATCGCAGGCTTAGTTGCCTTCTTTCAAACCCAGGTCAGCCAGGGCTTTGGCGGCCACTTTGGCTGGCAGCGGGATGTAGCCGTCTTTGACGACAACTTCCTGGCCCTGTTTGGACAGAACCAGCTTCACGAACTCAGCTTCCAGCGGCGCCAGAGGCTTGTTCGGGGCTTTGTTGACGTACACGTAGAGGAAGCGCGACAGCGGGTATTTGCCGTTCAGGGCGTTTTCTTCGCTGTCTTCGATGAAGTCAGTGCTGCCTTTCTTGGCCAGGGCCACGGTCTTCACGCTGGCGGTTTTGTAACCGATGCCCGAGTAACCGATGCCGTTCAGCGAGGAGCTGATCGACTGCACAACCGACGCCGAACCTGGTTGTTCGTTCACGTTTGGCTTGTAGTCGCCTTTGCACAGGGCTTCTTCTTTGAAGTAGCCGTAGGTGCCGGATACCGAGTTACGACCGAACAGTTGCACCGGCTTGTTGGCCAGGTCGCCGGTCACACCCAGGTCGCCCCAGGTTTTAACGTCAGCTTTGGCGCCGCACAGACGCGTCGAGGAGAAGATCGCGTCGACTTGTTCCATGGTCAGGTGCTGGATCGGGTTGTCCTTGTGCACGAACACGGCCAGGGCATCCACAGCCACCGGGATAGCGGTTGGCTTGTAGCCGTACTTCTGCTCGAAGGCCGCCAGTTCGGTGTCCTTCATCTTGCGGCTCATCGGGCCCAGGTTGGAGGTGCCTTCAGTCAGCGCAGGAGGAGCAGTGGCGGAGCCGGCAGCCTGAATCTGGATGTTGACGTTCGGGTATTCCTTTTTATAGGACTCAGCCCACAGGGTCATCAGGTTAGCCAGGGTGTCGGAACCAACGCTGGACAGGTTGCCCGATACACCGGTGGTCTTGGCGTAAGCCGGAATTGCCGGGTCAACACCAGCGGCTACCGCGTTAGCGGTCGCAACGCCAGCAGCGACAAAAGTCATTGCCGCCATCAAACGTTTCAGTTTCATGCCTTGCTCCTAGCAGATAGGGATAGTTGGATCGGGGCCAAGTATCGGTAGGCCGTGTGAACACTCTATGTCCGCAATGTGACAATTAGATGAAAGGCCAGCATTTGTGAAAAACCTGACAGGAAGGGGAGAGATCAGTAAATCCGGGACTTGCGAGGAGGTTGAAGCGCATGAAGCGGTGTTTCAGAAATACTCTGTAATCGTTGGCCAACCATAAACCCTGTGGCGAGCGAGTGCCCTCGCCACAGCGTCATCACAAGGTTTTAGCGCCCGCGCTTCCACAGATAGCCACCCACCAGCATCCCCATTACGCACAGCACGGCGACATAGTAGGCGGGGCCCATCGGGCTTTCCTTCATCAGCAGCGACACCGCCAGCGGCGTCAAACCACCAAACACGGCGTAGGCGACGTTGTAGGAGAACGACAACCCGCTGAAACGCACCACTGGCGGGAAGGCTTTCACCATCACGTAAGGCACCACGCCGATCACCCCGACAACCAGGCCGGTCAGGGTGTACAGCGGGAAGAGCCAGTTCGGGTGATCGATCAGGCTGTGGTACAGCGTCCACGATGTTGCCAACAACAACAGGCAACCGATGACCAGCACACGGCCAGCGCCAAAACGATCAGCCAGGGCGCCGGAAGCGATACAGCCCAGGCTCAGGGTCACGATGGCCAGGCTGTTGGCTTGCAGTGCGATGGTCGGGCTGAAGTGGTAGACGGTTTGCAGCACGGTCGGGGTCATCAGGATGACCACGACAACACCGGCCGACAGCAACCAAGTCAACAGCATCGACAGCACGATGGCGCCACGGTGGTCGCGCAACACCGCGCGCAATGGCAGCTCGGCGGCCAAGGTTTTGCGTTGCTGCATCTCGGCGAAGATCGGCGTCTCATGCAGCCAGCGGCGCAGGTACACCGAGAGCAGGCCAAACACGCCGCCCAGCAGGAACGGGATACGCCAGGCGTAGTCGGACACTTGTTCCGGGCTGTAGAGCGAGTTGATTGCGGTGGCCACCAGCGACCCCAACAGGATGCCGGCGGTGAGGCCGCTGGTCAGGGTGCCGCAGGCATAGCCGATGTGGCGCGGCGGTACGTGTTCAGAGACGAACACCCAGGCGCCCGGTACTTCGCCGCCGATGGCCGCGCCCTGGATGACGCGCATCAACAGCAGCAGAAGCGGCGCCCACAGGCCGATCTGCGCGTAGGTCGGCAGCAGGCCCATGATCAAGGTCGGCACGGCCATCATGAAGATGCTCAAGGTGAACATCTTCTTGCGGCCCAACAGGTCACCGAAGTGCGCCATGATGATGCCGCCCAACGGACGAGCCAGGTAGCCGGCGGCGAAGATGCCGAAGGTCTGCATCATGCGCAGCCATTCCGGCATATCAAGGGGGAAGAACAGTTTTCCGACCACGGTGGCGAAAAACACGAAAATGATGAAGTCGTAAAATTCCAGCGCCCCGCCCAAGGCAGACAGCGACAGGGTTTTGTAGTCGTTGCGGGTCAGCGGGCGCGACGGTTGCGCGCTGCTTGCGGGCACGGAGGACATGGCGAGGCTTCTCTTATAGTAATGACGGCAAGCCCGGGACTTGCGGCGGGTCTGGCAAGATAGCAAATCGTTTGAAAAAGCACAGCGTCCACCGAATAACACTTCGCAGGCGCGCGTTATTCCCCGTTTCTTCCCTTTATTAGCCATCAGAAGCACAGTTGCAGGAAAAAGCCGCGTTACAGCCGGGATTTGCCGACCAAATGAGCGCTGGGAGGTCGTCGCGGCGCCAGCGTCTCGATATACTCGGCCCGTGCAAGCGCCAAACCCGCTGTCTTGAGGGGCTGCTGTGCCAAAACGTCGTTGGGTGCCATCCAGCCGATTTGGCAGAGTTTCCCTTTAGTACGCCTTACGAGAAACGCATCGAGCGGTGTATGTTGGTGCTGAAACGTTTTTCCAGAGACGGCTATCCACTTGAAATACCCATGAAGCGTCACGGGTCAGAGGCACCCTCGGCATGATCGAACTCGAACAAGAAGATCCTATCCCGCAAGGCGATCTCGCCCTGCAAATCACCGCACTCCCGCGTGAAACCAACGGTTTTGGCGACATCTTCGGCGGCTGGCTGGTCGCGCAGATGGACCTGGCCGGCACCGCCATGGCCAGCAAAGTGGCCGGCGGACGTGTCGCCACAGTGGCGATCGATCGCATGGCGTTCCTGGTGCCGGTGGCGGTCGGCGCGCAATTGTCCTTCTATACCCAGGCTCTGGAAATCGGCCGCAGCTCGATCCAGATGATGGTCGAGGTGTGGAGCGACGACCCGCTGTCCAGCGAATGGCGCAAGGTGACCGAGGCGGTATTTGTGTTTGTCGCCATCGACGGCAGCGGCCGTACCCGCTCGGTGCCATCGCGCGCGCGTTAAACATCGCCGGGTTTTGACGGTCAATTGCCCCATTGCCTGCCATGAGAGAGCACTGCTATGCCTACGCCCCACGTTGAAACCGTGAAAATCGACGAGCTGGACTGCTGGCGCGTCCGCCACAACGGCGCCGAAGTGATGGTGGCCCAACAGGGCGCGCACATCTTCAGTTACCAGCGCCAGGGCGAGCAGCCAGTGATCTGGCCGAACCCTGAGGCGGTGTTTAAACAGGGCAAAGGCATTCGTACCGGCGTGCCGGTGTGCTGGCCGTGGTTTGGCGTATTCGACCGTAACCCGCAAAGCGTGAAGGCGATGCGCCAAAGTGACCAACCCGCGGGGGCCCATGGTTTTGTGCGCACAGCACTGTGGGAATTGGCCGCGACCGAACTCGAAGGCGATGCATTGCGCGTCGATCTGGTATTGCCGGTGCCCGCGGGCGGCTTCCCCGGCTGGCCGCATCAGGTCGACCTGAAGCTGAGCCTGCTGCTGGACGAGCAACTGCATATCCGCCTGACCAGCCACAACCGTGGCACCGACACCGTGACCCTCAGCCAGGCGCTGCACACCTATTTCGCCGTGAGCGACGTGCGCAATGTGCAGGTTGAAGGCCTGGACGGGCTGGGCTATATCGACACCGCCGACGGCTGGAGCCACAAACAGCAATCCGGCCTGCTGCACTTCACCGCCGAGACCGACCGCATCTACCTGGATACTCCGGCGCAGTTGAGCATTGTCGATAAAGACTGGCAGCGTCGTCTCCAGCTCACCAGCCAAGGCTCGAACTCGACCGTGATCTGGAACCCATGGACCGAACGCGCCAAGGCGTTCGACGACATGGCCGATGATGGCTGGCAGGGCATGCTGTGCATCGAGACGGCGAATGTGCTGGATGATGTGGTGGCATTGGCGCCCGGTGAAAGCCATACGCTTGGCGTAAGCATCACCCCTCTCGCCGTGTAAACCCAATCAAAAATGTGGGAGCGGGCTTGCTCGCGAATACGGTGTGTCAGCCACATATGCGCTGACTGACACCCTGCATTCGCGAGCAAGCCCGCTCCCACATTGGGTTCTGCGGCAAATTAAAGATCGGACTCTTTGACCGCCCGCACCTTGCCCGCGTCCAGCGCGTACGCCGCATCCGCCAAATCGTTATTGACCTTCTCCACCTTCAACGTGCCGGTAACCCACAGCGGCGTGTAGATGTCATCCAGCTTCAACCCCTTGGGATAGCGCACCAGCACCAACTGGTTGGGCGGCGGCGGCGGCACGTGGATGCAAGCGCCTGGGTACGGCACCAGGAAGAACAGCGTGCTGCGGCCCTTGGCGTCGGTTTCCAGCGGCACCGGGTAACCGCCGATGCGGATATTCTTGCCATTCATGGCGGTCACGGTCTTGGTCGAATACATCACCGCCGGCAAGCCCTTGCTTTGCTTGAGGCCACCTTTGTCGGTGAACGTGCCTTGGGCTTCGGGGGAGTTGTGGTCGATCTCGGGCATGGCTTCGAGGGCTTTCTGGTCCGACAGCGGCATCAGGTCAAGCCAGTCGGTTTCCGGCAGTTCGCCGGCGTGCGCCAGGCCAGAGCCCAGCAAGAGGAGAGTCAACAGAAGACGGCGCATGGTGAGGCTCGGCAAGTACAGGTGGCGAGCATTCTAGCCCTCTGCGCCTGCGCAGCGCAGAGGGCTTTGTCGCTTAATTACTTTTTACGCAGCAGGCCGTAGATCACCAGCAGCACGATGGCGCCGATCAGCGCACCGATAAAGCCTGCGCCTTGACCTGCCTGGTAGATGCCCAGGGCCTGACCACCGTAGGTGGCGACCAGAGAACCTGCGATACCCAGCAGGATGGTCATGATCCAGCCCATGCTGTCGTCGCCAGGCTTGAGGAAACGCGCCAGCAGGCCGACGATCAAGCCGATAAAGATGGTTCCGATGATACCCATGGCATTTCCCTCTGATTGAATGTGAGTCATGCCAAAGCCTAGTCAGGCTTTGCCATCCTGCAATCAGAGAGACGGCGGTGACCAATGGTTCCCGCCGATCCTCGGGTTATTGCTCGGCGATCAGCGCTTCGACCTTGAGGATCTGGGCTTGCAGCGTCGCACGGTCTTTGCAGCGCAGGTTGGCGTGGCCGACCTTGCGTCCGGCCTTGAAGGCCTTGCCGTAGTGATGCAGATGGCAATCATCGATCGCGATCACGCGCTCAACCGGCGGCACAACGCCGATGAAGTTGAGCATGGCGCTTTCGCCGACCTTGGCCGTGGAGCCCAACGGCAAGCCCGCCACCGCGCGCAGGTGGTTTTCGAACTGGCTGCACTCGGCGCCTTCGGTGGTCCAGTGCCCGGAGTTGTGCACACGCGGCGCGATTTCGTTGGCCTTGAGGCCACCGTCGACTTCAAAGAACTCGAACGCCATCACACCGACGTAATCCAGCTGCTTGAGCACACGGCTGGAATAGTCTTCGGCCAGGGCCTGCAGCGGGTGATCGGTGCTGGCCACGGACAGCTTGAGGATGCCGCTGTCGTGGGTGTTGTGCACCAACGGGTAGAAGCGGGTTTCGCCATCGCGGGCACGCACGGCGATCAGCGAGACTTCACCGGTGAAAGGCACGAAGCCTTCCAGCAGGCAGGCGACGCTGCCCAGCTCGGCAAAGGTGCCGACCACATCGGCGGCGGTGCGCAGCACTTTCTGGCCCTTGCCATCATAACCCAGTGTGCGGGTTTTCAGCACGGCCGGCAGGCCGATGGAGGCGACTGCAGCGTCCAGGTCGGCCTGGGACTGGATGTCGGCGAAGGCCGGCGTCGGAATGCCCAGGTCCTTGAACATGCTCTTTTCGAACCAGCGATCACGCGCGATGCGCAAGGCTTCGGCGCTCGGGTAAACCGGTACGAACTGCGACAGGAAGGCCACGGTTTCGGCTGGGACGCTTTCGAATTCGAAGGTCACCAGGTCGACTTCATCGGCCAATTGGCGCAGGTGATCCGCGTCGCTGTAGTCAGCCCGCAGGTGTTCACCGAGGGCCGCCGCGCAGGCGTCCGGCGCCGGGTCCAGGAAAGCGAAGTTCATCCCCAGCGGTGTTCCCGCCAGGGCCAGCATGCGACCCAATTGGCCGCCACCGATTACACCGATTTTCATCAATCAATAACCTCAGGCAATGCGTGGGTCTGGATTGTCCAGCACGCTGTCTGTCTGCTCAGCACGGAATTTTTTCAGCACCGCGTGGAACTGCGGGTGCTTGGCGCCCAGGATGCTGGCAGACAGCAAAGCGGCGTTGATCGCGCCGGCCTTGCCGATCGCCAGGGTGGCCACCGGGATACCGGCCGGCATCTGCACGATGGACAACAGCGAATCCACGCCCGAGAGCATCGACGACTGCACCGGCACGCCAAGCACTGGCAGGTGGGTCTTGGCCGCACACATGCCTGGCAGGTGCGCCGCACCGCCGGCACCGGCGATGATCACCTCGATGCCACGGGATTCTGCTTCATCGGCATACTGGAACAGCAAATCCGGCGTGCGGTGGGCAGAGACCACTTTCACTTCATACGGAATGCCGAGTTTTTCCAGCATATCGGCGGTGTGGCTAAGGGTGGACCAATCGGACTTGGAGCCCATGATCACGCCAACCAATGCACTCATCGTCGTGCCTCTTCTCTCTGGGCGCCCGCAGGCGCGTCAAAAAACAACAAGCCACGCGGGAAATCCGGCGTGGCTTGTTGTACGAAATTTGGCCGGTTGGACCGGCCGAAGGCCGCGCAGTATACCGTAATAATCCAGATAAACAGCCCCTGGAATGACCATCTGTCCAGTGGCGCAAACCAGCGGTTTTATTGACTTTCAGGTCAGCGAAAACACTGCCGATAAACCATGGAAACTGGATCAATGTGGGAGCTGGCTTGCCTGCGATAGCATCACCTGAATATGCCTGATGTACCGAGGCGTCTGCATCGCAGCGGTGCGGCGATCCGACAAGCCAGCTCCCACACTAACCGCGTTCAACTGGAGGGGACTGCGCCGCCCCGCCTTCCAACTTGCGCCACAACAACCGTACGTTGGCCTTGCGCACCAACGCGCAGCGATACAGGCGAATCTCCAACGGCACATGCCATTGCGGCCCGCCGCACACCACCAGTTCGCCCCGCGCCAATTCGGCACGCACACTCAGTTGCGGCACCCAGGCAATGCCCAGCCCCTCCAGCGCCATGCTTTTGAGGCTATCGGCCATGGCGGTTTCGTAGATGGTGGTAAAGCGCAGGGAGCGCTGGCGCAGCAGCAGGTTTACCGAGCGCCCCAGAAACGCTCCGGCGCTGTAAGCCAGTAACGGCACACTGCCCTCGCCTTCCAGGTCGAACAGCGGCTTGCCGTCGGCATCGGCGGCACACACCGGGAGCATTTCGGTGTTGCCCAGGTGCAGCGACGGGAAGATTTCCGGGTCCATCTGCATGGCCGCGTCCGGGTCGTAGAACGCCAGCATCAAATCGCAGCCGCCTTCGCGCAGTGCATGCACCGCGTCGCCCACGTTGGTGGCAACCAGCCGCGTGGCGATGTTCAGGCCTTCATTGCGCAGTTGCGCGATCCAGCGCGGGAAGAAGCCCAGCGCCAGGGAATGCGCTGCCGCCACTTGCATGACCTCGCCCTGCCCGCCTTCCAGGTGATGCAAATGGCGCAGCACTTCGCCGAGCTGCTCGACCACCGTGCGCGCGGTCACCAGAAACAACTGCCCCGCCGCCGTCAGTTCGACTGGCGTGCGCGAGCGGTTGACCAGGGTCAGGCCCAGCGCGGCTTCAAGGCTGCGAATACGCCGGCTGAATGCCGGCTGGGTGACAAAGCGCCGCTCCGCCGCCTGGGAAAAGCTGCGGGTCGCCGCCAAGGCGCTGAAGTCTTCCAGCCATTTGCTCTCAAGGTTCATCACTTCCTCCCACGGGTACGCACCATTTTGGCACACACGCCCGCCATGATAACCGGGTCACACCTACATTATGCCGTTTGTGCATAGGCCAGTGTTTAACAGCATTGGCCCAAAAACTCCCACAAGCCTAGCATTCGCAGCGTTCCGGCCAGTTCCGGGTCCATATCGAGATGATTTCCGTCATGTCCTCCGCTGCATCATTCCGCACAGAAAAAGACCTGCTTGGCGTACTCGAAGTACCGGCTCAAGCGTATTACGGCATCCAGACCCTGCGAGCGGTGAACAACTTCCGCCTCTCGGGCGTTCCGATTTCGCATTACCCGAAATTGGTGGTCGGCCTGGCAATGGTCAAGCAAGCGGCTGCTGACGCCAACCGCGAGTTGGGCCAGCTCAGCGAAGCCAAGCACGCTGCCATCAGCGAAGCCTGTGCCCGTCTGATCCGCGGCGATTTCCACGAAGAGTTCGTGGTGGACATGATTCAAGGCGGCGCCGGCACTTCAACCAACATGAATGCCAACGAAGTCATCGCCAACATCGCGTTGGAGGCCATGGGCCACAACAAGGGCGAATATCAGTACCTGCACCCTAACAACGATGTGAACATGGCGCAGTCGACCAACGACGCCTACCCGACCGCGATCCGTTTGGGTCTGCTGCTGGGCCATGACGCGCTGCTGGCCAGCCTCGACAGCCTGATCCAGGCGTTCGCCGCCAAAGGCGTCGAGTTCAGCCACGTGCTGAAAATGGGCCGCACTCAATTGCAAGACGCCGTGCCGATGACCCTCGGCCAGGAATTCCGTGCCTTCGCCACCACCCTCGGTGAAGACTTGGCCCGCCTGAAAACCCTGGCGCCAGAACTGCTCACCGAAGTGAACCTGGGCGGCACCGCCATCGGCACCGGCATCAACGCCGACCCGCGTTACCAGGCCCTGGCCGTACAACGCTTGGCGCTGATCAGCGGCCAGCCGCTGGTACCGGCCGCCGACTTGATCGAAGCCACCTCCGACATGGGCGCGTTCGTGCTGTTCTCCGGCATGCTCAAGCGTACCGCGGTGAAGCTGTCGAAGATCTGCAACGACCTGCGCCTGCTGTCCAGCGGCCCACGCACCGGCATCAACGAGATCAACTTGCCGGCACGCCAGCCAGGCAGCTCGATCATGCCCGGCAAGGTCAACCCGGTTATCCCGGAAGCCGTGAACCAAGTGGCGTTCCAGGTAATCGGCAACGATTTGGCCCTGACCATGGCAGCCGAAGGCGGCCAACTGCAGCTGAACGTGATGGAGCCGCTGATCGCCTTCAAGATCTTCGACTCGATCCGCCTGCTGCAACGCGCCATGGACATGCTGCGCGAGCACTGCATCGTCGGCATCACCGCCAACGAAGCCCGTTGCCGCGAGCTGGTGGAGCACTCCATCGGCCTGGTGACCGCGCTGAACCCGTACATCGGCTATGAAAACGCCACCCGCATTGCGCGTATCGCCCTTGAAAGCGGCCGCGGCGTGCTGGAACTGGTGCGCGAAGAAGGCTTGCTCGACGACGCCATGCTCGACGACATCCTGCGCCCCGAAAACATGATTGCCCCACGTCTGGTCCCACTGAAGGCCTGACGTTTGTTGCACCGCTCACCAGGTTGAGGGACTAGACACCTCTCACCTTTTGAGGGCCTGAAGGCTCGTTCTTCAGGCCCTTTTTTTTGCCTCAAGGTTGCGAAATGACGCCCATAAAAAATCCAATATCGCCCTGCAAACCCTCCTTGCCTGCAACAGCTTGGCTGAAACCTTTAATCGCCCCGTGCAGACGGATCACGCTCTCCTAGGTATAGTGCCGCCCCTCTTCGCGTCAGAGATCGTCGGTAACGAGGTCCTGGACAGCGCGAAACCGCATGAATAACAACACCCGCAAAAGGATTGGGGTCGAAGCGTCGTGCACTGCCTGGTGCCGAGCGATGCGTCGCACCGTCCTGCGTTTTTGCCATTAGAAAAATCAGCGAGGAACACTCCATGCTCGAAGTCATCAACGACTTCCTCTCAGGGAAAGTACTGATCGTGCTCATTGTCGGGCTCGGCGGCTATTTCACGATTCGCTCGCGTTTCGTTCAGTTGCGCCACTTTTTCCACATGTTCTCGGTGTTCAAAGACAGCCTGAAGAGCAGCTCCGGCCAGCTCAGCTCGTTCCAGGCGCTGATGCTCAGCCTGGCCGGCCGTGTGGGTGCCGGTAACATCGCAGGCGTCGGTATCGCCGTGACGCTGGGTGGCCCCGGTGCCGTGTTCTGGATGTGGGTCACCGCGCTGGTGGGCATGTCTTCGAGCTTTATCGAGTGCTCCCTCGGCCAGCTGTACAAACGCACCGACGCTGAAGGCACCTACCGTGGCGGCCCGGCGTACTACATTCAGCACGGCCTGCAGAAGCGCTGGCTGGGTATGGTCATGGCGTTCCTGTTGCTGGTGACCTTCGGTTTCGCCTTCAACGGCCTGCAAGCCCACGCTGTGACCCACTCGCTGAACAACGCGTTCGGCCTGGACACCACCTACACCGGCCTCGCGCTGGCGGTATTGCTGGGCCTGGTGTTCATCGGCGGGATCAAGCGTATCGCCTCGATCGCCGACCTGCTGGTGCCAGTCAAGACCCTGGTCTACATCGCCGTGACCCTATATGTGATCGTGCTGCAATTCGACCACGTGCCGGCCATGCTCGCGACCATCGTCAAGAGCGCCTTCGGCCTCGACCAGGCTTTCGGTGGCCTGGTGGGCAGCGCGATCATCATGGGTGTGAAGCGCGGCGTGTTCGCCAACGAAGCCGGTTTGGGCAGTGCGCCTAACGTGGCGGCAGTGGCCTCGGTAGAACACCCGATCGCCCAAGGTGTGGTGCAGGCGTTCAGCGTGTTCCTGGACACCTTCGTAATCTGCACCTGCACCGCGTTGCTGATCCTGCTCTCCGGTTTCTACACCCCAGGCTTTGAAGGCGACGGCATTGCCCTGACCCAGAACTCCCTGGCGGCGGTCGTCGGCGACTGGGGCCGGATGTTCATCTCGGTGGCCCTGGCGTTGTTCGTGTTCACCTCGATCATGTACAACTACTACCTCGGCGAGAGCAACCTGCGCTTCATCGTGGGCGACAACCGCAAGGTGCTGATGGGCTACCGCGCGCTGGTGCTGGTGTTGATTTTCTGGGGTTCCATCGAGAACCTGAGCACCGTGTTCGCCTTCGCCGACATCACCATGACCCTGCTGGCGTTCGTCAACCTGTTCGCCCTGGCGTTCCTGTTCAAGATCGCCATGCGCATCCTGAACGACTACGACGGCCAGCGCGCGGCGGGCATCAAGACCCCGGTGTTCGACTCCAGCCAGTTCCCTGACCTGGACCTGGACCGCAAGGCCTGGCCTGCGAACCCGGTGAAGCCTGAGCCTGGCGCTCAAGCCTCGGCTGAACTGAACGCTCAAGCGCAACGCTGAGCGTCACAAGCCTAGATAGATGACACGCCGCCCGGCCTTGGGCATGCTCTGGGCCCGGCGGCGTTTTTCGTTCAGGAGAAGTCTCGATGTCCACAGCTAACACCATCATGGTGCTCTACACCGGCGGCACCATCGGCATGCAAGCCAGCGCCAACGGCCTGGCCCCGGCATCCGGTTTCGAAGCGCGCATGCGCGAACAGCTTGCCACCTTGCCACTGCCTGCCTGGCGCTTCCGGGAAATGGCGCCCCTGATCGACAGCGCCAACATGACCCCGGCCTACTGGCAGCGCCTGCGCGTCGCGGTGATTGAAGCCGTGGACGAGGGCTGCGACGCAGTACTGATCCTGCACGGCACCGACACCCTGGCTTACAGCGCGGCGGCCATGAGCTTCCAGTTGCTCGGCCTGCCGGCGCCGGTTGTGTTCACCGGTTCGATGCTGCCCGCCGGCGTGCCCGACAGCGATGCCTGGGAGAACGTCAGTGGCGCCATGCGCGCGTTGGGCGAAGGCCTGTCGCCGGGCGTTCAGCTGTATTTCCATGGCGCGCTGATGGCGCCGACGCGTTGCGCAAAGGTCCGCAGCTTCGGTCGCCATCCCTTCGCCGCGCTGCAGCGTAACGGTGGCGTCGCCAGGGCCCAGGCCATTCCCGCCGCCCTGGATTATCGCCAACCCAAGGCCCTGGCCAACGTCGGTGTGTTGCCGCTGGTGCCGGGCATCGCCGCGGGCCAACTGGACGCGCTGATCGACAGCGGCATTCAGGCACTGGTGCTGGAATGCTTCGGCAGCGGCACCGGGCCGAGCGATAACCCGGCGTTCCTCGCCAGCCTTGAGCGGGCGCAGGCGCTGGACGTGGTCGTGGTGGCAATCACCCAATGCCATGAAGGCGGCGTGGAGCTGGATGTGTACGAAGCCGGCAGCCGTTTGCGCGGCGTGGGCGTCCTGTCTGGCGGTGGCATGACCCGCGAGGCGGTGTTCGGCAAATTGCAGGCCCTGCTTGGTGCCGGGCTTGCGACCAGCGAAATCCGCCGCCTGGTGGAACTGGACCTGTGCGGCGAACTGAGCTGACCGGCATGTAACTTGCTCCCCTTCCAGCCATCCCCTGGCTGGAAGTTCCCATGCTGCACTCCCACCTCACCACCCTCAATGCGGTTTCGTTGGTGCTCAACACCTTCAAGGCCGAAGGTTTGCCGTTTGAGGCGCTGCTGGCCGGCAGTGGTATCTGCGCGGCGGACCTGAGCCGCTCCGACACGCGCATCACCACCAATCAGGAGATGCGCGTGTGTGCCAATGCCGTGGCCTTGCGCCAGGATGTCGGCCTGGAGCTGGGTCGCCAAATGCATGTTTCGGCCTACGGCATGCTCGGTTACGCCCTGCTCACCAGTGCCACCTTCGGTGACGCTTTGCGCCTGGCCCTGCGTTATCCGGCGCTGTTGGGAACACTTTTCGAGCTGAGCCTTGAAGAGGACGGCGATCGCATCTGGTTCACCGCCAGCGACTACCGCGAAAACCCTGCGCTGGAAATGTTCAACGTCGAACTGTGCCTGGCCTCGCTCAAGGTGATCTGCGATGACCTGCTCGGCCAGCCCTTGCCGCTGCTCGCCGCGCGCTTTGAACATGACGCCCCGGACTACCGCCCGCGCTACACCGAGCGCTTCCCTTGCCCGTTGCAGTTTCAGGCCACCGCCAATGCCTTTGCCTTCGACAAGCACTGGCTCGACCGGCCGCTGCCGCTGGCCGATGCGATTACCCACCAGGCCATGGCCGAGCGCTGCCGCAAACAGAACCTGGAGTTCACCGGGCGCCAGGCCTGGCTGGGCAGGATTCGCCAGCTGCTCACCGCCCAACTCAACGCAGCACCTGGCCTGGAAGGCCTGGCCGAGCAGATGAACTGTTCGGCGCGCACCCTGCGTCGGCATCTGCACGACCTGGGCTGCAGCTATCAGGAACTGCTGGACGAGCTGCGCTTTGAGCGCGCCAAGCAGCTGTTGGCTGAAAACCAATGGCCGATCTATCGGATTGCCGAGGCGTTGGGCTTCAGCGAAACCGCGAGTTTCAGGCATGCGTTTGTTCGCTGGAGCGGCGTGGCGCCGAGCCAATTTCGACCATGACGCCCCATTGAGGGGCGAATTTCGGACAGACAATTTGGCCATATTCATCCCCTTTTGGCCGCTCCTGCCATTCTCATAAACCGCGTCCGCCGCAAGACTGCATCCACCGATACAGCCTGCGGAGAACAACAAATGCTGACGATCTACTCGGACGATCACCACCTGCACCACGGCCGTTGCGAACTGATGGACGGGCAACTGATGCCCTGCTTTGAGATGCCCTCGCGTGCCGACCACGTGCTGCAACGGGTCAAGGACCGTGAACTGGGGCCGGTCAACGCGCCACAGGACTTTGGGCTGGCACCGCTGCAACGCATTCACAGCCGTGACTACCTGGATTTTTTCAAAGGTGCCTGGGAGCGCTGGACCGAGTTTGGCCAGGACGGCGACCTGCTGCCCTACACCTGGCCCGCCCGCACCTTGCGCCGCGTGTTGCCCACCAGCCTGCACGGGCAGCTCGGTTACTACAGCTTCGACGGCGGCGCACCGATTACCGCCGGCACCTGGCAAGCGGCCTACAGCGCGGCGCAAGTCGCCCTCACCGCCCAGGCCGCCATCCAACAGGGCGCCCACAGCGCCTTCGCCCTGTGCCGCCCGCCGGGGCATCACGCCGCCAGCGATTTGATGGGCGGCTATTGCTACCTCAATAACGCCGCCATCGCGGCCCAGGCCTTTTTGGATCAGGGCCACAAAAAAGTCGCGATTCTCGATGTGGATTACCACCACGGCAACGGCACCCAGTCGATTTTCTATGAACGCAGCGATGTGCTGTTCACCTCGATCCACGGCCACCCGGAAGCGGAATTTCCGTTTTTCCTGGGTTATGCCGATGAGCTGGGCGACGACGCGGGTCAAGGTTTCAACTTCAACTATCCGCTGCCCGCCGGCTCCGGCTGGAACACCTGGAGCGCCGCGCTGGAGCAGGCCTGCCAGGAAATTACACGCTACGGCGCCGACATCATCGTCGTGTCCCTGGGTGTGGACACCTTCAAGGACGACCCGATCTCGCAGTTCAAGCTCGACAGCCCGGACTACCTGGCCATGGGCGCGCGTATCGCCCGGCTGGGCAAGCCCACGCTGTTTGTGATGGAAGGCGGCTATGCGGTGGAAGAAATCGGCATCAACGCCGTCAACGTTCTCGAAGGTTTTGAAGGGGCAGCCCAATGAACATGCTCAAGTCACTCGTGCTCTGCGCCGCCGTTATCAGCGGCGCGGCGCATGCCGAAGAGAAAACCCTGCGGGTCTACAACTGGTTCGACTACATCACGCCCAAAGCGCTGGATGACTTCAAGGCACAGCACTCCGACATCAAGCTGGTGTACGACATTTTCGACACCAACGAGGCGTTGGAAGCCAAGCTGCTTACCGGCAACTCCGGCTATGACGTGGTGGTGCCGTCCAACGTGTTCCTGGCCAAACAGATCGAAGCCGGCGTATTCCAGCCGCTGGACCGCAGCCAGCTGCCGAACTGGAACCACCTCGATCCCAAGCTGATGAAGCTGATCGAAGCCAATGACCCAGGCAATAAATTCGCCGTGCCCTACATGTACGGCACCATCCTCATCGGCTTCAACCCGGCCAAGGTCAAGGCCGCGCTGGGTGACAACGCGCCGGTGGACAGCTGGGACCTGATCTTCAAGGAAGAAAACATCAGCAAGCTCAAGCAGTGCGGCGTCGCGCTGCTGGACTCGCCTTCGGAGATTCTGCCGCTGGCCCTGCAACACCTGGGCCTTGACCCCAACAGCAGCAACCCCAAGGACTATGAAAAAGCCGAGGCGCTGCTGATGAAAATCCGCCCCTACATCACGTACTTTCACTCCTCCAAGTACATGGCCGATATCGCCAACGGTGACATCTGTGTGGCCGTTGGATATTCCGGCAGCTTTTCCCAGGCCGCCAACCGCGCCAAAGAGGCGAAGAACGGTGTGACCGTGGACATGCGCCTGCCCAAGGAAGGTGCGCCGATCTGGTTCGACATGCTCGCCATCCCCAAAGGCGCCAAGAACCCGCAGGACGCCTACACCTTTATCAACTACCTGCTGCAACCGCAGGTGATCGCGCCGATCAGCGATTTTGTCGGCTACCCCAACCCCAACAAAGACGCGACCGAGCAGGTGGACCCGTCGATTCGCAACAACCCCAACCTGTACCCGACCGAAGCGGCCATGGCCACGCTCTACACCTTGAAACCGCTGGGGCGCGACGCCGAGCGCGCTCGCACGCGGGCCTGGACCAAGATCAAGTCGGGCACCTGACACCCCACCGCCAACGGACAGTCAGTGACCACAGGACTGACTGTCCGCCACCCAGCTGCTCGCAAGAGAACCTGCCGCCTGCGCAGCACCGCACGCCTGCCCGCCTGGTTGCCGGGCACATCGACCACAGGCCACGCCCACACCCCGCCGCCGCTAATTAAGTAATGCCCGAACCCTCCTCATCGCGCCTAACGTGAGCGCGATCGTCGCCGCGAGATCAGCCAGGAGCCGCTACAGCCAGGGATCTGCGCGCTGAGGCCCAGGGGCGACCTCGCGTATTTCTCAAGGCCAAGGAGTGCCCATGAAAGACCTCGTTCCAACCGAAAACAGCGGATTAGTAGCGCAGCTGGCTACCGGCCCGTCCCTGCGTGAAGTGGCTTGCACCACCTTGCGTGCGGCGCTGCGCGAGCTGTATCCGGAATTGGATATCAACCCGGACCTGGCCATCGTCAACGCCCCGCAATGGCTCGAACTGGGCGGCGACATCATCCCCGCCAAGCCGGCGACGGACACCCTCACCGGCGCCCTGACACGCAGTGCAATTTCCCGCGTGGCCGTGACTTACCTTGATAGCGAACACTACCTGGCGTACCCCTCAGGCAATGGTCCTGACGTGCACCTGCCCGTCAGGATCGACGCAATAGGCCGACTGATCAATGAGCTCGCGCCGCTGCTGTTCGTGGCCTTCCAGGAGCAACAGATAGATTTCTGGAACCAGAGTGCAGGCACCAGCGGCCCACGCTGGCGGATATTTGCCCAGTCGCTGCGTGAGGTGTGGAACGTGCAAGAGGTTCATGGCTGGGACGCCGACGACTGCGCCGTGGCGCGGGCGGTGTTTCACTATCCCGAGTTCATCGAGCGCCAGCCCCACGACCCGTATGCGACACGCGCCTACCTGGTGGACATCGATGCGCAGGACAGCAGCGGCACCCAGCACATCAGCGTCATGGCGATGGCCGTGCTGATCGCGCGTCACGGTGAACAGACCCTCATCCTCAGCTACTCGATCGATACCGGCTATGCAAAATTTGCCAGCCTGGAGGCCTTCGGCCAGACACTGTTGCCCTATATAGCCGACTTGCCCGGCAAAACCCTGAACTGGCGCTTGCTGGAGCCGGACGGCAACTTTTTCGAACACCAGGCCTTCAGCCTGATCGGCTTGCAAATCGAAGCCATGGGCGATCTCGACCTTGCCGATGGGGCCCCCAAATCGCTGCTGCCCACCCGCACGGTCGGCGTGCAAGGGGTCGAGCTGGCGCTTCTCGATCAGTCGCGTATTGGCAGCGCGCGACGGGCGTTGCCGACGTGGCTGCTGCAGGCCTCGGAAACCGACCAGTCAGCCTACGGGCGCTACATGATGGACCTGGCCGCGCTGAGCCTTCAAAGCAAAGGCAAGACCTTCATGGACGAGTTGCCGACCCTCACCGACTTCACCCGCACGGCCTTGCGCACGGCGCTGATCAAGGATCATCCACAGGCCTCCCGGCTGGACCTCGACCGCGTGACGATAACCATCACCAGCCAAGTCGTGTGGGGGACCGTCGCGCTGCCTGGCCAGACGCAAACCCTGACCTTGAGCCTGGTCGAGCTGGCCTTGCAAAACCTCGTCGCCCTGCCGCTGGGCAACAAGACGGTGAATTACCAGGACGCCAGCCCGACACCCGCGTGGATGACCGCAGACTACCTGGAGCAACTGATCACCCAGGCAGACATTGGCAAGCACTACCCCGAGCGGGTCAGCACGCTGCTGCTGGACAATCCCGAGCAAGCGTTGCGGCGCCAAGAGTTGTACGCCGGACAATTGCGCCTGCAACTGCCCTTGCTGGCGTTGCAGTACAAGATTCGCGGCCTGTTCAACGTTGACGAACAGGGTTATCGCTACGCGCACGCGGTCATGGCCAGCAACGCGCAACACCGCCGCGTGGACGGCATCACCGTGGTGATCCGGCCGCTGGCACTGCGCCCCAAGTGGCGCGCGAGCGGGACCACCGACAGCGTCGATAATATGTTTCTCATTGGGCCACAGGACCCTGCGAATGGTCCTTGTCTGTTGTATCGACCACTGGCCAACGAACCCTTGATGCAGTTTCCCTCACAGGCCAACCTGCTTTACGCCATCAAGCAGGACACACCATTACGCCAGTCGGTACTGGCCTGGTTGCCCGACGCTGTGCGCCCGGATTATGCCCAGTTTGTCTTCCCCGGCAGCCTGCCTTCGCCCTGGGTCCTGCCGACGCTGCTCAGCGAGCCGGTGAGTTCGATGGTAATGAGCGGCCCGATTGAATTCGGCACCCAGGCGCTGGGCGCGGACAGCCTGGCGGTGCTGTACACCGCCAACGCCCGCGCCCTGGTGACACTGGCCGACCGTCAATCGGTGTCCAATGCCGAGGCTCGCTGGGAAAGCTTCAAGCATGCCGGCTGGATCGTTCTGAATGCGGCCCTGCCGTTCATGGGCCGCACAGCGGGCGCCGCAGCCTGGATCTGGCAGCTCATGGATGACCTGCAGCAGGTTATCGAGGCCCGAGAAAGCGGCGATCAAACGGCGGGCGTGAGTGCTGCCGTGGACCTTTTTCTGACCCTGGGCATGGCCCTGGCGCTGCACATCAGTCTGCAGCACGCGCCGGCGCGTGCGCCTGAAAAAAGCCCGCCGCCGGCACCGCCGTTACCGGCCAAACCGTCGATCATCCAGCACCCCACGCTCGACACCGCCCATCTGCCGACTGAGCATGAAATCAACCTTCACACCCGCGGCGCCCTCACGCGTAGCCGCAACAGCCTGGACGCGACACTGGACAGTTTCAGCCTGGCCAAACCCGAAGGGCTGGGCGAAATAATCACCCAGCCCGGCCCCCATCTGCACCTCTACCCCAAGGGCCAGGCGTGGTACGTCCCGGTGGCGCAGCGCTGGTTCGAAGTGGCGCTGGATGAAAACGACACCGTGATGATCATCGACCCCAAGGCCCCAAACCGCGAAGGCCCGGCCTTGATCGGCAACCGCCTCGGCCAGTGGTTTGTCGACACCCGGTTGCGCCTGCGCGGCGGCGGAATGCGCAGCCGGCGACAGAAAGGCCAGCGCCTGAGGCCGCCGAAAATTCGCGAACTGCGTGAGCAACTGGCGGCGTTCGACACGCAGGTCGATCGACGACGCCAGGACATGATGGGGTTGCAGCAGGCCATCGATCACGCGCCACCGGCCGATCGCGCAAACGCCCGCACCACCTACCTGACGCACGTCAGCAGGCGCCTGGAAGAATTGGACGTACCGATCGCCCAGCTCAAATCGCTGAACATCCTCGATACCGTGCCGACGTATCAGGAAGCCATGCTGGGCTATCTGCAAGACCAGATGGTCCTGGCGCGAAGTGCCACCGCCGAACAGATGATCCGCTTTCGAGACGGGCTGCACACCGTTTCTGAATACCTGGACAAAGAGGACTTGCCCGACACCCCGATGGCCCTGGAAGACTGCCGTGCCGTCGACGCGTCGACCCAGGCCATGGTCGAGCGCATCGGTTACCTGCAATCACGTTTCAAGGAGGCCCGCACCCTGGGGGTCAAAGGCGCAGAACTGGTGCTGCGCCACGAACAGGTGCTGCCCAAGATAACCCTGGATGATCTCAAGGCCTTCCGCATCACCCTGTCGCGCTTCCTTTGCGTGAATGAAGCCGCCTCGGCCAGCAAAGACACCGCCCGCTCGGCGATCGCGCAGATGGTCGACCGGGCCGACCTGGCGGTGCAGAGCCTGTGCGAGGCTTTGCAGCCAGACAATCTGGCCACGCTGGATGAACAGATCGAAGTCCTCGACAGCCTGGTAGACCAGTTCACTGGCCTGGATCAAAGCCTGGCGGATTTGCCGGCCGATTTTCCACTGGACGTACACCGCCCCGCCCTGCAGACCTTGCAGCAGCTCACCGATGAATTCGCCCAACGGGCGATCAAGCAAATGACCACGCTGCTGCGCGAGCGCAAGGCCCTGGAGTCGGCGATTGCCGGCCCTTCGACGCCTGTGCCCAGACCGCAGAAAAAGGTGATCAAGACCCGCTTCCAGGGCATCGTGGTCGGCGAAGAACGCCCGCTACAAGCGGGAGAACCGACCCCGTTGGTGGAGGTCAAGCAAGCACTGACCGGCAAGGTGATTGCCCTGTTTCATAAAAAGGACGGGGTATGGGTTGAGCGTGAGCGTGCGGTGGCGCGGCCCACTGCGCGGGCACAGTCGCGAAACGTGGCCGCCAGCATCGCCAGTGCCCAGGCGCTGCTCGACGATGTCGAACAGTTCATCACGCGCACCCAGCGCCTGGCCGGCGAGGCAAGACGCCTGCCCGTGGAAATCGAAGAGCGTTTTCACCGCCGCGCCGCGCAGCTGGCGCAGTCCGGCGAGGATATTGAGGAGGCATTGACCGCCAGCAACGTGACCGAAAGCGGCTCACCGTCGGCCGCCTTGATCAACCGCAGCCTTGATGCCGCGATCAAACGCCTCTACACCGAGGGCCTGCGCACCCGGCTCGACATGCTCAAGCAGCGCCCACCGACCGCGGCCCATGTCGAACTGCTGTACCGCGAACACGAGATCATCATCAAACCGCTGCCAGGCCCACGCAGCAAGCTTTCCGGGCGCCACAAGGGCTATTTGAAGGAGTACGAAATCCTCGACGCCAAGCACTCGAATGCGCTGTGGTACGCCCACTTTCACTACAAGGACCTGGCAAGCCCCGAGGAGGCTTACACCGCCGCGCACCTCAAGACCCAATCGCAGCGGCGCCTGGGCGGCAAGTATGAAGCGCTGGCCAAGGCCGATGACCGCGACAACATCGCGGTGTACCGCAGTGAGATCGGGCCGTTGCTGGCGCGGTCACTGTTCTTCAAGACGGCCGCCTTGCCGGTGCCCCGGCGCTGAAGGTGGCGGCTGACAACCCCAGGCGCGGTACAACCGTCCAAGCGCCTGCGCGATGCTCGCCGGCGGCACGGCGGCAAACCCCAAGACCAGCCCGGCGCGCTGGTCGGGAGGTGTGCTGGAGTTCGGCAGCCAATAGGCGCTCAAGCCATTGACCTCGACCCCCACGGCGTGGGCCTGTGCCACCAGTTGCTGTTCGCGGGCGAGGCTGTCCACTCGCACCGTGAGGTGCAAGCCTGCCGCGACAGTGGGCAGGCTGCTCACGCCCTGCAGCTGACCGGGCCAGCCGCTCAACAGCGCGTCACGGCGGCTCAGCGCGGCGCGTCGCATACGCCGGATATGCCGCTGAAAGTGCCCCGCCGCCATAAACTCCGCCATCACCGCCTGGGTACTGACCTCCGAGTGGCGCATGTCGACCGCACGGCGCCGCGCAAACGCATCCACCAGGGCCGGCGGCAACACCAGGTAACCCAGACGCAACGCGGGAAACGCCACTTTGCCGAATGTGCCCACATACAGCACCCGCCCCTTGCGATCCAGCGCGGCCAAGGGCGACAAGGGTGCGCCGCTGTAACGGTACTCGCCGTCGTAGTCATCCTCGATGATCCAACCGCCCGTGCGCTCGGCCCAGGCCAGCAGTTCAAGGCGGCGGGCCAGGCTCATGACCACGCCCAACGGGTACTGGTGGGAGGGGGTGACATACGCCACGCGACAATCGCTCAGGGTATTGAGCACCTGGCAGTCAATGCCCTCGCCGTCCACGGGTACGCCGTGCAGGTGCCCACCGGCCAGGGCAAACGCGTGACCGGCGGCGCGGTAGCCCGGATTTTCTACCGCCACGCCATCGCCCGGCTCTACCAGCAACTGTGCACAAAGGCTGATCGCCTGCTGCGCGCCGCAGGTGATCACAATTTGCTCAGCCGCACATTGCATGCCCCTTGAACTGCGCAAATAAGCGGCAATCAGACCGCGCAGGCGCGCGTCACCCGCCGGGTCGCCGTAGCACAGCTGCTCCAGGTCGGGTTTGCGCCAAAAAGCCCCATTCAGCTTGGCCCAGACCTCAAACGGGAACAGGTCAAAGGCAGGCACACCCACGCGAAATGCCCGTGGCGGCCCCGACGGAGGCTGAGACAGATGGTTGGCTTTTACCCGCGCCAGGCTGGTGCTGTGGATAACTTCATGGTCCAGATCTTCCGGCAAATCCGACCATTTTGTGGATAAGGCTGGGGATAAGCCTGTTGAAAACCCTGTGGATACTTTTGTGGATAATTTTTTCGCTGTCGGCAACTGGGCAACGTAGGTGCCGTCGCCAACACGGCTCTCGATAAACCCCTCTGCATACAGCTGGTCATAGGCGCGCACCACACTGTTGCGGGAAATCGACAACGCCGCCGCCAGGTCACGTGTGGGAGGCAACCGCGTTCCGCTGACCAGTCGCCCGTCCAACACGCGCTGGCGCAGGGCGTCATACAGCTGGCGCGTCAAACCCAGGCGGCGATCCAGCTCGATCCCAGCGGGGTTGAAAGACAGCGGCGGTGTGATGGGCGACATATTGGACCTATGAAATTGGTGCCAGTTGGCTCTTACAACAGACCAATAGCCTGCCTAGGATGCAGGCATTCGCCAAGGAATATTTCCATGTACACACCCCGCGCCTTTGCCCTCGACGATTTGCCCGAACTGCAGCAACTGATCCAGCACACTCGCCTGGCGCAGCTGGTGACCTTTGGCGAGCAGGGCCTGCAGGCCAGTCACCTGCCGCTGCTGCTCAACCCCGATCAAGGCCCGAACGGTACGCTTTACGGGCACATGGCCAAGGCCAACCCCCAGTGGCGCGACCTGCAAAATGGCAGTGAAGCCCTGGTGATCTTTGCCGGCGCCGACGCCTACATCAGCCCGGCGTTTTACCCGGCCAAGGCCGAGCACGGCAAAGTGGTGCCCACCTGGAATTACATCGCCGTGCATGCGTACGGCAAGGCCGAGGTATTTACCGATGCCGAGCGCTTGCTGGCGGTGGTCACGGCGCTGACCGATCGCCACGAAGGCAACCGCGCCCAGCCCTGGAGCGTCAGCGATGCCCCCGCCGACTACATTGACGGCATGCTCAAGGCCATCGTCGGCTTCGCCCTGCCCATCGAGCGCCTGATCGGCAAACGCAAACTCAGCCAGAACCGCAGCCAGGCCGATATCAACGGCGTGCGCGAGGGCTTGGCCGCCAGCATTGATGTGCGCGATCAGACGCTCGCGCGCTTTATCCCTCAAGGAGGCACAGAATGAGCCAGATCGATATCCGCCCCGTCACCGCAGCCGACCATGCCGCCTGGCTGCCACTGTGGCAGGCGTACTTGAAGTTTTACGAAACCCAATTGCCCGACGCCGTCAGCCAAAGCACCTGGCAGCGCCTGATCGATGCCAGTGAGCCGACCCATTCCGCCCTGGCCTGGCAGGACGGCAAGGCGGTGGGCATGGTCAACTTCATCTACCACCGCTCCAACTGGAGCATCGAAAATTCCTGCTACCTGCAGGACCTGCTGGTGGAGCCGGCCCAACGTGGCAGCGGCGTGGGTCGCAAGCTGATCGAGTTTGTCTACGCCACCGCCAAGGCCGACGGTTGCTGCAAGGTCCATTGGTTGACCCACGAGAGCAATGCCACCGCGATTCAACTCTACGAACGTATTGCCGAACGTCCTGGCTTTATCCAATTTCGCAAAGGTCTTTAAGGAAATCCGCATGCCTATCTCACCCGCCGACTGGAAAGGCGTTCCCGCGCCCACCGTTCAAGTGCTCGAAGGGCGTTTCATCCGCCTGGAAAAACTCGACCCCGCGCGTCATGGCGATGGCCTGTTCCAGGCCCTTGAAGGCCCTGGCGCCGATCCTAAGCTCTGGGACTATTTGCCTTATGGCCCCTTCCCCGAGCGCGCCGCGTTTGATGCCTGGCTCAACAACCATGCCCAGCACAGCGACCCGTACTTCTTCAGCGTGATCGACCGCCAGAGCGGCGAGGTACAGGGCATCCTCAGCCTGATGTCCATCGTCCCGGCCCAGGGCCGCATCGAGATCGGCCACGTGACCTTCGGCGCGCCGATGCAACGCTCGCCCAAAAGCACCGAAGCGGTGTACCTGCTGGCCAATCACGCTTTTGAGCAGGGCTACCGTCGCCTGGAATGGAAGTGCAACAACGCCAATGCCCGTTCCAAATACGCGGCGCAGCGCTTGGGCTTCAGCTTTGAAGGCGTGTTCCGCCAGCACATGGTGGTCAAGGGGCAGAACCGCGATACGGCGTGGTATTCGATCCTGGATTCGGAATGGCCAACCCTTGGAGCAGGGTTTGAAGCGTGGCTGTCCGAGGCAAACCAGCAGGGTTCTGGCCAACTGAAAACACTGGCCGAGTGCCGGGCCTGATTCTGAGCCACAACACACAACCAATGTGGGCGCGGGCGTGCTCGCGAAGACGGTAGACCAGTCAACACCTGCAATACCTGACACACCGCTTTCGCCAGCAAGCCCGCGCCACAGGTGATCTGCAGCGGGCCCACTGCTGTCATCTCCCCGACACATTCCTGCAATCACCCTTCGCTATACAGGTCGACTCGTTTCCATAACAAGGTCGTCCGCCATGCCCCCGTCGCCCCACCGCCTCGCACTCGCCATCACGTTATTGGCCAGCAGCCTCGCTGAAGCGGCGCCTGCGCCGACCAAAACCGTGCTGATCGACACGCCCACCACCGCGGGGCAAACCCTGACCGGCAACGATTCGTTGACCACCACGGCGCCGGGCAGCATCACCACCTCCGGCGTGGCCGTCACGCTCAAGGATGGCACCAGCGGGGCGGGCGTGGTGATCACCAACGCGGGCAAGCTGGCCTCAACCGGAGGGCGCGCAATCGACAGTTCGGGCACGCTCACCGGGGCGCGTAACTACAGCGTCTACAACCTCGCGGGCGGTGTGATCCAGGGCGCCAATGACGCGCTGCGCATCAACAGCAACTTTGCCGGCGGCCGTTTGTTGATCGACAACAGCGGCACCCTTCGCTCGGCCACCGGCCAAGCGCTGGACCTGGATGCGATCCGCAGCGCCAACGTGACGACCACGATCATCAACCGCGCCGGTGGGTTGATTCGTGGCGATGCCAGTGACGGCATGAAGACCGGCGCCAACGCGAACATTACCAACTATGGCGAGATCTCCACCGGCGACACGTTCTCGCGCGATGACAAATTCGACGGCGTCGATATCGATTCCGCCACCGGTGTGACGGTGACCAACTACGGCCTGATTTCTGGCGGTCGCCATGGCATCACCACCGACCTGGGTGCTTCGCTGACCAACTACGGCACGGTGATTGGCCGCAACGGCTCGGGCTTTGGCTCCGACGGCGATGGCACGGTGATCAACCACGGCACCATCACCGGCGCCTTCTCCGGGTTGCAGCCGGACGGCGACGGCGATGGCGTGGACATCGACAAAATCGCGCATATCGAAAACTACGGCATCATCCAGGGCATCGGTGCCGGCGGTGTCGACAAAAATGGTTTTGCCAACGGCAGCGAAGGCATCGCCCTGGGCGGCGGCTATGTGTACAACGCCAAGGGTGCGCTGGTCAGCGGCGCCAACAACGCGATCCTGGTGGACGACGGTAGCGACGGCCCGGGCGTTGCCGCGACCACCCTGGAAAACCACGGCGTCATTCAGGGACTGAATGGCTTTGGCGTGAAGTTTGTCGGCAACTTTGCCGACACCGTGATCAACGGCGGCACCATCAGCGGCAGCAATGGCCTGGCTGTGGATCTGGGCGGCGGTGATGACACGCTGGTGTTGCTCAGTGGCAGCCGCTTTCTCGGCCTGGTGGATGGCGGCGCCGGTTATGACCGGCTGAGCCTGGATGATGCTGCAGGCGGCAGTTTCGGCAACAGCCGCAATTTTGAATGGCTGGCCGTGAAGCAAGGCACCTGGACCCTCACCGGCAGCGGCGATTTCAGCGACGGCGGCGAGATTTTCAGCGGTGCCAAACTGATCAACCAGGGCGGCATCGCCGGTAACGTGACAGTCGATGCCGGCGGCATCTACGCCGGAGGCGGCTCGGTGGGCAGCCTGGTGGTCAACGGCACGCTGCAAACCAATACGGCGCTGGGCACCGCCACCATCGCCCGCGACCTGACCATGGGCAGCGGCTCGACCCTGGCCTATGGCGTGAATGCCGATGGCAGCAGCGCGCCGATCAAGGTCGGCGGCACGGCCAACCTCAATGGCGCGACCCTGGCAATCAACCCTGCCAGCGGCACGTATCCATGGCAGAGCCATTACACCGTGCTGCAAGCCGGCAGTATCAAGGGGCAATTCGGTACCGTCACCAGCGACTATGCATTCCTCACGCCGAGCCTGGATTACAGCCCAACCCAAGTCGGCCTGACGTACGCCCGTAACGACATTGCTTTCAATCAGTTCGCCACTACCGGCAACGGCGCCAGTGCGGCCAACAGCCTGGCAGGCCTGGGCACCCACAATCCGCTGTATAACGCCCTGCTCTCCACCACCACCGCCACCGCAGGCGCAGCCATCGAGCAATTGGCCGGCAGCAGCACTGCCAACCTCACTGGCGCCACCCTCGGCGCCAGCGCCCAGGTAGGCAACAGCATGCTTGCGGCAATGCATCAATTGGGCGGCGGCGCGGGCTTGATGGTCGGGCTTGATCAGCGCGACACCCCAGTGCTCGCCGCCAGCGGCGTACCCAACGATGCGCGCAACCTCAATGACCCGAACGCGCGTGGCCGCCTGTGGCTGCAGGGCATCGGCAGCTACGGCAAGCTTGATGGCGAGCACGGCAGCAACGGCCTGACCCAACGCACCAAAGGCACAGTGCTGGGGGCCGATTGGGCCCTCGACAGCGACTGGCGCGTGGGTTTGCTGGGCGGTTATTCGAAGACCGACCTGGACACCACCGGCGTGGACGGCAGCGTCGACAGCTGGCACGCCGGCGTCTACGCCATGCGCCAGAGTGGGCCTCTGGCCTTGCGCCTGGGCGCGGCTTACAGCGGGCACCAGGGCGACAGCAAACGCACGGTGGCCTTCAACGGTTTCAACGACCGCCCCAAAGGCGACTATGACGCCAACAGCCAGCAGGCCTTTGCCGAACTCGGTTACGCCATGGGCAGCGGCCACCTGAGTGCCGAGCCATTCGCCAACCTCGGCTACCAGCGCTACCAGCGTGACAGCTACACCGAAAAAGGCGGCGCCGCCGCACTGCATGTCGACGGTCAGACCCAGGACAATTTCAGCAGCACATTCGGTTTGCGCCTGGCGCACCTGAGCCAACTGGACAACGGCATCAGCCTCACGCCCCGTGTCAGCGCCGGCTGGAAGCACACTTACGGCGATGTCGACAGCAGCACGCGCCAGGCTTTCCTGGCCGGCGGCACAGCGTTCAATGTCGAAGGCAGCGCCCTGGACCGCAACAGCCTGCTACTCGAGGCCGGGCTGGACGTAGGCTTGTCGGCGCACCATAGCCTGGGCCTGGGCTACACCGGCGAGATCGGCAGCAACAGCTGCAATCACGCGTTGGTCGGCCAATGGCAGATGAGTTTTTAATCGCTCAGCACTAAAGACAACTCCCGCGAATCAGGGGTCGGTAGCCTGACAGTTATCGCCCCGTCATCTCGCTAAATTTCCGGCCTCTTATTCCATGAGGCTGGATTTACATGTCACTTGCACAAAAACAGTTCGCTATAGCCCTTACCCTCATGCTGGTGGTCACAGCTGCTCCGTTTGCACAGGCGCAGAGGAACATGGAGCACGACAGCGACTGGCTTAACGAGATCCCTCTGGGCGATCAGCCCGCCGTGGACGACCGCGCGCCTCCCGCGCCTGCCGATGAGTTTTACCTCGTCGAGCATGCCACCACCCATAACGGCAAACAGGCGGCAATCATGCTTGATTACGCTATTGATCAACTGTTGGAGTCCGGCGCGTTGAGCAAGCGCGAACAGGACGCACTCGAGCACCTGGGCAGTTACCTGGGCAGCCTGGCGCCAGGCAACGTCGGCGCGGTGCTTGAGCAATTGGCGGGCAGCCAGCATGCCAATCTGGGCACCGCCACCCAAGACAGCCTGAAACAGCTGAACGCCAACCTGCTGTCGGCGATCCGCGAACTGAGCGGCCAGACACGCGAAGACGCTCGGGTGTGGTTCAACGGCCTGGGCAACAGCGGCAAGCTCGACGACCACCGCGGCAGCGCCGGTTTGCAACAGCGCACACAAGGCCTGATGGTCGGCGCCGACTGGTCGGTGGACACCGCCTGGCGCTTGGGCGTAATGGGGGCCAAGTCAGGCAGCAACCTGAACGCCAAACGTTTCAAGGCCGAACTGGAAAGCTGGCACCTGGGCGCCTACGCCTTGCGCCAGGACGGCCCGCTGGCACTGCGCCTGGGGGCGATTTACAGCCACCACGATGGGCGAAATAAACGCAGCGTCGACGTCGACTTCCTCAACTTGCGCGACCAACTCAGGGGCAAGTACAGCGCTCAAAGCCAGAACGCATTCGCCGAGTTGGGCTATCAACTGGGCGGTGCCGCAATCAGCATCGAGCCCTTTGCCGGCCTCGGTTGGCAGCGCTATCACCGCGACAGCTTCACCGAAAAAGGTGGCGTGACAGCCCTTAACGTCGGCGAACAAACCCAGCAGAACCTGAACAGCACCTTCGGCCTGCGCCTGTCGAGCCTGTATGCCCTGGGCAATCAGATGATCCTCAACCCCCACTTGAGTACACACTGGCAGCACCTCTATGGCGACGTCAGCAGTACGCTTCGCCAATCTTCGGCATGGGATAAACGCGATGATTTCGACAGCGGCTTCACCCTCAAAGGCACCGCCCTGGACCGCAACAGCCTGGGCCTGCGCGCCGGTCTCGACCTTGCACTGTCGCCCCAACACACGCTGGGCCTGACCTACACCGCTGACGTTGGCAGCAACAGTCGCCATCAGGGGTTGATGGGCCAATGGGCCATGGGCTTTTGACCCACGCTTTATTTCAGGCGAAAAAAAAGGGGGGCACCTGCCCCCCCGAGGATTAAGCGGTTGTCTTGAAGGCTGTGACTCAGCCTTCGATTTCAATCAGGATTTCGCCAGGGTTGACCCGGTCGCCCTTGGCCACATGAACGGCGGAAACTTTGCCGGCAATCGCGGCCTGCACTTCGGTTTCCATCTTCATGGCTTCGGTAATCAGCACGGCCTGGCCGGCTTTGACCACGTCGCCTTCCTTGACCAGTACGTCGACGATATTGCCCGGCATCGCCGTGCTGACATGGCCCGGCTCGGTCGCGTGCTTGCGCTTGCTGCCGCCGCTGCTGACGAACTCGTTGAGCGGTTCGAACACCACTTCTTCAGGCATGCCGTCGATGGACAGGTAGAAGTGGCGCTTGCCTTCGGCCTTGACGCCGACACCGGTGATGTCGACGCGGTAGCTTTCGCCGTGCACATCGATCACGAACTCGGTCGGCACGCCTTCGCCACCGGCACGCGCTACGCCGCCGGCCTCAGGAATCGGCAACAACACTTCCGGGCTCAAGGTGCCGGCGTCACGCTCCTCGAGGAACTTGCGCCCGATGTCCGGGAACATCGCGTAGGTCAGCACGTCTTCTTCGGACTTGGCCAACGCGCCGATTTCGCCGCGCAGCTTGGTCATTTCCGGCTTGAGCAGGTCGGCCGGGCGGTGGTCGATCACTTCTTCGCTGCCGATGGCCTGGCGGCGCAGTTTTTCATTCACCGTGCCCGGCGCTTTGCCGTAGCCGCCTTGCAGGTAGAGCTTCACTTCATTGGTGATGGTCTTGTAACGCTCGCCGGCCAGCACGTTGAAGAACGCCTGGGTGCCGACGATCTGCGAGGTCGGAGTCACCAGCGGCGGGAAACCGAGGTCTTCACGCACACGCGGGATTTCGGCCAGCACTTCGCTCATGCGGTTGAGCGCGCCCTGCTCTTTCAACTGGTTGGCCAGGTTGGAAATCATCCCGCCCGGCACCTGGTTGACTTGTACGCGGGTGTCGACGGCGGTGAATTCGCTTTCGAACTGGTGGTATTTCTTACGCACGGCGTAGAAATACAGGCCGATTTCCTGCAGCAGTTCCAGGTCGAGGCCGGTGTCGAATTCACTGCCTTTGAGGGCGGCAACCATCGACTCGGTGCCTGGGTGGCTGGTGCCCCAGGCGAAGCTGGAAATGGCGGTGTCGATGTGATCGGCACCGTTTTCGATGGCCTTGAGTTGGCACATCGCGGCCAAACCCGCCGTGTCGTGAGAGTGGATAAAGATCGGCAGGCTCTGCTCGGCCTTGAGTGCCTTGACCAGCTCGCCCGTGGCGTACGGCGTCAGCAGGCCGGCCATGTCTTTGATGGCGACCGAGTCGCAGCCCATGGCTTCCATTTGCTTGGCCTGGGCCACAAACGCGTCGATGGTGTGCACCGGGCTGGTGGTGTAGGCGATGGTGCCCTGGGCATGCTTGCCGGCGGCTTTCACCGCTTCGATGGCCACACGCAGGTTACGCACGTCGTTCATGGCGTCGAAGATGCGGAACACGTCGATGCCATTCACGGCAGCCTTGGCGACGAAGGCTCTGACCACGTCGTCGCTGTAGTGGCGGTAGCCCAACAGGTTCTGGCCGCGCAGCAGCATTTGCAGGCGCGTGTTGGGCAACGCAGCGCGCAGTTTGCGCAGGCGCTCCCACGGGTCTTCTTTGAGGAAACGTACACAGGCGTCGAAGGTCGCGCCGCCCCAGACTTCCAGCGACCAGTAGCCGACTTTGTCGAGCTTGTCGCAGATCGGCAGCATGTCGTCGGTGCGCATGCGGGTCGCCAGCAACGATTGGTGGGCGTCGCGCAGGATGGTGTCGGTGACAAAGATTTTCTTGGACATTGTTGTATTCCTCACAGGCCTGCGTGGGCGGCAATGGCGGCGGCGATGGCCAGGGCCAGCTCTTCGGGTTTGCGCTTGATCGAGTAGTTGGTCAGCTCAGTGTGGCTTTCCACGAAACTGGTGTTGAACTGGCCGCTGCGGAATTCCGGGTTGCGCAGGATTTCCTGGTAGTAGGCGGCGGTGGTCTTCACGCCTTGCAGGCGCATGTCGTCCAGGGCACGCAGGCCACGGTCCATGGCTTCTTCCCAGGTCAACGCCCACACCACCAGCTTCAGGCACATGGAGTCGTAAAACGGAGGGATGGTGTAGCCGGTGTAGATCGCCGTGTCGGTACGCACGCCGGGACCGCCGGGCGCGTAGTAACGGGTGATCTTGCCGAAGCTGGGCAGGAAGTTGTTCTTCGGGTCTTCGGCGTTGATACGAAACTGCAACGCGAAACCACGGTGCTGGATGTCTTCCTGTTTCACCGACAGCGGCAGGCCCGAGGCGATGCGGATCTGCTCACGCACGATGTCGATGCCGGTGATTTCTTCGGTGATGGTGTGTTCCACCTGCACCCGGGTGTTCATCTCCATGAAGTACACCTCGCCCTCGGCGAGCAGAAACTCCACGGTGCCGGCGTTCTCGTAACCCACGGCCTTGGCGGCACGCACCGACAGGTCGCCGATGTAGGCGCGCTGTTCCGGGGTGAGCTGCGGGCTTGGAGCAATTTCGATGAGCTTCTGGTTGCGGCGCTGAATCGAGCAATCACGCTCGAACAGGTGCACCACGTTGCCAAAGCTGTCACCGAGGATTTGCGCTTCGATGTGCTTGGGATTGACGATGCATTTTTCCAGGAACACTTCCGCCGAACCGAAGGCCTTGGTGGCTTCGGAAATTACGCGAGGGAAGGCTTGTTCGAGTTCTTCGCGGCTGTTGCAGCGGCGGATACCACGACCGCCACCACCGGAGGTGGCTTTTAGCATCACCGGGTAACCAATGCGGTCGCCTTCGGTGAGGGCTTCGGCGATGTCGGCGACGTTGCCTTCGGTGCCGGGCGTCACCGGCACACCGGCCTTGATCATGCTGCGGCGCGCTTCGGTCTTGTCGCCCATGCGGCGAATCACTTCGGCCGACGGGCCGATGAATTTGATCCCGCGTTCGGCGCAGATGTCTGCCAGCTCGGCGTTTTCCGACAGGAAACCGTAGCCGGGGTGCAGCGCATCACAGCCGGTTTCCACGGCCAGGTTCACCAGCTTGCGCGGGTTCAGGTAGCCAGCCAGAGGCTCGGCACCAATGCTGTGGGCTTCGTCGGCACGTTTGACGTGCAACGCGTGGCGGTCGGCGTCCGAGTAAACCGCGACCGAGCGAATGCCCATCTCGGCGCAGGCACGCACGATTCGTACGGCAATCTCACCACGGTTGGCGATCAGGATCTTTTTTATCACTTGGAAATTCCCTTGAGCCGTTTGCTGCGTCTTCGACCGGTTGGATCCGAGTCGGCGCGTGACCAAATGTTTCATGACAGTCGCGAGACACACACTAGGCGCAACGGAGGATTAACAAAAATCAATAATTATTGGGTTGTGTATAAGTAAACACTTATAGTTGGCCGGACGGCCTGGGGCGAGAGGATTGAAATAATGCGTAAGTCATTGATGCGTATGACATTACGTCAGTTGAAGATTTTCAACGAAGTCTGTGATTTGCGCTCCTACAGCCGTGCCGCCGAGGAAATGTCCCTCACACAACCAGCCGTAAGCCTACAAATTCGTCAGCTGGAAGAGCTGATCGGCCAGCCGCTGTTTGATTACGTCGGCAAAAAGCTCTACATGACCGAGGCCGCCGAAGCCTTGCAACGCGCCAGCCGGGATATTTTCGGGCGCCTGGAAAACCTCGATATGCAGCTGTCGGACATGCAGGGCTCGCTGCAGGGCCAGTTGAAGCTGGCGATCGAATCGAGTGCCAAGTACTTCGTGCCACACCTGTTTGCCGCCTTCAAGCGCCAGCACCCGGAGGTGCAATTGCACCTGACAGTCGTCAATCGTGCCCAGGTGATTCGAAGGCTTTCAGACAACCGTGATGACCTGGTGATCATGTCCATGGTGCCCCAAGACATGGGCCTGGAATTCCTGCCGTTTTTGAACAACCCGATTGTCGCCGTGGCGCCGCCCGACCATCCCTTGAGCCTTCAAGGCGCGCTGCGTTTGCAGGACCTGGAACCGTACACGCTGCTGGTGCGCGAGCCGGGCTCCGGCACGCGACTGGCCTGCGAAGAGTACTTCAAGGAGAAACGCGTGCACTTCACCCAGACGGTGGAAGTGGCTTCGGCCGAGGCGCAGCGTGAGTGCGTGAACGCAGGGTTGGGCGTGGCGTTGCTGACGCGCCACGCGGTCAACCTGGAGCTGGCCACCGGCGGGCTCAAGGAGCTGCCGGTGGAAGAACTGCCGCTGTACCGCAGTTGGTGCCTGGTGCAGGCCAAGGCCAAGCGCCTGTCACCGGTGGCCCATGCGTTCCTGGGCTTTATCCGCAGCGAACGGGTGCAGATCAGCGCGTTGGCTGAGCGCTTCGCTGGGCAGCCGCGGGTGCCTGCCAGTGGAGTTCCGGGTAGTCCGTGATGCTCTGGAGCAATTGGCGCTCTTCGCAACGGTCTTCGATTGCGCGACGAAACGCCATGCGGCGCTGGTCTTCTTGCTGACGACGGGTTTTGACGGTGCTGCTGTCTTCGTATTGCCGGGCCATGTTGAGTCTCCCAATGCGAGTACGGGGAGTTCAGGATGGGCGCGGCGGATGACGGTTTGGCGGCGTGGGGGTTACAGGACGATGAATATTCCGAAATTGAAGGAGATTGCCTGTAGGAGCTGGCTCCCTGCGATGCAAGCACCGCAGGTTTTCAGTTAAACCGAGGTGACGCTATCGCCGGCAAGCCAGCTCTCACATTTGACGGGGTGCGACCTTGAATCAGTCGTCGAGGGCTTTGACCGATTTTGGCGAGAGACGCAGGCTGCGCAAGCTGCGCTTCACGCTCTTGAGGTGGTTGACCAGGCTCGGGCCGCGCGCCATGGCCACGCCCATCGCCAGCACGTCGATCACCACCAGGTGGGCGATGCGCGAGGTCAGCGGGGTGTAGATTTCGGTGTCTTCATGCACGTCGATCGCCAGGTTTACCGTCGACAGTTCCGCCAATGGCGTCTGGCTTGGGCACAGCGTGATCAGCGTCGCGCCGCTTTCACGCACCAGGTTGGCGGTGATCAGCAGGTCTTTGGAGCGACCGGACTGGGAGATGCAGATCGCCACATCCGTGGGCTTCAGCGTGACCGCCGACATCGCCTGCATGTGCGGATCGCTGTAAGCCGCTGCCGTGAGCAGCAGGCGGAAGAATTTGTGCTGGGCGTCGGCAGCAACGGCGCCCGACGCACCGAAGCCGTAAAATTCGACGCGCTGGGCCTGGGACATTGCGGTCACGGCCTTCTGCAACTCCACTGGGTCGAGTTTTTCTCGCACTTCCATCAGGGTATGCAAGGTGGTGTCGAAGATTTTCAGGCTGTAGTCGGCGACGGAATCGTCTTCGTGAATCGCAAACTGCCCAAAGCTCGCACCCGCCGCCAGGCTCTGGGCCAGCTTGAGTTTCAAGTCCTGAAACCCGGAGCAACCAATGGCACGGCAAAAACGCACGATGGTCGGCTCACTGATGCCCACGCTGTGGGCCAGGTCGGCCATGGAACTGTGCATCACGGCCGCAGGGTCAAGCAGCACGTGATCGGCAACCTTGAGTTCCGATTTGCGTAACAGGTGGCGCGACTGGGCGATATGTTGCAACAGGTTCAAAGGGCAGGACTCTTGTTATTGGCAGGCGCCAGGGATGTAGCAAGCTTGTAGTTATACTACAAGAATTGCCGTTTTGCCCGTCCGATGCATCACTAAATCGCCCTGATGCCCTTTGAATCAGCGGGCAGCCGCCGTGTAGCCACACAGGCGGCCTGGCCGTCTTTAAGGAAAGTCTGCATTTTTCCGTAACAAATCTGCCAGCGCCTCGGCCTCCACCGGCCGACTGATCAGATAGCCCTGCACTTCGTCACAGCGCTCCCCTCGCAGGAAATCCAGCTGCTGCTGATCTTCCACACCTTCGGCCACCACCTTGAGCGCCAGCCCATGGGCCATGGCAATGATTGCACGCGTAATCGCGGCGTCCTCGCGGCCCTGGCCCAGGCCGCGGATGAACGTCTGATCGATCTTCACGTAATCCACGGGGATGCGCTTGAGGTAGCTGAGGGACGAGTAGCCGGTGCCAAAGTCGTCAATGGCCAGCTTCACGCCCAGGTCGCGCAGTTGCTGGAAGGTGGCAATGATGTGCTCGACGCTGTCGAGCAGTTGGCTCTCGGTCAGTTCCAATTCGAGGTATTGCGGGTCAAGGCCGGTTTCTTCGAGCACTTGGCGCACCAGGCTGACCAACTTGCCCTGGCGCAACTGGTGCACGGAAAGGTTCACCGACACCCGAATCGGCGCCAACCCCTGGCGCTGCCATTCGCACGCTTGCCAACAGGCCTGGCGCAAGACGAATTCGCCCAGCGGCACGATCAGGCCTGTTTCTTCGGCCAGGCCAATAAAGTCCCCCGGCGGCACCATGCCCCACTGCGGATGCTCCCAGCGAATCAGCGCCTCGGCGGCATTCAGCTTGCCGGTGGCCAGGCACAGTTTGGGCTGATAGAACACCGTGAGCTGGCGCTCGTCGATGGCCTTGCGCAAGTGGTTCTCCAGCTGCAACCGCTCAAGCGTGCTGGCTTGCAGGCTGTCGGTGTAAAACTGGAAGTTGTTACCGCCCAAGTGCTTGGCATGTTGCATGGCCATGTTCGACTGACTGACCAACGCGGAAATTTCCCGCGCATTATCCGGCAACAGGCTGACACCCATTGAGGCACTGACCACCAACTCATGCCCGTCTACCGTCACCGGCACCCGCAGCTTCGCCAGGAGCCGCGTGGCCACTCGCGCCAGGCTCGACAGGTTGCCGTAGGCGTCGAACAGCACGGCGAACTCATCGCCGGACAGACGCGCAATGGTGTCAGCCTCGGGCAACGCGTTGATCAAACGACGGGCCATTTTCTGTAACAGCTGGTCGGCGACTTCATGGCCCAGGCTGTCGTTCAGCAGCTTGAAGCGGTCGAGGTTGATATGCAGCAACGCCAGGCTACGCCCGCCCTGACGCACGCGCGCATGGGCTTCGCGCAGTCGCTCGCGGAACAGTGAACGGTTGGCCAGGCCCGTCAACTCGTCATAGTGCGTGAGGTAGCGCATTCGCTCTTCGGACTCACGCCGCGCCGACAGATCGGCGAAGAAGCCCACAATGTGGCTGACGTTTCCGCGAACATCGCGCACCACGTTCAGCTGCAGCCATTGCGGGTACAGTTCGCCATTCTTGCGCGTTTCAACCAGTTCGCCCTGCCAGGTACCGTGGCTGAGCAGGGCCTGGCGAATCACCGGAAAGTGGCGACGCGCGTCACGGCTGCTGGGCAGTTCCACGACGTTGCGGCCGAGCATGTCGTCGATTTCAAAGCCGGTGACACGGCTGAAAGCCTGATTGACGGCGATCAGCGCATAGTTCGGGTCAAGAATCACGATGCCTTCGCTGGCCGCCTCGAACACGGTCGAGGCCAGCCGCTGCTGTTCTTCCAGGGCCTTGCCTGCGCTGATGTCGCGGCGGGTGCCGAGCATGCGCGTTACCCGCCCACTGGGGGAGCGCTCCACGGCGCGGCCGCGGTCTTCGATCCAGACCCAGTGACCGTCGCCGTGGCGCACGCGGTATTCAACCTGGTAATCCTCGGTGCGGCCTTTGAGATGCTCCACCAGTGCGCGCTTGAGCAGCGGCAAGTCGTCGGGGTGCAGGCGCGGCTTGAGGTGGCTGAGCATTGCCGTGACGTACTCGGGCTCCAGGCCGAACAACTCCTTGAGCTGAGTGTGATGGACTTCATCGGTCTGCAGGTTCCAGTCCCACAGCCCCAGTTCGCTGGCCTGCAGCGCCATGGCCAGGCGCGCTTCACTTTTGTTCAGGGCCAGGCTGGCGGCGTCCAGTTCCTGGTTGCGTTGCGCCACGCGGTCTTGCAGACCGATCTGGGCCTCGCGCAGGTCCTGTTCGACCTGGCGGCGCTGCTCGACTTCGCGCACCAGTTCCTGATTCAACTGCTCGCTGCGCTGCTGCGCCTGCTGTAAATGCTCGATCAGCGCCTGGTTCTGAAAGCGTCGCAGCAGGCCACGCTGGATCAGGCGGTTGACCTGCCACGCCACCAGGCTCAGAGAGCCCAGCAGGATCAGGCCAAGCACGCCCCAACCTTGCTGTTGCGCCGTGCCGTTCCAAAACAGATAAAGGATGGCCGGCACCAGACACGGCACGGCAAAGGACAGGAACGCAGGCAGGCTCACGGCATAGGCCACGCTGGCCGACAGCGTTGCCGCGCCGATCAGGCCGAACACCCAGGCCTGCTGCATAAAGCTGTCCGCCGGCACCAGCGCAATGGCGGCGGTGGCTAACGTCAGGCCACTGACCGCCGAGCCGAGCATGAACATGCGCCGCCAGATCGGCTGGGCCTGGCGGCTGGGCATGGCCGAATCGAACGCCGCCACTTGAATGACGCGCAAGGCCACCAGGGCGAGCAGCCAGACCAGCCACACGCTGTCCAGCAGATATTGCTTGGGGTTCCACAGCAACCAGGCGCAGACCAGGCCGTTCACCAACATCAATAAAGTCGGCAGCAATGAACCTTGGTAGAGCAGGCGAGTGCGTTCGACCGCCATCTCGGTTGCGTAATATTTACGGATGACGTGCACAGGCGCCGCCGAGGGGCCGAACAGGTCGGGACTGAGAGTCATAGGCAGTGTTCTTATAATGGTGAGCCCGAAACGTGCACGGAGCATACACAAGCAAGCGCTTGGGCCAAACTGCTCCACGTCATAAAAACCGCACGATAAACCGCCGCAAAACTCGGGGCCAGACGGCTTGAGCGAGATGCTGCGCGGGCTGTGGCCTATGACCGACCGGTCATCAGCCCCGCCAGAATGTTTGTGCGGCTCGAAACACTCCTGAGGTTTTCGAGTGACCACCCGGCATTGGGATTTGCCCCACTCCCCCGGGCACCCTAGAATGCGCCGATGCGCGATGATCTCTCCCTTTTGCTGAACTCCCTCAACGATGCCCAACGCCAGGCCGTAGCAGCCCCCGTTGGCCGTCAGTTGGTCCTGGCCGGTGCTGGCTCCGGTAAAACCCGAGTGCTGGTGCACCGTATCGCCTGGTTGATCCAGGTTGAAAACGCGTCCCCGCATTCCATCCTGTCGGTGACCTTCACCAACAAGGCTGCTGCCGAGATGCGCCACCGCATCGAGCAGTTGATGGGCATCAGCCCGGCCGGCATGTGGGTAGGCACCTTCCACGGCCTGGCCCACCGCTTGTTGCGGGCGCATTGGCAGGAAGCGGGACTGAGCCAGACTTTCCAGATCCTCGACAGTGATGACCAGCAGCGCCTGGTCAAGCGCGTGATCCGTGAGCTGGGCCTGGACGAACAGCGCTGGCCCGCGCGCCAGGCGCAATGGTTTATCAACGGCCAGAAAGACGAAGGCCTGCGCCCGCAACATATTCAGGCCAGCGGCGATTTGTTCCTGGCCACCATGCGCAGCATTTATGAAGCCTACGAGGCCGCCTGCGTGCGTGCCGGCGTGATCGACTTCTCCGAGCTGCTGCTGCGCGCCCTCGACCTGTGGCGCGACAACCCAGGCTTGCTGGCGCATTACCAGAAACGCTTCCGGCATATCCTGGTGGACGAGTTCCAGGACACCAACGCCGTGCAGTACGCCTGGTTGCGCTTGCTGGCCAAAGGCGGCGACAGCCTGATGGTGGTGGGCGATGACGACCAGTCGATCTACGGCTGGCGTGGCGCGAAAATCGAGAACATCTACCAGTACTCCGACGACTTCCCGGACGCGATCACTATCCGTCTGGAGCAGAATTACCGCTCCACCGCCGGCATCCTCAAGGCTGCCAACGCACTGATCGCCAATAACACCGGGCGCATGGGCAAAGAGCTGTGGACCGACGGCGGCGAAGGCGAAGCAATCAACCTGTACGCCGCGTTCAATGAGCACGATGAAGCGCGTTACGTAGTGGAAACCATCGAAAGCGCGTTGAAAACCGGGCTGGCGCGTAACGATATCGCCATCTTGTACCGCTCCAACGCCCAATCGCGGGTATTGGAAGAAGCCCTGCTGCGCGAACGTATTCCGTACCGCATCTATGGCGGCCAGCGCTTCTTCGAGCGTGCGGAAATCAAGAACGCCATGGCGTACCTGCGCTTGCTCGAGGGCCGTGGTAACGATGCGGCGCTGGAGCGGGTGATCAATGTTCCGGCGCGTGGCATCGGCGAGAAAACCGTCGAGGCCATCCGCGACCACGCGCGCCACGCCGATGTGTCGATGTGGGAAGCCATGCGCTTGCTGATCGCCAATAAGGGCCTGACCGGCCGCGCTGCCGGTGCCTTGGGAGTGTTCGTCGAGCTGATCGAGAACCTTGCCGCCAAATGCGCGGAAATGCCGCTGCATTTGATGACCCAGACCGTGATTGAGCAATCGGGCCTGATCGCCTATCACGAAGCGGAAAAAGGCGAGAAGGGCCAGGCGCGGGTAGAAAACCTTGAAGAACTGGTCAGCGCCGCCCGCGCGTTCGAAAACACTGATGAAGATGAAGAGCTGACGCCGCTTGCCGCCTTCCTCGGGCATGCGTCGCTGGAAGCCGGTGATACCCAGGCCGATGAGCATGAAGACAGCATCCAGCTGATGACCTTGCACAGCGCCAAGGGCCTGGAATTCCCGTATGTGTTCCTGGTGGGCATGGAAGAAGGCTTGTTCCCGCACAAGATGAGCCTGGAAGAGCCCGGCCGCCTTGAGGAAGAACGCCGCCTGGCTTACGTGGGCATCACCCGTGCCATGCAGAACCTGGTGATGACCTACGCCGAAACACGACGCCTGTACGGCAGCGAGACCTACAACAAGGTGTCGCGTTTCGTACGTGAAGTGCCGAAGGGACTGATCCAGGAAGTGCGCCTGTCCAACAGCGTTAGCCGCCCGTTCGGCGGCGGCCAGCAGCAGAGCTCCAGCACCCTGTTTGCCGGTTCCGAGATTCCGGAAACCCAGTTCAGCCTTGGCCAGCAGGTCAGGCATTCGGTGTTCGGCGAAGGCGTGATCCTCAACTTCGAAGGCGCTGGCGCCCAGGCACGGGTGCAGGTGAATTTCGCCGAAGGCAGCAAGTGGCTGATGATGGGCTACGCCAAGCTCGAAGCGATCTGAAACACTGCATGCTCCCTGTTAGGCGCCCGGCTGGCCGGGCGCCTGCAATGTGAAGAATCATGCCCCTCCCTTGTTTTTCGCCTGCTCGGGCCAATATCTGTAACTAGTCCTACAGACCCTTCGGAATTGGTCTTACGTAAAAGCCCGAAACATTATGCCGCTAGCCACTGTCACGACACCTGTGCAACATGGCGCGCGTGCAATCCACAAATGGGAATTCCCTTTATGAAACGTTTTCTTAGCATCGCCATGGCGTTGTGCATCGGCCTGACGATGAGCCTCGACGCCAACGCCAAGCGCTTCGGTGGCGGCAAAAGCATGGGCTCGGCACCGACTCACCAGACTAGCCAAATGGCTCCTTCCGCCGGTGCCGGCGGTGCTGCAGCAACGGCCGGTGCTGCTGGCGCGGCTGCCAAGGCCGGCGGTGCTTCGCGCTGGTTAGGCCCTCTGGCCGGTATCGCCGCCGGTGGCCTGCTCGCATCCATGTTCATGGGCGGCGGCTTCCAGGGCATGCAGATCTTCGACATCCTGATCATGGCGGTTATCGCCTTCTTGATCTTCCGCTTCATCGCCGCCCGTCGCCGCAAGCAGCAGGAGCACATGGCTCCAGCCGGCGCGCCGATGCAGCGTGAAGTCTTCGAGCAAAAACCAACCACAGGTTCGATCTTTGGTGGTTCGCCAGCGCCTGCCACCGCTCGTCCGGTGATTAATGCACCGGCCTGGTTCAACGAAGAGCGTTTCGTCGAAGCGGCCCGCAGCCACTTCCAGTCCCTGCAACAGCACTGGGACGCCAACGAAATGGACAAGATCTCCGAGTTCGTGACCCCACAACTGCTGGAGTTCCTCAAGCGCGAACGTGCCGACCTGGGCGACGGTTTCCAGTCGACCTACATCGACGACCTGCGCGTACAACTGGAAGGTGTGGATGATCGCGCCGACAAGACCATCGCCACCCTGACCTTCAGCGGCGTGTCGAAGACCTCGCGTTTCGACCAGGGCGAAGTGTTCAGCGAAAGCTGGAACATGGAGCGCGCCCAGGGCGACAACCAGCCTTGGCTGGTCGCCGGTATCCGCCAGAACGGCTGATAACCGCACGCTTGAGCACTTGGTAATAAAAACCCCGGACATGTTCCGGGGTTTTCTATTTCGCGGTTGCACTTATAGCGAGCTACTGTATAAAACGCCCTATTAACCGCGCCAACTAGCAAGAGGATCCCGGCCGTGGAAGAAATCATCGAACAATTGCGTGAAGCCAACGAACCGGTCCCGGTTCCTCTGGAACTGCCTGACGAAGACCAAATTGTAGAAATCGAAGAACAACTGTTCATCGACATCCCGTTTGTCTTCCGCGAATTCCTGCTCACCGTCAGCGACGTGGTGTATGGCAGCCTGGAGCCGGTGACGGTTACCGACCCACAGTCCCACACCTACCTGCCGGACGTGGCCGCCAACGCCTGGGATGCCGGTGTTGACCGCAGCATGATCCCGATCTGCCAGGACGGCGACGACTACTACTGCGTCGAAGAAGACGGCACCGTGGTGCTGTGGTCCGGCGAAGAAGAACTGGTTACCGAAGAAACTTGGGAATCGGTGTGGCACTGGGCGCGGGACGTCTGGCTGGAAAGCTGATTCCGCAAAGCTTTTGTGGCGAGGGCGCTTGCCCCCGCTGGGCTGCGCAGTAGCCCCAACCAGGGTGATGCGCTTTCCAGATGGCGAGGTGACTGTTTTCAGGGCGGCTGCGCAGCCTCGCGCGAGCAGGCTCGCTCGCCACAAGAATGCGCCGCTCGGCTTAGTGCTCCGGCGTGTCCTTGTGGTTATCCAGGGTCTCCAGCAAGGCAACCTGCATCCGCGTATGCACGCGGATGAACCACCGCCACAGCACCGCCGCCACCGCTGCTGCCACCACGGCGATCAGCACCAGCAACTTGTTGGTTGGCAAGATACTGGCCGACAAGGCTGCCAGCAGCAGGAAAATCACCAGCAGCGACAGGATGGGGATCAATTCAGCGATCACTCGTCGTACGCGCTGGGTATGCCTTCCGGCCATTTCCGGCTTGACGCTCATCTCTGCCAGCAACATCGACAGCGCCTTGAGCTTGCGATACGCCGCAATCAAAAACGGCAGCGACAACAACAACGCCCCGCCCCAGATCAACGCCTTTTGCCAGCTTGGATCAATGATCCAGCCTTCCAGATACCCACCGATGCGCGCCGCAAAAAAGCCGCCGGCGAAGAAGATCCCCACCACCAACGCCAGGTTTACCCCCACTTGCAGGATGATCTTGCGAATCATCGACGCCAGCATTGCGCCCTCGCCCTGAGGCTGGATGCTGCGCAACCATTCGCCATACATACCGAACACCCGGCTCATGCGCTTGGGCATCACCGCCGCAATCTTCAACGATAACGGGTCGGCGCCGCGAATCAGGTACGGCGTGAGCAGCGTGGTAATCGCCGACACCGCCACGGCCACCGGGTAGAGGAAGTCGCTGGTCACCTGTAAGGTCATCCCCAACGCGGCTATGATGAAGGAAAACTCCCCAATCTGTGACAGCCCCATGCCCACCCGCAGTGAGGTGCGGCCGTCATTGCCGGCGATAAACGCCCCCAGGCCGCAGGACAACATTTTGCCCAGCACCACCGCCACGGTGATTACCGCGATGGGCCAAGCGTATTGCAGCAGGATTTGTGGGTCGATCATCAAGCCAATCGCGACAAAGAAGATCGCGCTGAACATGTCGCGAACCGGCTCGATCAGGCGTTCGATCTTAATCAACTGACGGGACTCGGCCATGATCGCGCCGATCAGGAACGCGCCCAGCACCATGCTGTATTCGAGCTTCACCACCAGCAGGCAGAAGCCGAAACACAGGCCGAGCACAGTGATCAGCAGCATCTCGTTACTGTCGAACTTGGCCACATAGGCCAGCAGGCGCGGCACCAGCAGTATGCCGATGACCAGCGCGACGATCATGAACAGCGAGAGTTTGCCGACGGTGGAAAACACTTCGCCGGAGCTGACCGTGCCGCTGACCGCGATGCTCGACAGCAAGGCAATGATGCCGATACCAAGGATGTCTTCCACGATCAGCACGCCGAAAATCAGCTGGGCAAAGCGCTGGTTTTTCATCTTCAGGTCGTTGAGTGCCTTGACGATGATGGTGGTCGAGGAGATCGCCAGGATGGCGCCGAGGAACAGCGAGTCCATGGTGTTCCAATCGAACCAGCGGCCGATTTCGTAGCCAATCCAGATCATCAGGATGATTTCGAGGAATGCGGCGATAAACGCCGTGGCGCCGACCTTGAACAGCTTGCGCAGGCTGAACTCCAGGCCCAGGCAGAACATCAGGAAGATCACCCCCAGCTCGGCGAGGGTCTTGATGGTGTCTTCGTCGTGGATCAGGCCAAATGGTGGCGTGTGGGGGCCGATAATGAACCCGGCGACGATATACCCCAGCACCACCGGTTGCTTGAGGCGGTGAAACAGGATGGTGACAACCCCTGCCACCAGCATGATCACAGCCAGATCCTGGATAAAACTGATGGCGTGCATGGCGAGGGGCTCCTTGAGGGTACTGGCGCTTTTCCCACTTCCACCGGCACCTATGAACGGTCGCAATATGCGGAAGGAAAAGTCGGCCTTAATCGTAAGAAATGCCCTGAGACGGGCTTTTGAAGGTTAACACCGCGACTTCCGGCAGAAAGCCGGTGCAATATATGGAAACAGATCGGTGCAGGCGTGACGGCAAGCCGCCCACCGGCGTCCCGTTAGGGATGGCGCTGCAAAGATTTCAGCACCCGCAGAGGTGCCACCCCAACCGATGCCTACAACCCGTGAGTGTGCTATGGAACCCGGAAACGCCCAGCTGTCGATGACGGTACTGATGACCCCTGACATGGCCAACTTCTCAGGCAATGTTCACGGCGGCACCCTGCTCAAGTACCTCGACGAAGTGGCCTACGCCTGTGCGAGCCGTTATGCCGGTCGCTATGTGGTGACCTTGTCGGTGGACCAGGTGATTTTTCGCGAACCGATCCATGTCGGCGAGCTGGTGACCTTTCTCGCCTCGGTCAACTACACCGGCAACACGTCGATGGAAGTGGGCATCAAGGTGGTGACCGAGAACATCCGCGAGCGCTCGGTGCGCCATACCAACAGCTGCTTCTTCACCATGGTGGCCGTGGACGACCAGCGCAAACCCGCCGCCGTGCCGCCACTGCAGCCGCACAACAGCGAAGACAAGCGCCGGTTCGTGCAGGCGCAGCAGCGCCGGCAGATTCGCCAGGAGCTGGAAAAGCGCTATCAGGAAATCAAGGCAGACGGGCCGTAAGACCCCAGCTGTAAACCCGGTCAACATGTGGGAGCGGGCTTGCCCGCGATAGCGATCTGTCAGTAGTGCATGTACTGGCTGACCCACCGCTATCGCGGGCAAGCCCGCTGCCACATGGGGTTTTGTTGGGTTACAGACCGATCGGTGTGGCTTCGAAGCGCACGCGAGGATGGGCGATGCGGTCTTGGGCGCGGACCAGTTCCAGCTCGTAGCTGGCGCAGGCTTGGGTTTCCAGCAGCACTTCATGCACCGCAGCGGCCGTGAATTCGAAGGCTGCCAACAGGCTGTCACCCAGCAGCACCCGCGCCAGGAACAGCCCCGACGTCAGGTCGCCCACGCCCACCGGCTGACGCGGGAACGCCAGCAGTGGCCGACGCAAGTGCCAGCTGCCATCGGCAGTCACCAACAGCATCTCAAAACCATCCGGCAGCTTGCCCGGATAATCCAGGTGCTTGACCAGCACGGCCTTGGGTCCGCGCGCCAGCAGCGCCTTGGCCATGCCCAGGCAATCGAACAGCGATTGCGGCTTGCGCCCGGCAAAGCTGTCCAGCTCCAGTTGGTTGGGGCAAAGGAAATCCGCCATCGCTGCCGCTTCGTCCAACAGGAAATCGCTGACTTCCTGAGGCACGATGCAACCCTTTTCCGGGTGGCCCATCACCGGGTCGCACAAGTACAAGGCCTTGGGGTTGATGGCCTTGATGCGCGCCACGCCCGTCAAAATCGCACGGCCCTGGGCCGCACTGCCGAGGTAGCCAGACAGCACGGCATCGCAGTTACCCAACTCGCCGATTGCGGCAATCCCTTCCACCAGCGCCGGAATTTGCTGCGGCGCCAACACTTCGCCCGCCCACTGTCCATACTGAGTGTGATTGGAGAACTGCACCGTGTTGAGCGGCCAGACATTCACCCCGACCCGCTGCATGGGGAACACGGCGGCGCTGTTTCCGGCGTGGCCAAAAACCACATGAGACTGGATCGCAAGCAGATGAGGTGTGCGTTTCATGCGGGAGATTTCCGTAAAGCCATTGAAATTCTGGCCGCGCAGTATGCGACTAAACACGGCCTGTACGACAGACCAGAGACACAGTTAAGCTGCTCTCACTTTGTTGGAGTTCATCGCATGCTGACCCTGGGAAACATCTTTGTGTTGATGCTGCTGGCGACCGGCGCCGCCTGGGTCTGGCACAACCACGGCCTGCGCGAGCGGGCGCTGGAGCGGGTCAAGCAGCATTGCGCCAAGCTCGATATCGAGCTGCTCGATGGCGCGGTGGCGTTGAAACGCATCGGTTTTGTGAAGGATGCCAAGGGCCGGCGGCGTCTGGCGCGCATCTATAACTTTGAGTTCACCGTAACCGGCGAAGCCCGCCATCCCGGGACGATCACTCAGTTTGGCGCTCACAGCGCGCAGATCGAACTGGCGCCCTACCCGTTCGAGATCAAAACGCCGCTGCCCAGCGCTGAAGTGATCGAGCTGAGCCAATGGCGCCAGGACCACGCCAGCAAGAACCGTCACTGACGGCAGGCGGCTAAAGCGTCCTGCAATGCAGCCACGTCCTGTGGCTGGCCGAAGATCAATTCAATACGTGAGTCACGGCGCCATTCGCTCGGTTGCCAGAGAAGTGCGCCGTTATCCACCGCGTTGGCGCTGAGCCATCCTTCAGGGCTGTGGATAACCAGTTTGGCGCGCCGCCACACCAGATTTGTCAGCCAGCCGTGCAGGCGCACGGTGTCGAAGCGCTGGCCAGGATGCCAGCGCCAGCCGATGCTCCAGCCGTCTTCTTGAGCCTGGCTGAGGCAGATTGGCAGCGTCGGATCGGTCCAGATCGCCGGTATCTGCGCCAAGCCTTGGGGCACTTCGACGTTATCCACAGCAGTGCGGCCTTTCGCATCCAAGCCGGGCAACAGGTCGAGCGGCACGTGCGCCTGGCGCGTCCAGTAAAGCGGGCAGTCGGGTAATTGCTGTTCAATGGCCTGGCGCTGCGCGGCATCCAGCGCCTCATCCTTGTTCAACACCAACAGCCCGGCACTGGCCAGCGTCTCGCGTTGCGCATCAGGCAAGGGTTTACCCGCCGCCAGCGCCTGGGCATCCAGCACCAGCACGCACGGCTGAACGGCGAGCACCTGTTGCCACGGCGCCTGGCGCAGTTGTTTGAGTAGCTGCGCCGGATGGCCCAGCCCGGAGGGCTCGATAAACAGCCGATCAGGCTTGGCCTTACGCAGCAGGCGGCCCAGGCCTACCTGGAACGGTGCACCATTCACACAACACAGGCAGCCGCCTGCCACCTCGCCCAAAGCAATGCCGTCGTCATCCTGAGTGAGCAAGGCAGCGTCCAGACCGATCTGCCCGAACTCGTTGATCAACACGGCCCAGCGCTCGTTGGCCGGGCGTTGGGCGAGCAGGTGTTTGATCAGGCTGGTCTTGCCGGCGCCCAACGGCCCGGCAATCACGTGGGTGGGAATATCCTGCAGCATCAGTGGCATCATTCAGACCGTGTAGAGAGCTTGATCCTACCCGGTTATGCGAGCCAATCCAGCGTCAGGATCAACCGCCGCTCATCAGCCTTGAGTGCAGGCGAGCGATGAATCAAGCCGTGAGCTTCGTTGCCATGCCATTGAGTGCCCTTGAGCATGGCGACTTCGCCACAGAGGATCTGCTCGATGCGCTCGGTGGGTTCCGCGTCCGACTGGGCCAGTTTGCGGCGGTCCATAACGCCTTCGCGCAACCATTGGCTACCAATGCCGGCGTAGGTGGTGATCAGTCGCACCGGCACATGGTCAACGTGAAAACGCGGGCACATGGCCTTGTCCAGCAGCCGCAAGCGCACGCCAATGCGCTTGGCGCCCAGCAAACAGGCAACCGCGCTGACCAACCAAGACACATCAGCAATAAAGCCCTCGTAGCCTTCAAGATCTCGGCAACCGGACGCCAAACCCTGCAAGTTCGGCACCGCGTCTTCGGCATTGAGCTCGATGACAAAGGAGTCGGCCAGCGGCTCGTTCAGCGCAACCAGCAAGGCTCCAAACTCAGCGATGTGCAGAGGCAACTGGCGTTGCCAAACCGCCAGGTTCACCCCGTCTTCCAGGATGTCAGCCAGCGCCAGCGGCGTTTCACCGCACGTTTGGCGGATCACAGGGCGCAATGGAATAACCGGGGCCAGCATCAGGCTACCTGCTCGAACCAAGGGCCAAAAGGATCAGCCAGCAGGCGCCAACCTTCGACGCCAGCGGCCATTTCTTCATCGGTGAGCAGGCAGGCGTCCAGTTCGGCGCGCATCTGGTTGAAGTCGATATTTTGCCCGATGAACACTAATTCCTGACGGCAATCACCGGTACTCAGCTGCCAGTTGGCCATGATCGCCGCTACGCTTTCTTCATCCTGCGGCCATTGGCTTTTCGGCACAAAACGCCACCAGCGCCCGGCAAAACCATGGCGCATCAGCCCGCCAGCCTGGGACCAACTGCCTGCATTCTGATGCTTGCTGGCCAGCCAGAAAAAGCCTTTGGAGCGCAGCAGTTTGCCGTTCACCCACGGGCGGTCGATAAAGTCGAAAAAACGCTGAGGATGAAACGGCCGGCGCGCGCGATAAGCCGTGGAGGCGATGCCGTACTCTTCGGTTTCCGGCACATGTTCACCGCGCAGTTCCTGTAACCAACCTGGCGCTTGGGCGGCGCGCTCGAAGTCGAAGCGACCGGTGTTGAGGATTTTGTTCAGCGGCACTTCGCCCATGACCATCGGGATAATTTCGGCCTGAGCGTTGAGGCGTTCGAGAATCGCCATCAGTTCCTCGCGCTCACGGCTGCTGATCAGGTCGATCTTGCTGATCAGGATTACGTCAGCGAATTCGATCTGCTCGATCAGCAGGTCGGTGATTGAGCGTTCGTCCTCCTCTCCCAGGGTTTCACCACGTGAGGCCAGGCTTTCGGCGGCCTGGTAGTCGAGCAGGAAATTCATGCCGTCGACCACGGTGACCATAGTGTCCAGACGCGCAATATCGGCCAGGCTTTGCTCGTTTTCGTCGCGAAAGGTGAAGGTTTCGGCCACGGGTAACGGTTCGGAAATGCCGGTGGATTCGATCAACAGGTAATCGAACCGACCTTCCTTGGCGAGTTTTCCGACTTCTTCCAGCAAGTCTTCACGCAAGGTGCAGCAGATGCAGCCGTTGCTCATCTCCACCAGTTTTTCTTCGGAGCGGTTGAGGGTGACGTCGCGCTGCACCTCGCTGCCGTCGATGTTGATTTCGCTCATATCGTTGACGATCACCGCCACCCGCAGGTTGTCGCGGTTGCGCAGGACGTAGTTGAGCAGCGTGCTTTTACCGGCGCCGAGAAAGCCGGATAACACGGTAACGGGGAGACGATTGGGCATCAGGTGTTCCTCATCAGGGTTGGCCGGTCAAATCGCCCGTTGATGGCGTTCGCGCAGCTCTTCACGTTCTTTGGCTTCGATACTCAGGGTCGCTGTGGGGCGCAGCAGCAGGCGTTTCAGGCCAATGGGGTCGCCGGTTTCACGGCACCAGCCGTATTCGCCACGGGCCAGCAGTTCAAGAGCGTCGTCGATCTTGTCCAGCAGCTTTTTTTCGCGTTCCAGCAGGCGCAGTTGCCATTGGCGCTGTTCTTCGGCGCTGCCCACATCGGCGGGGTCGCTGTTGGTTTCCTGCTCACGCAGCACCAGGAACTCAGCGTCGATGCGTGCTTGCAGTTCAGAACGCTGGCCCAGCAGCAGCTCGCGGAAGAAACCTTGCTGGGCTTCATTCATGTAATCGTTGGGCGATAGGGCAAGAAGGTCTTGTTCAGTCATGGAGAGCGGTTCACGGGTCAGGCTGTGTTTTTATGTTATAGTATAACAATACAATTAAGCCAATCCCCCTTGCTCGTCACGACGAAGGGCGCAATGCTTGAGCCCGTTCCGGTCCCCGAGAAACTTTATGAGATACCTGGTGTGCGCCCTGTTGTTGGCAGTGGCAGGACAGGCCTGCGCACAAACGCCGAGTCTGTCGGCTACCTGCGTGCGCAGCGCCAACCTGCTGGCTTGCGTGGATCCGCTGGGGAATGCCTACAGCGTGGCGACTGCCGGTGGCACCACGTATTTGCGCGGTTTCGAGGTGATCGGCAAACGCTACTGGGCACAGACCAACAGCCGCTATGGGCAGTTGACGTTCTTTACCGGCTTGGCGTCCGACGGTGAGGCGTGGGTCGGCTACACGCGCCGCGTGGGCTGGACCACCATCAACCGGTTTTCCAGCTCAGGCGGCACCAGCGCGAAGTTCACGTGCAGCCGCATTACCGGCTGTTAGACCTGTACGCTCTTCTGCTCCTGAACCCACGCCATGTAGCTGTTCATCGGTGGGTTCTTCTCGAAGTACTTTTTCAGGCCTTCGAAAAGCCCATCCGCCACCGCCTGTTGATGGCGCGCGGTGACCAGCCGCTGGGCGTCCTGGGTGTTGGAAATGAACCCGGTCTCGACCAGGATCGACGGCACATCCGGTGACTTGAGCACCGCAAACCCTGCCTGCTCCACGCGCTTCTGGTGCAGCGTGGTGATGTTTTGCAGGCTGCCCAACACCGAGCTGCCCAGCTGCAGGCTGGAGGCGATGGTGGCGTTCATCGACATGTCGAGAATCACCCCGGCCAGCATCGGGTCCTTGTCCTTGAGATTGAGCAAGGTGGTGGCGCCCAGCAGGTCTGCGCCATTTTCACGCTGCGCCATGAAGCGCGCCGTGGCGGAGGTGGCGCCGCCTTCAGACAATGCATACACCGATGCCCCGGAGGCCGTGAGCCGTGGCGCGGCGTCGGCGTGCACCGAGATGAACATATCCGCCTTGTGCTGACGGGCGATGTCCACGCGCTTGCGCAGCGGTACGAAAAAGTCGTCGTTGCGCACCAGTTTCACGTCAAAGCCCTTCTCACGCTTCAAGCGTTTGGCCAGCAATTGGGCGATGGACAGCACCACGTCCTTTTCGCGCTGGCCCTTGGAACCGATGGCGCCTGGGTCTTTGCCGCCGTGGCCGGGATCGACTACTACGATGATGTCGCGCTTGGGATGCGCCTTGTCCACCGGCGCCACCAGAGGCTGCGGCTGCGCGGCGATTTGGCGCGGCGCGTGGGTGGCGCCGGTCAGGTCGAGTACCAGGCGATGACCTTGGCCATCCTGCGGCGGCAACAAGAAGCTGTTGAGCTGCATCGGTGCGGCCAGGTCCAGCACGATGCGCGTATCGGCTTTACCAAAATGCCCGGAGCGGATCGAAGTGATTCCGCTGTTCTTCAAAGCCAACTGCGAGAAATCACCGCTGAGCCCGGCGCCGCTCAGGTCGATGATCACGCGTTCCGGTGAGGTCAGGGAAAAGGTCTTGTATTGCACCGGGCCGCTGAGGTCGAACACCAGCCGCAGTTTGTCGTCGGAGCGCCACAGGCGCGCATTACGAATCTGCGTGGCAAAAGCCCCCAATGGAAAGGTGAACAGCGGGCTGACCAGCAGCAGGTTGAGGAGCTGACGTCTGTGCATGACATATACCGCGAATAGAGGAGCGTCCCTGCTCGACATGACTGAAGAAAGGCTGGAGCAGAAAAATCATCGTCGACTCAATAGTTATAATATAACATGTCTTTTTATTTCCAACGATGGACCTGCTCATGAATGCGCTGACTCTGCCGGATATCGCCGCGCAGGCTTCACGCCAAGCCTTGCCGCTCGATTGGGTAGGCATGTGCGGCATCGCCTTGCCCATTCTTATCGACGGCCAACGCCTGACTGCCTCCGCCGATGCCGGCGTGAGCCTGGACGACGGCGAGGCCCGCGGCATTCATATGTCGCGCCTGTACCTGGCCCTGGAAATGCTCGACCAGCAGCTTCTTACGCCTGCACTTCTGCGTAATGTACTGCAGCGCTTTCTACAGAGTCATGAAGGATTATCTAAGAACGCCTACCTACGAATTCACACGGATTTACTGCTTAAACGCCCGGCGTTGGTCAGCCCATTGGCTGGCTGGAAAGGCTACCCGGTGTGCATTGAGGCACGTCTGGAAAATCAGATGTTCCACGTGGAACTAAAAATTGACGTTACTTATTCCTCGACCTGCCCCTGCTCCGCTGCGCTCGCCAGGCAATTGATTCAGCAGCAATTTCTTCAAGATTTCGCCGGCACGCCGCTGCAACACGAAGACGTACTCACCTGGCTCGGCAGCGCCAACGGCATCGTCGCCACGCCCCACAGCCAACGCAGCAGCGCCCGGCTCTCTATTGAGTTGGACGCCAATCAGTCCACCTTGCCGCTCACCCACCTGATCGATGACGTCGAAGCCGCGCTCGGCACCGCCGTGCAAACCGCGGTGAAGCGTGCGGACGAACAAGCCTTCGCCTTGGCCAACGGGCAGAACCTGATGTTCTGTGAAGACGCCGCACGCCGCCTCAACCTCGCCTTGAAACGCTCGGATGCCGTCAAAGCCTTCCACCTGAAAGTGATCCACGCCGAAAGCCTGCACGCGCACGATGCCGTGGCTGAAAGCCGCTGGACGAGAGACTCTGCATGATCACCTGTAACGCTTTGCGCTGGGGTGCACCTGGGCAACCGCTCACCCCAGCGCTGGATTTGACCCTGGAAAAAGGCAGCCTCACCGGCATCATCGGCGCCAACGGCACCGGCAAAAGCAGCCTGCTCAAAGTGATCGCCGGCTTGCAAAAACCGCTGGCGGGCAAGGTCAGTGTGGAGGTTCCTCGCCGTGGTGGCCTGTCGTTCCTGCCGCAGCAGCAGCACTTGGATCGCCAGTTCCCCATCAGCTTGCAAGAGCTGGTCGCCGCCGGCTTCTGGGGCACCCAGCTCACGCCACCCCAACGCAACGAACGTCTGCAGGCAGTCCTGGAGGACTGGTGCCTCAGTGGGCTGGAACATCGCCCGCTGATGGCCTTGTCCGGCGGCGAACTGCAACGCGCCCTGCTCGCCCGCATGAGCCTCGCCGAAGCGCCGGTGTTGTTGCTCGACGAACCCCATGCCGCCCTCGATGAAGACGGACAGGCGCTGTGCTGGAAACACATTCACGCCTGGCACGACCAAGGCCGCACGATCATCGTCGTCTGTCACGACCTGGCCTCCGTGCGCCACCACACCCAGCACGTGGTGCAGATCAAAAGCACCGGCTGCGTGTTCGGCCCCAGCAAAGAGCTGATCCGCCCGCAACCTCACATGCAGGTGGCCTGATGCATTTTGCCGCCCACCTGTGGATGCCTTTCTTCGACTTCGTGTTCATGCGCCGCGCACTCATCGGCGGGCTGGTGCTCGCCTGCAGCACGGCGCCGCTGGGTGTGTTTCTGATCCTGCGGCGCATGAGCCTGATCGGCGACGCCGTGGCTCACGGCATCCTGCCCGGCGCCGCGCTTGGCTTCTGGTTTGCCGGGCTGAGCCTGCCCGCGCTGACCATCGGCGGTCTTGGCGCCGGCCTGAGCATGGCCGGTTTATCCGCGTGGATCACCCGCCGCACGGGCCTGCGTGAAGACGCCAGCCTCGCCGCCATCTACCCGATCTCCCTCGCCGCCGGCGTGCTGATCCTCGGCATCGCAGGCAAACGCCTGGACCTGCTGCACCTGCTGTTCGGGTCCGCATTGGCCGTGGATGAAACCACCCTCACCGGGATGCTCTGGGTCTCCGGTTTCAGCCTGATCGCCATGGCGCTGATCTACAAACCGTTGCTGCTCGACACCCTGGACCCACTGTTCCTGCAAACCGTCAGCCGCCTCGGCCCGCTCGCTCATGGGCTATTTCTGACCTTGGTGGTGCTGAACCTGGTGATCGGGTTCCAGGCCATCGGCGCGTTGATGGTGGTGGGGTTGATGATGTTGCCGGCGATTGCTTCACGCTTCTGGAGCCGGCGCCTGCCGGTGTTGATTGCAGTATCGGCGGTGCTGGGATGCCTGTCGGTGTGGTTCGGTTTGTTGCTGTCGTTCTACTACTCACTGCCCAGCGGCCCGGCCATCGTGCTGGTGGCAGGCGGCGGGTATTTGCTGTCCGTGGTCTTCGGTCCGGTGCACGGCTTGCTGCGCCGCCCGCCCTTGCTTACATCCCAATGAGGTGTTTCCCGATGCGCGCTTTACTCGTGATGTTCAGCCTTCTGCTGCCCTTGTCGATGGCTCAGGCCGCCGACAAACTTCAAGTGGTTACCAGCTTCAGTATTCTGGATGACATCACCCACCAGATCGGTGGCGATCACATCCAGATCAGCAACATGGTCGGCCCGGACGCCGACGCCCATACCTACGAACCCACGCCGGACGACGCCAAGGCGCTGCTCAAGGCCCGGGTCATCATCAAGAATGGCCTTGGCTTTGAACCCTGGCTGGACCGCCTGGTGACCAGCACCGAAACAAAAGCCACCGTCGTGACCGCCAGCAAAGGCGTGATCTCTCACACCATGGAAGAAGACGGTGAAACCATCCCCGACCCGCACGCCTGGCATAACCTGGCCAACGCCGAAATCTATGTGAACAACATCACCAAGGCGTTGATTGCCGCCGACCCGGCCAACAAAGCCGATTACCAGCGCAACAGCCAAACCTACCTGAAAGAAATCTACCGCTTGCTGGCCGAGGCCAAGACCAAGTTCGGCGCGCTGCCACCGGGCAACCGCCGCATCGTCACCTCGCATGACGCCTTCGGTTACCTGGGCCAGGCTTACGGCATTCAGTTCCTCGCGCCCCAGGGTCTGTCGACTGAACGCGAACCGTCTGCCGCCGAGGTCGCTGCGCTGATCACCCAGATCCGCAAAGACAAGGTCAAAGCCGTGTTCATGGAAAACATCAAAGACTCACGCCTGCTCAAGCAGATTGCTGACGAAAGCGGCGCGCAGATCGGCGGCACGTTGTACTCCGACGCCCTCGCCGCCCAAGGCCCGGCCAGCACCTTCACCGGGCTGTTCGAATACAACCTCAACACCCTGTGCGCAGCCCTGAGCAAGCCATGACCCTGAGCATGCTCGACCTGGAAGAGGCTGCCATGGGCAGCCGCTTTCCACTCGACACCGTGCTCGACGCCGTGGCGTGGAACAGCGATGGCCTGATTGCCGCCGTCGCCCAGCAACACGGCAGCGGCGAGGTGTTGATGCTGGCCTGGATGAACCGCCAGGCCCTCACCGAAACCCTGGCCACCGGGCAAGTCTGCTATTGGTCGCGCTCGCGTGGGCAGCTGTGGCGCAAAGGTGAAAGCTCCGGCCACTGGCAACAACTGGTCGAGGCCCGGCTGGATTGCGACGGCGACGCAGTGCTGCTGATCGTCGACCAACAAGGCCCGGCCTGCCACACCGGCCGGCCCACCTGCTTCTACAACGCCATCGACGGCGCCTACGTTCATGTCATTACGGAGCCCTCCGCATGATCCGCAAGAACCCTTCCGGCGATCTGCCGGTGATTGCCGAATCGGCCTACGTGGATAAAACCGCGATCATCTGCGGCAAGGTCATCATCGGCGAGAACGTCTTCGTCGGCCCTTACGCCGTGATCCGCGCTGACGAAGTCGACGCCACCGGCGACATGGACCCGATCACCATCGGCGCCAATTCGAACATTCAGGATGGCGTGGTTATTCATTCCAAATCCGGCGCGGCGGTGACCATTGGAGAATTTACCTCCATCGCGCATCGCTCCATCGTCCATGGCCCCTGCACCGTCGGCGACCGCGTGTTTATCGGCTTCAACAGCGTGCTGTTCAACTGCGCCGTCGGCGATGGCTGCGTGGTGCGCCACAACTCGGTGGTCGACGGCCGCGACTTGCCCGCCGCGTTCTATGTGCCCTCCACCACCCGCATCGGCCCGAACACCGACCTGTCGCAATTCCCGCCGGTGAGTGTCAGCGCCTCGGAGTTTTCTGAAGACGTAGCGCGCACCAACGTCGACCTGGTGCGTGGTTACAAAGCCCTGCAAAACGAGTTCTGAACCATGAGCCGCCTGCTGATTCGCAATGCCCGTCTGGTGAATGAGGGCCGGGAGTTCGATGCCGACGTACTGGTCGCCAATGGCCGCATCGAGAAGATTGCCGCCAGCCTCGAAGGCTATAACGAGCCGGTGGAAATTGACGCCCAGGGTCAATGGCTGCTGCCAGGCATGATCGACGACCAGGTGCACTTTCGCGATCCTGGCGCGCCCGACAAAGGCAGTTTCTACAGCGAATCCCGTGCGGCGGTGGCCGGTGGAATCACCAGCTTCATGGACATGCCTAACACCCACCCTGCCACCCTGAACCTGGAAGCCCTGGCGGACAAGAAGCGCCGCGCCGCGTTGCACTCGGTGGCCAACTACGGTTTTCACTTTGGTGTGAGCAACGACAACCTCGACACCGTCGCCGCCCTCGATCCGCGTGAAGTGGCCGGGGTCAAAGTGTTCATGGGCGCCTCCACCGGCAATATGCTGGTGGACGACCCGCGGATTCTCGAGCGGCTGTTCGCCGAAGTACCGACCATCCTCCTCGCCCACTGCGAGCACACGCCGAGCATCCTCGCGAATGAACAGCGCCTGCGTGAGCGCTTCGGCGAGCACATTCCCGCCGTCGCCCACCCCCTAATCCGGGATGCCGAAGCCTGTTTTCGCTCCTCTTCTTTTGCGGTGGAACTGGCCCGGCGACACGGCACGCGCTTGCACGTGCTGCACCTGACCAGCGCTCGCGAGTTGGCCCTGTTCGAAGACAAGCCGTTGGCCGAGAAGCGCATCACCGCCGAGGTCTGCCTGCACCATCTGCTGTTCGATGACCGCGACTATCACCGCCTCGGCCACCAGATCAAATGCAACCCGGCGATCAAGACCCGTGCCGACCGCGACGCGCTGCGCCTGGCCTTGCTGAGTCATCGTCTGGATGTGATCGGCAGTGATCATGCGCCGCATACCCGGGCGCAAAAACAGTTGGGCTATCGCCAAGCGCCGTCAGGCCTGCCACTGGTGCAGCACGCGCTGCCGGCGTTGTTGGAGCTGGTGATTGACGGGCATTTGCCACTGACCACACTGGTGGCAAAGACCAGTCACCGTGTGGCCGACCTGTTCGCTATCCCGGACCGAGGCTATCTACGCGAGGGCTATTGGGCCGATCTGGTGCTGATCAAACCTGAGCCCGAAGGCAAACCCGTCAGCAGCCAGCCGATTCTCGCGCGCTGCGGCTGGACGCCCTTCGCCGAGCGCAGCTTTCGCCACAGCGTCAGCACCACCCTGGTGTCCGGCCACCTGGCGTGGCACAACGGCCAGGTGGTCGACAGTTGCCAGGGGCTGCCCCTGCACTTTCTGCGTTAAGCGCGGGGTTTGACCGTACCGCAATCGTTGCCCAGCCATTGGGCATGAGTGTCCAGGCTGCCCTTCTGCTGAACGCCGGTGGCATTGAACGTACCGTTGACGGTGGTGGTGAATTCCTGCTGGCTCTGGAAGGTTGCAACGCCAGTGCCTTGGGCTTTCGGGCAGCTGAAACGAAATTTCCACTGGTTGCCGGTTTTGTCGGTCACTTGCTGTTTGCAGCCCGATTGCGGGTCGGTCAGGGGAATGGAATCAGACGCGACCTGGGCAGGCGTCAGGCAAACCTGCACGCCCTTGCCGGCCATGGTGATGCCCTGTTTTTCGAGCATGGCGCGCTGTTCGGGGGTCATTTGTTGCTTGAGCTGACCGAGGATCAGTGACAGGTCGGGCAAATCCTGGTTATCGACTTTCATATTGCTGGTGGTCAATTCCCACAAGCCCGGCGCCAGCATCTGCGCCTGAGCCGCCACGGGCAGCGTCAATCCAACAACCATGGCCAAACCAAGCAGACGAGCATTCATCGGGTAACTCCTGGGTAATTGTGGGCGTTAGACGCTGCAAAGGCGCCAGTGTTGCACGGCAAATAAAATAGCGACATTCGTCGTCGAACATGGTCTGTTAGGCACTTGATTGCCTGGAGTGATGTCGTTCATGGATTTTTTTGGCCCGCACCTGCTCGCCTACTTCATTGCCACGCTGCATTTTCTCGGGACGCTCGCCGCGATCCACGCGGTGCTGACTGTCAGGACCGCCCAAGGCTCGATCGCCTGGGCCTTGTCGCTGATGTTCATGCCTTACCTGACGCTGATTCCCTACCTCATCTTCGGCCGCAGCACCTTTGACGCGTACATCCAGGCGCGTCGCCAGGCCAACCAGGAAATGCACACCGCCATCACCGCGCTGAACTGGCGCCCGTGGGTCGAAGAAGCCTTGGCGGCGCGCAACTCCAGCGCCTATGCGTCTTTGCGCGCCATGCCCAAATTGGGCCGCATGCCGTGCCTGGCCAACAATGACGTGCGCTTGCTGATTAATGGCGATGCCACGTTCAGCGCGATTTTCGCGGCGATTCGCCAGGCTAAGACGGCGGTGCTGTTCCAGTTTTTTATCATTCATGACGACGATCTTGGCAGGCAGTTGCACGCCCTGCTGAAGGAAAAAGCTGCCGAAGGCGTGGATATTCACGTGCTCTACGACCGCATCGGTAGCCATGCCCTGCCCCACAGTTATGTGCAGTCGCTGCGCGACGCCGGGGTCAAAGTCAAAGCGTTCGCCACCCGCAGCGGCTGGCTCAATCGGTTCCAGGTCAACTTCCGCAACCATCGCAAAATCGTGGTGGTCGACGGCCTCACCGGGTTTGTCGGCGGGCATAACGTCGGCGACGAATACTTGGGCAAAAAGCCGCCACTGGCGCCGTGGCGCGACACCCATGTGCAGGTCACCGGCCCGGTGGTGGCGTGCCTGCAGGAGTCGTTCGCCGAAGACTGGTTCTGGGCCGCGCGCGAGCTGCCGCCGCTGATCCTGCCTGATACATACCCTGAAGATGGCGTGCTCTGCCAACTGCTCGCCAGCGGCCCGGCCGATCCGTATGAAACCTGCTCGCTGTTTTTCGTCGAAGCTATCCATGCGGCGACCGAGCGCGTGTGGATCACCAGCCCGTATTTCGTGCCCGATGAAGCGGTGTTCGCCGCCCTGCGCCTGGCGGTTTTGCGCGGGGTCGATGTGCGCCTGCTGCTGCCGTCGCGGCCTGATCACCGTATCGTCTACGCCGCCTCCAGCCTCTACGCCATCGAAGCCGTACGCGCTGGCGTGCGCGTGTTCCGCTACAAGCCGGGCTTCCTGCACCAGAAGGTGGTGCTGGTGGACAGCGAAATCAGTGCAATCGGCAGTGCGAACATGGACAACCGTTCGTTCCGGCTGAATTTCGAAGTGATGTTGCTGACGGTCGATGAAGCGTTTGCCAGCCAAGTGGAGCAGATGCTGCTGGACGACTTCGCACAGGCGCATGAAGTCAGCCAGGAAGAAAGCCGCGAGACCCGTCGCCTGCAACAGCTGGGCATGCGGGTGGCGCGTTTGATCTCACCGATTCTCTAACAAACAACACAGAAACAAATGTGGGAGCGGGCTTGCTCGCGAATGCGGTGGTTCAGCCAATTTATTTGGTCCTGATACACCGCATTCGCGAGCAAGCCCGCTCCCACATTTACATCTTCAGCGTTTCATAACCGTGTTTCAGCGGTAGATATCTTCCCGCGTCCACGGCAGTTCATGGCTGCCATCAGCGTGAGGCTTCACTGCCAATATCTGGTGCAGGTTGATCCAGCCCCGCGCAAACGCATACGCGCAACCGGCCAGGTACAGCCGCCAGATCCGCAACGCTTGCTCCGGCACCATCTTGGCTGCCGCCTCCAAGTTGTCTTCCAGGCGTTCACTCCAATGGTCCAGCGTGCGCGCGTAATGCAGGCGCAGGCTTTCGACGTCGACCACTTCCAGCCCGACTTCGCTGATTTCCGCCGTCATCATCGCCAGGTGCGGCAACTCGCCGTTGGGGAACACATAACGCTCGATAAAATCGCCGGCGCCTCGGCCCACGGGGCGACCGTCGGTGTGCTTGGCGGTGATGCCGTGGTTCATCACCAGGCCGCCTTCGCGCACGGCGCCAAACAGCACCTTGCAGTACTCCGCCAGGTTGGCGTGGCCAACGTGCTCAAACATGCCCACGCTCACCACTTTGTCGAAACGACCGTCCTGCGGCAGGTCGCGGTAGTCGAGCAGTTGCAGGTCTACCTGATCTTCCAGCCCCTCGGCCTTGACCCGTTCACGGGCCAGCGCCAGCTGCTCTTTGCTCAGCGTGATCCCAAACACTTTGACGCCGAACTCTCGCGCCGCAAAACGCGCCAACCCACCCCACCCACAGCCGACGTCGAGCAAATACTCGCCTGGCTGCAGCCGCAACTTGCGGCACAGGTGGCGAAATTTGTCTTGTTGGGCCTGATCGATGGATTCGCTGCCGGTTTCGAAATAACCGCAGGAGTACGCCATGTCCTGGTCCAGCCACAGCTGGTAGAACTCGTTGGACAGGTCGTAATGGTAGGAAATGGCCGCAGCATCAGTGGCCTTGTCGTGGATCGAGCGCACCGGACGACTCCCCTCGTCGTCATCAATCAGGGCGTGACTCAGCTCGTCACATACCCGGATCACCTCGCTGATGGAGCCTTCCAGCTCCAGTCTGCCCTCGACGAAGGCTTCGCCCAATGAGTCCAGCGTTGGATGGGTCAGGCTGGAAACGACTGTGGGGTCCTTCACCACGATCGTCACACTGGGCTCGGGGCCCAAGTTAAATTCGTGGCCGTCCCAGAGTCGAAGACGCAGCGGTAGCTTGAGATTCTGTAAGGCCGGTGGAAGTTGCGCGAGCATGAGTAGTCCCCCCTTGTTTCAGACGTCTGGAGTGAGGGTAGACCATCCGAAGACAAAGTAGGAGGCTATCGAATTGATAGCACTAAACTATGAGGCTCGATGCTCGAGCAAACCGTCCTGGATCCACTGTTTCAGCCACGTCACCGCTTGCAGTGGCGCACCCTCTCCATAAGTGACTGCCAACCCTGTGCACAGTTCTGAAAAATTCCAGCCGGTGGTCACCATTCCCACCAGCGCGCGGGCTTCAGCCGGCTCAAGGCTGCGGTAATGGCACACATTCTGGTGACGCCACACCAGGCACATCTGCGCCCCTTCCAGCGCCTGGCTGTCAGGGAAATCCGACTCATCCTTGCTGGCGCGCCAAATCGCCACGCTATTGAAATGGCACAGCACCTGTTGCACCGTAGGCGCCAGGCTTACCTGCAAACCCGGCCAGTTTTCAGGGGGCAGCTGCGCCATGTCATTCAGGCCCAGCGGCTCACCCAGCGGCGCATCGAATGCCAAGGTAAACGCCCACTCCAACCGCGCCAACTCGGCCAGCGGCGCACTGTGCTCCTCTACCAGATGCTCGACGAGAAACGCCGGGAACCGCTCGCCCAGCCAACGCAGGCTGTAATGGGCCGACGGATTGCGGCGCACATAGGCGTCTGTCAGCACTGCAAACTCATCGTCCCCCAGCCAATACCGGATGGCGCCGAAGTCATGCCGCAGCACCTCCTGAAGCCGAGACACATAGGCGTTGTGGTAAATCGCCAGGCCCGTGTCCACATCCAGAGTCGGCCCACCCAGCAAGGTCGCGGCAAACCCACTGTTGGCCACCGAGCTTTCGGATAACAGATGCTGCTCAAACGCCAACTGCCAGTCGATCAGGCGCATAACGCCCTCCTGGCCAGCGCGCTGGCGCCCAGTTCACGGGCCTTGCTCAACTCGGCGAGCAACTCTTCGAACGGCGGGAAATGGTCATCGCGCTCCAGCAATGTCGACACCGGCCCCAACAGCTCCAGCGTCTGTTGATACAGCGCCCACACCGGATCGCACACCGGGTGATCATGGGTATCGACCACGTAGTCGCCGTAATCCATATGCCCGGCCAAGTGCAGTTGGCGGATGCTTTCAGGCGGCAGGCTGCGGATAAACGTCCAGGCGTCGAAGCCGTGGTTACGCGAGCTGACATACACATTGTTCACGTCCAACAACAGCTGGCAGCCGGTAAGGTGGGCCAGGGCCTTGAGGAATTCCCACTCGGTGAACTCGTCGGCCTTGGAACGCACATAGCTGGAAACGTTTTCCAGCACCAGCGGACGCTGCAATGCGTCTTGCACTTGGCGCACGCGACCGGCCACGTGGTAAAGGCTTTCTTCGGTGTAGGGCAACGGCAGCAGGTCATGCAACTGATGCGCGTTGCCGCGACTCCAGCACAGGTGATCGGAAACCCACGCCGGCTGAATGCGCTCGGCGAGCTGTTTGATGTGTTTCAGGTAATCGGTATCGAGGGCATGCGGCCCGCCGATGGACAGGGACACACCGTGCATCACCAGGGGATAACGCTCGGCTATCGCATCCAGGTAGTACAAGGCTTTACCGCCCTGGACCAGATAATTCTCGGAGATCACTTCAAACCAATCCACGGCCGGCGATTGTTCAAGGATCTGCTGGTAATACTCACTGCGTAAACCCAGGCCGTAACCCAGACTTGGAAGGGACGCGGACATGATTCGCTCCAAGGCAAAGTGTCCGCAGCGGTGGGGGGCGTCCGCTGCGGGTGCACTCGGTGCCGGTTACTCGCCGACGGTGCCGCCAGCCTTCATGCAGGCATCAGCGGAGGGCTTGGCAAGGAAACCCTGGCCTTTGCAAGAACCCTGACCTTTGCAAGCATGGTCCTTGGTTTTGCAGTCGTTCTGGCCTTTGCAGGCGTTGATACCGTAGCAGTGCACAGCCGTGTCAGCGGCTTGAGCCTGAGTCACAACACCAGCAAACAGGGTAGCGGCGGCCATCGCAAGGGCGGCACCAGCAGCAGCGGATTTGAAGTTCATTTTTAGAGTCCTCATGATCGGTAGGGGCGCCGGTCTGAACGGAGTGTTCAGTCTCGACATACCACTAGAGTGAGGACCCTTATCGGCGTTACAGCTGTATGCAGATATTTCTGAAATTATTCTTCAAGCTTCAAAAGTGGCTCCTGAAACCGCAGCAAACGCCCGGCGTTGCCCAGTACCAGCAAGGTGCTGAGGTTATGCAAAACCGCCGCAATCATGGCGCCGGCCGCGCCCAGCCAGCCAAACGCGGCAAACACCACGATAGCCAGCGTCCAGCCCAACCCGATGATCACGTTAACCTGCAACGTGTGGCGGCACTGGCGACTCAAGCGCACGCACGTGCCCAGGCGCCGCAGGTCGCTGCCGATCAACACCACATCCGCCGACGCCAGCGCGATGTCCGCACCGCCCGCGCCCATTGCCACACCCACCACGCCCGCCTTGAGCGCCAGCGAGTCATTGATGCCATCACCGACGACCATTGGCCGGAAGCCACTGCCGATTTCCCCAAGCACGCGGTTGAGCTTGTCTTCCGGCAGTGCCTGGGCTTCGACGTCGCTGATACCGACATCCAGCGCCAGGCTGTCGGCCACGCTTTGACGGTCACCCGTCAGCAGCAGCTGGCGGCCCAGGCCCAAGTCGCGTAGCTCCTGCAGGGCCTGGCGCGCTTCCGGCTTGACGCTGTCGGCGAGCAACAGCCAGGCGAGGAACTGGCCGTTCAGCGCCAACCCGGCGATCGGGCCATCGTGGTTCGGCACCTGAGTGGTCACAATGCCCAGCTGATCGAACAACTCCGGGCGCCCCAAGGCTGCTTCGCCCTGCTCGGTCTGCGCCACCACGCCCAGGCCCTGGCGTTCGCGAATATCCGTCAGCCCCAGCATTTGTTCCTGCGTTGCCAGCCCTGCCAACGCACGGCTGACCGGGTGGCTGCTGGCCGAACCCAGGCTGGCGGCAAGATTCAACAACACCTGCCGATCCGGCGCCGTGGTGTCGATGGACTGCAAACGCAGAGTGCCAAACGTCAGCGTGCCGGTCTTATCCACCACCAGCGAGGTCAGGTCCGCCAACTCCTCAAGAAATGCCGAGCTGCGAATCAAAATCCCGTGCCGCGCCGCCACTGCAATCCCGGCAATCGCCGTGGCCGGTGCCGACAGCACCAAGGCGCACGGGCACGCCGCTACCAGCACGGCCAACATTGCCTGGGCGTCATTGGTCACAAACCAGGTCACCGCCGCCAGCAGCAACACCAGCACCATATAGCTGCCGGCGTAACGCTCCAGCAGTCGCGTGATCGGCGGCTTGGAGCGTTCGGCGTTCTGCATCAGCGCAATGACTTTGCCCAGGGTCGATTCGTTACCGGTGCGCGTCACTTCCAGGCGCAGCAAGCCGTCGAGGTTGATCGCGCCACCAAACACCTGCACGCCCACGCTGGCTTCCAGCGGCACCGACTCACCGGTGATCGGCGCCGTGTCCAGGCTCGCCTGGCCCGACAGCACCACACCGTCGGCCGGCACGCGATCACCGGCACGCACTTCGACGATATCGCCGGTGTTCAGCGTGCCGTTATCCACTTCCACAATGCTGCCGTCGGCCTGCACCAACCGCGCATGGCTGCGGGTCAGTTTGCCCAGGGCATGAATCGCTTCCTGGGAGCCAATCACACTGCGCTCTTCCAGCACGTGGCCGAAAATCATGATGATCGGCAGCAATGCAGCCGTCAGCAAGTCGCCCGTGGCCCACGCGCCCATCATCGCCAGGGCGATCAATTGGTCGGTGATGCCATGCAAGCTCGGGTAACGCAGGCTGTACCAGGCCGAACGCATCACCGGCACGGCCACCAGCAAAGAGGCGACGCCGAGCAACAGTTGGCTGACACCGTTCTGGTCCGGCGCCAGCCAGCGCCACACCAACCCCAATACCAGCAAGCCCAGGGCTAACATGGCCAGGGTCAATTGCCGGGCAGCACTGCGCTGCTCGGCGGACGTCAACATAGGCGCGCTCATTGTTCGGCTCCCTGGATGATCAAGCGGGAGTCGTCTTTGGGATCGACCGTGGTCACAGAACCGGCCTGGCCGAGAATCTTCGGCAAGCGTTCGCGGTACAGACGCAGCATGAGGCCCGGGTCTTTGACCTGGGCCAGGCTGGCGACGGTGGCCGTTTGCGCTTGGGCATTGGCCAGGCGTTCGCTGGCTTGGGCGTGGGCCACTTGTACGACACGGTCGGCCTCCTGATTGGCGGCTTGGGTGAGTTTTTCCGCGTCGGTGCGCGCATTGGCCACGGCTTTATCGGCTTGTTGGCTGGCCGTCAGCACTGCGTTGAAGGCATTCACCGCCGGGCCCGGCAGGCTTGATTGCACGTCGACACGCGTCACTTCGATGCCCAACCCCAAACCGGTGGAGGCCAAGTCCGCCAAGCGTTTATTGATGCCTTGCACCAGATCGCCGCGCAGCCGCTCACGGCGCTCGGCGGCGCCGTTATCGCTGCCGATCAATTCCGGGCGCGCTACCAGAATGGTGTCCAGGTCGCGCGCCGCCGCCAGCGCCACGGCGCTGCGCGTCACCAGGCGATCCAGTGCCGGCAGCACATGCTCGCCCTGCAGCACAAACGCGTAGGGTTCGGTGACCTTGTAAAACACCCGCACATCCAGCTGCACCACACCGGCGTCGCCGGTCAGCAAGTAACCGGAGCCTGCCAGCGCGTCGCTCAACGGCGCGGCAAACGTGGCCACACGGTCCGCCTGGGTCGCCGCGTCGGAGCGCAGCAGGTTTTCCACCCGACGCTCAATCACACGGTCGGCTGCTGGCAACAGCACTACTTGCTCAAACGGCTGCGGCCACGCCAATAACAGACCGGCATTTTGAATACGGTCCAGCGCGCCAAAGTGCAACACCACGGCGCGGTTCTGCGGGTCGATCTGGCGCACATTGGAAAACGCCCAGGCCAAGGCCGCCAACACCGTCACCGCGTACAGCGCCAGGAAGGTCAGGCGCCCGGCCTGGATCCATGGGCTGTCCGGGTTGTCACGCTCACTCATGGCTGAACATCCTTCGGCCCGTCCACCAGTGCGCGGAACGGCGCGGCGTCAGTGCGCAGGATGATTTTGGTGCCCGGCGTCACAACGGTGCCCAAGGTGTCCAGCGAGCGCAGCAGGTTGTACAGCTGCGGATTACCGGCGTAGGCACGGCCATAGATCTGCGCCGCCTCGACCCGCGACTGCGCCTCGATATCGGCGGCTTTCACCGTGGCATCGGCCTGCACGATGCGCGCATCGCGTTCGGCGGCGGAGCGAATCTGCGCCGCTTCACGTTTGCCCACGGCGGTGCGTTCGGTGGCGATGGTCTCGCGCTCGGCGCGCATGCGGTCAACGGTGGCGGTGAGGGTGACCGACGGCAAGGTCAGACGCTCGACACCGACTTGCGCCACGCGCACGCCGTAAGTGGTGAGCAATTGTTGATCAATCTGCTGGCGCAACTGTGCCTCAAAATCGGCGATGCGCACTTGGCTGGCTTCGGTGTTGACCAGGCTGGACAGGTCAAAGCTGGCCGCAGTGGTCTCCAGCGCCGAGCCGACGAAGGTGCGAATCTGCCGCGCCGCTTCATCCGGCTGGTTCTGCACCGCGCGCATAAAGCGCTGCACATTGTCGGCATCGCCCTGCACCTGCCACGCCACATAGGCCTGCACGATAATCCGCAAGCCATCGCGGGTGCCCACGTCCTGCAAACCGCTGGAAGTGGTGCGCAAGCGCAGGTCTACCGGGATCGCCGCTTCGAACGGCGCCGGCCAGCGCCAGCCCAGGCCAGGCTCCAGCAGCACCCGCGACGGGTTACCGAACCGCGTAATCACCGTGGCTTCGCCGGAACGCACCTGCACCAGGCTGGCGGCCGCCACCGCAAACAGCACCAGCAACACCGCCCAGGCCATGCGCCGCCAAGGAAACGGGCCAGCGGCTTGCTCATCACCGTGATGGTGATGGTGGTGGCCGTGATGATGATGACCATGATCGTGAGAATGAGCGCTCAACAGACAGACTCCTTATTGAACGGCTTTACGCGGCGCCATAGGGTCGGCCGGCAAAGTAAAAGAACGCAGATCAATCGTCGGTGCGCCATCGGCGCCCAGGCGGTGATCCAGAATAAGCAGCTTGGCGTGGGCCAAGCCTTGGCTGAGTTGGCCCAGGTACTGTTCCAGCACGAATGCCTGGCCGGCGGTGGCATAAGCCTTTTGTTCGGCGCTGAACCGCAGGTCGGCCGCTTGCGCGCCAGCATTCACTTCGCGCGCGGTGGCCAAGGCCTGATCTCGCGCGGTGCTGGCTTGCAGCAAGGCCTGGTTGGTCTGTTCGCTGGCGGCGCCGCGTTCGCGGGAGATCAGCGCCTGGGCGCCGATCTGCGCAGCCTGCACGGCGTGGTAGGCGTTGGCAGCGCCGGCAGGCGGGTGAATCGCTTCGACCACCGTGGCCAGAATCTCCACGCCGCTGTTGAGCTTCTGCAAGTCTGCCTGCACCGAGCGGCCGATTTCGTCGGCCAGTTGGGTGCGTTGCTCACCGAGCAATTCGTCGAGCGTGCGCGAGGCAAAGTCGTGCACCAGAATGCGGCTGGCGGTGCTGCGAATCAGCGTCGGCACATCGGCGCTGTTATAGGTGGCGGCCAGCGCCGCCTGATCGGTCAGGCCAATGCGGTAGACGAACCGCACGTCCATATTGACGATCTGGAAGCTCTGTTTGTCGCCGCTGCTGCTGGCGATCACTTGGGATTTGTCATTCACATGGCTGGCGTCCCACAAGCGGTTGGCGATCGACGGCGCCGGGCCTTCGGCGGCGGCCAGCTCCGGTGTGGCAGCCTCGCTGACGCTGGTAGCGAGTTCATGCACCACGCCATTTTCGACAGTGATGACGCGGCCCAACGGCCACGGCAATCCGGCATGCAGGCCAGGGCCGAACACCGCCATCGGTTTGCCGAAGCGCTCATAAATCCCACGGCCTTGCAGGGGCACTTCGTGCACGCCGGTCAGCGCCCAGCCTACGGCCAATACCACCAGCAGCACCGGCAGGAATGCCCGGCGCATGTAGGTAAACGCCCAGATCTGGCGCAAATCGATACCGAAGCGGTTGTGCAACTCGTGCTGCAGTGCCTGCAAGGGTTGTGGCGGCCAACGCAGCAAACCGGCAATAAAGCTTTGCGCCATCAACCGTGGTTCAAGGCGCGGCTGACGTGGGCTGAACAGCGACAGTACGGCCCTGAGCAAAAACTCCACGGCGACCAGCCCCGGCAACAGGCCGATCAACACGGCCAGGCGCAAGGGCCATACAGATTGCGCGCCGGCAAACAGCAGGCAGATCGCGCTGACCACCAGGCACGCAATCGCCACCCGGCTTAACTGCGCCAGCTGTGAGGCTTCCGGCCATTGCGCAGCCGTTTCCTGCGCCAGACGACGCTCGAACACCAGCAAACCAAAGGCCAACGCCAGCCCCAGCGCGGCGCCAATGCTTGCCGATTGCCCCACGGCTGCAGCGGGCAGTGCCAGGTTCCAGAATTCGACAATGCTCAGCAATGCCAGCAACGACCAGCCACTCAACCACAGCACCGGCGCGCCCATCTGCGCCAGCAGGCTGCTGCCCAAACGTCCGACAAACCGCGCGTAACCGCCCCTGTCTTCAAGCTGCGGCTCGATCAATTCCACCGTTGGCGCTTCCAGCGCCTGCGCCCGCCAATCGGCGACCCACCACGCCGATTGCAGCCCGGCCACCAACACCAACAAGGCCGACGCGCAGTTGATCAGCACCACCGGCCAGATCGACAGCGGCGCAAACAGGGCGACAAACAATGCCAGCACCCAAGCGCAAACGGCCAGGGCCGTCAGGCTGATGCCGGCCTGGCGCAATCGACGGGCATGAAACAGCCCCTGCTGAAAACGCGGCAAGCCTTCAACCAAAGCGCCGTCAGCTTCTAGATCCACTTGCATCCACTCACGCCCGTTTGTACACAATTCGTTACGATATAACACGCAGCGTGAAATTTTTGTTCGAAAACAACACAAAACCCCTGTGGGAGCGGGCTTGCTCGCGAATGCGGTGGTTCAGCCAGCTCATTTGTCACTGACCCACCGCATTCACGAGCAAGCTCGCTCCCACATTTACTCTCCAGCGCCTGCAAGAGCGTGACTAACCCCCCATAAACACGAGCCATCACTGGTGCAGCCGCCGATTAATCGGCACACTCCAAAACAGTTTTTCGCGGGTAAACGGACAAGGAAGCGTCACCTCCCATGATTTCGATCTATCAGCTCAAGCCGCGTTTTCAAACCTTACTGCGCCCACTCGTGCAGCGCCTCTACGACAACGGCACCACGGCCAACCAGATCACCGTGCTGGCCGGCGCGGTGTCCTTGCTGGTCGGCCTGCTCATTGCAGGCTTTGCCCAACACCTCTGGCTGTTTGCCCTGATCCCGTTGTGGATGATCCTGCGCATGGCTCTCAATGCCATCGACGGCATGCTCGCTCGGGAATTCGGCCAGCAGTCACGCCTGGGCGCGTACCTCAATGAACTGTGCGACGTGATCGCCGACAGCGCGCTGATCCTGCCCTTTGCGCTGATCCCCGGCGTGAGCCTGGCGCCAGTGCTGCTGGTCACGTTGCTGGCGGTGTTCAGCGAATATGCCGGTGTGCTCGGGCCCATGGTCGGTGCGTCGCGGCGCTACGACGGCCCAATGGGCAAGAGTGATCGCGCGTTTGTACTGGGTGTGCTGGCCACCGGCGTGGCGCTCGGTTGGCTGGGCGCGGGTTGGGTCAACGCGGTGATGTGGCTGGTGGCGGCGCTGCTCGCCTACACCTTGGTCAACCGCGTGCGCCAGGGTCTCAAAGAAACGACGTCCCCTTCTGCATAAGGAATTTGCGATGCGCGAACAGCAAGAGCACAGCTTCAGCACCCACGATGGCGTCGAGCTTTTCTACCGGCACTGGCCGGCCACCGCGCCGCTTGGCGATGAGCCGCGCAAGGCGATCCTGCTGTTCCATCGCGGCCACGAGCATTCGGGGCGCATTGCCCACCTGGTCGATGAACTGGACCTGCCGCACTTCGACTTCTTTGCCTGGGACGCCCGTGGCCACGGCCAGTCGCCCGGCGCGCGCGGCGACAGCCCAAGCTTCGCCACCAGTGCCCGCGACGTGCAAACCTTTCGTGACCACATCGGTACCACTTACGGCATCGAAGAAGACAATTGCGCGGTGATCGCTCAAAGCGTGGGCGCGGTGATCGCAGCCACCTGGGTGCACGATTACGCGCCGAAAATCCGCGCACTGGTGCTCGCCTCCCCGGCGTTCAAGGTCAAGCTCTACGTGCCGTTCGCGCGGCCAGGCCTGGCGCTGATGCGCACATTTCGCGGCAACTTTTTCGTTAACAGCTACGTCAAGGCCAAGTTCCTCAGCCATGACCCGGAGCGTGTCGCGTCCTACGACAGCGACCCGCTGATCACCAAGGCGATATCGGTGAATGTGCTGCTCGGCCTGTACGAAGCTGCCGACCGCGTGGTGGCCGATGCCCAGGCGATCCAGGTGCCGACTCAGCTGCTGATCTCCGGCTCCGACTTTGTGGTGCACCGCAAACCCCAGCAGCAATTTTTCGACCGCCTGGGCAGCCTGAAAAAAGAACTGCACATCCTGCCCGGCTTCTTCCACGACACCCTCGGTGAACGCGACCGTGCCGTCGCCGTGAGCAGCGCCAGGCGCTTTATCCTGCAAAACTTTGCGCACCCGCTGGACCGCGCCTCGTTGCTCGACGCCGACAAGCTGGGCGCGACCTGCGCCGAGTCCGAATCCCTGGCCGCGCCGCTGCCGCGCAACTCTTTGCGCGACCTGTACTGGCGCATGACCCGCGCCAGCATGGGCCTGGGCAAGAACCTCTCGGACGGGGTGAAACTGGGCTTTGATACCGGCTTCGATTCCGGCAGCACACTGGATTACGTGTACCGCAACAAGCCCACCGGCAAAGGCGGGCTGGGGCGGATGATCGACACCAACTACCTCAACTCCATCGGCTGGCGTGGCATCCGCCAGCGCAAGCTGAATGTCGAAGAGCTGTTGCGCCTGGCCATGGCCAAGTTGCGCAGCGATGATCGCCAAGTGCGCATTGTCGACATCGCCGCGGGCCACGGCCGCTACATTCTCGAAGCCTTGCAGGGCGTATCGCCGCTGCCGGAGTCGATCCTGCTGCGCGACTACAGCGACATCAACGTGCGCGACGGTGGCGCGCTGATTCGCGAAAAAGGCCTGGGGGATATCGCGCAGTTCGTCAAAGGCGATGCGTTTGATCGCGCGGACCTGGCGGCGCTCGACCCCAAGCCGACCTTGGCGGTGGTGTCCGGGCTGTATGAATTGTTTGCCGATAACGCCATGGTCGGCGGTTCGCTGGCCGGCCTTGCTGAAGCCGTGGAGCCCGGCGGTTATCTGGTGTACACCGGCCAGCCATGGCACCCGCAGCTGGAACTGATCGCCCGCGCGCTGACCAGCCATCGCCAGGGCCAGGCCTGGGTGATGCGCCGTCGCAGCCAGGCGGAAATGGACCAACTCGTCGAGGCCGCAGGCTTTCGCAAGATCACTCAGCGTGTGGACGAATGGGGCATTTTCACTGTGTCTCTGGCACAGAAGATCTGAGCATGCGCGAACCCGGTTTATTAAAACCTGCGGTCCTGTGGTTGCTGCTGTTGGCGCCGCTGTTTTTCAGCACCTACGGCTTCGCCACCTGGGTCACCAGCCAGCGCAGCGATGTCGGCACGCTGGTGTTCGGCTGGGAAACCCATATGCCGTTCTGGGCCTGGACCATCGTGCCCTACTGGTCCATCGACCTGCTCTACGGCTTTTCGCTGCTGCTGCCCACTAGCCGCCATGAACTGAAACAACACGCGTTGCGCCTGCTCACCGCCCAGGTGATTGCCGTGAGCTGCTTCCTGATCTGGCCACTGCGGTTCACCTTTGAACGGCCGGCGCTGGATGGCGTATTTGGCTGGCTGTTTGCCGTGCTGGCAGGCTTCGACAAGCCGTTCAATCAGGCACCGTCGCTGCACATCGCGCTGCTGGTGATTCTGTGGATCATGTACCAGCGCCACAGCCAGGGCTTTTGGCGCTGGGTGGTGCACGGGTGGTTCGCGTTGATCGGTATTTCGGTGCTGACCACTTATCAACATCACTTTATCGACTTACCCACAGGCGCCCTCGCCGGCTGGTTATGCGTGTGGCTATGGCCGCTGGAGCACCCGAGCCCGCTGTTGAATGCGCGGCTTACGCGGGATCGAAAACGCTGGCGGCTAGGGGCGCGCTATGGCCTGGGCGCCCTGGCATTGGTGGTTCTTGCGTTAACGCTCGGTGGCTGGTGGCTGTGGCTGCTATGGCCGGCGGTTTCCCTGGGGTTGATCAAGGCCAATTACTTCGTACTCGGCGCACCGGGCTTTCAAAAACGACTCGACGGCACCCTGACGCCCGCCGCGCGCTGGCTATATGCGCCCTACCTGGCAGCCGCGTGGCTCAACTCACGCCTGTGGACACGCAAGCATCCACAGCCTGACCTGATTGTGGATAACGTCTGGCTCGGTCGAATACCCGCCACACGCGAGCAAGGTTCATTCAAGGCAATCGTCGATCTATGCGCCGAACTGCCGATTAGTCCACAGGGCCGCGCTTATGCATGCGTCCCCGTGCTGGACCTGATTGCGCCGACACCCGCCGAATGCCTGCAAGCCGCTCAAGCCATTGAGCGCCTGCGCGCAAGCGGGCCATTACTGGTGTGTTGCGCCCTCGGTTACTCACGCAGCGCCACCGCCGTTGCAGCCTGGCTGCTGCACAGTGGACGCGCCACAACCGTAAACGAGGCACTGGCTATTATTCGTACAGCGCGGGCCCAAGTGGTCCTGCACCCCGCTCACCGCGAAGCTTTGGAGGGTTTAGCCCATGCCCGCTGATATGGAACTCCAGGTGGTCGCCAGCCTGCTGCGTCGTGGTCGCTCGCTGGATCAGTTATCCACAGGCCTGACGCTGCTTGGCGTGCTTTTCGGACTGGCCCAACTGCTGATGGCGAGTGTCGCGCCAATCTGCCTGCTGCTCAGCCTGTGGATGATTGTCCTCGGGCTGCTGCAAAAGTACTGGGCACTGCGCGTAGCCTTCGATGCCGACCTGTTCGCCCTGCTCGCTCGCGACACCGAGCGCACCCCCGACCTCGACCAGGCCCTGCAAACCCTTGGCCTGCAATCGGCCAAGCGGGTCGGCCGGCCCTGGACCGAACGTCGTCGCGGCGCCCTCAAACTGCTGCGCAAGCAGGCCTGGCTGCTGGGCGCACAAATGCTGCTGACCCTGGCCGTGATCCTCGCCAGCCCGTGGCTACCTTTCGCCGGATAAGGAATCCCCATGTTCGAACCTGTGGTTGCCACCCTGATTACCTCAATGGCCCGCACCGTAACCGGCGCCCGCAGCCTGTGGCTGGGTTGCGCGCCGGTGCCGGTGCAGCGCATTTATTTCGCCAACCACAGCAGCCACGGCGACTTCGTGCTGGTGTGGGCGTCCTTGCCGCAAAACCTGCGCAAGTTCACGCGTCCGGTGGCCGGCAGCGACTACTGGAACAAAAGCGCCCTGCGCCGTTACATCATCAACCGCGTATTCAATGGCGTGCTGATCGATCGTGAGCGCAAAGACCCTGTGGATAACCCTCTGCAACCCATGCTCGCCGCTTTGGAAGGTGGCGACTCGCTGATCATCTTCCCCGAAGGCACACGCAATCTCGAAGACGGCTTGCTGCCCTTCAAGAGCGGCCTGTACCACCTGGCAAAAAGTTACCCACAGGCCGAATTGATCCCGGTGTGGATCGCCAACCTCAACCGGGTCATGCCCAAGGGACGCGTGCTGCCGCTGCCATTGCTGTGCACCACCAGCTTCGGTGCGCCACTGCAACTGGAAGATAACGAAGACAAAACCGCCTTCCTCGCCCGCACCCGCGACGCCCTGCTTGCCCTTGCCCCGGAGCATGTCTGACATGGATAGCCAAACCCTGATGTTGTTCGGTGGGATCGGCGCCATCCTGGTGCTCGCCTCGCTGATCGGCCTGATCCTCAAGTTGCGCACCCGCGGTACGCCAAATGCGGTCGTCGACAATCTCAACGCCCGTATCAACGCCTGGTGGGTGATGGTCGTGGTGATCGGCATCGCCTTCTGGCTGGGCACCGGTGCGGTGATCCTGCTGTTCTACGCGGTGTCGTTCTACGCCCTGCGCGAATTCCTCACCCTTACCCCGACCCGCCGCAGTGACTACCCGGCGCTGGTGGCCGCGTTCTACCTGGCCTTGCCGCTGCAATACCTGCTGATCTACTCCGATTGGTACGGGCTGTTCTCGATCTTCATCCCGGTGTACGTGTTCCTGCTGCTGCCGATCCTCGCTTCACTGGGTGGCGACAGCACGCACTTCCTGGAGCGCGCGTCAAAGGTGCAATGGGGCCTGATGATTGCCGTGTTCTGCGTGTCCTTCGTCCCGGCCTTGCTGACCCTCGACATTCCTGGCTACGAAGGTCGCAACCTGTTGCTGATCGCCTACCTGGTGATCGTGGTGCAGCTGTCGGACGTGCTGCAATACGTGTGTGGCAAGCTGTTCGGCAAACACAAGATCGCGCCCAACCTGTCGCCGTCCAAAACCGTCGAAGGTTTCGTCGGCGGGATTCTGCTGTCATCCCTGATCGGCGCTGCGCTGTGGTGGACCACGCCCTTTAATCCATGGCAGTCGTTTTTGATCGCACTGCTGATCAACCTGCTCGGCTTTGCCGGCGGCATTGTGATGTCGGCGATCAAGCGCGACCGAGGCGTGAAAGATTGGGGCCATATGATCGAAGGGCACGGCGGGATGCTGGACCGGCTGGATTCAGTATGTTTTGCGGCGCCGATTTTCTTTCACCTTGTTCGCTACTGGTGGACCTGAGAAATACCACCTCAAGCTCAACGCGGATCAACTGTGGGAGCTGGCTTGCCTGCGATGGCGGTGGGCCAGCAACCCATTTGTTGACTGAAACACCGCCATCGCAGGCAATCCAGCTCCCACAGTGGTTTGGGTAGTGTTTTCAAGTGTTCAGCCTGGCAGGTGCCCCAATGGCAAGGCGCCTGGGGTTTTCACGGTCTGGATCGCAAAGTTGCTGCGGATGTCCCGCACTCCCGGCAGCTTCAACAGGCTGCCGGTGACGAACCGCTCGTACCCACGCAAATCCGGCACCACCACCTGCAACAGGAAATCCGACTCACCCGATACCAGAAATGCCGAGATCACCTCGGGCAGTGCGGTCACCGCCTCGCGAAAGGCATTGGCCTCGGTGTCGTTGTGCCGCTCCACCTTCACGCCGACGAACACCATCATGCCCAGGCCCACTTCATCGCGGTCCAGGGTGGCTTGATAGCCGCGAATCACCCCGGCCTCTTCCAGCAGCCTCACACGGCGCAAACAGGGTGAGGCAGACAGGCCGATCTCATCCGCCAGCTGCACGTTACTCAGGCGCCCATCACGTTGCAGGGCTTCAAGAATCTTGCGGTCAAAGGCATCAAGTTTCAGATTTGGCATAAATGAATGGCCGTTAGCTCAATCAATGGCAGATAGTGCCAAGAATAGACGCTTTATAAGCTGACTACGCAAGCACCTGCCCTGCCCTTCACTCCTAGAATTAGCCGACACATCAAGGGGGTGGAACATGACAGAGCTGTGGTTATTTCTGATGGCACTTTCGGTGGCGTTTCTGCTGCCGGGGCCAGACATGATCCTGTTGCTGCAAACCGGCGCGCGCCAGGGCAAAGCGCTGGCGCTGACCACGGCAATCGGCCTGGGCCTCGCCCGGGCATGCCATGTGGTGTTGGCGGGCATGGGGCTGGCGACGTTGTTCAAAGTGGCGCCCTGGACCTTCGACGTGGTGCGCCTGGGCGGTGCGGCCTACCTGTTGTGGCTGGGCGTGCAATGCCTGCGTGCGAACGGGCTGCCATCGCTCTACGCCTCTCACGGCGCACCACCCGCCCATGCCTGGCGCGTGGCCTTTCAACGCGGACTGCTGACGAACCTGCTCAACCCAAAGGCCCTGCTGTTCTGCTCGGTGCTGCTGCCGCAATTCGTCAACCCGCAGGCCGGCCCGGTGGCGGCGCAGTTTGCATGGCTGGGGGTGATGCTGGTGACCGTGGGCTTCGCGTTTGACTGTTGCTACGCCCTGGCCGGCGCGCGCATCGGCCGCTGGCTGGCCAGCAATCGCTCGGCGCAGCGCCTGCAGCAGTGGTTATTCGGCAGCCTTTTGATCGGTTTTGCGGTGCGTCTCACTTTTGTGCAACACGCCTGAGCGTTTGCGGCATATTCACGTCATCTTTTGTATCAAAGACGCGTGTAAGATACGCCGCACTTAGCCAGGGATGCTCACCATGTTCGATTCGTTGAAAGCGATCAGTCGCCGTTTTCTCGGCCTGTTAACCACGGTGGTGAGTGCCCTGTTCGGCCAATGGCAGCCGCCTTTCTGGCTGCGCGCCATAGGTCGAGGCTTTGCGAACCTGGGCCGCAACGCTCGCGCCTATCCGCGCCAGGCCGGCGCCGGCGTGCTGGGCCTGGTGTTACTGGCTGGCGCAGGATTCTACGGCTGGCACTGGTATTCAAACCTGCCGCAGCCGCACACCGTTGGTTATTCGTTGCACAAGCCGAACCTGACGGATTACACCCAGCAACCGCCGGTGGTGGATAACGTGCAGGTGCGTTTCGCCGAATCCGTGGCCCCCCTGGCGGCGATTGGCAAACCGGTGACGGAGGGCATCACCCTCAAACCCAACGTGGCAGGCGCCTGGCGCTGGTCCGATGACCGCACTTTACTGTTCGTGCCGGAAAAAGACTGGCCTGTAGACGCCCACTACACGCTGGACCTGGCGAAGAAAAACCTCCTGGCCGACGGCGTGTTGCTCAGCCAGTACAGCAGCCAGTTTTCCACCCAGCCGTTCCGCGCCACCCTGGCGCAAAACGAGCTGTATCAAGACCCGTCCAACCCGACGCTGAAACAGCTGGTCGCGACCTTCCACTTTTCCCACCCGGTGGATGAAGACAACCTGCGCAAGCGCGTGTCTGTGACCCTCGGCAAAGGCCTGGCCTACCGCGACGCGCAGTTGCCCAACCGCCCGGAAATCACCTTCGACGACAACAAGCTCAACGCCTACGTACGCTCTGCCGCCCTCGCCACGCCACTGGAAAGCACGCCGGTCAGCGCCAGGCTCGACGAAGGCATCAAAGCCCGTGACGGTGGCAACGCCAGCACCGCGCCGCTGGTGTCGGAAGTCACCGTGCCCGGCCGTTATCGCCTGACCTTCACCGCCGCCGACGTCAGTTTTGTCGACAATGAACGCGGCGAACCGGAACCGGTGCTGATGTTCAGCAGCTCCAGCGCCGTGGCCGATGACACCATTGCCGGTAAGGTCCAGGCGTGGCTGCTGCCGGAAAAAGCCCAGGACGACACTCGTCCCTATACCAGCAACGACATTGATGACGCCCTGCTGGCCCGCAGCACCAAGGTCGCCCTGACCCATGTGCCCAGCGTCGAGCCGCTGAACACCTTGCACGCGTTCAAATTCAAGGCCCCGGCCGGTCGCGCGCTGTATGTGCGTGTGCCCGCCAACCTGGAAGCCATCGGCGGCTATCTGGCGAAAAACCCTACGGCCTCGTTGATCAGCATGCCGGCGTATCCGCGCACGCTGCAGTTCCTGTCCAACGGCGCGCTGCTGAGCCTCAACGGCGAAAAACGCCTGGGCTTCATGGCCCGTGGCGTGCCCGGCGCCCATGTGGAAATCGCCCGGCTGCTGCCCAACCAGTTGCAACACCTGGTGGACCAGAGCAGCGGCAGCTTTGCCCGGCCCAATTTCGGCAACGAATACTTTGATCGGATGGTCGAGCGCCAGTCGCTGGATATTGCGCTGTCGTCCAATGACCCGGCGAAAACCGTCTACGACAACGTCGATCTGAGCCACTACCTCACCGCCAACGGCGGGCGTCGTGGCATTTTCGTGCTCAAGCTCAGCCCTCAGGATGACCCCGCAGAACGCACGTTCGAGTACGACCGCAGCAGTACCAGCGACCTGCGCTTTATCGTGGTGACTGACCTGGGCATCATCGCCAAGCGCTCCAGCGATGGCAGCCATGATGTGTACGTGCAGTCGATCGGCAACGGTTCGCCGGTGGCCGACGCACAGGTCGACATCATTGGTCGCAACGGCCTGCCGGTCAGCAGTGGTCGCACCGACACCGAAGGCCATGCGCATTTCGCCAAGCTGGATGAATTGCGCCGTGAGAAAACGCCGCTGATGTATGTAGTCACTCGCGGCAATGATCAGTCCTTCCTGCCGATTGCCCGTCAGTCGCAGCAGCTGGATTTGTCGCGTTTTGATGTAGGCGGTTTGGAAGAAGACGGCGCGATTGATCGCCTCAGCGCCTACCTGTTTACCGACCGCGGCCTGTATCGCCCTGGCGAGACCGCGCACTTGGGCATGATCGTGCGCAGCGGCAACTGGAAAGGCGCCCTGCAAGGCCTGCCGGTGGAGCTGCAAATCACCGACCCGCGTGGCCTGGAGGTGATTCGCCAACCCCTGAAGCTGTCCACCAGCGGTTTTGAAACCTTTGATTTCCCCAGCAGCGACGTCGCCCCCGCAGGCGATTACACCGCGACCTTGCAATTGATTGGCGAGAAAAACACCCGCACCGACCTGGGCAGTGTCAGTTTCAAGGTCCGCGATTTCGAGCCGGACCGCATGAAGGTCAGCCTGAGCCTGCATGACACGCCCGTATTGGGCTGGATTCCACCGGACCAGGTGGTTGCCAAAGTCACTGCAATGCACTTGTTCGGCGCTCCGGCAGCCGGCCGCCGGGTGACGGCGAAGATGTCCTTGAGCCCGACGCTTGCGGCCTTCGACCGTTATCCCGATTACCGCTTCCGCCTCAACAACTCACTGGAAGACGCCAGCACCGAAGACCTCGCTGAAACCACCGTCGACGACAACGGCCAGGCCGTGCTCGACCTTAACCTGCAACGCTTCGCCAACAGCACCTATCGCCTGCAGGTCATGACACAGGTGTTCGAGGCTGAAGGTGGGCGTAACGTGGCGGCGCAAAGTGCACTGCTGGTGTCGTCCGCGCCTTATCTGGTTGGTGTGAAAAGTCAGGATTCGCTGTCGTACGTCGCCAAGGACGCCCCGCGTCAGGTGCAGTGGCTGGCCGTCGCGCCAGACCTCACGCCATTGGCGGTGGACGGCCTGACCAGTGAAGTGATCGAGCACCGTTATGTGTCGGTGTTGGTGAAACAGTCCAACGGCACCTACAAATACGAGTCGCGCATCAAGAACATCAGCCAGCCCGCCTCGCCATTGACGATGACCAAGGACGGCGCCAAGCAGACCCTGAACACCGGTACGCCGGGCGATTTCACCCTGCAACTCAAGGATGCCAACGGCAACCTGCTCAACCAGATCGACTACAGCGTGGCCGGGCGTGGCAACACGTCGCGCTCCCTGGAGCGTAACGCCGAGTTGCAGCTGCGCCTGGATAAACGCAGCTACGCCACCGGCGATGAGATTGCGATCAGCATCCGTGCGCCGTACACCGGCGCCGGTTTGATCACCATCGAACGCGACAAGGTTTACACCCAGCAATGGTTCAAGGCCGACAGCACCAACAGCGTGCAACATATCCGCGTGCCTGCGGGCCTTGAGGGCAATGCCTACGTCAACGTGCAGTTCGTGCGCGACATCGGCTCGTCCGAGGTTTATATGAGCCCGCTGTCCTACGGCGTGGTGCCGTTCAGCATCAACCTGGATGCGCGCCGCATGGCGCTGAAGGTCGAAGGCCCGGCGAAGATCGAGCCGGGGCAAACCCTGGACATCAAGGTCACCGCCGACCGGCCAGGCCGCGCGGTGGTCTACGCAGTGGACGAAGGCATCCTGCAAGTGGCGCGCTACCAGACGCCGGACCCGTTGGGTTTCTTCTTCCAGAAGCGCGCACTGGAGGTCGGCACCAGTCAGATTCTTGACCTGATCCTGCCGGAATTCAGCCGCTTGCTCAGTGGGGCAGCGCCCGGCGGCGATACGGAAGGCGCTCTGGCCAACCACCTCAACCCGTTCAAACGTAAACATCAGCCGCCTGTGGCGTGGTGGTCCGGGTTGGTGGATTTGCCGGCCGGTGAAACCGTGCTGCATTACCAGGTGCCGGACAGCTTCAACGGCAAGCTGCACCTGTTTACGGTGGCGGTGGACGCCGACAGCGTGGGCGTCAGCGAGGCCAGCACCGAGGTGCGTGGGCCGATCGTGATCACACCCAACGTGCCGGCCTTTGTCGCGCCGGGGGATGTGTTCAATGTGAGCGCCGGAGTATTCAGCAACCTCGATGCCGCGGCGGACGTGAAGTTTGAGCTGCAAACCAGCGACGGCCTCAACGTGCAGGGCGACAAAGGCAGCACCTTGTCACTGCAACCGCGCAAGGAAGGCACCGCCGAATTCAAGATCAAGGTCGGCGAAACCCTCGGCTCGGCGGACCTGCGCTTTATCGCCGTGCTGCCGGACGGCAAGCGCATTCAGGTGGCAGAAACCACCTCGATCCGCCCATTGAGTGAGCACCGTGTGGCCTTGAGCCTGGGCCGTTTCGACAGCGCCAGCAAAGAGCTCAAGCCCACCCGCGAGCTGTTCAGCCAACTGCGCGACGTGCAACTGGGCGTGGCGGCCTCGCCGCTGGTGTGGGCCAACGGCCTCAAGCATTACCTGGATGACTACGGTTATGCCTGCACCGAGCAATTGGTGTCCAAGGCCATGCCGGCGTTGATCTGGGGCGGCACCGCACCCGAAGCCGAGCAAGCCTTCAGCAGCGCGGTGCGCATGTTGCGCCAACGCCAGAACCAGGCCGGCGGCTTCGGTTTGTGGGCCGCCAACCCGGACGTGGCGCCGTACGCCAGCTTGTATGCCACCGACTTCCTGATCGAAGCCAAGGAACGCGGGCTGCCGGTGCCGGAAGATTTGCTGGTGCGCTCCAACGCCTACCTGACAGAACTGGCCAACGGCCCGAGCGAAGGGCTGTCGGAATTGCGCAACCGTGCGTACGCCAGTTACCTGCTGAGCCGTCAGGGCATTCTCGTGAGCGGCGCCTTGAGCGATATCCGCGAGCGCTACGAAAGTTACTTCAAAGACACCTGGCAGAACGACCTGGGCGCCGCTTACCTGGCCGCCAGCTACAAGTTGCTCAAGCAGGACCGCCAGGCCGATACGCTGTTCCGCAAAATCCCATGGCGCTCCCTTGTGGATAAGTGGGACAGCGACGGCCTGTATTACGACCCGCTGGTGCACGACGCCGAACACTTGCACCTGCTGGCGCGTCACTTTCCTGAGTTACTGGACGATGTGCCGACCGCCTTGCTGGATAAGCTCGGCAAGCGTCTTAACGAGCAACGCTACAACTCGCTGTCGGCCGCCCTGCTGCTGCGTGCCCTGGACAACTATGGCCAGCGCGCGCAAAGCGACATGACGCTCAAAGCCACCGCCTGGCTGAGCGACAAGCAGCAGCAATTGCTGGAGATGGCCGGGCAGCCGCCACGCGCCGCCGTGCCGGGCGCGACGCAAAAACTGGTGATGGAAAAAACCGACGGCCCGGCCGCGTTCTACATGCTCAGCGAAGCCGGTTTCGACAAGGGCGCCAAGCTCAAGCCGATCAACAATGGCCTGGAAATCATCCACGAATACCTCGACCTCAAAGGCGAGCCCGTGAGCAAAGTGGCGGTGGGCGATGAGTTCCTGGTGCGTCTGCGCCTGCGTGCGACCGACCGCGACCAAGTGCAGCAAGTGGCCGTGGTCGACCTGCTGCCCGGCGGCGTCGAGCCTGTGTATAACTTGCCGCCGGAGCCGGAAACCGCCAGCGCCGATGAAAGCGAAGGCGATGATTCGGAGTACGTGGAAACCGCCGACAGTGAAGAAGCGGATGCCTGGCAGGCGCCTATCGGCGAAACCGAGCTGAGCAACTGGCAGCCGGACTACGTGGACGTGCGTGATGATCGGGTGGTGTTGTACGGCACCGCGCTGCGCGATGTGGGCACTTTCGTCTACCGCGTGCGCGCCACCAACGCCGGCACCTTCAACACGCCACCGGCCTACGCCGAAGGGATGTACGAAACCACCCTGCAAGGGCGCGGCAAAGTAGGCCAGCTTGAAATTACCAAGCCTTAAACGCCTGACGCCGCTGCTGGCAGCGGCGGTGGTGCTGGTGGGGTTGCGGTTGTGGCCACACGCCCCGCTGGAACAGGCCGTCACCTCGTCGCGGGTGGTGTTGGCCGACGACGGCGCGCTGCTGCGCATGACGTTGGCAGATGACGGCCAATACCGGTTGTGGCTGCCGCTCGCGCGCATGTCGCCGTCACTGGTCGAGGCGTTGCTGCTCAAGGAAGACCGCAATTTCTATTGGCACCCGGGGATCAATCCCCCGGCGTTGCTGCGCGCGGCCATGGCCACCTACAGCGGCGGCCAGCGCCAGGGCGGTTCGACCTTGAGCATGCAACTGGCGCGGCGGCTGTGGGATTTGAACACCCGCCAAGTGCCGGGCAAGTTGCAGCAGATGGCCTTGGCGTTGTGGCTGGAGGCGCGCTACAGCAAGCACGACATCCTTGAGGCCTACCTGAACCTGGCGCCCATGGGCGGCAATATCGAAGGCGCCGAGGCGGCCAGCCGCATTTACTTTGGCAAGTCGGCGGCGCAGTTGTCGTTGTCCGAGGCGCTGGCGCTGGCGGTGATTCCCCAGCAGCCGGGGCGGCGCGCGCGTTTCGGGCCCTCGCTGCAAAACGCGCGACTGCGCTTGATGGCCGACTGGCGCGAGACTTATCCACAAGACCCGCGAAACGACAGTTTGCTCGACTTGCCGCTGGAGGCGCGCAACCGCCAACAGATCCCCTTCCTGGCGCCGCACCTGAGTGAACAACTGCTGGCGTCCCAGCCCGGCAACGAGCTGAACAGCACGCTTAATCTGCCCTTGCAGCAATTGCTCGAACGCCTGATCAGCGGCTTTATCGCCGAGCGGCGCAGCACGGGTGTGGAAAACGCCACAGCGATTCTGATCGACAGCCGTGACCAGAGCGTAAAAGCGCTGGTGGGCTCGGCGGATTACTTATCCACAAGCATTCACGGACAGGTCAACGGCGTGTTGGCGCGGCGCTCGCCGGGGTCGACCCTCAAGCCGTTTCTGTATGGGCTGGCGCTGGATCAGGGTGTGATCCACCCAATGAGCATCCTCAAGGATTTGCCGAGTAACTTCGGCTACTTTCAGCCGGAAAATTTCGACGGCAGTTTTATCGGGCCGCTGACAGCGCGGGATGCTTTGATCCGTAGTCGCAATATCCCCGCGGTGTGGCTGGCCAGCCAAGTGAAGTCGCCGTCGTTGTACGGTTTGCTGCAACGCGCCGGCATCCAGGGCCTGCGCGGCGAGAGCCATTACGGCCTGGCGTTGGCCCTCGGCGGTGGCGAGATGACCCCCGAAGAACTGGCGCGGCTGTATGTGATGCTGGCCGGTGACGGGCATCTGCGGCCGTTACGGTATTTGCAGGAACAGCCGCAATCCACTGGAGCGCAACTGCTCACGCCGCAGGCCGCGTTTATGGTGCGCGATATGTTGCGCCGCAACCCACGGCCGGATGGCTTGCCCGGCCGCCATTGGCGCACCGCTTGGAAAACCGGCACCTCGTGGGGTTTTCACGATGCGTGGAGTGCCGGCCTGGTCGGGCCGTACGTGCTGGTGGTGTGGGTGGGTAACTTCGATGGTCGACCGAACCCTGCGTTTATCGGCGCCAAGACCGCTGCACCGTTGTTCTTTCGCATCGCTGACGCCCTGCCCCTGGCGCTGCCCAATGTGGTGATCAAGCCCGACAAGCCACCCGCCGGGCTGGTGCGCATTGAGGTCTGCGCCGCTTCCGGTGAGTTGCCCAACCGCTGGTGCCCGCAAACCCGCAAGACCTGGTACATCCCCGGCGTGTCGCCGATTCGCGTGTCGAACCTGCACCGCCCGGTGCTGATCGACACCCGCACTGGCAAGGCTGCGTGCCCGCCATTTGATGCGCAATACACCCGTGAAGAAGTCTTCGAGTTCTGGCCCAGTGACGTGCAACGCCTGTATCGCGCCGCCGGCCTGCCTCGGCGCACGCCGCCCAGCGTGATGAAAAACTGCCAGCCCAACCGCATCAGCGACCAGAGCGAAGCACCGCAGATTCGCTCGCCATTGACCCAGGTCAGCTATCAATTGCGCCTGTCGCAGCCCCAGGAAAGCATTCCACTGAATGCCAACGCGGCCAGCGACGCGGCGATGCTGTATTGGTTCGCCGACCAGACCTTGATCGGCCAAGGCCCGCCGCAAACCACGTTGAACTGGCGGCCGGGCAAGTCGGGCGAATACCGGTTGCGGGTCAGTGATGATCAAGGCCGCAGTGCGAGCCGGGGGTTGAAGGTGGAGTTTGTGCCGTGATCACAGGGGTACTTGGCTGGATAAGCGCAGCCCCCCTGTGGGAGCAGGCTTGCCCGCGAAGACGTTGGCCCAGCAAACAGTGATGTTGACTGACCCACCGCTTTCGCGGGCAAGTCCGCTCCCACATTTGATCTGCTGCGCGACGCCCTGATCAGGCGTCTTCGTCGCCGAGACCGGCTTTGCCGGCATCCTTGGAAAAATGCTTGAACGCCGCACCCAGCTTGCGTTGCTCGAAGATCGAAAACACCAACGTGCCGAGCAGGATCAGCATCCACACCAGAAACAGCTTCAAGGTATCCACCTGAGCCACGAACAGCAGCAGCGTCACCACGCCGCCGATGACCATGCCCAAGCCCATCCACGCGCCCAGCACCCGACCCACCGCCAGGCGCATGCCTTTGGGAAGGACCAGCCGGGTCGCCATCATCACCACAATGATCGTCAGGAAAAAACCAAACGCCGCCATGAACGGAATCGGGAAACCGCCTTCGCGGTACAGCCAGGCCAGCAGCCGATACACGGGGCCCAGTGGCTCCATTTGCTGATACGTGTCGGGACCGGGTAAATGCAGTTGGGCGAAATGCGCGGGCGTCATGGCCATGATGCCCACGCCGATCATCCCGACCACGGCCGCATAGAAACCACCGGCACGCCACAGCGGCGCCAGCACGCGAGTGTTTTCCACATCCTGGGTCAGCGCCAGGCCGAACACCGCATTGCGCTGTTTACCCTGGGCAATCGCAGGTTTACCGTCGCGCTCACAGGCATCGCCAATCAGCATCACGTCCAGGTCCTGGACCAGCAGGATTTCGCCTTGGCGCCGGGAACTGCCGACGAGTTCGTAATCGTCAGGCGCCTTGTTGCCGAACAAATCAATGCCTTCGGCGATCACGCGGACCTCACCCGTTGCATCCTGCAGGCGGAAGTCATTGCAGCGCGCCTCGCTGGATACCCGGCTCCAGCTCCAGTGCCCGTCGTCGTCCTTCTTGCCGTCCTCGACAACCCAGACATAGCCCACGCACGGCTTGCCATTCACCGGCGACAGCTGGGTCTTGTCGGCAATCACTTTGCCGCGTACTTCCACCAGGCCCATCGCCAGCGAACGAATCTGGCTGGTGGCCAGGCGCTGTTCGGTTTTAGAGAAGCTGGGCCCGAAGCTGAGCAGCAGGCCCACCAGAATGCCTACGGGGAAAAACAGCGCAATAAAAATGTGCGGTGCATAAGCAATCAAGCTGATGAAGCCCGCGAGCAACACCAGTGCCAACGCGGTTTTCCACTTGGGTTTCTTCGCGACGACGCCTGCCTGGGTGGTTTTCATGCCCCCGGCACCTCAAGCTTCACGCCTTCGTAGCGGGTTTCTTCGGCGCTGATGGCCAGCAACGGAATACGCTGATAGCTGAGCATTCGCGCAAAGAACAGGTCGGGGAACACCGCGATGGCGATGTTGTAGAGGTTGACCGACTCATTGAAGAACTCACGGCGGTCGGCAATGCGCTCTTCCACGGCCGAAATGGCTTGCTGCAACTCGACCATGTTCGGCCCGGAGATCAACGCCGGATAACTCTCCGCCACCGCAATCACCGACTTGACTGCGGCATTGAGCTGATTGGACGCATCGACCTTGTCGTTGAGGCTGCTGGCATTCAAGTATTGGTTACGCGCATCGCTCAGCCGCGTAAACAGCGCGTTCTCGTGGTTCATGGCGGTCTGCACCACGCGCATCAGGTCGGGGATCTGGTCGGCCCGTTGCTTGAGCAGCACGTCGATGTTGGCAAACGCCTTATCCACATCGTTACGCCGCATGACCAGGCCGTTGTAGACCCCGACCATCCAGCCGATCAGGCCCACGACAATGATCAGCACGACGATGCCGGCGATTAGCAGTTCGATATTCATGGTGAAAGCGTCCCTGTCTGAGTTATCCACAGGAAGGCATTCTAGGGGTAAAGCCTGACGGCGCGCCCGGCAGTAGCCCACAGATTCGACAGGAGGTCGTTAATTCGTCGCGGTGATTCGCACGACCTCATTGCGGTTTACTTTGCCTAAAGCGTTGCGCGGGATGGCCTCGGTCAACACGATCTGCCGTGGCAACTTGAACGGCGCCAGGCGCACACGCAACCAGGCGAGGAGCTCCTGTGCCGAGGTGCCAGGTGCATCGGCTGTCAGCTTGACCAACGCCACCACCCGCTGCCCCGCTTCGTAATCCGGTGCGCCCGCGACGGCCGCATCGGCGACGGCCGGGTGCAGGATCAGCTGGTTTTCCACTTCCACGGGGGAAATCTTGTCGGTGAAGCTGACAATCTGATCCTTGCAACGCCCGACAAAGCGGTACTCGCCATTGGGCAGCTGCACCATCAGATCGCCCGAGGCAAACCAACCTCCACGGCTGTGGCTGATGATGTCGCCGGGACCGGTCCAGTAGCCGAGGCTCAGGTTGGCGCCGCACATCTGCAGTTCGCCTACCTCGCCGTGGGCAACTTCGACGCCGTCGGCATCCACCAGGCGCGCGCGCCCTGGGATGGCGGTGAGGGTATCCCAGGCCGAACCAAAGGCCATGCTGCCCAGGCATTCCGTCAGGCCGTAAGTATTGTTCAGACGCCACCCAAAGGTGTTTTGGAAGGTTTCGGCAACCACCGGGCGGCACGCGTCTCCACCTATCCCGCAAACCCGCATCGAGCTGAGGTCGCGCGGACGCTTACGCTGGGCGTCCACCAGCGGCTGGCAGATAAACGGCGCGACGAACAGCATCGTGCCCCTCTCTTGCTCGATGGCATCGAGGAGTTTGTCGGCATCGAAACGGCTGAACATGACTTCCTGACAGCCACGAATGATCGTCGCCATCAGCACGAACGAACCGGAGACGTGGGCGACCGGCGTGCTGCCGAGGGTGCAGGAGTGCGAATCAAGTTCCCACGCACTCAGTGCACCGGCAACGTGGGAAATCACCCGCTGGTTGTAGGCCACCAGCTTGGGCATGCCCGTGGTGCCGGACGTTGCCAGCAGCAGGCAGGTCGAATCGATATCCACCGGCACCTGAGCTGTGTGGCGGCTGCCCTCGCCCAACAGCGCGTGCCAGCCCGCGCTGGTAACCGTGCGCGTACGTTCAAGCACGTCAGCAGCCATCTGCGCCACCACGGGCTGCAGATCTGCCTCATGAACAAACAACGTTGGGCGTAGCCACCGCAAAAACTCATCCAGCTCACGGGCCGTGAATTCAGTCTTCAGCGGCACCAGGATTGCCCCGCTCATCATCGCGGCGAACAGGAACACCGCGTACAGCGGCGACGTGCGCACCAGCATGACAATCCGATCACCTGGCTCGATCCCCGCTCGCTTGAGCCCGTTGCTCAGGCGCACCACTTCGCTGGCCAGGCGGTGATAGGACCAGACGTCGCCGTCGGCAATCAGGGCAATGGCGTTGGGCCGTTCGCTGGCGTGCTGGAACAGCGCCTGCAGCGGGGTTTGCGAGGGGCAAGGGGCATCAATGGATTGAAAACTGCTCGGCATGATCGTCTTCCAGGGGGCTAGGACTGCTCGCGCGGTGGTGCGCGCTCCCCAAGGGAACACCTGGAAGTGCCGGTTTATTTCGTGAAGCTTCGATGACGTAAAAACAGCGCGCATAAAAAACCCCGATTACCGGGGTGCTGGTGCCGCCATCTCGATGTAACTGGATGTCCCGCCACCCGTCGCGCCCGACAGCCACCCCCACTCGAACGCCAGCGTGGTAAGCCCGGCGTGATTCACGCCGACCGTGCCGCGTGACCAGCCGGCAAGCAGCTCGCCGTCCATCGTCAGGCACTGAAACAGAAGCTCGAGGGTGTTGGAGCCCGTCACGCGCCCGACCTGCTGGCCCGTACGAATGCGGCCACCCTGGTAAGTGCCCGTAATGGCGTCACCCTCGACCCGGTAATGAAACACCGTGCCCGAGCCGGAAAGCCCTTGGGTGTTGGCCGCTACCGCAAAGCGGCGATCGTTCAAACGTTCGCGCAGTTGGGAAAAGTCAGATCGCATCCAGGTCGCGTCCTTGCGTGGAAGTTGGAGACCCGGTGTGGGCCTCCAGCGTGTGCCGTGTTACTCCACCGTCACCGACTTCGCCAGGTTACGCGGCTGATCCACGTCGGTGCCCTTGAGCACGGCAACGTAGTAGGACAGCAACTGCAGCGGGATGGTGTAGAGGATCGGCGACAGGGTGTCGTGGATGTGCGGCATGTTGATGACGTGGGTGCCTTCGGCGTTGGTCATGCCGGCTTTTTCGTCGGCGAACACGATCAGTTGGCCGCCACGGGCACGCACTTCCTGCAGGTTGGATTTGAGCTTTTCCAGCAGTTCGTTGTTGGGCGCGACGGTGACCACTGGCATGTCGTCATCCACCAGGGCCAGTGGGCCGTGCTTCAGCTCGCCGGCTGGGTAGGCTTCGGCGTGGATGTAGGAGATTTCCTTGAGCTTGAGCGAGCCCTCCATCGCCACCGGGTATTGCGCGCCACGGCCGAGGAACAGGGTGTGATTTTTGTCGGCGAACAGTTCGGCGACTTTTTCCACGGTGCTGTCCATGGCCAGGGCTTCGCCCAGGCGGGCCGGCAGACGGCGCAGTTCTTCGACCAGCGTGGCTTCGACACCTTCGGCGAGGGTGCCGCGAACCTGGCCCAGGGACAGCGTCAGCAGCAACAAGCCAACCAGCTGGGTGGTGAAGGCTTTGGTGGAAGCCACGCCGATTTCGCGACCGGCCTGGGTCAGCAGGGTCAGGTCGGACTCGCGCACCAGGGAGCTGATGCTGACGTTGCAGATCGCCAGGCTGGCGAGGAAGCCCAGCTCTTTAGCGTTGCGCAGTGCCGCCAGGGTGTCGGCGGTTTCGCCGGACTGGGAGATGGTCACGAACAGGGTGTCGGGTTGCACCACCACCTTGCGGTAGCGGAACTCGCTGGCGACTTCGACCTGGCACGGGATGCCGGCCAGTTCTTCGAGCCAGTAACGCGCAACCATACCGGCGTGGTAGCTGGTGCCGCAGGCGACGATTTGCACGTTGCGTACTTTGGCGAACAGCTCGGCGGCTTGTGGGCCGAAGGCGTTGACCAGCACTTGGTTCTGGCTCAGGCGGCCTTCCAGGGTGCGTTGCACCACGGACGGTTGCTCGTGGATTTCCTTGAGCATGAAGTGGCGGAATTCGCCTTTGTCAGCGGCTTCGGCACCGTCACGGTATTGCACGGCTTCGCGCTCGACGGAGTTGCCGTTAACGTCCCAGATCGCCACGCTTTCGCGGCGGATATCGGCGATATCGCCTTCTTCCAGGTACATGAAACGGTCAGTCACTTGGCGCAGCGCCAGTTGGTCGGAGGCGAGGAAGTTTTCGCCCAGGCCCAGGCCGATCACCAACGGGCTGCCACTGCGCGCGGCAACCACGCGGTCTGGCTGGCTGGCGCTGACCACGGCCAGGCCGTAGGCGCCGTGCAGCTCTTTAACGGTGGCCTTAAGGGCGACGGTCAGGTCGCCGAGGTCCTTGAGCTTGTGGTTCAGCAGGTGAGCGATGACTTCGGTGTCGGTGTCCGAGGTGAACACATAGCCCAGGCCTTTGAGCTGCTCGCGCAGCACTTCGTGGTTCTCGATAATGCCGTTGTGCACCACCGCCAGGTCACCGGAGAAATGCGGGTGGGCATTGCGTTCGCACGGCGCACCGTGGGTAGCCCAACGGGTGTGGGCAATGCCCAGACGGCCGACCAGCGGCTCACCAAGCAGGGCTTGCTCCAGTTCGCTGACCTTGCCCGGGCGACGCATACGCTCAAGCTTGCCGGCGTTGGTGAAGACCGCCACACCGGCGCTGTCGTAACCGCGGTATTCCAGGCGCTTGAGGCCTTCAAGCAGGATGGCGGTGACGTTGCGTTCAGCGACTGCGCCTACAATTCCACACATGGTTTTTCTCCTAGATGATTGCCGCGCATATCAGCGTAATGCCGCGGGCTTGGATCTGGTCGCGGGCCTCAAGCGGCAGGCGATCATCGGTAATAAGGGTATGGACGCTGCTCCAGGGCAGTTCCAGGTTGGGAATCTTGCGGCCAATCTTGTCGGACTCGACCATCACCACCACTTCACGGGCGACCTCGGCCATCACGCGGCTCAGGCCCAGCAGTTCGTTGAAGGTGGTGGTACCGCGCTGCAGATCGATGCCGTCGGCGCCGATGAACAGTTGATCAAAATCGTAGGAGCGCAGCACTTGCTCGGCCACTTGGCCCTGGAACGAGTCCGAATGCGGGTCCCAGGTGCCGCCGGTCATGAGCAACACCGGTTCGTGTTCAAGCTCGCTCAAGGCGCTGGCCACGTGCAGGGAGTTGGTCATCACCACCAGGCCGGGCTGATGGCCCAGCTCAGGGATCATGGCGGCAGTGGTGCTGCCGCTGTCGATGATGATGCGCGCGTGTTCACGCAAGCGCATCACGGCCGCACGCGCGATGGCGCGCTTGTAAGCCGAGATGGGCTGGGCCGCGTCCCCTACCAGTTCCTGAGGCATGGTGATGGCGCCACCGTAGCGGCGCAGCAACAGGCCATTGCTTTCCAGCGCGGCCAGGTCCTTGCGGATGGTGACTTCCGACGTTTCGAAACGCTTGGCCAATTCGTCCACGCTGACTTCGCCCTGTTCATTGAGCAAGGTCAGGATGTTGTGGCGTCGTTGGGGTGTATTTCGTTTCGACATGGTGATGATAAGTTTCGTTTCGAAAGATAACGAAGGCAATCAAAACCTATTGGCGAAAGATCGTCAAGCGGCGGGTGCACTTTTTTGAAAACAACATAGACCCAATGTGGGAGCGGGCTTGCTCGCGAAGGGGGTGCATCAGATACACATTCAGTGACTGACACTCCGCCTTCGCGAGCAAGCCCGCTCCCACATTGGAAGGGTGTTGCTGATGGAGCTGTGGATAACTCAGGTCTTCTTGATCTTGACCGGGCGTTTCCAACCGTCGATGTTGCGCTGGCGGGCGCGGGCCACAGCCAGTTGAGACTTATCCACATCCTGATTAATGGTGGAACCCGCTGCGGTATTGGAGCCATCGCCGATAGTGACGGGAGCAATCAGCGAGTTATTCGAGCCGATGAATACATCCTCACCAATCGTCGTCTGATACTTGTTCGCGCCGTCGTAGTTGCAAGTGATCGCCCCCGCACCGATGTTGCTGCGAGCACCAATCACCGCATCGCCCAAATAAGCCAGGTGGCCGGCCTTCGCGTCGTCGCCCATGCGCGCGTTTTTCAGTTCGACAAAGTTACCCACATGCGCCCTGGCCCCCAGCACGCTGCCCGGACGCAAACGCGCGAATGGGCCAGCATCGCTGCCCTCGCCCATCACCGCACCGTCAATATGGCTGTTGGCTTTGATCACCACGCCTTTGCGCAGGGTGCTGTCCTTGATCACGCAGTTCGGGCCGATCACCACGTCGTCTTCAATGATCACGCGGCCTTCAAGGATCACGTTGATATCGATCAGCACGTCGCGGCCGACGGTGACTTCACCGCGCACATCGAAGCGTGCGGGGTCGCGCAAGGTCACGCCTTGGGCCATCAGACGGCGGCCTTCACGCAACTGGTAATGACGTTCCAGCTCAGCAAGCTGCTTGCGGTCGTTGGCGCCCTGCACTTCCATAGGGTCGTGGGGCTGCTCGGTGGCGACCAGCAGGCCATCACTCACGGCCATTTCGATCACGTCGGTGAGGTAGTACTCGCCCTGGGCGTTGTTGTTGGACAGGCGGCTCATCCAGTCGGCCAGTTTGTTGGCCGGCACCGCGAGAATCCCGGTGTTGCCTTCAGTGATAGCGCGCTGGGCTTCGCTGGCGTCCTTGTGCTCAACAATGGCCGCCACCTTGCCATCGGCATTGCGCACGATGCGGCCATAGCCGGTTGGGTCATCCAGCTCTACGGTGAGCAGGCCCATCTGGCCAGGCACTACGTGCTTGAGCAGGCGTTGCAGGGTTTCCACTTCGATCAACGGCACGTCGCCGTAGAGGATCAGCACCGTGTCGGCGCTGATGAACGGCACGGCCTGCGCGGTGGCGTGGCCGGTGCCCAGTTGTTTGTCCTGCAGCACGAAATTCAGGTCATCCGCCGCCAGGCGTTCACGTACCACGTCGGCGCCGTGGCCGATCACTAGGTGAATCCGCTGGGGGTCCAGTTGCCGGGCGCTGTGGATAACATGACCGAGCATGGAATTACCCGCGACCGGGTGCAGCACCTTGGGCAGGGCCGAACGCATGCGAGTGCCCTGGCCTGCGGCGAGGATGACGATTTCAAGAGACATGAATGGCTACCAATCCTGGGCGGTCCGGCTTCAGACCAGAGAAGTGTTTTGCTAAAAAAGAAAAAGGGTAGCCGAGGCTACCCTTTTTAATCAATCGCACATGAAGCATGACGGCTGGGCCGCTTACTTCTTGCGGATCTGCTGGAGCGTGCGCAGCTGAGCTGCAGCCTCGGCCAGACGTACAGCAGCAGCGCTGTAGTCGAAGTCCGCGCCCTTTTCGTTCAGGGCCTTCTCGGCAGCCTTGACGGCTTCCTGAGCGGAGGCTTCATCCAGGTCGCCAGCACGTTGCACGGTGTCGGCAAGTACCTTGACCATGTTCGGCTGAACCTCGAGGAAACCACCAGAGATGTAGAACACCTCTTTTTCCCCGCCTTGCTTGGTCAGAGTGATCGGACCTGGCTTCAAGCTGGTGATCAACGGCGCGTGGCCCATGGCAATACCCAGGTCACCGAGTTCGCCGTGTGCAATCACCATTTCTACCAGACCGGAGAAGATTTCCCCTTCCGCGCTGACGATATCGCAATGGACTGTCATAGCCATCTGATTGCCTCAACCTGATGAGCGCCCGTTGCCGGGCGCCGGGATTACAGTTTCTTGGCTTTCTCGATCGCTTCTTCGATGCCGCCGACCATGTAGAACGCTTGTTCTGGCAGGTGGTCGTAGTCACCGTTGAGGATGCCTTTGAAGCCAGCAATGGTGTCTTTCAGGGAAACGTATTTACCCGAAGCACCGGTGAAGACTTCAGCCACGAAGAACGGCTGCGACAAGAAGCGTTGGATCTTACGAGCACGGTTTACCAACTGCTTGTCGGCTTCCGACAGCTCGTCCATACCCAGGATCGCAATGATGTCCTTCAGTTCTTTGTAACGCTGCAGCACGTACTGAACGCCGCGAGCGGTGTCGTAGTGCTCCTGGCCGATCACGTTCGGGTCCAGCTGGCGCGAAGTCGAGTCGAGTGGATCGACCGCTGGGTAGATACCCAGGGAAGCGATGTCACGGGACAGAACGACGGTGGCGTCCAAGTGGGCGAAGGTGGTCGCAGGCGATGGGTCAGTCAAGTCATCCGCAGGTACGTATACCGCTTGGATCGAGGTGATCGAACCTTCTTTGGTCGAAGTGATACGTTCTTGCAGAACGCCCATCTCTTCAGCCAGGGTCGGCTGGTAACCTACTGCCGAAGGCATACGGCCCAGCAGTGCGGATACTTCAGTACCGGCCAAGGTGTAACGGTAGATGTTGTCGACGAACAGCAGAACGTCGTTACCTTCGTCACGGAACTTCTCGGCCATGGTCAGGCCAGTCAGTGCTACGCGCAGACGGTTTCCCGGCGGCTCGTTCATCTGACCGTAAACCAGTGCCACTTTGTCCAGAACGTTGGAGTCCTTCATCTCGTGGTAGAAGTCGTTACCCTCACGAGTACGCTCACCCACACCGGCGAACACGGAATAACCGCTGTGCTCGATGGCGATGTTACGGATCAGTTCCATCATGTTTACGGTTTTGCCTACACCGGCACCACCGAACAGACCGACTTTACCGCCTTTGGCGAACGGGCAAACCAGGTCGATAACCTTGATGCCGGTTTCCAGCAGATCGTTGCCGCCAGCTTGCTCGGCGAACGAAGGAGCTGGACGGTGAATGCCCCAGCGCTCTTCGGTGTCGATCGGACCAGCTTCGTCAATCGGGTTGCCCAGTACGTCCATGATCCGGCCCAGGGTCGCTTTACCGACCGGTACGGAGATGGCTGCGCCAGTGTCGACAACGTCCAGACCGCGCTTCAAGCCTTCGGTGGAACCCATCGCAATGGTACGAACTACGCCGTCGCCCAGCTGCTGCTGAACTTCCAGAGTAGTTTCCGCGCCTTGTACTTTCAGCGCGTTGTAGATGCTCGGTACGCTGTCGCGTGGAAATTCCACGTCGATAACGGCGCCGATGATTTGAACGATACGTCCGCTACTCATAGCTGGATCCTCTGAATATTTGAACCGTTAAACCGCGGCAGCGCCGCCGACGATTTCCGAGATCTCTTGGGTGATCGCAGCCTGACGCGCCTTGTTGTAGATCAGCTGCAAATCGCTGATCAGATCACCGGCGTTATCGGTAGCGTTTTTCATCGCGATCATCCGCGCCGCTTGTTCAGCTGCGTTGTTCTCGACCACCGCCTGGTACACCTGCGACTCCACGTAGCGCACCATCAAGCCGTCAAGCAGCTCTTTGGCGTCTGGTTCGTAGAGGTAGTCCCAGTGGTGCTTGAGTTCCTGATCCGGAGTCGCCACCAGTGGAATCAATTGCTCCACGGTTGGCTGCTGGGTCATGGTGTTGATGAACTTGTTGGATACCACGGACAGGCGGTCAATCCGGCCTTCCAGGTACGCATCCAGCATCACCTTCACACTGCCGATCAAATCATTGATCGACGGCTCTTCACCCAGGTGGCTGATAGCTGCAACGACGTTACCGCCGAAGTTACGGAAAAAGGCCGCACCCTTGCTACCAACAACACACAGATCGATCTCGACGCCGTTTTCGCGGTTTACCGCCATGTCCTTGACCAGGGCCTTGAACAGGTTGGTATTCAGACCACCGCACAAACCACGGTCACTGCTCACTACCACATAACCCACACGCTTAACGGCGCGGTCGATCATGAACGGGTGGCGGTATTCCGGGTTGGCGTTGGCCAAATGCCCAATTACCTGGCGGATACGCTCCGCATAAGGACGGCTAGCAGCCATGCGCATTTGTGCCTTGCGCATTTTGCTGACCGCCACTTTTTCCATGGCGCTGGTAATCTTTTGCGTGCTTTTGATGCTCGCAATCTTACTGCGAATCTCTTTTGCGCCTGCCATGTAACACCTATCAGGTTAGCAAGCGGGAGCCTTGCGGCTCCCGCTGCGGCTTACCAGGTTTGGGTGGCCTTGAACTTCTCGATACCGGCTTTCATGCCAGCGTCGATTTCGTCATTGAAGTCACCCTTCACGTTGATCTTGGCCAACAAGTCGGCGTGATCGCGGTTGAAGTAAGCAATCAGCGCTTGTTCAAAGCTGCCGACCTTGGTGATTTCGACGTCAGTCAGGAACCCACGCTCAGCGGCATACAGCGACAACGCCATGTCAGCGATCGACATTGGGGCGTATTGCTTCTGCTTCATCAGCTCGGTAACGCGCTGACCATGCTCAAGTTGCTTACGGGTGGCTTCGTCCAGGTCAGAAGCGAACTGGGCGAATGCCGCCAGTTCACGGTACTGAGCCAGAGCGGTACGGATACCACCGGAGAGCTTCTTGATGATCTTGGTCTGAGCGGCACCACCCACACGGGATACCGAAACACCGGCGTTCACAGCAGGACGGATCCCGGAGTTGAACATGGCCGATTCCAGGAAGATCTGACCGTCAGTGATGGAAATCACGTTGGTCGGAACGAACGCGGAAACGTCGCCAGCCTGGGTTTCGATGATCGGCAGTGCGGTCAGGGAACCGGTTTTGCCGGTCACTGCGCCGTTGGTGAACTTCTCTACGTACTCTTCGGATACGCGGGATGCGCGCTCCAGCAGACGGGAGTGGAGATAGAACACGTCGCCTGGGTAAGCTTCACGGCCTGGTGGACGGCGCAGCAGCAGGGAAATCTGGCGGTAAGCCACTGCTTGCTTGGACAGATCGTCATAAACGATCAGCGCGTCTTCACCGCGGTCGCGGAAGAATTCACCCATGGTGCAACCGGAGTACGGTGCCAGGAATTGCAGCGCAGGAGATTCCGAAGCACTGGCAGCCACGATGATCGTGTTGGCCAGGGCGCCGTTTTCTTCCAGCTTGCGAACCACGTTGGCGATGGTCGATTGCTTCTGACCAATGGCTACGTAGACGCAGAAAATGCCGCTGTCTTTCTGGTTGATGATCGCGTCGATCGCCAGAGCGGTTTTACCGATCTGACGGTCACCGATGATCAGCTCACGCTGGCCACGGCCGACCGGAATCATGGCATCGACAGCCTTGTAGCCAGTCTGTACAGGCTGGTCTACCGACTTACGCCAGATCACGCCTGGAGCAACTTTCTCGACCGCGTCGGTCTCGGTGTTGCCCAGTGGACCTTTACCGTCAACAGGGTTACCCAGTGCGTCGACTACGCGACCCAGCAGTTCCTTACCAACCGGAACTTCCAGGATGCGGCCTGTGCACTTGGCGCTCATGCCTTCAGCCAGACTGGTGTACGCGCCCAATACAACGGCACCTACGGAGTCTTGCTCCAGGTTGAGGGCCATACCGTAGACGCCGCCCGGAAACTCGATCATCTCGCCGTACATTACGTCGGCCAGACCGTGAATCCGCACGATGCCGTCAGATACGCTGACGACAGTGCCTTCGTTACGGGCTTGGGAGGTCACATCGAGCTTGTCGATGCGGCCCTTGATAATTTCACTTATTTCGGAAGGATTGAGTTGCTGCATTGCTCTGCTGCCCCTTCAAACTCAAGATTTCAATGCTTCGGCAAGTTTCGCGATTTTGCCGCGAATCGAGCCATCGATAACCAGGTCGCCGGCACGGATAACAACACCCCCAATCAGGGATGCGTCCTCCGAAGCTTGCAGGCGCACTTCCCGATTGAGTCGTGCACTGAGAACCTTGGCGAGTTTGTCTTGCTGTTCTTGGTTCAATGCAAAAGCACTGGTCACTTCAACGTCTACCGACTTCTCTGCGTCGGCCTTGTACAGGTCGAACAGAGCGGCGATCTCCGGCAATAGCGAGAGACGGTCGTTTTCGGCAACGACGTGGATGAAGTTCTGCACTTTCACATCAAACTTGTCGCCGCACACTTCAATAAAAGTGGCGGCCTTGTCTGCGCTCGTCAGGCGCGGGGCCTTGAGCACGCGCTGCATGGTGTCGTCTTGCGACACTGCTGCAGCCAGGCCGAGCATGGCTGACCAAGAGGCCAGCTGCTGGTGGGCCTGGGCGTGCTCGAAGGCTGCCTTAGCGTAAGGTCGGGCCAACGTGGTCAGTTCTGCCATGATCGCCCTCGCTTAAATTTCAGCAGCCAGTTTGTTAACCAGCTCCGCGTGCGCGTTTTGATCGATTGTGGCACCGAGGATCTTCTCAGCACCGCCGACCGCCAGAGCACCCAGTTGGGCACGCAGCGCGTCTTTGACGCCGTTCAGTTCCTGTTCGATCTCGGCATGAGCCGAAGCCTTCACACGGTCAGCTTCGACGCGGGCTTTATCAACAGCCTCTTCGACGATCTGGTTACCGCGTTTCTTGGCTTGCTCAATGATTTCAGCTGCCTGTGCTTTAGCTTCGCGCAGTTGATGACCCGCTTTCTCTTGGGCCAACTCCAGGTCGCGAGCTGCACGGGTGGCAGCGTCCAAGCCGTCTGCGATCTTCTTCTGACGTTCGTGCAAAGCCGCGATGACCGGAGGCCACACGAACTTCATGCAAAACACTACAAAAATGAAGAACGCAACGGATTGGCCAATCAGGGTTGCATTAATGTTCACGCCAACACCTCGCTCATTCGTTGTCCATCACCCCAATCAACTCGAAAAATTCGAGTGATTAGCCAGCGAGTTGACCAACGAAAGGGTTCGCGAAGGTGAAGAACAGAGCGATACCAACGCCGATCATGGTCACGGCGTCGAGCAGGCCGGCGACGATGAACATTTTAACTTGCAGCATTGGAACCATTTCTGGCTGACGCGCTGCGCCTTCCAGGAATTTGCCGCCCAGCAGGCCGAAACCAATGGCAGTACCCAGGGCGCCCAGGCCGATCAACAGTGCAACAGCGATAGCGGTTAGACCAACTACAGTTTCCATCTTTCCTCCCGACTTTTACGTCGTATGGTTTAGGTTTTTTAGATTTTAAAGCGGTAAAACAAATCGTTTCATAGCCCGGTAGGGCCCACCTTCCCGTGTTACCGGGAAGGACATCAGACTAGTCGAGACTGGTCTTAATGGTTCTCTTCGTGCGCCATCGACAAGTAGACGATGGTCAGCATCATGAAGATGAAGGCCTGCAGGGTAATGATCAGGATGTGGAACACAGCCCACGCCCACTGCAGAACTACGCCCAGGCCGCTAAGCCAGAGCAGACCACTGCCGAACATCACAGCGATCAGAATGAACACCAGCTCGCCGGCATACATGTTGCCGAACAGTCGCAGGGCCAGGGAGATCGGCTTGGCGACCAGCGTTACGAACTCCAGCAGGAAGTTCACCGGGATCAGCAGGGCTTGAACAAAGATGTTCTTGCTGCCGAACGGGTGCAGGGTCAGTTCGCCGATGAAGCCGCCAATGCCCTTGACCTTGATGCTGTAGAAAATGATCAACGCAAACACCGACAGGGCCATGCCCAGGGTGGCGTTAGGGTCCGTGGTGGAAACCGCACGGAATGGAATGTGGTGATCGCCGGTGATCAGGATGGCCAGCTGAGGAATCCAGTCGACCGGAATCAGGTCGACGGCGTTCATAAGGAACACCCAGACGAAAATGGTCAGTGCCAGCGGTGCAATCACCGGGCTACGGCCATGGAAGCTGTCTTTCACGCTGCCATCGACGAATTCGACCAATACTTCAACGAAGTTCTGCAAAGCACCCGGCTGACCGGAAGTCGCCTTCTTTGCCGCCATGCGGAAAATCAGGACGAAGATCAGACCCAATGCGACAGACCAACCCAGAGTATCCAGGTGGAATGCCCAGAAGCCCATTTCTTTGGCTTCTGCTGCGGTGTGGGCGAAGCCCCAGCCGCCGTTGGGAAGCTGACCGAAGGTCAGGTTCTGCAAGTGGTGCTGGATATAGCCCGAAGCGGTTGTTTCTGCCATGGTTGCCTCAAACGCCCTAAGGTTTCGAAAGTCTTGTTTTCATTAGCAGGGGAGCGAACCAGCTGACCAGTTGGGTCAACACGAAGACGCCGAATACAGCCAGCGGCGCCAATGGCTTCACACCTGCAAAGGTCAGTGCAAACAGCACTGCCGTCAAAATCAGTTTCCCTGCTTCGCCGGCATAAAAAGACCGGACGATAGCCTGGGCTGCTCGGGCGCCGGAAAACCGAAAGGCCCTGTGAGCAAAATACATATTGGGCAGCAAGGCTATCAGGCCTCCGCAGAGTCCTGAATATCCGGCTACGACTCCATGCCAATACCAAAGCGCCAATGCGGCGATCAGCAAAATGACAAATTGAGCCAATAAAACCGGGAAAACGGCCAAGCGATGGAACGGCAACGTGTTTGGCGTGCGGGTTTCCATCACTCTTGCTCCTCAATGGTCGGCTGCCGAGAATCAATAACTTGGCATAATTTGTGCCGACAAAATGCGCGCAGAGTATAGGGGCGGTTCAGCCCCTATTCAACTGTCGGGTAGTGTTTTCCGATCGCGCGCTACATAAGCAAATGTTTCAGCGGATGTGGGCAAGGACGCCCTGAAGCTCATCGAGTGAGTTATACCCGATGACCAATTGCCCTTTGCCTTTCTTGCCATGCCGGATTTGCACCGCAGAGCCCAGCCGCTCGGCCAGGCGCTGCTCGAGGCGCGCAATATCCGGATCAGGTTTGGCCGTTTCGACCGGTGCAGGTTTACCGCTGAGCCACTGGCGAACCAACGCCTCAGTCTGACGAACGGTGAGGCCGCGTGCGACAACGTGTCGCGCCCCTTCAACCTGTTGATTTTCCGGCAAACCGAGCAAAGCACGGGCGTGACCCATTTCCAGGTCGCCGTGGGACAGCATGGTCTTGATGACTTCCGGCAGCGCAATCAGGCGCAACAAGTTGGACACGGTCACACGGGACTTGCCCACCGCATCCGCGACTTCCTGCTGCGTCAGTTTGAATTCCTGTTGCAAGCGCTGCAGGGCGATGGCTTCCTCGATGGGGTTGAGGTCTTCACGCTGGATGTTTTCGATCAACGCCATGGCGATCGCAGTTTCGTCCGGCACATCGCGCACCATCGCCGGGATGGTGTCCTTGCCCGCCTGTTGGCTGGCGCGCCAGCGGCGTTCACCCGCGATGATTTCAAAGCGACCGCCGCCAATCGGGCGCACCACGATCGGCTGCATCACGCCTTGGGCTTTGATCGAATTGGCCAGTTCCTCCAGCGCCTGTGGATCCATGTCCCGGCGCGGCTGGTATTTGCCGCGCTGGATCAGGTCCAGCGGCAGGTGCTGCAGCTCGCGCTCGTCGGCCTGCACCGCTTGTTCTTCAAGCGAAGTGACAGTCGGACCACTCAGCAGTGCATCCAGTCCACGTCCGAGACCTCGTTTCTTGACGGCCATGGGGATTCCTTAAGTTGGCTGGGCTGCAGCGGTGCGTGAGTTGCGGCGTTGACGGCGAACCATCTCGCCGGCCAGTGCCAGGTAGGCAATGGCGCCGCGGGATGACTTGTCGTACGCCAGCGCGGGCATGCCATAGCTTGGCGCTTCGGCCAAACGGATGTTACGTGGGATCACCGTGTCGTAAAGCTGATCGCCAAAGTGCTCTTTGAGCTGCGCCGACACATCATTCATCAGGCTCAGGCGCGGATCGTACATGGTCCGCAACAGGCCTTCGATTTGCAGGTTCGGGTTAAGCAACTCGGCAATACGCTTGATGTTATCCACAAGGTCGCTCAAGCCTTCGAGTGCGAAGTACTCGCACTGCATGGGGATAATCACCCCATCGGCTGCCACCAAGGCGTTCAACGTCAGCATCGACAGCGACGGTGGGCAGTCGATCAAAATGTAATCGTAGTTCTCGCGGATCGGCGCTAGAGCGCTGCGCAGACGGCTTTCTTTCATCTGCATTTCCAGCAGCACCACTTCGGCCGCGGTCAAATCGCGGTTGGCCGGCAGCAGTTGGTAACCACCGTGCTCGGAATAGTGCATGGCCTGGGCCAGGTCACACTCGCCAATCAGCAAGTCGTAGACCGAGTTTTCCAGGCCGTGTTTATCCACACCGCTACCCATGGTGGCGTTGCCCTGTGGATCGAGATCGATCAACAGCACCCGGCGCTTGGTAGCGACCAGGGATGCTGCGAGGTTGATGCAGGTGGTGGTTTTGCCCACGCCACCTTTCTGGTTCGCTATCGCGAATACCTTAGCCATTCTTGCTTGTGTTCCCAATCATGCCGTGCGGCGCAGTATCAGCAGATGGCGTTGGCCTTGGCAACCGGGTACGGCCAAGGCGTGTTCGCTATCGAGGTGGAAGTCTGCCGGCAATGCTAACAGCTCGTCGCTTGGATGAACGCCCTTCATTGCCAGCCAACGGGTGTCGCGGTCGCCTAAGTGGCGGGTCCAGTTGCTGAAGTTGTCCATGCTGCTGAATGCCCGGGAGACAATCCCGTTGAAAGGCTGTTCAGGCACGAAGGCTTCGACGCGACTGTGGATAACATTCAGGTTATCCAGCTTGAGTTCGAGTTTGACCTGGGTCAGGAAGCGGGTTTTCTTGCCGTTGCTGTCCAGGCACGTCACTTGTGACTCTGGAAACAGGATGGCCAGCGGAATGCCAGGCATGCCGCCGCCACTGCCAACGTCCAACCAACGGCCGTTTTCGATAAAAGGCATCACGCTCAGGCTGTCGAGCAGGTGACGCGAGACCATTTCGTCCGGGTCGCGCACCGCTGTGAGGTTGTAAGCCTTGTTCCATTTGATCAACAGGGCCAGATAGCCCAACAGCAAGTCGTGCTGTGCATCGGTCAGGTCCACGCCCAACTGGCGTGCACCTGTGGATAACTCTTCGGCGTGTTGCGAGGTGACCAACGAACTCAAGCGCTTTGCTCCAACTGACGGCCCGCGCCGCGTTTTTTCAAATGAATCATCAACAGCGAAATGGCTGCCGGCGTGACGCCAGGGATGCGTGAAGCCTGGCCGAGTGTTTCCGGACGAGTTATCCCCAGCTTGCTTTGGATTTCTTTCGACAGCCCGGAAATCCCGGTGTAGTCGATGTCCACAGGCAGCCTGGTGTCTTCACTGGCGCGCAAGCGAGCGATCTCGTCCTGTTGGCGGTCAATGTAACCGGCGTATTTGGTCTTGATTTCAACCTGCTCGGCGACCTGTGGGTCTTCGGCACCGTGACCGGTCACTTCGACCAGGCCAGCGTAGTCGATTTCCGGACGGGACAGCAGGTTCAGCAAGTTGTATTCGTGGGTCAGCGGCGTGCCGAATTTTTCGGCAATCGCGTCGCCTTGCTCGGTGCCGGGGCGAACCCAGGTACTTTTCAGGCGCTGCTCTTCCAGCGTGATGCTTTCGCGTTTTTTGCAGAAGGCGGCCCAGCGCGCGTCGTCGACCAAACCCAGTTCGCGACCTTTTTCGGTCAGGCGCAGGTCGGCGTTGTCTTCGCGCAGGATCAGGCGATATTCGGCCCGGGACGTAAACATCCGGTACGGTTCCTGAGTCCCGAGAGTAATCAGGTCGTCGACCAACACACCGATGTACGCCTCGTCGCGGCGCGGGCACCAGCTGTCTTTGCCTTGTGCACGCAGTGCCGCGTTGGTTCCGGCCAGCAAACCTTGGGCGCCGGCTTCTTCGTAACCGGTGGTGCCGTTGATTTGCCCGGCGAAGAACAGGCCGCCGATCACTTTGGTTTCGAGGCTGTATTTCAGGTCACGCGGGTCGAAGTAGTCGTACTCGATGGCGTAGCCCGGACGCACGATGTGTGCGTTTTCCATGCCGCGAATCGATTGCACGATCTGGATTTGCACGTCGAACGGCAACGACGTGGAAATCCCGTTCGGGTACAGCTCGTGAGTGGTCAAGCCTTCTGGCTCGATAAAGACCTGGTGGCTTTCCTTGTCGGCAAAGCGGTGAATCTTGTCTTCAATCGATGGGCAATAACGAGGGCCAATGCCTTCGATCACACCTGAATACATCGGCGAACGGTCGAGGTTTGCGGCAATGATTTCGTGGGTGCGGGCGTTGGTGTGGGTAATCCAGCAACTGACCTGTTTCGGGTGCTGTTCCTTGGAGCCCATGAACGACATCACCGGGATTGGTGTATCGCCGGCTTGTTCGGTCATCACCGAGAAATCCACAGAACGCCCGTCGATACGCGGCGGGGTCCCGGTTTTCAAGCGGCCGACACGCAACGGCAATTCACGCAGGCGTTTTGCCAGGGCAATCGACGGCGGATCACCGGCGCGACCGCCCGAATAATTCTGCATGCCAATGTGGATAAGTCCGCCGAGGAAAGTACCGGTGGTCAACACCACGGATTCTGCGAAGAAACGCAGACCCATTTGGGTGACAACACCGCGTACCTGGTCTTGTTCGACGATCAGGTCATCCGCTGCTTGCTGAAATATCCACAAGTTCGGCTGGTTTTCCAGGGTTTCACGTACCGCGGCCTTGTAGAGGATGCGGTCAGCTTGTGCCCGGGTAGCCCGAACGGCTGGGCCTTTGCGGCTGTTGAGCACGCGAAATTGAATGCCACCTTTGTCGGTAGCCATGGCCATCACACCGCCAAGGGCATCGATTTCCTTGACCAGATGGCTTTTGCCGATCCCACCAATGGCGGGGTTGCAACTCATGGCACCGAGGGTTTCCACGTTGTGCGTCAGCAACAGGGTTTTTACGCCCATGCGTGCTGAGGCCAGTGCTGCCTCGGTACCGGCATGACCGCCGCCGATGACGATCACTTCAAAACGGGAAGGGAAATCCACCACGCACCTCGTGCCTGCTTATGTAGGTAATCAGGAATTGATTGTTGAAAGAGTTTTAGAGCTTTGGCGGCAAGTATAGGGACTTAGCCCTTCCTAAAGAACCCTTTGCACAAAATTTAACCAGCTGTGGATGAATCACAGACAATAGAAATTAAAAGAGAGAAATTTATAAGATCTTTGTTTTTATGTTTATTTCTACTGAGCCTACTTTCTGTGGATAGATCTCTACAGGCCTTTATTTACTTTATGTACAGAGATTCAAAAGTCTGTGGTCATGTGCCAATGAGGCCATTGGATAAGTGCTTTAAGCCTGTGGATTAAACAGGTGGTTATCCACAAGGGGGTTTTTACTCAGGTTTCAAGCCCTGTTATCAACTGGGCACAGGGGCGGTTATTCACAGGGCTTAATCCACAGAAATCGCGTATTTCACCCACGGAGAAGCCACCGCTTTTTTTGAACCCAGTGAGGAATGCTGAAAAAAGAGAGCTATTGTGAGAAACAGACGGCGCAGTTAATAATAGCGATTATCATTAACCTGCCTTAACGCGCCCTATGCCACCTTCACACACGGCTGCAGTCCAGCACATCTATGAGCATCACCATTCGTGGCTGCAGGGATGGCTCAACGGTAAATTGCATAACGCTTGCGATGCGGCCGATGTGGCACACGATACTTTCGTGCGTATTTTGGGCGGGCGCAATGCGGCGCAGATCCTTGAACCCAGGCACTACCTGGCAACCATTGCCAGGGGCTTGGTTATTGATCGTTATCGCCGGCATGCAATTGAACGCGCTTATCAACAGTCGCTGGCCGATCACCCTGAAGCTGTCGCCATCAGTGAAGAAGACAAGGCCATCATCATTGAAACGCTGGTAGCTGTGGATAAAGCTCTGGCTGATCTGGGCGATCGGGCCCGGCGCATTTTCATGCTGTCGCAGATCGAAGGCCTGACTTATCAACAGATCGCCGACCAGTTGCAGGTGTCCCTGACCACTGTGAAGAAACACATGATCCGCGCGCTTACCGAGTGTTCACTGATCATGGCCAGCCTGTAATGGTTGCCCCGGATCGAAAGGTCTTCGAAGCCGCTGCCACTTGGTATGTGCAGTTTCAGTCACAGCCGCCAACGCCTGCTGAACACTGTGCCTGGCAACAATGGCTCAATGACGACCCGGCACACTTGGCAGCGTGGAAACAGATGGAACGGCTGCAACGCAGCCTGGGCACCCTGCCTCAGGATCTTACCCGTCGCGCCTTATCGGCCACGCAGCAACGACGGCAGGTACTCAAGTGGATGCTGGTGCTCGGCGGCACCGGCTACCTGGGCTGGAATGTTCAACACGCGCCTTCCCTGGGCAACGTGTGGGCGGACTACCGCACGCGCATCGGCGAACGGCGCCGGATCGAACTGGCCGATGGCACTCAAATAGACCTCAACACCGGCACCGCCATTGATGTGGAGTTTGACGGGCGCCAGCGTTTGATCCGCCTGCGCGAAGGCGAAGTGCTTATCCACACCGGAAAGCTGGGTGGGCAGACGCCCTTTTATGTTGAAACCCGCCAGGGCCGAGTTCAGGCATTGGGAACCTGGTTTACCGTGCGCCAACTGGCAGATTCGACGCGAGTTGGCGTACTGGAGGACCGGGTGAGCGTCTCGCCTGCCGACCAACCTGATCGCACTCGGCTGCTGGCGGCCGGCGAAAGCGTTGACTTCGACCGGGAAAATGTCGGCTCCAACCACGCCTATCCCCGAACTCAAGCGGCTTGGGTCGATGGCCAAGTGATCGTCCTGGATGCGCGACTTGGGGATCTGATCGACGACCTGGCACGCTATCGCTCAGGTGTTCTGCAGTGCGATCCCGCCTCGGCGCACCTGCGAGTTTCGGGCACGTTCCGCCTCGACGCTACCGATGCAGTACTGGCTAACCTGCAAGCTACGCTGCCGATCCAGGTGAAATATTTCACCCGCTATTGGGTTTCGGTGACGCGCGTTGCTTGAGCGCAAAAAATAATCCACAGGGGGGTTATCTTTTTTTTACCTGGCCCGGCCCTACAGGTAATCACGACGCTACCTTCAGGGCTTATCTACCTATGCGCCTTCCCACCAAACTCCGCCAGCAACTCTGTTACCACGGCATGAGCTACGGTTTATTGCTGTCTACGGCCGCCACCGCCGGTGCCTTTTTGTCCACAGGCGCCCTGGCAGCCAGTGCCACGCATTACACCATTGCCGCGGGGCCCCTCGATGCAGCGGTAAGCCAATTTGCCGCCAAGGCCAACGTGATCCTGTCCTTCTCACCCCAGCAGACTGCGCGCTTGAATACGCCGGGGCTGGAAGGTGACTATTCGGTGGATCAAGGCTTTGCGCTATTGCTGCAAAACTCGGGGTTACAAGCCGTAACGCAGGCGCCCGGAAGCTATGTACTTCAGGCCTCGCAAGATGGGCCATTGACGCTCGCCCCCACCACCGTCAGCACTTATCAACAGGCCGGTTTCAATCAGGACATTGCCGGTGATGTTGGCTATAAGGCGCAAAACAGCCGCGTCGGTACCAAAACCAGCACGGCACTGTCGGAAACCCCGCGCTCGGTATCGGTGGTCACAGGCCAACGCATCAAGGACCAGAAGTCGCAGACGCTGACGGAGGTGCTGGGGTATGTGCCGGGGATCTTCGCGCCACCGTTCGCCGCCGGCGATAGCCTCGCGGGCGACCTGTTTTTCATTCGTGGTTTCAACGCCACGGATTATGGCTACGGCCTGTTGCGCGATGGCCTTCGTGTGCAGGGCAATCGGTATGACACCACCAGTGAACCCTATGGCCTGGAGCGCGTAGAGATTTTCCGCGGCCCTTCTTCCCTGCTCTATGGGGAAAACGCGCCCGGCGGGTTGGTCAACCTGGTCAGCAAACACCCCACCGCCACGCCTCAAGGCGAAGTGCAATTGGGTTACGGCTCCAACAATCGGCGCCAGCTGGGTGTGGATATCTCGGGGCCACTCAATGACAGTGACAACGTCCTGGGCCGCGTGGTCATGTTGGGTCGAAAATCCGACACTCAGACCGACCACGTGCCCGATGATCGCCTGTACATCGCGCCATCGCTGACCTTGAACTTTGATGACTACAACACGCTGACGCTGCTGACCAACTATCAGAAGGACCACACCAATCTGGAACTGGGCCTGCCCGCGGCCGGCACTTTACTGACAAACCCTAACGGCAAGCTGTCCAAACACACCATGCTCGGCGACCCGGACTGGAACACGTTCGAACGCGAAGCCTGGAGCGCCGGTTACGAGTTCAGCCACAGTTTCAATGACGATTGGCAGTTCCGACAGAACTCGCGCTACATGCAGTCGCGCATCAACCGTCATGAAACCTGGCCCGGCGCGCTGAACAATCGCGGCTTTGGCACCCAGCTGAACATGACCGCCTACGACCGCTACAACAAGTCGATGGTGTATTCCCTGGATAACCAGCTCGAAGGCAAATTTCAGGTGGGTGACCTGGAAAATACCCTGCTGGTTGGCGCCAGCTACGACCGCACCTCGTTCAATCAGGACTGGGATGCGGGCTTCGCCGGCACCATCAATGTGTATAACCCGGTCTACCTGCGTGACCCGCTCACCCCAATCGCGGTACAGAACACCCTGCTCGAACAGCAGATGAAAGGCGTTTATGCACAGGTCCAAAGCAAATACGACCACTGGTTGTTCCTGCTCGGCGGTCGCCAGGATTGGGTCGACAGTGATTTTCGCGACAAGGTGAACAAAGCCAGCAACACAGGCTCCGACGACAAGAAGTTCACGTATCAGGGTGGAGTGATGTACCAGTTCGACAACGGCCTGACGCCGTATGTCAGCTATTCCACCGCCTTCGTCCCGGTGCAGCAGATTTCCAACGCGGGTTCACCGCTAAAGCCGATCACCAGCAGCCAGTACGAAGTGGGGGTGAAGTACGAGCCGATTGGCTGGGACACCGCCATGACGCTGTCGGTGTATGACCTGCGCAAGCAGGATGACACCTACCTCGATGCCACCACCAACAGCTATCGCCAAGTGGGCGAAAGCCGCGCCAAAGGTGCGGAGGTGGAAATCAACAGCAACCTTACGCCGAACTTGAACGTCACCGCGGCCTACACCTATACCGATGCAAGGATTACCAAGGATTCCGCGACTTCACTGGTCGAAGGGCGTCAGATGACCGGGGTGCCACGTAACCAGGCGTCCGTGTGGGGCAAGTACCGCTTTCTGGATGGCCAGCTCAAGGGCATGTCCCTGGGTGGCGGTGTGCGCTACTTCGATAGCACTTTTGCCTACACAGCGCCGACGCTGTACGGGAAATTGGATGCCGGAAGCGTGACGTTGGTGGATGCCGCGATTGGTTATCAGCTCGACAAACACTGGTCGGTGGATCTGAACGCGAAGAATCTGTTCGACAAGGAATATGTATCCGGTTGCAACGATGCAGGCCGCTGCTACTGGGGCGACAGTCGGACACTGCTTGGGACGGTTTCCTATAACTGGTAAAGGCGCACAGTAGCCCTGAAGAGCTCAGGCGTTCTTCAGGGCATTGTTGCCGGCAAGCCGGTTCCCATGGGATATGTGGATAACGGGGCTATTTGCCGATGCAGAAACTGGAAAAAATCCGTCCCAGCAGATCATCCGAACTGAATGCGCCAGTGATCTCGCCCAGCAGCTGCTGTGCCTGACGTAAATCCTCAGCCAGCAGCTCCCCTGCCCCCGCCAAGGTCAGCTGCGCCCGACCGTGCTCCAGCGCCGCGCTGGCATGGCGCAACGCCTCCAGATGCCTGCGACGTGCACTGAAGCTGCTTTCCGAGGTTTGCTCATAGCCCATGCAGGCTTTGAGGTGGTCGCGCAGCAGTTCCAGGCCATCGCCGGCCGACTTCGCACTCAAGCTGATGGTGACATGGCCATCCTCGCTGGTTTCCATGGCAATAGCTTCGCCGGTCAGGTCGGCCTTGTTGCGAATCAAGGTGACCTTGGCCGGGTCCGGCCGTTGCTCGAGAAATTCCGGCCACAAGGCAAAAGGATCCACAGCCTCTGGCGCGGTGGCATCCACCACCAGCAGCACTCGATCCGCTTCGCCGATGGCCTTGAGTGCGCGCTCTACGCCAATCTTTTCGACCTGGTCGTCGGTGTCGCGCAAACCTGCGGTGTCGACCACATGCAAGGGCATGCCATCAATGTGGATATGTTCGCGCAAGATATCCCGGGTGGTGCCGGCGATCTCGGTAACAATGGCCGCCTCGCGACCTGCCAGGGCATTGAGCAGGCTCGACTTGCCGGCATTCGGCCGTCCAGCGATCACCACGGTCATGCCATCGCGCAGTAGAGCCCCCTGCCCGGCTTCGCGCAGCACTGTGGATAACTCATCGCGGACCTTGTCGAGCATGGCCAGAACGTGCCCATCGGCGAGGAAGTCGATTTCTTCTTCCGGAAAATCAATTGCTGCCTCGACGTAGATGCGCAAGCTGATCAACTGCTCGGTCAGGTTATGCACACGCAGCGAAAAGGCGCCCTGCAACGAGCGCAATGCGTTGCGCGCGGCCTGTGCAGAACTCGCCTCGATCAAATCGGCAATGGCTTCAGCCTGGGCCAAATCAAGTTTGTCATTGAGGAAAGCCCGTTCGCTGAACTCCCCCGGACGCGCCAGGCGGCAACCCAATTGCAGGCAGCGCTGCAGCAGCATATCCAGCACGACTGGACCACCGTGCCCCTGCAATTCAAGCACGTCTTCGCCGGTGAACGAGTTGGGGCCGGGAAAATACAGCGCCAGGCCTTCATCCAGTACGGTTGCATCGGCGTCCAGAAAAGGGCCGTAGTGGGCGTAGCGCGGTTTCAACTCGCGGCCGCTGATGGCCTGGGCCGCATAACCGGCGAGCGGCCCGGAAATTCGAACGATACCGACGCCGCCGCGACCTTGAGCGGTAGCGACAGCAGCGATGGTTTCACGAGGAGCGCTCATCAGCAGGTTCCAGAACAAAAGTGACGGAAAGCAAAACGCCCCACTAGGGGGCGTCTTGAGTGGTTATCCACAGAGTAAATTACGCCGCAGCTTTTTTGGTAGCCGCTTCGATTTTACGTGTGATGTACCACTGTTGAGAGATCGACAGGCAGTTGTTGACGACCCAGTACAGCACCAGACCAGCAGGGAACCACAGGAAGAAGAAGGTGAAGATGATTGGCATCATTTTCATCACTTTGGCCTGCATCGGATCCGGCGGAGTCGGGTTCAAACGCTGCTGGATGAACATGGTCGCGCCCATGATGATCGGCAGGATAAAGAACGGGTCTTTGATCGACAGGTCAGTTATCCACAGCATGAACGGAGCCTGGCGCATTTCCACGCTTTCCAGGAGTACCCAGTAAAGCGACAGGAATACCGGCATCTGCACCAGAATCGGCAAGCAACCACCCAGCGGGTTGATCTTCTCTTTCTTGTACAGCTCCATCATTGCTTGCGACATTTTCTGCCGGTCATCGCCATGTTGCTCTTTCAGCGCGGCCAGTTTCGGGGCCACGGCACGCATACGTGCCATCGACTTGTAGCTGGCGGCCGACAGAGGGAAGAAGATCCCCTTGATCAGCATGGTCAGCAAGATGATCGAGAAACCCCAGTTACCGACGATGCTGTGGATATGTTGCAGCAGCCAGAAAATTGGCTGGGCAATGAACCACAAAATCCCGTAATCCACAGTCAGTTCCAGACCTGGGGACAACTCTTTCAGCACAGCCTGGCTTTTCGGGCCGGCGTACAGCGTGGCGCTGGTTTCAGCCTTGGCACCTGGTGCGACGGTCAACGCCGGGCCAGTAAAACCAATGATGTAGTTGCCTTGGCTGTCTTTGCGGGTTTGAACCAGGTTGGCTTCACCCTTGTTCGGGATCCATGCGGTCACGAAGTAGTGTTGCAACCAGGCAACCCAGCCGCCTTGTACAGTTTCTTTCAACGCGCCCTTGTCGATATCTTTCATCGACACTTTTTTGTACGGCTCGCTACTTGTCCACAGGGCAGCGCCCAGGTAAGTCGCGGTGCCGGTGGCAGTGCTGGAAGATGGATCGGCGCTGTTGTCACGCTTGAGCTGGGCAAACAGGTTGCCGCTCCATGGCTTGGCGCTTTCGTTGTCAATCAGATAAGTGACTTTCAGATCGTACAAACCGCGGGTAAAGCTGAAACGCTTGATGTAGTTGACGCCGTCCTGACTGAATTTCAGGTCAACGTTCAACTGGTTCTGGCCGTCAGCCAGTTGATAAGTCTTCTGTTCGGTCGAATAAACCGGACGACCGGTAGCACGAGCATCCGGACCGTCAGTGCCAGTCAGGCCGCTTTGTGCCAGATAAGTGCGTTCACCACCGTTGTCGAACAGTTGGAACGGCACATCTGGATGGTCTTGGCGACGTGGATACAGCGGCAGTTTCAACTGCGCGATATCACCACCTTGTGGGTCGATAGCCAGGTCGAGCACATCCGTTTTCACGTGGATGAGGTCTTTGTTGGTGACCACTGGTGTTTCTAGAGGGGCGCTTGTCTCGCCATTCGCGCTGGGAACATCGGCACTCGCGGACGCATTGTTACCCAACGGGGTGTCCGGAATAGCCGGCGCAGCCTGATTGGCAGCAACATTCTGAGTCGGCAGGGCAGCCTGGCCGTAGTCCTGGTTCCACTTAAGAACCATGACGTAGGACACGATTGCCAGGGCGACGATCAGGATCGTGCGTTTAATATCCATGATTACTCGGCCATCGAAGAAGAACGGGAGGTAGGGATAGGTGGAACCGGGTCAAAACCACCGGGATTCCACGGATGACAGCGGCCTAAACGACGAAAGGCCAGCCAGCCACCGCGCAGAAGACCATGATTTTCTATGGCCTCTAACGCGTAGCAGGAACAACTGGGGTAGAAACGACAGTGGTCGGCCATCAGAGGACTAATGGCATAACGGTAAAACTGGATCGGAACGAGGGCCAGTTTACGCATTGGTGCTGTCTACCCCTACAGTTTCGGTGCTGACTGCTGGTGCTGGCTTGTTGGTACGCGCCAAACGTTTCCAGAGCTTGCCGAAATGCTGAATCAATTCGGGGTTTTCTACGTCCCCCAAGCCTTTGCGCGCGACGATAACAATATCCCAACCAACCAGAGTTTCCTGGTGGAGGCGAAACGATTCGCGCATCAGACGCTTGAGGCGATTGCGCTCAACGGAGAGCTTTACGCTCTTCTTGCCGATCACCAACCCGAGGCGGGGGTGATCCAGATCGTTGTTACGCGCAAGGAGCAGGAGATTTTTCCCCGGAACCTTGCCGGTGGGGGAGTCAAAGACTGCCTTGAAATGCCGGGGGGTTAGCAGACGCTTTTCCCGACTGAAGTCCTGACTCACCACCAGTACCGGATTATCAAACTGCCAGACGCGCACGACCTTTGGCGCGGCGACGCGACAGGACAGCACGGCCGTTCTTGGTGGCCATGCGAGCACGGAAGCCGTGAGTACGGGCGCGTTTGATGGTGCTTGGTTGGAAAGTACGTTTCATGGCGTTGTTACCTGGTTCGTCCACAACGGGCCGGAATGGCCCCCGTTTTAAGAGACCGGCGATTCTAGAGAAAGCAAGCCTCTAGGTCAATTTCCAACCAGCTTTTCCTTTAATTAGATCTCTGCAGGCGATTGGGCCTTTTCGGCTCGCCCGGCTTTCATGAGCAATGCCATAGATATAAAAATAAAGAAGGAAGTTATTTAAAGCTTTTCTGTAAAGCTTATAAAAGCTAGGGAGGCGATCCTCTGTGGATAACTGCTCTGAGCCCATATTCCACCTGATGTACAGAGAATGACAACTAGGGGGAGAAACGGTGCTCTGCCTGTGCTGCGCTGTCGGATAACCTGTGCGTGGAATGGGTTGTTATCCACAGGCCAGTTACCCACAGACTTTCGACCCCACTTGTACAACGAGCTTAGGTGCGCTTATCCACAGAGCTTATGCACAGACCATTGGTCGGCTTTTTTGCGCTTAACGCATTGATTTTGGGTGCCCTGTGAGCAACCTACATGTGGATAAGTGGGCGGCTGGCCGCTACAATGGCGGCTGTTTTTGCCTCACCGGCTTTCAACTTAGGGGATATCCGTGTCAGTGGAACTTTGGCAGCAGTGCGTGGAGCTTTTGCGCGAAGAGCTGCCTGCCCAGCAATTCAACACCTGGATCCGTCCGCTACAGGTCGAAGCCGAAGGCGACGAGTTGCGCGTCTACGCGCCGAATCGTTTTGTTCTCGATTGGGTTAATGAGAAGTACCTGAGCCGCGTTCTCGAATTGCTCGACGAACACGGCAATGGCCTCGCGCCCGTACTCTCCCTGTTAATAGGCAGCAAACGTAGCTCTGCCCCGCGTGCCGCGCCGAATGCACCGTTGGCAGCGAGCGCCTCGCAGGCTCAGGCCGCGGCCGCGCCTGTTAATAACTCGCCAGCACCCGTCGCCCAGACGCCTTCCAAATCATCGGCGCAGAAAAACGCGCCTATAAATGAAGAACCGTCCCGCGACAGTTTCGACCCAATGGCCGGCGCCAGCTCGCAGCAAGCACCGGTACGCGCCGAACAGCGCACCGTGCAGGTCGAGGGTGCGCTCAAGCACACCAGCTACCTGAACCGTACGTTCACCTTTGAAAACTTCGTCGAAGGTAAATCCAACCAGTTGGCCCGCGCGGCCGCCTGGCAAGTCGCCGACAACCCCAAGCATGGTTACAACCCGCTCTTCCTTTATGGTGGCGTCGGCTTGGGTAAAACCCACTTGATGCACGCTGTGGGTAATCACCTATTAAAGAAGAACCCGAATGCCAAGGTTGTGTACCTGCACTCGGAGCGCTTCGTCGCTGATATGGTCAAGGCCTTGCAGCTCAACGCAATCAACGAGTTCAAGCGGTTCTACCGCTCGGTTGATGCGTTGCTGATCGATGACATTCAATTTTTCGCCCGTAAGGAACGTTCTCAGGAAGAGTTTTTCCACACCTTCAACGCCTTGCTCGAGGGCGGTCAGCAGGTCATCTTGACCAGCGACCGTTACCCGAAGGAAATCGAAGGCCTGGAAGAACGTTTGAAGTCACGCTTCGGCTGGGGCCTGACCGTTGCGGTAGAACCGCCGGAGCTGGAAACCCGCGTCGCGATCCTGATGAAAAAGGCAGACCAGGCGAAAGTTGATCTGCCACACGATGCAGCTTTCTTCATTGCTCAACGCATTCGTTCCAACGTGCGTGAGCTCGAAGGCGCGCTCAAGCGGGTCATTGCTCACTCGCACTTTATGGGCCGCGATATCACCATCGAGTTGATCCGCGAATCCCTCAAAGACTTGTTGGCCTTGCAAGATAAGCTGGTGAGTGTGGATAACATCCAGCGCACGGTGGCTGAGTACTACAAAATCAAGATTTCCGACCTGTTGTCCAAGCGCCGTTCGCGCTCGGTGGCACGTCCACGTCAGGTGGCGATGGCGCTCTCCAAAGAGCTGACCAACCACAGCCTGCCGGAAATCGGTGATGTGTTTGGCGGTCGCGACCACACCACGGTCTTGCACGCGTGCCGCAAGATCAACGAACTTAAGGAATCCGACGCGGATATTCGCGAGGACTACAAGAACCTGCTGCGAACACTGACTACGTGATGACACCAGCGCAGCTTATTAAGGCAAGGGACTAGACCATGCATTTCACCATTCAACGCGAAGCCCTGTTGAAACCCCTGCAACTGGTCGCAGGCGTCGTCGAGCGCCGACAGACCTTGCCGGTGCTTTCCAACGTATTGCTGGTTGTCGAAGGCCAGCAATTGTCTTTGACCGGTACCGACCTTGAGGTCGAGCTGGTTGGTCGCGTACAGCTGGAAGAGCCTGCAGAGCCGGGCGAGATCACCGTACCTGCGCGCAAGCTGATGGACATCTGCAAAAGCTTGCCAAACGAAGCGCTGATCGACATCAAGGTCGATGAGCAGAAGTTGGTGGTCAAGGCCGGCCGCAGTCGCTTTACGCTGTCCACCTTGCCAGCCAATGACTTCCCGACCGTCGAAGAAGGTCCGGGCTCGCTGACTTGCAGCCTGGAACAAAGCAAACTGCGCCGTTTGATCGAGCGCACCAGCTTCGCCATGGCCCAGCAGGACGTGCGCTACTACCTCAACGGTATGTTGCTGGAAGTCTCTGAAGGCATCATCCGCGCCGTGGCCACCGACGGTCACCGTCTGGCGATGTGCTCGATGCGCGCTGATATTGGTCAGCCAGATCGCCACCAAGTTATTGTCCCGCGTAAAGGTATCCTCGAATTGGCGCGTCTGCTCACCGAGCCGGACGGTAACGTCAGCATCGTCCTGGGCCAGCACCACATTCGCGCCACTACCAGCGAATTCACCTTCACCTCCAAGTTGGTCGACGGCAAGTTCCCGGATTACGAGCGCGTGCTGCCTAAAGGTGGCGACAAGCTGGTGATCGGCGATCGTCAGGCCTTGCGCGAAGCGTTCAGCCGTACCGCGATTCTGTCGAACGAAAAGTACCGCGGTATCCGTCTGCAACTGGCCAACGGTCAGCTGAAAATTCAGGCGAATAACCCCGAGCAGGAAGAAGCGGAAGAAGAAGTAGGCGTTGATTACAACGGCGGCTCGCTGGAGATCGGCTTCAACGTGAGCTATTTGTTGGACGTGCTGGGCGTGATGACCACCGAACAGGTTCGCCTGATTCTGTCCGACTCCAACAGCAGCGCCCTGGTGCAAGAATCTGATAACGACGACTCGGCTTACGTAGTTATGCCGATGCGCCTGTAATCATGCTCAGCAGAAGCTAGATGTCCCTTAGTCGCGTCTCGGTCACCGCGGTGCGCAATCTGCACCCGGTGACCTTCTCCCCCTCCCCCCGCATCAATATCCTCCACGGCGCCAACGGCAGTGGCAAAACCAGCGTGCTGGAAGCCATTCATTTGCTGGGGCTCGCCCGTTCTTTTCGCAGTGCACGCCTTTTGCCGGTAATTCAATACGAGCAGTTGGCATGCACGGTATTCGGCCAAGTTGAATTGGCTGAAGGCGGACACAGTAGCCTGGGCATATCCCGTGATCGCGGCGGGGAATTTCAAATTCGCATTGATGGGCAAAATGCGCGCAGCGCGGCGCAGTTGGCGGAAATCCTGCCTTTGCAGCTGATCAACCCCGACAGCTTCCGCCTGCTGGAAGGTGCACCGAAGATCCGCAGGCAGTTCCTCGATTGGGGAGTGTTCCACGTGGAACCGCGTTTCATGGCCACTTGGCAGCGCCTGCAGAAGGCCCTGCGGCAGCGGAACTCATGGCTGCGGCATGGTACACTTGACGCCGCTTCGCAAGCAGCCTGGGACCGGGAACTGTGCCTGGCCAGCGACGAAATAGATGAATACCGCCGCGCCTATATCAAAGCCTTGAAACCAGTCTTTGAGCAGACCTTGAGTGAGTTGTTGGATCTCGAAGGACTGACGCTGAGCTACTACCGTGGTTGGGATAAAGAACGTGAGCTGAGCGCAGTGCTCGCCACGTCCTTGCAACGGGATCAGCAAATTGGCCATACCCAGTCAGGCCCCCAACGGGCTGATCTGCGCCTTAGATTAGGCGCACATAATGCCGCGGATATCTTGTCCCGCGGTCAGCAGAAGTTGGTGGTGTGCGCACTGCGTATCGCCCAGGGGCATTTGGTAAGCCAAGCCCGACGCGGTCAGTGTATTTATCTGGTGGATGACTTGCCGTCCGAACTCGACGAGCAACACCGCCGCGCGTTATGCCGCTTGTTGGAAGACTTACGCTGCCAGGTATTTATTACCTGTGTAGACCACGAATTATTGAGGGAAGGCTGGCAGACGGAAACGCCAGTCGCTTTGTTCCACGTGGAACAAGGCCGTATCACCCAGACCCACGACCATCGGGAGTGAAGGCATGAGCGAAGAAAACACGTACGACTCGACCAGCATTAAAGTGCTGAAAGGTTTGGATGCCGTACGCAAACGTCCCGGTATGTACATTGGCGACACCGATGATGGTAGCGGTCTGCACCACATGGTCTTCGAGGTGGTCGACAACTCCATCGACGAAGCGTTGGCCGGTCACTGCGACGACATCAGCATCATCATCCATCCGGATGAGTCCATCACCGTGCGCGACAATGGTCGCGGCATTCCGGTAGACGTGCACAAAGAAGAAGGCGTTTCGGCGGCAGAGGTCATCATGACCGTGCTCCACGCCGGCGGTAAGTTCGACGACAACTCCTATAAAGTCTCCGGCGGTTTGCACGGTGTAGGTGTGTCGGTAGTGAACGCTTTGTCTGAAGAGCTGATTCTGACCGTTCGCCGTAGCGGCAAGATCTGGGAACAGACTTACGTGCACGGCGTGCCACAAGAGCCGATGAAAATCGTCGGTGACAGCGAATCCACCGGTACGCAGATCCACTTCAAACCATCGGCTGAAACCTTCAAGAATATCCACTTCAGCTGGGACATCCTGGCCAAGCGTATTCGTGAACTGTCCTTCCTCAATTCCGGTGTAGGCATCGTTCTCAAAGACGAGCGCAGCGGCAAGGAAGAGCTGTTCAAGTACGAAGGCGGCCTGCGCGCATTTGTTGAATACCTGAACACCAACAAGACTGCGGTCAACCAGGTGTTCCACTTCAATATCCAGCGTGAAGATGGCATCGGTGTAGAAATCGCCCTGCAGTGGAACGACAGCTTCAACGAGAACCTGTTGTGCTTCACCAACAACATTCCTCAGCGCGATGGCGGTACTCACTTGGTGGGTTTCCGTTCAGCGTTGACGCGTAACCTGAACACTTACATCGAAGCCGAAGGCTTGGCCAAGAAGCACAAGGTGGCCACCACCGGTGACGACGCACGTGAAGGCCTGACCGCGATTATCTCGGTAAAAGTGCCAGATCCTAAGTTCAGCTCCCAGACCAAAGACAAGCTGGTGTCTTCCGAAGTGAAGACCGCTGTGGAACAGGAGATGGGCAAATACTTCTCCGACTTCCTGCTGGAGAACCCGAACGAAGCCAAGCTGGTTGTCGGCAAAATGATCGACGCTGCACGTGCCCGTGAAGCCGCGCGTAAAGCCCGTGAGATGACCCGTCGTAAAGGCGCGCTGGATATCGCCGGCCTGCCGGGCAAACTGGCTGACTGCCAGGAGAAGGACCCTGCCCTCTCCGAGCTGTACCTGGTGGAAGGTGACTCTGCTGGCGGTTCCGCCAAGCAGGGTCGTAACCGTCGCACCCAGGCGATCCTGCCGTTGAAGGGTAAGATCCTCAACGTTGAGAAAGCCCGCTTCGACAAGATGATTTCCTCTCAGGAAGTCGGCACGTTGATCACAGCCCTGGGCTGCGGTATCGGTCGCGACGAGTACAACATCGACAAGTTGCGCTACCACAACATCATCATCATGACTGATGCTGACGTCGACGGTTCGCACATCCGTACCCTGCTGCTGACCTTCTTCTTCCGTCAGCTGCCTGAACTGATCGAGCGTGGCTATATCTACATCGCTCAGCCGCCGTTGTACAAAGTGAAAAAAGGCAAGCAAGAGCAATACATCAAAGACGACGACGCCATGGAAGAGTACATGACGCAGTCGGCCCTGGAAGATGCCAGCCTGCATTTGAACGACGAAGCCCCGGGTATCTCTGGTGAGGCGCTGGAGCGTCTGGTTAACGATTTCCGCATGGTCATGAAGACCCTCAAGCGTCTGTCGCGTCTGTACCCTCAGGAGCTGACCGAGCACTTCATCTACCTGCCGGCCGTCAGCCTGGAGCAGTTGGGCGATCACGCAGCGATGCAGGATTGGCTGGCCCAGTACGAAGTGCGCCTGCGTACCGTCGAGAAGTCTGGCTTGGTGTACAAAGCCAGCCTGCGTGAAGACCGTGAGCGTAATGTGTGGCTGCCAGAGGTCGAACTGATCTCCCACGGCCTGTCGAACTACGTCACCTTCAACCGCGACTTCTTCGGCAGTAACGACTACAAAACCGTCGTTACGCTGGGCGCGCAATTGAGCACCTTGCTGGACGATGGTGCTTACATTCAGCGTGGCGAACGCAAGAAGCAGGTCAAGGAATTCAAAGAAGCCCTTGATTGGCTGATGGCAGAAAGCACCAAGCGTCACACTATTCAGCGATACAAAGGTCTGGGCGAAATGAACCCTGATCAGCTGTGGGAAACCACCATGGACCCAGCTCAGCGTCGCATGTTGCGCGTGACCATCGAAGACGCCATTGGCGCAGACCAGATCTTCAACACCCTGATGGGTGATGCGGTCGAACCTCGCCGTGACTTCATCGAAAGCAATGCCCTGGCAGTGTCCAACCTGGACTTCTGATCAGATCAGCCTGCTAAAACAAAAAGGCCAACGCTCAGCGTTGGCCTTTTTTATTGGGTCGAAATAAGCCGTTTTCCCAATGCTCCACGTGGAACATCAAGCTTATTGGTTCGAGTTTACTGCCGCCACACTCTCCAACCGATAACCGTATCCATAGATGGTCAACAGTTGCCAGCCACGGTCGGCGGTTAGTCCCAGCTTGTTGCGCAGGCGATAGATATGAGTGTCCAGCGGCCGCGAAGAGACCATCTCCTCATGAGACCAGAACCGTTCATACAGGTATTCACGGGACAACGGACGCGCCAGATTGGCGAACAAGCAACTGGCCAAGCGGTATTCACGCTCAGTCAGGTTGATAGGTTTGCCCGCACGAGTGACGGTCAGTTCAGCATCGTCGAAGGTCAGATCGTTGAAGCTCTGCACTTCATGGGCGGTTGCTTTTTGCAGACCATGGCGACGCAGAACGGCTGTGATCCGGGCTTTCAGTTCATTGGGCCGGAAAGGTTTACTGACGTAATCATCCGCCCCACTGTTCAGCGCAGTGACGATATCGCTCTCGGCGTCCCGACTGGTGAGCATGATCACGGCGGGCGGTGATTCCATGTGCTCGCGGGTCCAGCGCAGCAACGCGATACCGGTGATGTCGGGCAGTTGCCAGTCGAGTATCAGCAAGTCAAAGGTCTCCCGGCGCAGCTGGCGCAGCAGGTCTTCACCACGCTCGAAGCAATGCACGGACCACGGCTGTTCCGCGGTGCTGGGAATCTGTCGCAGTGTCTGCTCAACCCGGCGCAACTCAGCGGGCTCGTCATCCAGTATTGCGACACGCATGGGTGGGTCCCTTCTACTAAAAAAACGGCGCAAATGCCGGCCATCGAATCTGAATAATTGTGGTCAGATTCAGCGGACCATGAATCTATCGATACGCTGATATCAAAGAGCCTTTAATCCGTTGGAAGACCTCGATACCTTGGAGGAAAGATACCCACTCCTGCCCGTAAGGAAAAGGTTCAGCATGAAGCGCTCAGGAAAGTCTAACAGTGAGACCGATATGAGCTTCACTGGGTTCAGTACACCGCTCATATCGAACAGGGAGAAGCCGGGGCATATGGCGCGTTCAACTATCCACTCTCGACACCTCTACACGCCTGCGACGGTGGCCCGGTGATGCTGTGGCGAAAATCCGAAAAACGCCAACCCACCCGAGCGCAACTGCTGTTCCACGGTTTGATACGTGAGTGGCTGTTGATTGGCCTGGTCCTGCTGCCCTTCACGGTTTACCTGTCTTTGAGCCCAGGTCTGGCCCTCAATAACCCGCTGTACGACAGCCTTCGTCGCCTGACGCCATTGCCGGTCGACCCGCGGATCCTGCTGGTGACTATTGATGACCAAAGCCTGAAAAAGCTAGGCCAGTGGCCCTGGCCACGCAGCGTGCATGCTGACCTGATTGACCGGCTCAGTGCTGCTCGACCGGCAGGCATATTGTTTGATGTGATCTTCAGCGAGCCCGGCGAAGCGGCGGATGACCAACGACTGGCCGACGCGGTGTGCAAGGCCGGCAATGTGTTGTTGCCCACGGCGAGTTCAGACGCGCCGGATGAGCAACTGTTGCCACTGCTCAAATGCGCCAAAGGCATGGGCCAGATCAATGTCGAAGCCGATAACGACGGTGTCGTACGCAGCCTGTATATGCGCGAGGGTCCGCCCGGTAACACGCTTGCGCAGCTGGCATGGCTCGCCTATACGTTGACTGGGCAAACATCACCCATGCCAGGGCTCGCCAGGGAACCTGACGGTCAGCATTGGCATCGTGAACACGCGGTTCGTGTCCCTTATACCGCGCAGGGCCACTTTCCCAGCGTGTCCTACGTCAGCGTATTACAGGGCGAGGTACCGCCTGACGTGTTGCGTGGCCGGTTGATATTGGTCGGTGCCACGGCCTATGGAATGGGTGATCGCTTTGTCACGCCCCTCTCTTCCACGGTGGGCTCTACGGCCGGAGTGGAGATCCAGGCCAACATCCTTAATGGATTGCTGCTGGGGCGCAGCATCGTCGATCTTCCAGGCTGGCTTGCCGCATTGATGGCCGCTTCGCTGGTGGCGTTGCTGCTGGGGCTGCTGTTGTATCGGCCGCGCTATGCGCTATGGATGACCCTGGCTTGCATGGTCACCGCACTGCTCGGCTCATGGGCCTTGCTGCGCCTGGGGCATTGGTGGTCACCCGCAGCGTGTCTGATCGGGCTGCTGCTCAGCTACCTGATCTGGAATTGGCGCCGCCTGAGCGTGATCCTTGCTTACTTCGGTTGGGAACTGGCACGCCTGGATAACGAACCCAAAGTGCTGCCCGAGCGCCGCCGTGCGCCCGCCAGCAAAGGTGACGTATTGCAGGGGCGGATCTTTGCGCTTGAGCAGGCGGTAAGCCGCACGCGCGACACGCGACGCTTTATGGCGGACGGGTTGGAGTGCCTGCCGGTGGCGACCCTGATTACCGATCCCCACGGCAGCATCCTGCTGGCCAACCGCGTCGCCCGTGAGGTGTTCGGCAACGATCTGGTGGCCACAAATCTATTGGAGCAACTCGCCGACCTCGGCTACCCGCCGCTGCACAATGGTGTTCGCCCTGCCCTGTCGGCGCTGCAGCTTATCGAGTTTCGTGATATCCACCAGCGCAGTCTGCGCATGGAGCTGGCACCTTTGCTGCCGGCCGAAGGTGATGTCGCCCTTGGCTGGCTGCTGAGCCTTACCGACTTGAGCAAGGAGCGTGAAGCCCAACAGCACCGCGAGACGATGTTGCGCTTCCTGTCCCATGACCTGCGTGCACCGCACTCGGCGATCCTGGCATTGCTGGATGTGCACAACGGCGATTCACCGATATTTGCCCAGATCGAACAACAGGTGAAACGCGCATTGAGCCTCACCGAATCCTTCGTGCAGTTGGCCAAAGCCGAAGCTGACGGCTACCACTTCCAGCCGACGCTATTTGCCATGCTGGTCATGGATGCCTTTGACCAGGTGGCAGTGATCGCGCAGCTCAAAGGCATTCACCTGGTGCACGATCTGGATGAGGCGGACGAGGGCATGGTCTCAGCCGATCAATCATTGCTGACACGGGCGCTGTTCAACGTGCTGGAAAACGCCATCAAGTACTCCCCGTCAGGCACCACCGTCACGCTGAGCCATGGCAGCACGCAAGGTTGGTTGGAATGCCGCATCAGCGATCAGGGGCCAGGCATCGCGCCCGGGGATTTGCCGGAGTTGTTCAGCCAGTACCGACGCTTCGATTCAGCCCAGGGCAGTGAAGGTTTGGGACTGGGGCTGACCATGGTCAAAGCCGTGATTGAGCGCCATGGCGGTCGTGTCCTGTGCGAGAGCGAGTTAGGCAAAGGATCGACCTTCAGCCTGAAACTGCCCCTGCTTGATACGTAAAAAACCTGGTTTTCTGCTGTGCATAAAAAACCGGCCAAAAGGACCGGTTTTTTAATGCGCAAAAAAACTTATGCACGTTTTTCGCGATTTTATTAGCTTCAGAAATATGTAAGTAAATCAGCTTCTTATGAACCAAAAACGTCGATTCGCCAACAAACCGTACACAGGTTATCCACAGACGCTCAAATCGCCGGCGTCTCTACCACCACAGGCTCGGGAGGCAATGAACCCATGGACCGTTGCTGCGCTTCATTCCACGCTGCGGCGCGGTCATTCAACGCTGCAATGGCACGTGGTCCTTCGCCTTCTGCGTACATCGGCTCGCCAATCACCACCGTGATGGTGCCTGCGCGTTTGGCCCAACCGGTCTTCGGCCAGAACTTGCCGGCGTTATGCGCAATCGGCAATACCGGCAGGTTGGCGTTGACCGCCAGGGCGGTGCCGCCCCGCGAGAATTTACCTACGGTGCCGTAAGGCACACGCGTGCCTTCCGGAAAGATCAGTACCCAGACGCCATCCTTGAGCAACTCATCGCCTTTTTTGGCGACGTGCTTGAGCGCGGCCTTGGGGTTGTCACGATCAATGGCGATCGGGCGCAACATGGCCATGGCCCAGCCGAAAAACGGCACATACAGCAGCTCGCGCTTGAGCACCTGGCTCAACGGCGAAAAGTACGCGGAGAGGAAGAACGTTTCCCAGGTGCTCTGGTGGTTCGACAGAATCACGCAGGGCTGCTCCGGGACATTTTCAGCGCCCTTCACTTCGAAACGGATGTTCAGGAACACCTTGGTCAGCCACAGCGCACAGCGGCACCAATAAACGTTGATAAAGCGATAGCGCGCCTTGAACGGCAGGAACGGCGCAATAAAAAAGCTCAGGGTGCACCAGAGAAACGAACTGGTGCCCAGCAGCAGGTAAAAGAAAAAGGTTCTGATGGCCTGCAAGATCGACATGGCGGCATTTACCGTTGCGGGACACGGCCCGCCTGTTAAAAGCGCACTCCCGAACAGTCCTTGGTCAGGAAGTCGAGGGCGGCTAGTTGTTGATAAGTTCTGCGGCAACTGCCGCCAGATCGTCAAAAATCAAAGTGCCTACCGGCAGGTCTTTCGCCTGGGTCTTTTCGCCTTTCCCGGTCTTAACCAAAACTGGCTGAGAGTCGACGGCTTTGGCCGCCTCCAGGTCACCGAGGCTGTCCCCGACGAACCATAGCCCAGCCAAGGGCACCTTGTAATGTTCTGCAATGGTTTTCAACATGCCAGGCTTGGGTTTGCGGCAATCGCAGCCCTCATCCGGCCCGTGGGGGCAGTACACCACCAGCCCCACCTCACCGCCCTGCTCGGCCACCAACGTGCGCAAGCGCGCGTGCATGGCGTCCAGGGTAGCGATGTCGTAATAACCACGGGCGATGCCGGACTGGTTGGTGGCGATGGCCACTGTCCAGCCGGCTTTGCTCAACTGCGCGATGGCCTCGATCGAGCCGGGCAGTGGAATCCACTCTGCCACCGACTTGATGTAAGCGTCGGAGTCGTAATTGATCACTCCGTCTCGATCGAGAATCAGCAGTTTCAACATGATCAGCCCAGTACGGAAATGTCAGCGATGTTGATGAACAAACCACGCAGACGCGCCAGCATGGCGTAGCGGTTTTTCCGCACGCCGGCATCGTCGGCATTGATCATCACGGCTTCGAAAAACGCATCCACCGGCTCACGCAAGGTGGCCAGGCGCGCCAGTGCTTCGGCGTAGTTGCGTTCAGCCAGCAGCGGCTTCACTGCGTTTTCGGCCTTGGCGATGGCCGAGTTCAACGAGAACTCCTTGGCATCGGCAAACAGGCCCGGGTCGACTTCGGTATTGCCGAGGTTGTCGGCCTTGCTCAGCAGGTTCGAGACGCGCTTGTTCACGGCAGCCAGTGCATCGGCTTCCGGCAGCTTGCGGAAGGCCTGTACGGCCTGCACTCGCTGATCGAAGTCCAGCGCCGAGCCGGGTTGCAGGGCACGGACCGACAGGTACACCGAAACATCCACGCCTTCGTCTTCGTAACGCGCACGCAGGCGGTCGAACACGAACTCCAGGACTTGCTCGGCCAAACCGGCTTGCTTGACCTTGCCACCGAACTGGCCGACCGCAAACACCACGGCCTGGGTCAGGTCGAGGTCGAGCTTTTTGTCGATCAGGATACGCAGCACGCCCAAGGCAGCACGGCGCAGGGCGTACGGGTCTTTGCTGCCGGTGGGCAACATGCCGATACCGAAGATACCGACGAGAGTGTCCAGCTTGTCGGCGATGGCCACGGCCGCACCGGTCAAGGTGGTTGGCAGCTCAGCACCGGCACCGCGCGGCATGTACTGCTCGTTCAGCGCCAGGGCTACATCGTCTGGCTCGCCGTCGTTGAGGGCGTAGTAGTAACCGGCAACGCCTTGCATCTCCGGGAACTCGCCGACCATTTCGGTGGCCAGGTCACATTTGGACAGCAGGCCAGCGCGGGCAGCCCAGGCAGCGTCACCGCCAATGCGCGGCGCAATGTAGGCTGCCAGCTTGGAAACGCGCACGGCTTTGTCGTAGACGCTGCCGAGTTTTTCCTGGAACACCACGTTCTGCAGGCGCAGGTTGAAGTCTTCGAGCTTCTGCTTCTTGTCTTGCTTGAAGAAGAACTCGGCGTCGGTCAGGCGCGGACGAACGACTTTCTCGTTACCGGCGATGATCTGCTGCGGGTCCTTGCTTTCGATGTTGGCCACGGTGATGAAGCGCGGCAGCAACTTGCCGTCCACGTCCAGCAGGCAGAAATACTTCTGGTTGTCCTGCATGGTGGTGATCAGCGCTTCTTGTGGCACGTCGAGGAAACGCTCTTCGAACGAGCACACCAGCGGCACTGGCCACTCAACCAAAGCGGTCACTTCATCGAGCAGGCTTGGCGGCACGATGGCGGTGCCTTCCTGCAGGCGGGCCAGCTCTTCGGTGCGCTTGCTGATCAGCTCGCGACGCTCGTTGGCATCAGCCAGCACGTAGGCGGCGCGCAGGTCGGCGGCATAGTTGGCGGGCGACGTGATGCGCACGGCTTCTGGGTGGTGGAAGCGATGACCACGCGAGTCACGGCCCGCCTGCTGAGCGAGGATCGTGCAGTCGATCACCTGATCACCTAGCAGCATCACCAGCCATTGGGTTGGGCGTACGAATTCTTCTTTGCGAGCACCCCAGCGCATGCGCTTGGGGATCGGCAGGTCGTTGAGGGAATCTTCAACGATGGTCGGCAACAGGCTCGCCGTCGGCTTGCCGGTGATGACCTGGCTGAAACGCAGTTTCGGGCCGCTCTGGTCGATCTCGCTCAGCTCGACGCCGCACTTCTTGGCAAAGCCCAGGGCTGCTTGAGTCGGGTTGCCTTCCGCATCGAAAGCGGCCTGGCGCGGCGGGCCGTCGAGGTTGATGCTGCGGTCCGGCTGCTGGGTTTCCAGCGCGGTCAGCAACACAGCCAGACGACGTGGCGCGGCGTAGACTTTTTTCGCCGCGAATTTCAGGCCAGCGCTGTGCAGGCCTTTCTCAATACCGGCCAGGAACGCGTCGGCCAGGGTGTTGAGTGCCTTGGGTGGCAGCTCTTCGGTGCCCAGTTCAACCAAAAAATCTTGAGCACTCATTGTGCAGCCTCCAGCTTAGCCAACACTTCATCACGCAGGTCCGGGGTTGCCATCGGGAAGCCCAGCTTGGCGCGCGCCAGCAGGTAGGCTTGGGCGACGGAACGCGCCAGGGTGCGCACACGCAGGATGTATTGCTGGCGCGCGGTGACCGAGATGGCACGGCGGGCATCCAGCAGGTTGAAGGTATGGGAGGCCTTCAACACCATTTCATAACTTGGCAACGGCAGCGGCTGGTCGAGTTCGATCAGGCGCTTGGCTTCGCTTTCATAGAAGTCGAACAGCTCGAACAGCTTGTCGACGTTGGCATGTTCGAAGTTGTAAGTGGACTGCTCCACTTCGTTCTGACGGAACACATCGCCATAGGTGACCTTGCCGAACGGGCCGTCAGCCCACACCAGGTCGTAGACCGAGTCCACGCCTTGCAGGTACATGGCCAGGCGCTCCAGGCCGTAGGTGATCTCGCCGGTCACCGGGTAGCACTCGATGCCGCCCGCTTGCTGGAAGTACGTGAACTGCGTCACTTCCATGCCGTTGAGCCAGACTTCCCAGCCCAGGCCCCAGGCACCCAGGGTTGGCGATTCCCAGTTGTCTTCGACGAAACGGATGTCGTGCACCAGTGGGTCCAGGCCGACATGTTTCAACGAGCCCAGGTACAGCTCCTGGAAGTTGTCCGGGTTGGGCTTGAGTACCACCTGGAACTGGTAGTAGTGCTGCAGGCGGTTCGGGTTTTCGCCGTAGCGGCCGTCAGTCGGGCGACGACTGGGCTGCACATAAGCGGCGTTCCAGGTTTCCGGGCCAATGGCCCGCAGGAATGTAGCGGTGTGGAAAGTGCCGGCGCCTACTTCCATATCGTAGGGCTGAAGTACCACACAACCTTGCTCGGCCCAGTATTGCTGGAGGGCGAGGATCAAGTCTTGGAAGGTACGCACGGCTGGCGTAGGCTGGCTCACGAAATTCACCTGTTACTTGGGCTGCGATTTAAAGAGCGGGAGTATACCCGATTCGGCCGCGCCACCATCCCCTGGAGCCTTATGCCACGCTGCTTTTGGTGTTCTGAAGATCCGCTGTACATGGCTTATCACGATCAGGAGTGGGGAACGCCGCTGCGCGATGCGCAGGGTCTGTTCGAGTTGCTTTTGCTCGAAGGGTTCCAGGCGGGCCTGTCCTGGATCACCGTTTTACGCAAACGCGAGCATTATCGAAAGGTCCTGTTCGGCTTTGATGCACAGCGTCTGGCGCGCCTCAGCGATGCCGAGATCGAGGCGCTGATGCTCGACCCTGGCATCGTGCGCAATCGCCTGAAGCTCAACGCCACCCGCCGCAATGCCGCGGCCTGGCTGGCGCTGGAAGACCCAGTGGGTTTGCTCTGGTCGTTCGTGGGCGGCGTGCCCAAGGTCAATCACTTCAAGGACCGCAGCGAGGTCCCGGCGATTACGCCCGAGGCTGAAGCCATGAGTCGCGCCTTGAAAAAAGCCGGCTTCACCTTCGTCGGCCCGACCATTTGCTACGCCTTCATGCAGGCCAGCGGGATGGTCATGGACCACACTCAAGACTGCGACCGTTACGCGGACTTGGCCAACGCCGGTTAGAATGCCGGCTTTGCGCACCACACACGATCAGGAGTGACCTGTGGAAAAGTTTAAAGGCGCCTTGCTGGTAGGCGCTCTTCGGTTGTTTGCCTTGTTGCCTTGGCGCGCTGTTCAGGCCGTGGGCACGGCAATTGGCTGGATCATGTGGAAAACCCCCAACCGCTCCCGCGAAACAGTGCGGATCAATCTCTCCAAATGCTTCCCGGACATGGACCCCGCCGCCCGCGAGCGCCTGGTCGGCCAAAGCTTGATGGACATCGGCAAGTCCCTGACGGAAAGCGCCTGCGCCTGGATCTGGCCGGCCCAGCGTTCCATCGACCTGGTGCGCGAAGTCGAAGGCCTCGAAGTGCTGCACGAAGCCCTGGCCTCGGGCAAAGGCGTGGTGGGCATCACCAGCCACCTGGGCAACTGGGAAGTGCTCAATCACTTTTATTGCAACCAGTGCAAACCGATCATTTTCTACCGCCCGCCCAAGCTCAAGGCGGTGGATGAACTGCTGCAAAAACAGCGCGTGCAATTGGGCAACCGCGTGGCGGCGTCCACCAAGGAAGGCATTCTCAGCGTGATCAAGGAAGTGCGCAAAGGCGGCCAGGTGGGCATTCCCGCCGACCCGGAGCCGGCGGAATCGGCCGGGATCTTCGTGCCGTTCTTCGCCACCCAGGCGCTGACCAGCAAGTTTGTACCGAACATGCTTGCGGGCCATAAGGCGGTGGGCGTATTCCTGCATGCGCTGCGGCTGCCGGACGGTTCAGGTTACAAAGTGATTCTGGAAGCGGCGCCGGAAGACATGTACAGCACCGACACCGCCACATCCTGCGCGGCGATGAGCAAGGTGGTGGAGCGCTATGTCGGCGCCTACCCGAGCCAATACATGTGGAGCATGAAACGCTTCAAGAAACGCCCGCCGGGTGAGGCGCGGTGGTATTGATACTCGACTGACTCAAGGTCGATGCAAAAACAATGTGGGAGCGGGCTTGCTCGCGAAGGCGGTGTATCAGCTACACATTCAGTGACTGACACTCCGCCTGCGCGGGCAAGCCCGCTCCCACATGTGTGATCGCCATTCAGGCCTGGCGGTCGAGCTTTTTCAGGAACACTGTCATCTCTTTTTCGGCCTGCTTGTCGCCATGGGCCTGGGCCGTTTCAATGCCCTTCTCCCACGCCAGCCGCGCCGCCGCACTATCGCCCAAGCCCGCCTGCGCCTTGCCCAACAACTTCCACGCCGCCGAATACTTCGGATCAAACTCGACACACTTGTGCAAATGCTCGGCCGCCTTGGCGTTGTCCTTCGCGTCCAGATAACCCTTGCCCAAGCCAAAGCGCAGCAATGAATTATCCACACCCTTGGCGAGCATTTTTTCCAGGGATTCGAGCATGGTGGCGTGTCCTTTCAGCTGGGTAAGGTTTTCAATCGCGTCATCGCGGGCAAGCCCGCTTGCGCGCTAAAAACGCGATCACCTGTGGGAGCGGGCTTGCCCGCGATGACGACGGCAGGCTCACCTGAATGTTTTGATCAGAAAAAGCTCAAGCCCACGTGGAACAACTTCTCCACATCGCGGATATGTTTCTTGTCCACCAGAAACAGAATCACATGGTCGCCCGTGACGATCACCGTATCGTCGTGGGCGATGAGCACCTCTTCGTCACGAATGATCGCGCCAATGGTGGTGCCCGGCGGCAAGCCGATATCGCGGATGGCCTTGCCGATCACCTTGCTCGACTTTGAGTCGCCATGGGCAATCGCCTCAATGGCTTCCGCCGCGCCCCGGCGCAGTGAGTGCACGCTGACGATATCGCCACGGCGCACATGAGCCAGCAAGGTGCCAATGGTGGCCAGCTGCGGGCTGATGGCGATGTCGATATCGCCACCCTGGATCAAGTCGACGTAGGCCGGGTTGTTGATGATGGTCATCACCTTCTTCGCCCCCAGCCGCTTGGCCAACAGCGAGGACATGATATTGGCCTCGTCATCGTTGGTCAGTGCCAGGAAAATATCGGCGTCGGCGATGTTCTCTTCCATCAGCAGGTCGCGGTCCGAGGCGCTGCCTTGCAGTACGACGGTGCTGTCGAGGGTGTCGGACAAATGCCGGCAGCGCGCCGGGTTCATCTCGATGATCTTCACCTGGTAGCGGCTTTCGATGGCTTCGGCCAAGCGCTCGCCGATCTGCCCACCGCCGGCGATGACGATGCGTTTGTAGGTCTCGTCCAGCCGGCGCATTTCGCTCATGACCGCGCGAATATTCGCTTTGGCGGCGATGAAAAACACTTCGTCGTCGGCCTCGATCACGGTATCGCCCTGGGGCAGGATCGGCCGGTCGCGCCGGAAAATCGCCGCCACGCGGGTTTCTACATTCGGCATGTGCTCGCGCAACTGGCGCAATTGCTGGCCCACCAGCGGACCGCCGTAATAGGCTTTAACGGCGACCAATTGCGCCTTGCCCTCGGCAAAGTCGATCACCTGCAAGGCGCCCGGAATTTCGATCAGGCGCTTGATGTAGTGAGTCACCACTTGTTCGGGGCTGATCAGCACGTCCACTGGAATCGCGTCGTTGTCGAAAAGCCCTGCACGGGTCAGGTAAGCCGCCTCACGGACGCGGGCGATTTTGGTGGGCGTGTGAAACAGGGTGTGGGCGACCTGGCAGGCGACCATATTGGTCTCGTCACTGTTGGTGACGGCCACCAGCATGTCGGCATCGTCGGCACCGGCTTGGCGCAGCACCGTCGGGAATGACGCGCGGCCTTGCACGGTGCGGATGTCGAGACGGTCGCCGAGGTTGCGCAGGCGCTCGGCATCGGTGTCGACCACCGTGATGTCGTTGGCTTCGCTGGCCAAATGCTCGGCCAGCGTGCCGCCGACCTGCCCTGCCCCAAGGATGATGATTTTCATCCGGTCACTCCCTTAAACCCATTAGCCGCGCGCGGCGGCAATCTTGATCAGTTTGGCGTAGTAGAAGCCATCGTGTCCGCCTTCTTGCGCGAGCAGCTGACGGCCGTGAGGCTGCTTGATGCCGGCTGCCGTGGCGAGGTCCAGCTCGCGCGCGCCGCTGGTGCGGGCGAGGAAGGCTTCGATTACTTCGGTGTTCTCGGTGGGCAAGGTCGAGCAGGTGGCGTAGAGCAGAATGCCGCCGACTTCCAGGGTTGGCCACAGGGCGTCGAGCAGTTCGCCTTGCAGCCCGGCCAGGGCGGCGATGTCGTCGGGTTGGCGGGTCAGCTTGATGTCCGGGTGGCGGCGAATCACGCCGGTGGCGGAGCACGGCGCGTCCAGCAGGATGCGCTGGAAGGGTTTGCCGTCCCACCAAGTGGCGGTGTCGCGGCCGTCAGCGGCGATCAGCTCGGCGCTCAGGCCCAGGCGGGCGAGGTTTTCACGCACGCGCACCAGGCGCTTGGCTTCCAGGTCGACGGCGACGACAGCGGCGAGGTCTTTTTCGACTTCCAGAATGTGACAGGTCTTACCGCCCGGCGCGCAGCAGGCGTCGAGCACGCGTTGGCCGGGCGCCAGGTCGAGCAGGTCGGCGGCCAGTTGGGCGGCTTCGTCCTGCACGCTGATCCAGCCTTCGGCAAAACCAGGCAGGCTGCGTACGTCGGTGGCCGCTTCCAGCACGATGCCGTCGACGCTGTACACGCACGGCGTGGCGTTGATGCCGGCGTCGGTGAGCAATTGCAGGTAGGCGTCGCGGCTGTGATGGCGACGGTTGACCCGAAGAATCATTGGCGGGTGCGCATTGTTGGCCGCGCAGATGGCTTCCCATTGCTCAGGCCAGAAGGCTTTCAGGGACTTTTGCAGCCAGCGCGGGTGTGCGGTGCGCACCACCGGGTCGTGTTCCAGCTCGGCCAGCAGCGCCTCGCTCTCACGCTGGGCGCGGCGCAGCACGGCGTTGAGCAGCGCCTTGGCCCAAGGTTTTTTCAGCTTGTCGGCGCACCCAACGGTTTCACCGATGGCGGCGTGGGCCGGCACGCGGGTGTAGAGCAATTGATAGAGGCCGACCAGCAGCAGCGCTTCCACATCCGCATCCGCCGCTTTGAACGGCTTTTGCAGCAGCTTGGCCGCCAGCGCCGACAAGCGTGGCTGCCAGCGCGCGGTGCCAAAGGCCAGGTCCTGGGTGAAACCGCGATCACGGTCTTCAACCTTATCCAGCTGCGTAGGCAGCGAACTGTTCAGTGAAGCCTTGCCATTCAGTACGGCGGCGAGGGCCTTGGCGGCGGCCAGACGCGGGTTCATTGAGCGACCGCCCCGAGAACCGTGCCCAGAGCAAATTTCTCACGACGGCTGTTGAACAAATCGCTGAAATTAAGCGCCTTACCGCCGGGCAATTGCAGACGGGTCAGGCACAGCGCCTGTTCACCGCAGGCGACCAACAGGCCTTCTTTGCTGGCGCCGATGATTTCGCCGGGGGTGCCCTTGCCCTCAGCCAGGGTGGCGGCCAGCACTTTCAGGGCTTCGCCACTGAGTGTGCTGTGGCAGATCGGCCATGGGTTGAAGGCGCGCACCAGGCGCTCCAGCTCTACGGCCGGGCGGCTCCAGTCGATGCGCGCTTCGTCTTTATTCAGTTTGTGGGCGTAGGTGGCCAGGCTGTCGTCCTGCACTTCGCCTTCGAGGGTGCCGGCAGCCAGGCCGGCGATGGCCTGGACCACAGCGGGCGGGCCCAGCTCGGCTAGACGGTCATGCAGGCTGCCGCCGGTGTCTTGGGCGGTGATCGGGGTGGTGACTTTCAGCAGCATCGGGCCGGTGTCCAGGCCCGCCTCCATGCGCATCACGGTCACACCGCTTTCACGGTCGCCGGCTTCCACGGCGCGCTGGATCGGCGCCGCACCGCGCCAGCGTGGCAACAGCGAAGCGTGGCTGTTGATGCAGCCCAGGCGCGGGATATCCAGCACCGCCTGAGGCAGGATCAAGCCATAGGCCACGACCACCAGCAGGTCTGGCTTCAACGCCGCCAGCTCCGTCTGGGCCTCGGCGTTGCGCAGGGTTGGCGGTTGCAGCACAGGGATGTTGTGTTCCAGCGCCAGCTGCTTGACCGGGCTCGGCATCAGTTTTTGCCCGCGACCGGCCGGGCGGTCCGGCTGGGTGTACACCGCGACAATGTCATAAGGGCTGGCAAGCAGCGCCTTGAGGTGTTCGGCAGCGAATTCGGGAGTGCCGGCAAAAACAATGCGCAGTGGCTCGGTCATGGGAGGTCTCGGTTAAAAACAGTCACAAAAGAAAAAGGCTTGCCGCAGCAAGCCTTTGGAAGAAGGGCATCAAGCTTGCTGGCGATGCTTTTTTTCCAGCTTCTTCTTGATCCGGTCGCGTTTAAGCGTGGACAGGTAATCGACAAACAGCTTGCCGTTGAGGTGGTCGCACTCGTGCTGGATGCACACGGCCAGCAGGCCATCGGCGATCAGCTCGTAGGGCTTGCCGTCACGGTCCAGCGCCTTGATCTTCACGCGCAGCGGGCGTTCGACGTTCTCGTAGAACTCCGGCACCGAGAGGCAGCCTTCCTGGTATTCGCCCATCTCTTCGGTCAGCGGTTCGAACTCGGGGTTGATAAACACCCGCGGTTCGCTGCGATCTTCCGACAGGTCCATGACCACGACGCGCTGATGCACGTTGACCTGGGTGGCGGCGAGGCCGATGCCCGGGGCTTCATACATTGTTTCAAACATGTCATCGACCAACTGACGAACCTTGTCGTCCACTACGGCCACCGGTTTGGCGATCGTGCGCAGGCGCGAGTCGGGAAATTCGAGGATGTTCAAAATAGCCATAAGCGTAATTGCTGCACATGTGAGGTAGAGGCAAATCGGCGGTGGGATGGACCCAGGCAGCCGGTGTGAAAGGTGCGAAAGCCGCGAAGGCTATGGCATTTCACGCGAACGCACATAATAAAGGAGATTGACCCCATGAGGAAATCGCTACTCGTCTTGCTGCTGTGGACGCCGCTCACGATGGCCTTGATCCCACCGTCCGGCCAGCGCCTGGAGCCGGCGACGCAGCAGGCCATCCAGTACTTTTTACTGCACAACCGCATACTCGACACGGCCCACGACCTGGACAACGCGCCTTACATTGTCGCGGCCGACGCGGGCCGGGTGCTGGGTGCCAACGGCGACCGTGTGTATGCAAGGGGCGCCCTGGACCCCACACAGCCCAATTACGGGATTTTTCGCCGCGCCAAGGCCTACACCGACCCCGACACTCAGGAATTGCTGGGCATCAACGCCGACAACATCGGCACCGCGCGCTTCGTAATGGCCGGCGATCTCACTACGCTGGCGGTGCAGCGAGTCACCCAGGAAGTACGTCCCGGCGATCGGCTGCTGCGCGCCGAACCTCCGGTTGACCCGGCCCCGGTGAAGCGTGCGTCCTTTGTTAAGGGGCACATCATCGACATTCCCAAAGGCGTCACCCAGATTGGCGTACTGGACGCCGTTACCCTGAACAAAGGCCGACGCGACGGGCTGGTTGAAGGCCAATTGCTGACCGTGATCAAAGCCGGCGAGACGATCCGCGACAACCTCACCGGCGCGGCAACCCAACTCCCCGATGAACGCGCCGGCACGCTGCTGGTGTTTCGCACCTATGAAAAGCTCAGCTATGGCCTGGTTCTCAGCGCCTCACGCTCGCTGGCAGTCATGGACCGATTCGAGACTGCCCAACAAACACAATAAATAGCCTGCTAAATAAGTTACCAACAGAGTTATCCACAGCTTGTTCCGGTCAAGGATGATCAAATGTATCCGATAAACAGCAGCGAAATTTCCCCGTCAGAACTGGAAGCTCGACTACGCTTGCACAGGCTGCCAGAACTGGGTTCCAAGCGTTTTCGTGTGTTGCTCGAAGCCTTCGGCTCTGCCTCAAAAGCCATCAGCGCCCCTGCCAGTGCATGGCGTTCCCTCGGGTTGCCGGCCGTGAGCGCCGATGCCCGCCGCAGCCCTGAAATACGCGACGGTGCCAGTGAAGCATTGGCGTGGTTGGAGCAGCCGGCCCAGCATTTGCTGATGTGGGACCAACCTGAGTACCCGGCACTCCTCGCCCAGATCGACGATGCCCCGCCGCTATTGTTCGTCGCCGGTGACCCCAAAATCCTGGAAAAACCGCAGTTGGCCATGGTCGGCAGTCGCCGTGCGTCGCGACCCGGCATGGACACCGCAGCGGCCTTTTCCCGCAGCTTGGCGAGCGCCGGTTTTGTCATCACCAGTGGTCTTGCGTTGGGCATAGACGGCGCGGCTCACCAGGCAGCGCTGGATGTCGGCGGCCAGACAATCGGCGTGCTCGGCACCGGGCTTGAAAACTTTTATCCACAGCGCCACCGGCAGCTCGCAGCCACGATGATTGCCCAGGGCAGCGCGGTGGTTTCCGAGTTTCCGTTGGACGCCTCGCCACAGGCTGGCAACTTCCCCCGGCGCAACCGGATCATCAGTGGCCTGTCGCTGGGCGTGCTGGTGGTGGAAGCCAGCATGGCCAGTGGCTCGCTGATCACCGCGCGGCTGGCGGCCGAGCAAGGGCGCGAGGTGTATGCGATCCCGGGTTCCATCCATCACCCCGGTGCCAAAGGCTGCCACCAATTGATCCGCGATGGCGCGACGCTGGTGGAATCCATCGAGCACATTCTGGAAGGGTTACGTGGCTGGCAGGCGCTGTCCCGGCCGGCGCCCGTGCCGGTCACGCATCCGCTGGTGGCGCTGCTGCATGCCGCGCCTCACACCAGCGAGGGCTTGGCCCTTGCCAGCGGGCGGCCGTTGTCCCAGGTGCTGGCTACTCTCACTGAGCTTGAGCTCGAAGGCCAGGTGATCTGCGAAAGCGGGCGCTGGCTTGCGCGCTGCTAGGTTTTGTAAAGAAGATCGGTAAACTGCGCAGAGCTTTAGTCCGGAGAGTGAGTAATGGTCAACAGGTGGCGTGTGCTGGAAACCGCACGGGAAATTCGCGCAGGCGCGGTGATTGCCTACCCGACCGAAGCGGTCTGGGGCCTTGGCTGCGATCCGTGGAACGAAGAAGCGGTGGACCGGCTGCTGGCGATCAAGAATCGGTCGGTGGACAAGGGCCTGATCCTGGTGGCGGACAATATTCGCCAGTTCGATTTTCTCTTTGAAGACTTCCCGGACACCTGGATCGAGCGCATGGCCAGCACCTGGCCTGGGCCCAATACCTGGCTGGTGCCCCATCAGGACTTGCTGCCTGAGTGGGTAACGGGTGTGCATGACACGGTGGCGTTGCGGGTGACTGATCATCCGCTGGTGCGGGATTTGTGCTCGCTGGTCGGGCCGCTGATTTCCACCTCGGCGAACCCGCAAGGGCGCCCGGCTGCGCGCACGCGGCTTCGCGTGGAGCAATACTTCCGTGGTCAGGTAGATCGGGTATTGGGCGGCGCTCTGGGTGGGCGCAAGAACCCGAGCCTGATTCGCGATTTGGCGACGGGTGAGGTGGTGCGGCCTTCCTGAGACCGAGGTCGGCCATCGCGGGCAAGCCCGCTCCCACATTCGGTCGCGTTCCTTCAGTTGGAATGCGATCAAAGTGTGGGAGCCGGGCTTGCCCGCGATGAGGCCATTACTGACCCCAGCGATCTATCGCCTCACGGCAACAAAATGGTCGACCCAGTAGTCCGCCGCCCCGACAGCTCAGTCTGCGCCTTCGCCGCGTCCGCCAGCGAAAACCGCTGGTTGATGTCAATGCGCACCTTGCCGCTCTTGATCATCGAGAACAAATCATCCGCCATCGCCTGCAAGTCTTTCGGGTTGCTGGCGTAAGTCGCCAAGGTCGGCCGGGTGACATACAGCGAGCCCTTGGCCGCCAGAATGCCCAGGTTCACCCCATCCACCGCGCCCGACGCATTACCAAAACTCACCACCAGCCCACGTGGCGCCACGCTGTCCAGCGAGGTCAGCCAGGTGTCCTTGCCGACGCCGTCGTACACCACCGGGACTTTTTTGCCGTCGGTCAATTCCAGTACGCGTTGTGCGACGTTTTCCTTGCTGTAGTCGATCGTTTCCCAGGCGCCGAGGGATTTGGCCAAGGCGGCTTTTTCCGGCGAGCTCACCGTACCGATGAGCTTCACGCCCAGGGCTTTGGCCCATTGGCAGGCCAGCGAGCCCACACCACCGGCGGCGGCGTGGAACAGAATGGTTTCGCCGCCCTTCAATTCGTAGGTTTGACGCAGCAGGTACTGCACGGTCAGGCCTTTGAGCATCGCACCGGCAGCCTGTTCGAAGCTGATGCCGTCCGGCAGGTGCACCAGGTTGGCGGCGGGCAGTACGTGCAATTCGCTGTAGGCGCCCAGCGGGCCGCTGCCGTAGGCCACGCGGTCGCCGACTTTGAATTGCGTAACCTCGCTGCCCACGGCATCGACCACACCGGCGCCCTCTGCGCCCAGGCCCGAGGGCAGGGCCGGCGGCGCGTAAAGGCCGCTGCGGAAGTAGGTGTCGATGAAGTTCAGGCCGATGGCCTCGTTGCGCACACGAACCTGCTGCGGGCCAGGTTCTGCCGGCGTGTAGTCCACATACTCAAGCACTTCGGGGCCGCCATGGGCGCTGAACTGGATACGTTTGGCCATCTGCACTTCTCCTGAGGTCGAATTCGCGTAGCCCTCTATCCCACTCCTATGCTTGATCTTCGTCAACTGCGGCGCACCTAAGTGCAGTGCCACGTAATCGCAGTGGTATCCTGTGCGCCCATTTGCCGCCGACGCCGCATGGCCTCGCGTAGCTTTGCCCGATTCAAGGTGATGCCATGACTACCCGCACCGAGGCTGTTAAAGCCTACCTGCTCGACCTGCAAGACCGCATTTGCAGCGCCCTGGAAACCTTCGAGACGGACACTCGCTTTATCGAAGACGCCTGGACCCGGCCCGCCGGTGGCGGCGGTCGCACCCGAGTGATCGAAAACGGTACGGTCATCGAAAAAGGCGGCGTTAACTTTTCCCACGTGTTCGGCAGCGGTCTCCCACCGTCCGCCAGCGCGCATCGCCCCGAGCTGGCCGGTCGCGGCTTTGAAGCCTTGGGCGTGTCGTTGGTGATCCACCCGCACAACCCGCATGTGCCGACGTCCCACGCCAATGTGCGCTTTTTCATCGCCGAAAAAGAAGGCGAAGAACCGGTGTGGTGGTTCGGGGGCGGCTTCGACCTCACGCCCTACTACGGCAACGAGGAAGACTGCATCCACTGGCACCGCGTTGCCGAGCAGGCCTGTGCGCGGTTCGGGCCGGACGTGTACTCGCGCTACAAAGCCTGGTGCGATACGTATTTCCATATCAAGCACCGCAACGAACCGCGCGGCATCGGCGGCCTGTTCTTCGACGATTTGAACGAGTGGGACTTCGACACCTGCTTCGCCTTCATCCGCGCCATCGGCAATGCGTACATCGACGCCTACCTGCCGATCGTGCAGCGCCGCAAGGCCATGGCTTACACCGAACAGCAGCGCCAGTTCCAGGAGTTCCGCCGAGGACGCTACGTCGAATTCAACCTGGTCTACGACCGTGGCACCCTGTTCGGCCTGCAGTCGGGCGGGCGCACCGAGTCGATCCTGATGTCGCTGCCACCGCAAGTGCGCTGGAGCTATGACTGGAAGGCCGAGGCCGGTAGCGAAGAGGCGCGTCTCACCGATTACTTCCTGCAAGACCGCGACTGGCTCGGCCTCGCCGCGCCCAAGGCGGCTGTCTGATGGACCGTTATGTGGTGTTCGGCAACCCTATCGGCCACAGCAAGTCGCCGTTGATTCATCGCATGTTCGCCGAGCAGACCGGCGAGCAACTGGACTACAGCACCTTGCTCGCGCCTTTGGAGGATCTCACCGGCTGTGCCCGTGAGTTTTTTCAGCAAGGCCGTGGCGCCAATGTCACGGTGCCATTCAAGGAAGACGCCTACCGCTTGGCCAACAGCCTGACTGAGCGTGCCCAGCGCGCCGGCGCGGTGAACACCCTGAGCAAGCTGGCCGACGGCACCCTGCTGGGTGACAACACCGACGGCGCCGGCCTGGTGCGCGACCTGAAGGTGAATGCCGGGTTGAACCTGCAAGGCAAACGCATCCTGTTGCTCGGTGCTGGCGGCGCGGTGCGTGGGGCGTTGGAGCCCCTGCTGGCCGAGCAGCCTGCCGCGCTGATCATCGCCAACCGCACGGTGGAAAAGGCCGAGTTGCTCGCCGAGCTGTTTGACGATCTGGGCCCTGTGTCGGCCAGCGGTTTCGACTGGCTGCGTGAGCCGGTGGACCTGATCATCAATGCCACGTCCGCGAGCCTGTCAGGCGATGTACCGCCGATTGCCAGCAGCCTGATCGAGCCGGGCAAGACCTTTTGCTACGACATGATGTACGCCAAGGAACCCACCGCGTTCTGCCGTTGGGCGACAGAGCATGGCGCAGCAGTGGCGATGGATGGCCTGGGCATGCTCGTGGAGCAGGCGGCGGAAGCGTTCTTCCTGTGGCGCGGTGTGCGCCCGGATTCGGCGCCGGTCTTGGCTGAGTTGCGCCGCCAGTTGGCTGCGGCATAAATCTAAAAGTGAACACGGTCTAATGTGGGAGCTGGCTTGCCTGCGATGGCGGTGTAACAGATACAGAGGTGCTGGCTGATCCACCGCTATCGCAGGCAAGCCAGCTCCCACATTGTTTAACCGCATTCAGTCTTCGAAATGGATGGGGCAGTTGTCGGCCCCTTCGAGTTTTTTCAGCTCTTCCACCACCTGCGGCCTGGCCTTGCGCAACGTCAGGCTACGCCTCAACCCCTTCAATCGACGCGCCTCCTGGTGCAGCATCTCCACCCCGGAATAGTCGATAAAGTTGATCTGCTGCGCTTCGATCACCACCCGCTCACCCTGCAAGCCCTGCAGGCGCACTTGCAAGTAATGGCTGGCGCCGAAAAAGATCGAGCCCCCCACCCGCAATACATCCTCATCACCGTCGCGCCACTGCTGAACACGCGGTTGCGAGGTGCGTTTGAGGTAGAAGAACAGCGACGCCAGTACCCCGGCGTAAATCGCCGTTTGCAGCTCCAGCAGCAAGGTGGCAACGCACGTCAGGCTCATCACCACAAATTCTGCGCGGCTCACGCGAAACAGCGCGCGGATGCCGCGATGATCCACCAGGCCCCAGCAAATCAGCAGGATGCTCGCGGCCATGCTGGGGATTGGTATGTGCGCGATCAATGCCGCCCCAAATACGGCAAACAACGCCACCCAGCCGGCGGAAAACACGCCTGCCAAGGGTGAGCAAGCGCCCGCCTCGTAACTGAGGCCGGAGCGTGTAAAGGAACCGGCCGACAAGTAGCCAGAGAAAAACCCGCCGACGATATTGGATAAGCCCTGCGCGCGGACTTCCTGATTGGCGTCGAGCAATTGCTGCGAACGTGCCGACAGCGAGCGCGCAATCGACAAACTGGTCACCAGCCCGAGCATGCCCACCGCCACCGCGCTCGGCAGCAGGCGCAGGAGCATGTCCAGGTCCATCGGCAATGGGCTGAACGGCGGCAGTGTGCCCACAAACGAACTGACCCGCGCCACATGCCCGAACATCGACGGCCACAACCACGCCGCCAGGCTGCCCAAGGCCAGGGCGATCAACAGTGTTGGCCAGCGTGGTACCCGGTATTTGAGCAGCGCGCCCACCAGCAAAGTGCCCAGGCCCAAGGCGAGGGAGGCGTGGTCCCATTCGCCGGCGTGATCGATGAGCGCCAGCAAACTCTTGATCGCTGTGGCTTGGCTGGGCAGGTCCAACCCCAGCAGGTTGGGCAACTGCCCCAAGGCGATCACTACGGCAGCGCCGAGGGTGAAGCCCAGCACCACCGAATGAGAGACAAAATTGACCAGCGCGCCGAAGCGCAGCAGACCCAGCAGCCACTGGAAAACGCCGGCGAGGACGGTCAGCAGCAGGATCAGCGTGATGTAGTCCTTCGACCCTGGCACGGCCAAGGGGCTGACGCTGGCGTAGAGCACGATGGAGATGGCAGCGGTAGGCCCACAGATCAGGTGCCAGGAGGAACCCCACAGGCAGGCGATCAGTACCGGGACGATGGCGGCGTACAAGCCGTATTCGGGTGGGAGACCGGCGATCAGCGCGTAGGCAATCGACTGCGGCAGCGCGAGCACGGCACCGCTTAAGCCAACCATCGCGTCCCGGCCGACGCTGGCGCGGGTTTGGCGCGGGAGCCAGGCGAGGAAGGGCAAGAGAGTGTGTCGGTTGGGCCGGGGCATGAAAGGCTCGGTTCGAAAGGTTTGCATCAGGGTATCAGCACACACAGCCCCCCGTGGGAGCTGGCTTGCCCGCGATAGCATCACCTCTGTCTAACTGACAGACCGAGTTGTCTGCATCGCGGGCAAGCCAGCTCCCACAAAAGCCAGTTCCCAAAAGGATCGATGTCGGGGGGTTAGAGCTTGGCTTTGACTGCCGCCAACGCATCCTGGCCGTCCACGGTTTTTACGCCATCGAGCCACTTATCCAGCACCGCCGGATTGGCCTTGATCCAGGCCTTCGCCGCATCAGCGTTGCTGACTTTTTTATTCACCACCTCCGCCATGATGCTGTTCTCCATTTCCTGGGTGAAACTCAGGTTGGTCAGCAGTTTTCCGACATTCGGGCAGGCTTGTGCATAGCCCTTGCGGGTCAAGGTATAAACGCTGCCGGTGTCACCGAAGTACTTCTCGCCACCCTTGAGGTAATGCATTTTCAACTGCACGTTCATCGGGTGCGGCGTCCAGCCGAGGAAGGTCACGAATTTCTGTTTTTTAACCGCCCGCGACACTTCGGCCAGCATCGCCTGCTCACTCGACTCGATCAGCTTCCACTGGCCGAGGTCGAAGTCGTTCTTCTTGATGATGTCCTGCAGCGAGATATTGGCCGGCGCGCCGGAGCCGATGCCGTAGAGCTTCTTGTCGAACTTGTCGGCAAACTTGTTCAGGTCGGCAAAGTCATGCACCCCGGCGTCCCACACGTAGTCCGGCACCGCGAGGGTGAACTCGGTGCCGTCGAGGTTTTTCGCCAGTTGCACCACATCGCCATTGGCCACGAACTTGTCATAGAAGCCCTGCTGCGCCGGCATCCAATTGCCCAGGAACACATCCACCTGGCCGTCCTTGAGCCCGCCAAAGGTGATCGGCACCGCCAGGGTGTCGACCTTGGCCTTGTAGCCCATGCCGTTCAACAGAAAACCGGTGATGGCATTGGTGGCGGCGATATCGCTCCAGCCTGGATCGGCTATCTTCACCGTGTCGCAGCCAGTGTCCGCGTACGCATTGGCGCTACTGAGCACCAACATGCCCAGCACTACAGTCAACTTTTGCATGGCCTTCCCTCTGTCTATTTATGGGTGTTGGCAGGGTTGTGGGTAACGTGCCTTGCGCTCCAGGTCGTCGAGGTCGATATGGTTGCGCATGTATTGCTGACTGGCGTCCACCAGTGGCTGGTGATCCCAGCTCTTCAGCTTGCCTTGGGTCAGCGCCTCAAACACCAGGCGGCGACGGCGTTGGCTGGCGAGCACCTGCTGGTGGATCGCCGGGATGTCCCATTTGGCCCGCGCCTCACTCAAAAACGCCTCGAACAGTGGCCGGTGTTCCGGTGACTGGCTGAGGTTTTCCCGCTCGTGCGGGTCGTTGTGCACATCGAACAGTAGACAAGGATCGTCCTCGCTGTAGATGAACTTGTACGCGCCACGGCGAATCATCATCAGCGGGCTGATAGTGCCTTCGGCCATGTATTCGCCAAACACTTCGTCGTGCCCGCCCTGCCCCTGCAAGTGCGGGACCAGCGAGCGTCCGTCCAGCGGCAAGCGTGGGTCCGGCTCGCCGCCGGCCAGCTCCACCAATGTCGGCAACAGGTCGGCCGTGGAAACCGCTTTGGTTACGCGGCCCGCCGCAAACTGCCCCGGCGCACTGACCAGCAGCGGCACGCGGGCGGCCATTTCAAACCAGTGCATTTTGTACCAGAGGCCGCGCTCGCCGAGCATGTCGCCGTGGTCGCCGGAGAAGATGATGATCGTGTCATCGGCAAGGCCGGTGTCTTCCAGGGTTTGCAGGAGTTTGCCGACGTTGCTGTCGATGTAGCTGCACGCGCCAAAATAGGCGCGGCGCGCATCACGGATCTTGTTCAGCGGCAGCGGCTTGTCCCACAGGTCGTAGACCTTGAGCAGGCGCTGCGAATGCGGGTCGAGGTCGGCCTGGGCCGGCGTCGTAGGCAATGGGATGTCGGCATCGTCGTACAGGTCCCAAAACGGCTTGGGAATGGTGTACGGGTCGTGTGGGTGAGTCATCGACACGGTCAGGCAGAACGGCTGGTCACCCTCATTGCGGATATGGTCGAACAGGTACTGCTGGGCCTTGAACACCACCTCTTCGTCGAAATCCAGCTGGTTGGTGCGCACGCACGGGCCGGCTTGCAGCACCGATGCCATGTTGTGATACCAGGTGGGGCGCACGTCCGGCTCATCCCAGTTCACCGCCCAGCCATAGTCGGCGGGGTAAATGTCGCTGGTCAGGCGTTCTTCATAGCCGTGCAACTGGTCAGGGCCGCAGAAGTGCATCTTGCCCGACAGCGCGGTGCGGTAGCCGAGGCGGCGCAGGTAGTGGGCATAGGTCGGCACATCGCCAGGGAAATCTGCCGCGTTGTCGTAGGCGCCGATCTTGCTCGGCAACTGGCCGCTGACCAGCGTGAACCGCGATGGCGCGCACAGCGGGCTGTTGCAATAGGCGGCGTCGAACACCACGCCCTGTTCGGCGAGGCGGCTCAGGTTTGGCAGTTTGATCGGGGAAGGTCCGTAGAACGGAAGCAGCGGCGCGGCCATTTGATCGGCCATGATGAAAAGAATGTTCTTGCGCTTCATGAGTCTTCGGCATTCCATAGGCGGTGTTTATGCGAATGAGCATGCGGCCCATGGAAAATGGGGTAAAGCCCATGAAAAGCAATGTCTAGGATAAGCACAGCTTATGTATGAAGCCCTTGGCGATGTATCCCTCGACCTGCTGCGCGCGTTCGAGGCGGCGGCGCGCCATCGCAGCTTCACTGCTGCGGCCATGGAGCTGGGCACTACCCAGCCTGCCATTAGCCAGCAGATCAAGCGCCTCGAAGAACAGCTGGCGATTCGTCTGTTTGATCGCATTTACCGTGGCATTGAACTGACCGATGCCGGCGCCCTGCTGTTCGAGCATGTGCAAGGCGGGTTGCAGACCATCAACCAAGGCCTGAGCGCGATCACCCAGCAGGACCAGCATGAAGTGCTGCAAGTGGCCACCGACTTCGCCTTCGCCGCCTACTGGCTGATGCCGCGCTTGCACCGTTTTCATCAGGCCAACCCGCAGGTCGACGTCAGCCTGGTCACCAGCGAGCGCAACCACGCCACCTTGCGCAGCGATATCGACGTGGCGGTATTGTTCGGCGATGGACGTTTCAAACAAGGCGACAGCCTCTGGCTGTTCAACGAGGAAGTGTTCCCGGTGTGCAGCCCGCAATGGCTCAAGGACCAGACCACGCCGCTGACCGTGCAGACGCTGCAGGACTGTCCGCTGCTGCACCTGCGCCAGGAAAACAATAGCCAATGGTTCGACTGGAGCGGCGTGTTTCGCGAGCTGGGCATTACCACCGCGCCCACACCCGGCCAACTGCGCTTCGACAACTACACCCTGTTGATCCAGGCCGCGATTGCCGGCCAGGGCGTGGCCATTGGTTGGCGCCACTTGGTGGATAACCTGCTGGAGCAGAACTGGCTGTGTCGGCCGATCAGCGACACGGTGATCTCACGCTTCGGTTATTACGTGGTCCAGCCCCAGCGCAAACGCCGGGGGCAGTTGGTCGAACGCTTTGTCGACTGGCTGGTGGCCGAGCAAGCCCGCAGCGCACAGTCGCTGACCGGGCTGGCCCTGCCGTCGATTGCGGTCTAGGATCGGCGCATATTGGATCCGGATTTCGCCATGCAACGTATCAAGGGCTACCACGCTCATATCTACTTCGACGCCAGCACCATCGACCAGGCGCGCCAGCTCTGCGAGGACGCGGCCAAGCTGTTTCCGTTGCGCATGGGCCGCGTGCATGAACGCCCGGTGGGCCCGCACCCGGACTGGAGTTGCCAGCTGGCGTTCGAGCCGGAATACATCGGTGTGGTGTTGCCATGGCTGGCTTTGCATCGCGAGGGGCTGGTGGTGTTCCTGCACCCTGATACCGGCGATGACCTGAAGGATCACACCGATTACGCGATCTGGATGGGCGCGATGCGCGAGCTGGACCTGTCTATTTTTTAACCAGTGCGTATAAAAATCCCATCCCCTTGGGCAGAGGCGGTGGGATTTTTTATGATTTAGCCCACTATATGGGACTGTTATTTATATATTGAGATATCGCCAGTCATAGGTTTATATTCGCCCATCTGCTTTTTTCAGCACCCACTCATTTCAGGTGAAGCGATGCAGGCGCAATTGATCGCGCTCGACTGGGGGACCAGCTCCCTTCGTGCTTATAAACTCGGCCCGGCCGGCAAGGTGCTCGACCAGCGCGCACTGGCGTTCGGCATCATGCACCTGCCCAGCGAACCCCGGGACATTGCCGGCGTGTGTTGCAGTGATGGCTTCGAGTTGGCGTTTGACGCGGCCTGCGGCGACTGGCTCGACGCCCAGCCCGACTTGCCGGTGATCGCCTGCGGCATGGTCGGCAGTGCCCAGGGCTGGAGTGAAGCGGCGTATCGCAACACGCCGGTCGATGTCGCGAGCCTCGGCCAGGCGCTGCACAGCGTGCGCAGCCTGCGCGGGGTGACGGTGCATATCGTGCCCGGCGTGATCGAACAGGTGGGCTTGCCCAATGTGATGCGCGGCGAAGAAACCCAGGTGCTGGGCGTGCTGCAAGGCCTCGCGGCTGAGGTATTGATCGGCCTGCCGGGCAGCCATTCCAAATGGGTCGAGGTGGTGGATGGCTGCATCACGCACTTTGACACCTTCATGACCGGCGAACTGTTTGCCGTGCTGAGCCAGCACAGCATTCTCGGCCGTACGCAAAAAACTTCCGACCACTTCCAGGCCGAGGCCTTTGATCGCGGCGTGCAGGTGGCACTCTCCAACGACGGCCAGCGTGGCGTGCTCTCGACATTGTTCAGCGCCCGCACACTCGGGCTGACCGCCGAATTGGCTCCCGACCAGCAACCGGATTACCTGTCCGGCCTGCTGATCGGGCATGAACTTGCCGGTTTGCCGGCCCCTGCAAAACACAAGCCCATCGTCCTGGTCGGCACCGCAGCGCTCTGCGCCCGTTACCAGCGCGCCCTCGCCCTCTGCGGCTTCGCCCACGTCAGCCTGGCGCAAGCCGCCACCGAACGCGGCCTGTGGCAATTGGCCGTGGCGGCCGGGCTCACTCAACCGGCCCTGGAGGCCTGACATGCTCAAGCAAGCACTCGCACACAACGGTTTGATCGCAATCCTGCGCGGTGTACGGCCGGACGAAGCTGAAGCAATCGGCCAAGTGCTCTATCAGGCCGGCTTTCGCGTGATCGAAGTTCCGCTCAATTCGCCGGACCCTTACACCAGCATCCGCACGCTGCGCGACAGCCTGCCCGCCGATTGCCTGATCGGCGCGGGCACCGTGTTGACGCCCGAGCAGGTCGAGCACGTCAAAGCCGCCGGTGGCCAAGTGATCGTCATGCCCCACAGCGATGCCAAGGTGCTACGCGCCGCGAAAGCGGCGGGCTTGTACCTGTCGCCGGGTGTGGCCACGCCCACCGAAGCCTTCGCTGCGTTGGCCGAGGGCGCCGACGTGCTGAAGCTGTTCCCGGCCGAGCAAATGGGCCCGGCAGTGATCAAGGCGTGGCTGGCGGTATTGCCGGCCGGCACATTGCTGCTGCCGGTCGGCGGCGTGACCCCGGACAACATGCAGGTGTATTTCGACGCAGGCGCCAAGGGCTTCGGCCTGGGGTCCGGGTTGTTCAAGCCGGGCATGTCTGTGGGTCAAGTGGCGAGCAGTGCCCAGGCGTATGTCGCCGCCTGGAATGCGCTGAATTGATGCCCTGAAAAGAACGCACGTTTTGCGCCCTCGGCGCTGCATCGACAAGAGAGATAAGAAGATGAAAATCACCAAACTGACCACCTTCATCGTCCCGCCGCGCTGGTGCTTCCTAAAGGTCGAAACCGACCAGGGCGTGACCGGCTGGGGTGAACCTGTGGTCGAGGGCCGCGCGCACACTGTGGCGGCGGCTGTCGAAGAACTTTCCGACTACCTGATCGGCAAAGACCCACGCAATATCGAAGACATCTGGACGGTGCTCTATCGCGGCGGCTTCTACCGAGGCGGTGCCGTGCACATGAGCGCTCTCGCCGGTATCGACCAGGCGCTGTGGGACATTAAGGGCAAGGCGCTCGGCGTGTCGGTCAGCGATCTGTTGGGCGGCCAGGTGCGCGACAAGATTCGCGTGTATTCATGGATCGGCGGCGACCGCCCCGCCGATACCGCGCGTGCCGCCAAAGAGGCCGTGGCCCGTGGCTTCACTGCCGTGAAAATGAACGGCACCGAGGAGCTGCAGTTTGTCGACAGTTTCGAAAAAGTCGACCTGGCCCTGGCTAACGTTGCCGCCGTGCGCGATGCGGTGGGCCCGAACGTCGGCATTGGCGTCGACTTCCATGGTCGCGTGCACAAGCCTATGGCCAAGGTGCTGATGAAAGAACTCGACCCTTACAAACTGATGTTTATCGAAGAGCCGGTGCTCAGCGAAAACTACGAAGCGCTCAAAGAACTGGCGCCGCTGACCAGCACGCCGATTGCCTTGGGCGAGCGCCTGTTCTCGCGCTGGGACTTCAAGCGCGTGCTCAGCGAAGGTTACGTCGACATCATCCAGCCGGACGCCTCCCACGCCGGCGGCATCACCGAAACCCGCAAGATCGCCAACATGGCCGAAGCCTACGACGTGGCCCTGGCCCTGCACTGCCCGCTCGGCCCGATCGCCCTGGCGGCCTGCCTGCAATTGGACGCGGTTTGCTACAACGCGTTTATCCAGGAACAAAGCCTGGGCATCCACTACAACGAGAGCAACGACCTGCTCGACTATGTGCGTGACCCGGGCGTGTTCGACTATGACAAAGGCTTTGTGAAAATCCCCAACGGGCCAGGCCTGGGCATCGAGATCAACGAGGAATACGTGATCGAGCGCGCGGCTATCGGCCACCGCTGGCGCAACCCGATCTGGCGGCATGCCGACGGCAGCTTTGCCGAGTGGTAATCAGCCCCTGACGAAATCGGACACAAAATGTGCGAGGGGGCTTGCCCCCGATGGCGGTGTATCAGTTGATGCATTCGGTGACTGGCACTCCTCATCAGGGGCAAGCCCCCTCCCACATCCCGGTTTACTCAGTAAGACCTGTCCTCAATAAACATAAGAAGAGGCAACCCCCCATGCACCCTGAATCCGTCACCGGGCAGGCTTCTCTTGTCACGCCCAGCAGAAAGCGTTTCTTCATCATGGTGCTGCTGTTTATCACCGTGGTGATCAACTACCTCGACCGCAGCAACCTGTCGATTGCCGCCCCGGCGCTGACCAGCGAGCTGGGCATCGACCCGGTGCATGTCGGGCTGATCTTCTCGGCGTTCGGCTGGACCTACGCCGCCATGCAGATCCCCGGCGGCTGGCTGGTGGACCGGGTGCCGCCCCGCATTCTCTACACCGTGGCCTTGCTGCTGTGGTCGATTGCCACCGTGATGCTCGGTTTTGCCGCCAGCTTTATCGCGCTGTTTGTGCTGCGCATGGCGGTCGGCGCGCTGGAAGCGCCGGCCTATCCGATCAACAGTCGCGTGGTCACCACCTGGTTTCCCGAACGCGAGCGTGCCACGGCCATTGGCGTTTACACCTCTGGCCAGTTTGTCGGGCTGGCGTTTCTCACGCCGTTACTGGCCTGGCTGCAACACGCGTTCGGCTGGCACATGGTGTTTGTCGCCACCGGTGGCGTGGGCATTGTGTGGGCGCTGATCTGGTACGCGGTGTACCGCGAGCCGAAGGACTTCAGAGGCGCCAATGCGGCTGAAATCGAGCTGATCCGCGAAGGCGGCGGGCTCGTGGATATGCAGGCCAAGGCGGTCAAGGCGCCTTTCAGTTGGGTCGATCTTGGGATCGTACTGAGCAAGCGCAAACTGTGGGGCATCTACCTGGGGCAGTTCTGCCTGAACTCCACGTTGTGGTTTTTTCTGACGTGGTTCCCGACCTACCTGGTGAAATATCGCGGCATGGACTTCATCAAGTCGGGCTTGCTGGCGTCGCTGCCCTTTCTGGCGGCGTTTGTGGGTGTGCTGTGTTCGGGGCTGTTTTCTGACTGGCTGATTCGCCGCGGCACGTCGGTAGGCTTTGCGCGCAAGTTGCCGATTATTGGTGGGCTGTTGATTTCCACGGCGATCATTGGCGCCAACTATGTGGATTCGACGGCGTGGGTGATTGCGTTTCTGGCGGTGGCGTTCTTTGGGAATGGTTTGGCGTCGATTACCTGGTCGCTGGTGTCGACCTTGGCGCCGGCGCGGCTGCTGGGGTTGACCGGTGGAGTGTTTAACTTCATCGGTAACTTGTCGGCGATTACTACGCCGATTGTGATTGGCTTTTTGGCCAGTGGTGATTCGTTTGCGCCTGCGATTACCTACATCGCGGTGCTGGCATTGTTGGGCGCGCTGTCCTATGTGTTGCTTGTAGGCAAAGTCGAACGTATAGAACTGAAGGAATAAACTGTCGCGAGCGGGGCTTGCTGTGGCGAGCGGGCTTGCCCCGCGTTGGGCTGCGCAGCAGCCCCATCAAGGCTGCTGCGGTTTTTCAGCGACACCGCGTTATCCGGTTCCGGGGGCGCTTCGCACCCCAACGCGGGGCAAGCCCGCTCACCACGCCAAGCGCCTTCGCCACGACAAGCCCGCTCACCACAGGTAGTGCGAGGGGTTAGTTGAGTACGCCGTCCAGAATCTCGTAGACGATGCCCGTGCCGACAGCGATCAAGACCACGTCCGGGCCGGAACGGCGCCATTCATAACCCTGGTAAACCGGCAGGCGTGCCAGGGCGCGGTTGTCCAGGCGTTCGCCGTAGTAGCCGCGTGGCAGTGGCTGGCCGCGGACCAGGCGTACATTCGGTGGCGGCGGTGCGCCACGGGCGAACTGGCCGTGGTTGTCGTGGATGATCTGCCGTACCGGGCCGAAGTCCTGAGGCGGGCCGCGACGGTTGTCCTGCGGGCCACGGTGATCATCGCCGCGTTGCTCGTGCTGGCCTTGCGGACCGCCACGGCCAGGGCCATTGTCATCGCCCCGTTGGTCGGGCGGCGCGGCCTGCACCAAGGCACTCGCGCCGAGCATCAGCACGCCGAGACCAGCGATCAAGCGTTTAGGCATTTTCATGGGGTGTTTCCTCAGTACTGCACGAACAAAAAAGGGATTTCGAACCGGGTTCGAAATCCCTTGGTCTTGTCAGTTTAGGTACTGATTCGACAGTATGATTCCTCTGTATCAGGAACTTTACCTACTGCTACACGGCGTTTACTTACGGGCGTTGCGAACGCCTTCCGACAACGCCGCGCACAAGGTCAACACGCCATCAATTGCCTGCTGATCATTTTTGGCAGTGGCGATGTGATCGATCAACGCCGAACCCACCACCACACCGTCTGCCAGGCGCGCGATAGCGGCGGCCTGTTCCGGCGTGCGGATACCAAAGCCAATGCTGATCGGCAGATCGGTATGCCGACGCAGGCGAGTCACGGCTTCTTCAACGTGCTCCAGGGTGGCCGCACCGGCACCGGTCACACCGGCCACCGACACGTAGTACACAAAGCCGGAGCTGCCATTGAGCACGGTCGGCAGACGCACGTCATCGGTGGTCGGCGTGGTCAGGCGGATAAAGTCGATGCCTGCTGCCTGGGCCGGGTCGCACAGCTCGCCGTTATGCTCAGGCGGCATGTCGACCACGATCAGGCCGTCTACGCCGGCTTCCTTGGCGTCGCTGATGAACTGCGGCACGCCATATTTGTGGATCGGGTTGAAGTAGCCCATCAGCACCAGCGGCGTGTCGTTGTTGTCTTTGCGGAACTCGCGAACCATCTGCAGGGTTTTCGCCAGGTTCTGCTTGGCTTCCAGCGCGCGGATGTTGGCCAGCTGAATCGCCGGGCCGTCGGCCATCGGGTCGGTGAAGGGCATGCCCAGCTCGATCACGTCGGCACCAGCTGCCGGCAGGCCTTTGAGGATCGCCAGCGAGGTGTCATAACCCGGGTCGCCGGCGGTGACGAAAGTCACCAGGGCGGCGCGATTTTGTTCTTTGAGTTGCGCAAAACGTGTTTGCAGGCGGCTCATCAGTGTTTCTCCTGCTTCGACTGTTCCATATGGTGCATCACGGTTTGCATGTCTTTGTCGCCACGGCCGGAGAGGTTGAGCACCATCAGGTGATCTTTCGGCAGGTTCGGTGCGCGTTTGAACACTTCAGCCAGGGCGTGGGCGCTTTCCAGTGCAGGAATAATCCCTTCCAGGCGGCAGCATTTGTGGAACGCCTCGAGGGCTTCGTCGTCGGTCACCGAGGTGTACTGGACGCGGCCGATGTCATGCAACCAGGCGTGTTCAGGGCCGATGCCCGGGTAGTCGAGGCCGGCGGAAATCGAGTGGGCGTCAATGATCTGGCCGTCGTCATCCTGCAGCAGGAAGGTGCGGTTGCCGTGCAGCACGCCAGGTACGCCACCGTTTAGGCTGGCGGCGTGCTTGCCGGTTTCGATGCCGTGGCCGGCCGCTTCAACGCCGATGATCTCGACGCTGGTGTCATCCAGGAACGGGTGGAACAGGCCCATGGCATTGGAACCGCCGCCGATGCACGCCACCAGGCTGTCCGGCAGGCGGCCTTCCTGGGCTTGCAGTTGGTCGCGGGTTTCTTTGCCGATCACGGCCTGGAAGTCGCGCACCATCGCCGGGTAGGGGTGTGGGCCGGCTACGGTGCCGATCAGGTAGAAGGTATCGTCGACGTTGGTTACCCAGTCACGCAGGGCTTCGTTCATCGCGTCTTTGAGGGTGCCGGTGCCGGCGACCACCGGGATCACTTCGGCGCCCAGCAGCTTCATGCGGAACACGTTGGCCTGCTGGCGCTCGATGTCGGTGGTGCCCATGTAAATCACACAGTCGAGGCCAAAACGCGCAGCCACGGTGGCGGTGGCCACGCCGTGCATGCCGGCGCCGGTCTCGGCGATGATGCGTTTCTTGCCCATGCGCCGCGCCAGCAGGATCTGGCCGATGCAGTTGTTGATCTTGTGCGCGCCGGTGTGGTTGAGCTCTTCGCGCTTGAGGTAAATCTTGGCGCCGCCGCAGAATTCAGTCAGACGCTCAGCGAAATACAACGGGCTTGGACGTCCGACGTAGTCGCGCTGGAAGTAGGCCAATTCTTCGTTGAATGCCGGATCGATCTTGGCCGCTTCGTATTCGCGGGCCAGGTCGAGGATTAACGGCATCAGGGTTTCAGCGACGTAGCGGCCGCCGAACGCGCCAAACAAGCCGTTGGCGTCTGGGCCGTTGCGTAGATCGGTCTGGGACTGAGTCATGGGGCGCTCCAGTAAAGAATGTGAGGAGAGGCAATGAGCGCCACTCTACCCCTGACGCGCTACGCTGAAAACCGATAAGATCGCCGCAACCTGTCAGGAAAACTCACAGATGAGCCGAGACCTTCCACCCCTCAATGCCTTGCGTGCATTTGAAGCCACAGCCCGGCTCAACAGCGTTAGTCAGGCTGCCGAGCAACTCCATGTGACCCACGGCGCCGTAAGCCGCCAGTTGAAGGTGCTGGAGGAGCATTTGGGTGTCAGCCTGTTCGCCAAGGATGGACGCGGCCTTAAACTCACAGATGCCGGTGTTCGGCTACGCGATGCCAGCGCAGAGGCGTTCGAACGTTTGAGGGATGTCTGCGCCGAGCTGACCCAGGCCAGCGCCGACGCGCCGTTCGTGCTGGGCTGTTCAGGCAGTTTGTTGGCGCGTTGGTTGATCCCGCGCCTGGGCCGCTTGAACGCCGACCTGCCGGACTTGCGCTTGCACCTGTCAGCAGGTGACGGCGATCTCGACCCCAGGCGTCCCGGCCTCGACGCCCTGCTGGTGTTCGCTGAGCCGCCGTGGCCGGCGGACATGCAAGTGTACGAGTTGGCCAGTGAGCGCATCGGCCCGGTGATGAGCCCGCGCTTCGCCGGTTACGAGCGTTTGCGCCAAGCCCCGGCGCACGCCCTGTGCGGCGAAGCCTTGTTGCACACCACCTCGCGCCCGCAAGCCTGGCCCAGTTGGGCGCAGCAATACGGCATCGCACCCGGCGCGTTGAAACACGGCCAGGGGTTTGAGCATTTGTATTATTTACTGGAGGCGGCAGTGGCAGGGCTTGGGGTGGCAATTGCGCCAGAACCGCTGGTGGCAGAGGACCTGCGTGCGGGTCGCCTGGTGGCGCCGTGGGGTTTCAGCGAAACCCCGGCGCACCTGGCGCTATGGCTACCCAAGCGCGCCGCAGACGGGCGCGCGGGTCAACTGGCGCAGTGGCTCAAGGCAGAGCTGTTGCGCCAGCCGGTGTAGCCGATATTTCAGTCGCCGCGTTTGCACAGCAGGTAAGCCGCCAGCAGACCCAGCGCGCCAACGGCGACGCCGGCGGTAGTCCATGGGTGCTCTTGTGCGTAGTCCCGGGTTGCAACACCGGTTTCGCGGATTTTGACTTTGCTTTCTTCGTAGGCATCGCTGATCAGATGACGGGAATGCTTGAGGGCATTCTCGGCATTGCTTTTCAGGGCCTTCAGCGTTTTGCGCGACTCGTCGGACGCATCGTCCTTAAGGCTCTCAAGGGACTTGAGAAGGCTCGAAATCTCGGCTTCCATGCTTTCCAGCGACGCTTTGCGTAAAGAAGTGTTGGCCATGTGGACTCTCCTGAAGTGATTGAGTGGCATGTGTAGATACCGACTCCAGCGTTTTCAGAAAGTGCAGTAAATCTGAACTTTTGAGTGGGAATAGTCGCCAGAAGCAGTACGAACATTGACTGCTACGCTCACTAAAGACCTCAGGAGAAACGCCATGTCTGATCATCACACGTACAAGAAAGTCGAATTGGTGGGTTCGTCGGCGACCAGCATCGAAGACGCCATCAACAATGCCCTCGCCGAAGCGAACAAAAGCATCAAGCACCTGGAATGGTTCGAAGTGACTGAAACCCGTGGGCACATCAAGGACGGCAAGGCCGCGCACTTCCAGGTCACGCTCAAGGTGGGATTCCGAATCGCCAGTAGTTGATCACGTCGGTTGAACTTTGCCGACTGGCCGATTGCCATAACCTGCGCTACAACCAATGGGTGCCGATGCGAAAGCGTCGGCACGCTCTTTTCGATCAGCGCAAGGAAAGTAACGGATGAAGAAGTTCCTGTTAGCGGTAGGTTTGTTGAGCATTGCGGGCACAGCCCTGGCGGCGGGCAAGCCTTGTGAAGAGCTGAAAGGCGAAATCGCAGCGAAAATCGACGCCAAGGGCGCCTCGGGTTACTCGCTGGAGGTGGTAGACAAAGGCGCGGCACCCAGCGACCACAAAGTCGTCGGTAGCTGCGAAGCCGGCACCAAGGAAATCGTCTACAAGCGCGGTTAATCCCTTGCTCCAGACATAAAAAACGACGCACAGGTGCGTCGTTTTTTTTTGCCTGCCGATGTTAGCCCTTCATCAACTGCGCCAGCAGCTCGTAGGAATGAATCCGATCGGCATGCTCGTACAGGTCGCAGGTAAAGATCAGCTCATCGGCACCGGTCTGCTCAACCAGCACGTCCAGTTTCGCGCGGATCTTCGCCGGGCTGCCGACCATCGCCAGGCCGAGGAAGCTGCCGACCGCGTCTTTTTCATGGGGCAGCCACAGGCCGTCCATGGTCTTGACCGGCGGACGTTGCACCAGGCTTTGCCCGCGCATCAGCGCGAGGATGCGCTGGTACACCGAGGTGGCCAGGTAATCGGCCTGCTCGTCGGTATCGGCGGCCACCAGCGGGATGCCCAGCATCACGTAGGGCTTGTCCAATACGGCTGAAGGCTTGAAGTGATTGCGGTACACGCGAATAGCTTCATGCATCAGGCGTGGTGCGAAATGCGAGGCGAACGCGTAGGGCAAACCGCGCTCACCGGCCAATTGCGCGCTGAACAAACTGGAGCCAAGCAACCACACGGGCACGTTGGTTCCGGTGCCCGGCACGGCAATAACCCGTTGATCCGGCGTGCGAGGGCCCAGGTAAGCCATCAGCTCGGCCACATCATCAGGGAAGTCGTCGGCGCTGCCCGAGCGTTCGCGGCGCAGGGCGCGGGCGGTCATCTGATCAGAACCCGGCGCGCGGCCCAGGCCCAGGTCGATCCGGCCCGGATACAGGCTTTCCAGGGTGCCGAACTGCTCAGCGATCACCAACGGTGCATGGTTGGGCAGCATTACGCCGCCGGAGCCGACACGGATGGTCGAGGTGCCACCGGCCAGGTAACCGAGCAATACCGAGGTGGCAGAGCTGGCGATGCCATCCATGTTGTGGTGTTCGGCGACCCAGAAACGGTTGTAGCCAAACTTTTCCACGTGCTGGGCCAGGTCCAGGGAATTGCGCAACGACTGCGCCGGGCTGCCGTTGGCGCGCACGGGCACCAGGTCCAGGGTCGAGAATTTCACGTCGGACAGCGATTTCATAAGCCTGCTTCTCCAATAGGTGCGCAGGCTTATAGACGAACCAAAACCTGCCGCTTCATGTGCATGTTCTATGCAATGAGGGCATATACCCGAGATTCAATAGCAGGTGGGGAAATTTCCTACTGGAATGCTAGGTTTCTCCGACAAGATGAACTTTGCCAGAGCTTCTATCCTCAGAACCTTACTGAAGCAAAACCACCGTTCGAGGAGACCGCTATGAGTATCGTTAAAAAAGCATCCGCGCATTGGGAAGGTGATCTGAAGACAGGCCTGGGTTCCATTTCCACTGAAACCGGCGTACTGCGCGAAGCGCCCTACGGCTTCAAGGCCCGTTTCGAAGGCGGCAAGGGCACAAACCCTGAGGAACTGATTGGTGCGGCGCACGCCGGCTGCTTCTCCATGGCGTTTTCGATGATTCTGGGCGACGCCGGCCTCAAGGCTGACAGCATCGACACCCAGGCCGAAGTGACGCTGGACCAGGTCGACGGTGGCTTTGCGATTACTGCCGTGCATTTGGTGTTGAAAGCCAAGATCCCGGGCGCAAGCCAGGCGCAGTTCGACGAACTGAGCAAGAAGGCGAAGGAAGGCTGCCCTGTGTCCAAGGTGCTGAATGCCAAGATCAGCCTGGATGCGACGCTCGTCAGCTAAATACGGTCTGCGTAGCAGCGTAGATCCAGTGTGGGAGTGGGTGTGTGTAAGAACCGCGCTTGCCCGCGATAGGTACACCTCGGTTTTGCAGTTGCACCGAGGCGCTGCCATCGCAGGCAAGCCAGTTCTCACACACGCCCACTCCCACATTTAGTTCTGCTTTAAATCAGAACTCGTGTTTCCCCTATGTGGTCCTATAGCCTATGCAGCTAGGTGCACACTCGTGCGCATGCATTCAGGGAGCTTCACACATGAAACGTTTTACCTTGGCGATCATCTGCGGTGTTTTGGCCACTTCGGCCGTGGCCGCTCCAAAAGATTGTGAAGAGCTTAGAAAAGAGATCGAGGTCAAGATCCAGGCTAACGCCGTGCCGTCCTACACCTTGGAAATCGTCAGCAAGGAAGAAGCTGACAAGCATGACAGCGCCATGGTCGTCGGCAGCTGTGAAAACGGCACCAAAGCCATCGTTTATCAGAAGAACAACGACTGATCAGATGCAGTTCACGCTGCGTTCCTGCGCCAGCAACTGACGCGCTGAGTTATACAGCCGAATGTTGGGCGTGAAGGCCAGCGAGCGCCCTTCCAGCACATAGCGCTGGCCTGCCTGGAAATTGTCGTACTGCAGGGTCATGAAACAGGTGCGGTCGTGCGTCTGGTCCAGCCCGCCAAAGCCTGTACCCGTGTTCACTTCGAAATCAAAGCGCACCATCAGCTCGTGGCTGCCGGGTGGCACTTGGAAAAAACGCCCGTCATTCAGATTCTTGCCGTCCAGGCGCTGGGCCATCACCAGTTTGGCGCCGGGTGTCGGGGTGGCGAAGTCGACCCAGGCTTGGTGCGGATCCACCGGAGGAATCGGCGTAGAAGCACAGGCGCTGAGAAACAGGACGGTGACAGGTAACAGGAGCTGGCGCATGGCAGGCACTCAACGGTAGGAAGGAATTGAGCCCGGCGCCGATGGCAGCAGACTCCTCTTGAGTATAAACACGCTACGCCATGGAAAAATTCCGTGCAGGCAGGATAGGCTGGCGAGCAAATTACCCAGGAGCAGTCGGAGCATGTTGAGGCGTTTTCTTCCAGGGTTGATGGTGGTGCTGCTCAGCGGCTGCTCGAGTGTCAGTTATTACAGCCAGCTCGCCAGCGGCCAATGGCAATTGCTGCGGGCCCGTGAGCCGGTTGCCGCAGTGATTGCCGACCCTTCTCGCCCACAGGTATTGCGTGAGCACTTGGTGCAGTCGCAAAAAGCCCGCACGTTCGCCAGTGAGCACCTGCACTTGCCCGACAACCAGAGTTACAGGTTGTACGCGGACATTGGCCGGCCTTACGTGGTCTGGAATGTATTCGCTACGACGGAATTTTCCCTCTCCCCCGAAACCCATTGCTTCCCGATTGCCGGATGCGTCGCCTATCGCGGTTATTACAACCAGGGCGCGGCGCGCGGTGAGGCGGCGTTGCTGCAGCAACGAGGCATGGACGTGTCGATTGGTGGCGTCGAGGCCTATTCCACCTTGGGCTGGTTCAATGACCCGATCATGAATTCGATGATGAACTGGGGCGATGAGCGTCTGGCCACACTGATTTTTCATGAGCTGGCGCACCAGCGTTTTTATGTGAAGGACGACACCGAGTTCAACGAGTCATATGCCAACTTCGTCGAGCAGGAAGGCACGCGTCAATGGCGTGCGGCGCGGGGCTTGGCGCCTCTGAGCAATGCAGCGTTGCAGCAGCGTGATCAATTTATCCGATTGGTGCTGGATACCCGTAAACGCCTCGAAAAGCTCTACGCACAGCCCTTGGCAGTTGATGTGATGCGACAGGCCAAGGCGGCGGAGTTCGAGCGTTTGCGCAGCGATTACCGGCAAATGCGCGATAGCCAGTGGGGAGGTGATAAACGTTACGACGTGTGGATCAACCAGCCGATGAACAACGCGCGGTTGCTGCCGTTTGGGCTGTATGACCAATGGGTGCCGGCGTTTGCGGCGTTGTTTGCGCAGGAAGGCGGGGACTGGGTGAAGTTCTATGCAGCGGTGGAGAAGCTGGGTGGGTTGCCGGTGGAGCAGCGGAAGGCGGCGTTGCGGCAGTTGGTGGGCGGTGGCCACTAGGGCCTCTTCGCGAGCAAGCCCGCGCCCACATTCGACCGCATGCTCATGTTGAAACTCGGTCAGTGTGGGAGCGGGCTTGCTCGCGAAAGCGGTATCAAGCGCGCTGCAAAAACGCCTGGTGCATCTCATCCAGCGTCTCAAAATGCCAAGTCGGCGCCTCAGCGCTCAACTCTTCAAAACTGCCAAACCCATACCCCACCGCCGCCGAGTCAAGCCCATTGCTGCGCGCGCCGATCAGGTCATGCTTGCGATCCCCAATCATCAACGTGGTCGCCGGGTCCAGGCCCTCTTCATTCATCAAATGCGCAATCAACTCAACTTTATTGGTGCGCGTGCCGTCCAGCTCGCTGCCGTAGATCACCTTGAAGTGCTTGGCAAAATCGAAGTGCCGGGCAATCTCGCGGGCGAATACCCAGGGCTTGGACGTGGCCACATACAGCTGGCGGCCCTGGCCATTGAGTGCTTCGAGCAGCGGCATCACGCCGTCGAACACGCGGTTTTCATACAGCCCGGTAACCTTGAAGCGCTCGCGATAGAAATTCACCGCCTCCCACGCCTTGGCCTCGTCAAAACCGTAGAACTGCATGAAGGCTTGCAGCAACGGCGGGCCGATGAAGTGTTCCAGCTGGGTCAGGTCCGGTTCGTCAATGCCGAGTTTGGCGAGGGCGTACTGGATCGAACGGGTGATGCCCTCACGCGGGTCGGTCAAGGTGCCATCCAGGTCGAACAGGACGGTTTGGTAACGCTGGGTCATTGATCGAATCCTTCAGCCAGGTGCAGGTCTTTGAGCTTCACGTAGTTCGCCGCGCTGTAGGTGAAAAAGGCGCATTCCTTGTCAGTCAGCGCGCGGACTTGTTTTACCGGACTGCCCACGTACAAAAAACCGCTGTCGAGCTTCTTGCCCGGCGGCACCAGGCTGCCGGCGCCGATGATCACGTCGTCTTCCACCACGGCGCCGTCCATCACGATGCTGCCCATGCCGATCAGGATGCGGTTGCCCACCGTGCAGCCATGCAGCATGACCTTGTGGGCGATGGTTACGTCATCGCCGATCAGCAGCGGGAAGCCGTTCGGGTTGAATGGCCCGGCATGAGTGATGTGCAACACGCAGCCGTCCTGCACGCTGGTGCGCGCACCGATACGGATGCGGTGCATGTCGCCGCGAATCACCGTCAGCGGCCAAACCGAGCTGTCGGCGCCGATTTCGACATCGCCGATCACCACCGCCGAAATATCGACAAAAGCCCCGGCGCCCAGGGTTGGCGTGTGGTTCTGATAGGTGCGAAGGGTCACGATAGCCTCTCTCTCTTCTGCTGATAGCTGCGGTGGGTGTTGATTGTAATTAAGATGGCCCCATCTTTGTTCTTACATGTTTCTTCAGCCAAGGTGCCCACCGTGAGCGCGAACAACCCTCTTCTGCAGTCCTACGACCTGCCGCCGTTCTCGGCGATCCGTGCCGAGCACGTGCAACCGGCCATCGAACAGATCCTCGCCGACAACCGTGTTGCCATCGAAGGCATCCTGCAAAGCCAGGGTAAACATCCGACATGGGCTGGCCTGGTGCTGGCAATGGACGAATTGAATGACCGCCTGGGCGCCGCCTGGAGCCCGGTCAGCCACCTCAATGCCGTGTGCAACAGCGCTGAATTGCGCGAAGCCTACGAGGCTTGCCTGCCGGCGTTGAGCGCCTACTCCACCGAGATGGGCCAGAACCGCGCACTGTTCCAGGCCTTCGAAGCCTTGGCCAACAGCCCCGAGGCTGCCGATTTTGACGTGGCGCAAAAAACTATCCTTGAGCACTCGCTGCGCGACTTCCGCCTGTCGGGTATCGATTTGCCGCCTGAGCAGCAAAAGCGCTACGCCGAAGTGCAAAGCAAGCTGTCCGAGCTGGGCAGCAAATTTTCCAACCAGCTGTTGGATGCCACCCAGGCCTGGACCAAGCACATCACCGATGAAGCCACCCTCGCCGGCCTGACCGATTCGGCCAAGGCGCAAATGGCCGCCGCCGCCCAGGCCAAAGGCCTCGATGGCTGGCTGATCACCCTGGAGTTCCCCAGCTACTACGCGGTAATGACCTACGCCCACGACCGCGCCCTGCGCGAAGAGGTTTACGCGGCCTACTGCACCCGCGCGTCGGACCAAGGCCCGAATGCCGGTAAGAATGATAACGGCCCGGTGATGGAACAGATCCTCGACCTGCGTCAGGAGCTGGCCCAACTGCTGGGCTATGCGTCGTTCTCCGAGTTGAGCCTGGCGACCAAAATGGCCGAGTCCAGCGACCAGGTGCTGAGCTTCCTGCGCGACCTGGCCAAGCGCAGCAAGCCGTTTGCCGCCCAGGACCTGCAACAGCTCAAGGCGTATGCCGCCGAACAAGGCTGTGCCGATCTGCAAAGCTGGGACAGTGGTTTCTACGGCGAAAAGCTCCGCGAGCAGCGCTATAGCGTGTCCCAGGAAGCCCTGCGCGCCTACTTCCCGATCGACAAAGTGTTGGGCGGCCTGTTTGCCATCGTTCAGCGCCTGTACGGCATCGAGATTGCCGAGCAAAAAGGTTTCGACACCTGGCATCCGGACGTTCGCCTGTTCGAAATCAAGGAAAATGGCCAGCACGTCGGCCGCTTTTTCTTCGACCTGTACGCCCGCGCCAACAAGCGTGGCGGCGCCTGGATGGACGGCGCGCGTGACCGTCGCCGCACGGTTGACGGCGTGCTGCAAAGCCCGGTGGCCAACCTGGTGTGCAACTTCACCCCGGCCGACAGCGGCAAGCCTGCCCTGCTGACCCACGATGAAGTGACCACGCTGTTCCACGAATTCGGCCACGGCCTGCATCACCTGCTTACCCGTGTCGAACACGCCGGCGTTTCCGGCATCAACGGCGTGGCCTGGGATGCGGTGGAATTGCCGAGCCAGTTCATGGAGAACTGGTGCTGGGAGCCGGAAGGCCTGGCGCTGATCTCCGGTCATTATGAAACCGGCGAGCCGCTGCCCCAGGACCTGCTGGAAAAAATGCTCGCGGCGAAGAACTTCCAGTCCGGCCTGATGATGGTGCGCCAGCTGGAATTCTCGCTGTTCGACTTCGAGCTGCATGCCACCCACGGCGATGGCCGCAGCGTTGCGCAAGTGCTTGAAGGCGTGCGCGATGAGGTCTCGGTCATGCGTCCACCGGCGTACAACCGCTTCCCTAACAGCTTCGCGCACATCTTTGCCGGCGGGTACGCGGCGGGTTACTACAGCTACAAGTGGGCGGAAGTACTGTCGGCGGATGCCTTCTCCAAGTTTGAAGAAGACGGCGTGCTGAACGCCGAGACCGGCCGCGCCTTCCGCGAAGCCATTCTGGCGCGCGGCGGTTCGCAGGCACCGATGGTGCTGTTCGTCGACTTCCGCGGACGTGCGCCGTCGATTGACGCACTCTTGCGCCACAGCGGCCTGAGTGAGGACGCGGCAGCATGAGCGAAGGGCCTGTGATTACCAAAAAGCAATTTATCGCCGGGGCGGTCTGCCCGGCGTGCAGTGAGCCAGACAAGTTGAAGATGTGGACCGAAGACAACGTGCCGCACCGCGAATGTGTGGCCTGCGGTTATACCGATACGTTGAATGACCAAGGTCTGTCGGTGCCCAAGGAGTTGGGCACGCGGGTGAATACATCGGCATTGAAAGCGCCGGACCCGAAGGTGCAGGCCGTGCAGTTTTTTCCCAATCCTAAGCTGAAAAAAGACTGACGCCCATCAGGGTGTCAGCACCAGTTCAGCGTCTTTTTTGGTGTCGACACGGCTGCTATTGGCCGTGTTGAGCCAACTGTTCATCGAGCACAGGGCAAACGCACTGGTGCTGCAATCGCCATTCGCCAAGGCCGTACGCAACTTGTCGACATCGGCTTTCATCATGTAGCGAACACTGTCCCTGAAACCGTTGCTGGTACCAAAACCGCCCAGGGTCATTTCGTTCAGCGCATCTTCCTTGCTCCAGCCCTGGATCACCACGCGGTACATCGCCGCCATCAAACCTGTGCGGTCCGAGCCGTGTTTGCAGTGCATCAGCACCGGGCCTTTGGTTTCTGCATCCTGGATGGCCCTTAATGCCGCGAGCACGTCCGAATCGTCGACGTGATTGGTGCGATAAGTCAGCTGCACCTGTTTGATATCAGATGTCTTCAGCCACGCCGCATCAGATTCCGGCAGAAAGTTGATCACCGTGGCGATCTTCAGATTTTCCAATACGGGAAGCGCATTGCTGTTGGGCAGCGCGCTGCGATACAGCGTGGGCGTCATTTGGTGCAGATTGAACTGGTCGCCCACAGGCTGGGCCCACTCCGGTGAGCGTAGGGAGGAGGCGCCGTCAGCCCGGGCGTGCGCGGTGGCGAACAAGGCCAGGAACGCCATGCCGAGGGCAGGCAGCAATCGAATCTCGAACATGCGCGTTGTAACCGAATAGGGAAATGGCTGATGGGCCAAAGATTCGCCTACGCGGGGTCAATGCGGCGTGAGGTACTCGTCAAAGAATCGTGAAGACCGATCTGATCTGCTGTTTTTCTCGCTGAACCGATTCTTCTCAATTCTTAGCCTGCTATCATTTGTAACTATTGTTTGCCACTGTGTTCTATCCCTTTGGATCCCATTTCCTGGCAAGCCTTCACGCTGCTCCCAGAAGCGGCTGATAAACCCGTGACCACATGATGAGGTGCACCCATGTCTGATCAAGATCAAGACAACCCCCGGCGTGATTTTTTGCGCAAATCCTTGACCTTGATCCCGGTGGTCACGGTTGCCAGCACCGGCTTTGGTGGTTCGATGCTGATGGCCACGCCGGAACCGGTGCAGGCTGCCGAGGCTAAACCGCCGGTCAGCGACAAAGCCTACGAACCGAGCTACTTCACCGCCGAAGAGTGGGCGTTTCTCAACGCCGCGGTCGCGCGTTTGATTCCCGCCGATGCCCAAGGCCCTGGCGCCCTGGAGGCCGGTGCGCCGGAATACATCGACCGCCAGATGAACACGCCTTACGCCGCGGGCGCGCTGTGGTTCATGCAGGGCCCGTTCAACGCCGATGCGGCCCCGGAGATGGGCTGGCAGAGCAAGCTGGTGCCCAAGGATATTTATCGCCTGGGCATTGCCGCGACGGATGCGTGGTCGAAGGCGTTCAACGGTAAGGCCTTTGCCGCGCAAGACAGCGCTACCCAAGACGATATGCTGCGCCGCCTTGAAGCAGGCGGCAGCGAAGTGACTGCGCACTTTGAGACAGTGCCCGCAAAGATGTTTTTCAACCTGCTGCTGCAAAACACCAAGGAAGGGTTCTTCTGCGACCCGATCCACGGCGGCAACAAAGGCATGGTTGGCTGGACCATGATCGGCTTCCCCGGCGCCCGCGCCGACTTTATGGACTGGGTTGAACGCAACGAGCAATACCCCTTCCCGGCTGTTTCCATTCGCGGCGAGAGGGCATAAACGTGGCGACCATCATGAAGAAAGTGGACGCGGTGATCGTGGGCTTCGGCTGGACCGGCGCGATCATGGCCAAGGAACTCACGGAAGCTGGCCTCAACGTGGTAGCGCTGGAGCGCGGCCCGATGCAGGACACCTACCCGGACGGCAACTATCCGCAGGTCATCGACGAATTGACCTACAGCGTGCGTAAAAAACTCTTCCAGGACATCTCCAAAGAAACGGTGACCATTCGCCATAGCGTGAATGACGTCGCCCTGCCCAACCGCCAGCTGGGTGCGTTTCTGCCGGGCAATGGCGTGGGCGGCGCGGGCCTGCACTGGTCGGGCGTGCACTTTCGTGTCGACCCTATCGAGTTGCGCATGCGCAGCCACTACGAAGAGCGCTACGGCAAAAACTTCATTCCCAAGGACATGACCATCCAGGACTTCGGCGTCAGCTATGAAGAGCTGGAACCGTTTTTCGACTACGCGGAAAAAGTCTTCGGCACCTCCGGCCAGGCCTGGACCGTAAAAGGTCAGGTGGTGGGCGAAGGCCGTGGTGGCAACCCGTATGCGCCGGATCGCTCCAACCCGTTCCCGTTGGAGTCGCAGAAAAACACCGTCTCCGCACAGCTGTTTCAGAAAGCGGCCGCCGAGGTTGGTTACAAACCCTACAACCTGCCGTCTGCCAATACGTCGGGGCCGTACACCAACCCCTACGGCGCACAGATGGGCCCGTGCAACTTCTGCGGTTTCTGCAGCGGCTACGTGTGCTACATGTACTCCAAGGCTTCGCCGAATGTGAACATCCTGCCGGCGCTGCGTCAGGTACCGAACTTTGAGCTGCGGGCCAATTCCCACGTGCTCAAGGTCAACCTCGACAGCACCAAGAGCAAGGCCACCGGCGTGACCTATATCGACGCCCAGGGGCGCGAATGCGAGCAGCCGGCTGACCTGGTGATCATCGGCTCTTTCCAGTTCAACAATGTGCGCCTCATGTTGCTCTCGGGTATCGGCAAACCCTACGACCCGATTACCAATGAGGGCGTGGTGGGCCGCAACTTCGCCTACCAGAACATGGGCACCATCAAAGCCTTCTTCGACAAGGACACCCACACCAATAACTTCATCGGTGCGGGCGGCAACGGCGTGGCCCTTGATGACTTCAACGCGGATAACTTCGACCACGGGCCACACGGTTTCGTCGGCGGTTCGCCGATGTGGGTCAACCAGGCAGGCAGCCGGCCGATTGCCGGTACGTCCAACCCACCCGGTACGCCGGCCTGGGGCAGTGCGTGGAAACGCGCCACCGCCGATTACTACACCCACCAGGTGTCGATGGACGCCCACGGCGCGCACCAATCCTACCGGGGCAACTACCTGGATCTGGACCCGGTGTACCGCGATGCCTACGGCCTCCCATTGCTGCGGATGACGTTTGACTGGCAGGAAAACGACATCAAGATGAACCGCTTCATGATGGAGAAAATGGGCAAGGTCGCCGAAGCGATGAACCCCAAGGCCATTGCTGTGCTCGGCAAAAAGGTCGGTGAGCACTTCAACACAGCGGCCTACCAGACCACTCACCTCAACGGTGGCGCGATCATGGGCACCGACCCGAAAACCAGTGCGTTGAACCGCTACCTGCAGAGCTGGGACGTACACAACGTGTTTGTCCCAGGCGCGTCAGCTTTCCCACAGGGCTTGGGCTACAACCCTACCGGCCTGGTGGCGGCACTGACGTATTGGTCGGCGCGGGCGATCCGCGAGCAGTACCTGAAAAACCCCGGCCCACTGGTTCAGGCATAAGGAGCGATGACCATGAAAGCATTTGTTATCGCCTCCCTGGCCCTCTTGAGCAGCTGTTCGGTAAGCGCCGCTGAAACCGACCTGGTCAAGCAGGGCGAATACCTGGCCCGCGCCGGTGACTGCGTGGCCTGCCACACCGCCAAGGGTGGCAAACCCTTTGCCGGCGGGCTGCCGATGGAAACTCCGATCGGCGTGATCTACTCCACCAACATCACCCCGGACAAGACCGGCCTGGGCGACTACAGCTTCGAAGATTTCGACAAGGCCGTGCGCCATGGCGTCGCCAAGAACGGTAGTACGCTTTACCCGGCGATGCCCTACCCGTCTTACGCGCGTGTCAGCGACAGCGACATGCAGGCGTTGTATGCCTACTTCATGAAGGGTGTGGAGCCGGTCGCCCAAGAGAACAAGGACAGCGATATTCCCTGGCCCTTGAGCATGCGCTGGCCGTTGGCGGCCTGGCGCTGGATGTTTGCGCCGGCCGTTGAGGAGCATCCGGCACAGCCGGCCGCCGATCCGGTGGTCAGCCGGGGCGCGTATCTGGTTGAAGGCTTGGGACACTGCGGTGCCTGCCATACGCCGCGCGCCCTGACCATGCAGGAAAAAGCCCTCAGCGCCACTGACGGCAACGCCTTCCTGTCCGGCAGCGCGCCGTTGGAAGGCTGGATCGCGAAAAGCCTGCGTGGCGATCACAAGGACGGGCTCGGCAGCTGGAGCGAAGAGCAACTGGTGCAATTCCTCAAGACCGGCCGCAGTGATCGCAGTGCCGTGTTTGGCGGCATGAGCGATGTGGTGGTGCACAGCATGCAGTACATGTCGCAGGACGACCTGACCGCTATCGCCCGCTACCTCAAGAGCCTGCCGGCGGTGGATCCCAAGGATCAGCCGCATCAGTACGACAAACAGGTCGCCGAGGCGTTATGGAAAGGTGACGACAGCAAGCCGGGCGCGTCGGTGTACATCGACAATTGCGCGGCGTGCCACCGTACCGATGGCCATGGCTATACGCGGGTGTTCCCGGCGCTGGCGGGTAACCCGGTGTTGCAGACAGCGGATGCCACGTCGCTGATCAACATTGTGTTGAACGGCGGCACCTTGCCGGCTACGCACACGGCGCCTTCGACGTTCACCATGCCGGCGTTTGCCTGGCGGTTGTCGGACCAGGAAGTGGCGGATGTAGTCAGTTTCGTCCGCGGCAGCTGGGGAAACAAAGGCGAGCCAGTAAAAGCCAGCAACGTGGCGGACCTGCGCAAGAGCGATATGCGCACCACCTCGGGCGATGACCTGGGGCAAGTGACGCAAAAGCACTGACCGCCAGACGGCACTGGTCATAACCATCACGCCCCTTTACTGTATATAAAAACAGTATCGGGGCGTTTTCATGTCTACACCTTTACCGCCCCGTGGCCGGGGCACGGCCACCAACCTGCACAATCGCTTTGCACCTACCGTCAGTGTGGCCGAGGATGACGGCTGGTTTCAGGAAGTGCCGCCCACCCAAGGCACCGAAGTGCGCATCGAAACGGCCAAAAGCATCATCACCCGCAATAACTCGCCCGACCTGCCGTTCGATCGCTCGATCAACCCCTATCGCGGCTGCGAGCACGGTTGCATCTACTGCTACGCGCGGCCCAGTCACGCCTACTGGGACATGTCGCCGGGGCTGGATTTCGAAACCAAGCTGATCGCCAAGACCAATGCCGCCCAGGTGCTGGAGCAACAGCTGTCGAAGCCAGGCTATGTGTGCGCGCCGATCAATCTGGGCTCCAATACCGACCCTTACCAGCCCATCGAGCGCGAGTACACGATTACCCGGCAGACCCTCGAAGTGCTGCTGCGCTACCGCCACCCGGTGACCATCATCACCAAGGGCTCGCTGATTTTGCGTGACCTCGACCTGCTGACCGAGCTGGCCCGGCAGCGACTGGTGGCAGTCATGATCAGCCTCACGAGCCTGGACGATGAGCTCAAGCGCATTCTGGAACCGCGCACGGCTGCGCCCAAGGCACGGTTGCGGGCGATTCGGGTAATGCGTGAGGCCGGCATTCCGGTGGGCGTGTTGTGTTCACCGATGATTCCGATGATCAACGACAGCGAGCTCGAAAGTCTGCTGACCGAAGCTCACGCGGCGGGTGCCCAAAGTGCGGCCTACATGATGCTGCGCCTGCCGCTGGAGGTGGCGCCGCTGTTCGAGGAGTGGCTGGCGGCGCATTACCCGCAGCGGGCGGCCCATGTGATGAGCCTGGTGCGCCAGGTGCGCGGGGGTGAGGTGTATGACAGCCGCTTTGGTGTGCGCATGCGGGGTGAGGGGCCGTTCGCCGATCTGCTGGCGCAGCGCTTCAGCAAGGCGATCAAGCGCCTGGGGCTTAATCGTCGGGAAGGGTTTAATCTGGATTGCACGGCGTTCTGCCCACCGGGCAGGCAGATAGCATTGTTGTAAACTGACGACGAAGAGCGCGATAGGTCTGTAGGAATAGTCGCGTTTTGATATCACTGAAACCCGCGATCTAGAGCGGTTCATTCAGTTTGAGTTAAGTTTCGACGGTTACCTTGTTCAGCGAGTGACGGGTGGGTCGAAACCGTGGTCTTCAGCGTTTTACAACTAATCCACTGGCCCAGCGTCGAAATGACCTGAACACTCTCCCTGCATTAATCAAGAGGATGAATCATGAGTGACAAGGATAAACAGCCGTTGGCTGCGTCGGCTTCAGCCCCTCAGGTGGCCGAATCCGCCGATGCAGCGCTAAAGCACATCGTTGACGGCTTTTTGCATTTCCATCACGACGTCTTCCCCCAGCAGGAAGAACTCTTCAAAAAACTCGCCACGGCCCAGAGCCCACGGGCGATGTTTATCACCTGTGCCGATTCGCGGATCGTGCCTGAGCTGATCACCCAAAGCTCCCCTGGCGACCTGTTTGTCACGCGTAACGTCGGCAACGTGGTGCCACCCTACGGACAGATGAACGGCGGCGTTTCCACGGCCATCGAGTACGCGGTTCTCGCCCTGGGCGTGCAGCACATTATCGTGTGCGGGCATTCCGACTGTGGCGCCATGCGCGCGGTACTCAACCCCCAAAGCCTGGAAAAAATGCCGACAGTCCGGGCTTGGCTGCGTCATGCCGAGGTCGCCAAGTCGATGGTCGAGGACAACTGCGACTGCGCCAATGAAGGCGAAAGCATGAAGGTGCTGACCGAAGAAAACGTCATCGCCCAGTTGCAGCATTTGCGCACCCACCCTTCCGTGGCCTCACGCATGGCCAATGGTCATTTGTTTATCCATGGCTGGATCTACAACATCGAGACCAGCGAAATTCGAGCCTACGATGCAGATCAGGCGGCATTTCGACCGCTGAGCGGCGACGGCCCCATCCCTTGCGCGACGCCTAAAGCGCGCTTCTAAAACACTTCCCTGCCGGGTAATGCGGTGGCTGCCATGGATGCAGCCAGGCATTGCCGCGCCCGGCGAATGCCTTGGGAGAGTCATTATGCGTGCTGCTCAATTGAAAGCTGTATTACCTCGGGAGCTGCTCGCGTCCGTGGTTGTGTTTCTGGTCGCCCTGCCCTTGTGCATGGGCATCGCGATTGCGTCTGGCATGCCGCCGGCCAAAGGGCTGATCACCGGGATCATCGGTGGCCTGGTGGTGGGTTGGCTGGCTGGGTCGCCGCTGCAAGTCAGCGGGCCCGCCGCAGGTTTGGCAGTGTTGGTGTTCGAACTGGTGCGCCAGCACGGCATGATGATGCTCGGCCCTATTCTATTGCTGGCGGGGTTCCTGCAATTGGTAGCCGGGCGATTGCGTCTGGGCTGCTGGTTCCGTGTCACGGCGCCGGCGGTGGTGTACGGCATGCTGGCGGGGATCGGCGTGCTGATTGTGCTCTCGCAGGTCCATGTGATGCTCGACGGCGCGCCGAAGCCTTCCGGGCTGGATAACCTGGCGGGCTTCCCGGCCGCCGTGGTTGAGGCGATGCCGACCCTGGGCGGTGGCCTTGGCTGGCAAGCGGGTTTGCTGGGTCTGTCGACGATGCTGGTGATGTACCTGTGGGATAAATTACGCCCGCAAAAACTGCGATTTGTGCCAGGCGCGTTGTTGGGCGTGGGCTTGGCGACGGTCACCAGCCTGGTACTGGCGTTGCAGGTCAAGCGTGTGGAAGTCCCGGAAAACCTTGCCGATGCCATTGACTGGCTACGCCCCAGCGACTTGCTGAACCTGGCTGATCCGCAGCTGTTGATCGCCGCGTTCGCCGTGGCCTTTATCGCCAGTGCCGAAACCCTGCTGTCGGCTGCTGCGGTTGACCGCATGCACAGCGGTCAGCGCTCCGATTTCGACAAGGAATTGTCCGCACAAGGTGTAGGCAACATGCTTTGTGGCCTGGTCGGCGCGCTGCCGATGACCGGCGTGATCGTGCGCAGCTCGGCCAACGTGCAGGCCGGTGCGACCACGCGCTTGTCGGCGATGTTCCACGGTGTATGGCTGCTGGGGTTCGTGCTGCTGCTGTCGAGCGTGCTGCAAAGCATCCCGGTGGCGAGCTTGGCGGGCGTGCTGGTGTACACCGGGATCAAGCTGGTGGACGTGAAAGCGTTTCGCGCCTTGGGCCGATACGGGCGGATGCCGATGTTCACCTATGCCGCGACGGCGCTGGCGATCATCTTTACCGATTTGCTGACCGGTGTACTGGTGGGCTTCGGGCTCACGTTGGTCAAGTTGGCCTTCAAGGCGTCGCGACTGAAAATCAGCCTGATCGACCTGCCTCAGGACGGTGAGATGGAGTTGCGCCTGACCGGTGCGGCGACCTTCCTGAAAGTGCCGGCACTGACCCAAGTGCTGTCGACGGTGCCTGCGGGGACCGCGTTGCACGTGCCGCTGAGCAACTTGAGTTACATCGACCATTCCTGCCTGGAATTACTCGAGGAATGGGGCCGGGCCAATGCGGCCAAGGGCTCACAACTGGTAATCGAGGCGCGCGGCTTGAAGCGCAGGCTTGAAGGCCGGGTGCGCACGACCGTGGGGATAGGTTCGGCGCCCGTCTGAACACCACAAACCAATGTGGGAGCCGGGCTTGCCCGCGATTAAAGGCGTGTCAGTCAACCCATTAGCTGACTGATCCACCGCCATCGCGGGCAAGCCCGGCTCCCACAGTGATTGCTGTGCAGTCCGCACGTTTACGCCGGCTGATCCAACGCCAGCTCAACCCCCAACTGACGCGACAGGCACGGCCAGCGCTTCCACGCCGCTTCCGTGTTCGGGCTCTTGAGCGTCTCACGGTAAGCCTCGACCGACTCCAGCGCAAAGCTGTCTTCGTTGAGCATTTCATCCACCGCCAAATGCACGGCTTCGTCCAACTGGTTGGCAAATGCTTCGCCGATCAGCTGATGAGCGATCAAGTTGGCCACGGTGGTGTCCGCCGGAATCAACGGCTGACCAAAGTGCTTGATGTACAGATCGTTGACTTCTTCTACCAGGCGATGGGCCAGGTAGGCCTCGTCCAGCAGGCCGTCGAGGCCTTCGTGGCCAGCAAGAATCGCGGGCGGTTGCAGGAAGAAATGCTCGGCGATTTTCAGCACCGGCTTGATCTGGCTTTCGATGCCAGCTTCGCGGGCCACGTCATTGGCGGCTTCCAGCAAGTCAGGGACAAGCTCGATGTAGGCGGTAACAAAACGGGTCATGACAATGTTGCGATCACCGTCAGCCAGGGAAATGGCCGAATGCAGGTGCGGCAATTGTTTTTCCAGTTGCTGGGCAAGCTGGCCAGTGCTGGCTTCGTGTTGATGGGCACGGGAAATCTGCTCGCGCAATGCGGCGGTGTTCATGAAAGCTCCAGTGAAACAGGCGTAGGAAAAGGGAAAGAACAAGGTAGCTCGTTTATACGAGGGCCTAAGACGCGTTTGTCATAATTATTTCATGGTTATGCGCATGCGTTATATCGAATCGCCATCGTTCGTCGGATAAACGTTTGCGCTCCCGTATTTATTGGGCCCGCCCGTCTGTTTGTGCTCATTTGCCCCTACACATTGCGGGGTTGCCCCGGCTGTCTATACTCGATTTTGTACGCAATTAGCTGATGACGCCCAACTGCATGAAGCAGGCAAGGCTTGGCGGTTGTAAGCAGTATGGAAGCCGCTCCCTTCGCCGCAGGTGCAAACCGGCGGGATAACAAGAAACATAAAGGGGAACCCGCAATGACGCGACATCCACACGTTTGGATGGGCCTACTGTTGTGGTCGGTATTCGGCCAGGCGCACGCCGCCTGGACAACGAATATGGCGCCAGGGGCTACTGAAGTCAGTCACGCCGTGTTTGACCTGCACATGACCATCTTCTGGATTTGTGTGGTGATCGGCATTGTCGTGTTTGGCGCGATGTTCTGGTCGATGATCCTGCACCGCCGGTCCACGGGCCAGGTGGCTGCCAAATTTCACGAGAGCACGACCGTGGAAATCCTCTGGACCGTGGTGCCCCTGCTGATCCTGGTAGCGATGGCCATTCCGGCGACCAAGACCCTGATCAACATCTACGACAGCACCGAGTCGGATATCGATATCCAGGTCACCGGTTACCAGTGGAAGTGGCATTACAAATACCTGGGCCAGGACGTGGAATTCTTCAGCAACCTGGCCACGCCCGCCGAGCAAATCCATAACCAGGCCACCAAGGGCGAGCACTATCTGCTCGAAGTCGATCAGCCTTTGGTGCTGCCGGTGGGCGCCAAAGTGCGCTTTCTGGTGACTGCCGCCGACGTGATCCATTCGTGGTGGGTGCCGGCCTTTGCGGTCAAGCGCGACGCCATTCCCGGCTTCGTCAACGAGGCCTGGACGCGCATCGAGAAGCCCGGCATCTACCGTGGCCAGTGCGCAGAATTGTGCGGTAAGGACCACGGCTTCATGCCGATTGTGGTCGAGGTCAAATCCCAGGCCGACTACGACACTTGGCTCGGCGAGCGCAAGGCAGAAGCGGCCAAGCTTAAAGAGCTGACCTCCAAAGAATGGACGCTCGAGGAGCTGGTGGCGCGTGGCGACAAGGTCTACCACACCACCTGCGTGGCCTGTCACCAGGCTGAGGGCCAAGGCCTGCCGCCGATGTTCCCGGCGCTCAAAGGCTCGCCGATCGCCACCGGGCCTAAGGAAGATCACCTGCACCGCGTGTACTTCGGCAAGCCCGGCACCGCCATGGCCGCCTTCGGCAAACAGCTGTCGGAAGTGGACATCGCCGCCGTGGTGACCTACGAACGCAACGCCTGGGGCAACAACAAAGGCGACATGGTCACGCCCAAAGACGTGCTGGCTTTGAAACAGGCGGAAAGCAAATGATGGCCTCAACTGCGTATGCCCTGAACCGCACAGCCCATTCCTTTGCAGGAGAACGGCCATGAGCACTGTGATCGATGACCATGGTCACGCCGACCATGCCCATGGCCCCGCCAAAGGCCTGATGCGCTGGGTGCTGACCACCAACCACAAAGACATCGGCACGATGTACCTGTGGTTCGCCTTCACCATGTTCCTGCTTGGCGGCTCGTTCGCCATGGTGATCCGCGCCGAGCTGTTCCAGCCCGGCCTGCAGATCGTGCAGCCGGCGTTCTTCAATCAGATGACCACCATGCACGGCCTGATCATGGTGTTTGGCGCGGTGATGCCGGCCTTTGTCGGGCTGGCCAACTGGATGATCCCGCTGATGATCGGCGCGCCGGACATGGCCCTGCCGCGCATGAACAACTTCAGTTTCTGGCTGCTGCCAGCGGCGTTTCTGCTGCTGGTTTCCACGTTGTTCACACCCGGCGGCGGGCCGAATTTCGGCTGGACCTTCTACGCCCCGCTGTCCACCACCTACGCGCCCGAAAGTGTGACGTTCTTTATCTTTGCCATCCACCTGATGGGCATCAGCTCGATCATGGGCGCGATCAACGTGGTCGCGACCATTCTCAACCTGCGCGCGCCGGGCATGACCCTGATGAAAATGCCACTGTTCGTGTGGACCTGGTTGATCACCGCGTTCCTGTTGATCGCGGTGATGCCGGTGCTGGCCGGCTGCGTGACCATGATGCTGATGGACATCCACTTCGGCACCAGCTTCTTCAGCGCCGCCGGTGGCGGTGACCCGGTGCTGTTCCAGCATGTGTTCTGGTTCTTCGGCCACCCCGAGGTGTACATCATGATCCTGCCGGCCTTCGGCGCCGTCAGCTCGATCATCCCGACCTTCTCGCGCAAGCCGCTGTTCGGCTACACCTCGATGGTCTACGCCACGGCGAGCATCGCGTTCCTGTCGTTCATTGTGTGGGCGCACCACATGTTCGTGGTCGGCATCCCGCTGGTGGGCGAGCTGTTCTTCATGTACGCCACGCTGCTGATCGCCGTACCGACGGGCGTGAAGGTGTTCAACTGGGTCAGCACCATGTGGCAAGGCTCGCTGACCTTCGAAACGCCGATGCTGTTCGCCGTGGCCTTCGTGATCCTGTTCACCATTGGCGGCTTTTCGGGGCTGATGCTGGCGATTGCTCCAGCGGACTTCCAGTACCACGACACCTACTTTGTGGTGGCGCATTTCCATTACGTACTGGTGCCTGGCGCGATCTTCGGCATCTTCGCTTCGGCCTACTACTGGCTGCCCAAGTGGACTGGGCACATGTACGACGAAACCCTGGGCAAGCTGCACTTCTGGCTGTCCTTCATCGGCATGAACATGGCGTTCTTCCCGATGCACTTCGTGGGGCTGGCCGGCATGCCGCGCCGGGTACCGGACTACAACCTGCAGTTTGCCGACTTCAACATGGTCTCCTCGATTGGTGCATTCATGTTTGGCGCCACGCAGATCTTCTTCTTGTTCATCGTCATCAAGTGCATCCGCGGCGGCCCGCCGGCGCCCGCCAAGCCGTGGGATGGTGCCGAAGGTTTGGAATGGAGCATCCCCTCGCCCGCGCCGTATCACACGTTCACCACGCCGCCGGAGGTCAAGTGAATACCCGGTTCGCCATGCCTGTACAAATCCCCTGTGGGAGCGGGCCTGCTCGCGAAAGCGGTGTTTCAGTCGCCGCAAATGGGGCCTGGCCTGCCGCATTCGCGAGCAAGCCCGTTCCCACGTTGACCGTGTTCGGTTCAGGTGATCGCCATGCTTGAGTCCATCCCCATCAAGCGCCTCGTCACCCGCCTGCTGATTCTGGTGGTGGCGATGTTCGCCTTCGGCTTCGCCCTGGTGCCGATTTACGACGTGATGTGCAAGGCGTTCGGCATCAACGGCAAGACCGCCGGGCAGTACGAAGGTGAGCAAATCGTCGACCCCACGCGCCAGGTGCGAGTGCAGTTTCTGTCGACCAATGCCATCGACATGGTCTGGGAGTTTCATTCCAAGGCTGACGAAGTGGTGGTCAACCCCGGCGCGGTCACCGAGATGCTGTTCGTCGCCTACAACCCCACCGACAAGGTCATGAAAGCCCAGGCAGTGCCGAGCATTTCCCCGGCCGAAGCGGCGATGTACTTCCACAAGACCGAGTGCTTTTGCTTCACCCAGCAAGTGCTGCAGCCCGGTCAGCGGATTGAAATGCCGGTGCGTTTTATCGTCGACCGCGACATGCCCAAGGATGTGAAGCATTTGACCCTGGCGTACACGCTGTTTGACATCACTGCGCGCCAACCGCCGGTGGCCGTCCATACCGGCGGCTAGCTACTGTTTGCCCCCTCAATCAGGAGAGCGAATACATGTCGTCTCATGATACGTACTACGTACCAGCGCAAAGCAAATGGCCAATAATTGCCACCTTGGGCATGCTCACCACCGTGTACGGTTTGGCTGTGTGGTTCAACGATCTGAAGGCGGCGCGCCCGGAATCCCACGGGCCGTGGATCTTTTTCGTCGGTGGGCTGCTGCTGGCCTACATGCTGTTCGGCTGGTTTGGCGCGGTGATCAAGGAAAGTCGCGCCGGTTTGTACAGCCCGCAGATGGACCGCTCGTTTCGCTGGGGCATGACCTGGTTCATCTTTTCCGAAGTGATGTTCTTCGTCGCGTTCTTTGGCGCACTGTTCTATGTGCGACACATGTCGGGGCCATGGCTGGGCGGTGAAGGGCACAAGGGCATCGCGCACATGCTGTGGCCGAACTTTCAGTTCACCTGGCCGCTGCTCAATAACCCTGACCCAAAAATGTACCCGCCACCGGAGGGCACCATCAGCCCCTGGGGCTTGCCGCTGATCAACACGGTCTTGCTGGTCAGCTCCAGCGTGACCATCACCCTCGCCCACCATGCCTTGCGCAAGGGCCATCGCGGCGCACTGAAAATCTGGCTGGCGCTGACCGTGCTGCTGGGCTGGGCGTTCCTGGCCTTCCAGGCCGAGGAGTACATGCATGCCTACAAAGAACTGGGCCTGACCCTCGGCTCGGGCGTGTACGGCGCAACCTTCTTCATGCTCACGGGCTTTCACGGCGCCCACGTGACCATCGGCACCATCATTCTGTTCGTGATGCTGATGCGCATCCTGCGCGGGCATTTCAATGCCGAGCACCAGTTTGGTTTCGAGGCAGCCAGTTGGTATTGGCACTTTGTGGATGTGGTGTGGATCGGCCTGTTCTTCTTCGTTTATGTGCTGTAAAGCGCCTTACCACGGCGCATGAGACACCAGCTGGCCGCTGAAAAAGCCCCAGGCGATCAAGCCCACGGTGATCGCGGCCAGTACGACACGCACGGTCAAGGCAGTGACGAGGCGGTTGGAGTTGCCCTCGTCCTTGACCAGAAAGAACAAGCCACTGAACAGGCTCACGACAGTCGCGATCAGCATCAGGGCAATGGCTGCTTTGAGCATGGTCAGGTTCCCTTCGGATGGGCGGGCAATGAAAACAAGTATAGCCAGCGCCATAAAAGACTTTCGCCCAGGACTCGCACCCACGCTGGTGGTGCTGGTGCTGCTGCCGTTGATGGTAGGCCTGGGGTTCTGGCAACTGGCGCGCGGCCATGAAAAACAGTTGCTGGTGGACAGTTACGCCGAACGGCGCGTGGCCGACCCCATCAGCAGTGTCCAGCTCAATGAGATGCCCGACCCCGCCTTTCGCCGCGTGCGCCTGCGCGGCCAGTTCGACGCCGAGCACAGCGTGTTGCTCGACAACCGCATGCGCGACGGCAAGGCCGGCGTCGAGTTGCTGCAACCCTTTCACGATCAGGCCAGCGGCCAGTGGCTGTTGCTCAATCGCGGCTGGCTGCCGTGGCCAGACCGGCGTACGCCACCAGTCTTCACTACACCCGATCAGCCGTTGAACCTCGACGCGTGGGTCTACGTCGCCCCCGGCGAAACCTTCCAACTGCACGCCGACCCGGCCACCACGCAATGGCCGCGCCTGCTCACCGCGCTGCATCCCGCCGCACTGTGGGCTGAGTTAGGGCGTGGCGGCTTTGCCTACGAACTGCGCGCCGAACCCGGCCCGGGCACGTACGACACCACGTGGCCGGTGGTCGCCATGGGCCCGGAAAAACATTTGGGGTACGCCGTGCAGTGGTTCGCCATGGCCTTGGCGCTGCTGGCGCTTTACCTCTACCTCGGATGGCACAACAAAAAGGAGAAGTCCCATGGGAGCGGCCATGAATCCACCCAGCACGTCTGAGGCGCCCGACCGGCGCAAAGGCCGCTGGCAGCTGATTCTGATCCTGATGATGGTGATCGGCCCGATGGCGCTGGCCACCTTTATGTACAAGTTGCAGTTCTGGGTGCCCGACAGCCGCAGCTACCACGGCGAGATGATCGGCAACGGCCAGACCCGCGCCGACATTGGCGTACAGGCCGACGAAGACCGTTGGCAACTGTTGGTCACCGCACCCACCGCGTGTACTGCCGAGTGCCAGCAACTGGTGTACCTGGCGCGCCAGCTGCAAATCAGCCTGGGCCGTGATGCCTCGCGCGCCAGCCATGCCTTGGCCAGCGCGCAGCCAGTGAGCACCGCCTACGAGGCCAAGCTCAAGGCCGAATACCCGCAACTGCAACGCTACCCGCTGGACCTGTCGACCTTCACCAGGGACGCCGCCGCACCCGGCGATGCGCAACTGTGGATCGTCGACCCACACGGCAATCTGGTGCTGCGCTACGACGCCAAGGTCAAGGGCAAGGACCTGCTCAACGACCTGCGCTTGCTGCTGAAACTGTCGAACATCGGATAAGGGCATCGTCATGGCCAAACCTGGATTTCGCCTCGCGTTGTTTGCCACCTTGCTGGCGCTGATCGTTGTGCTGCTCGGCGCCTATACGCGCCTGACCCACGCCGGCCTCGGTTGCCCGGACTGGCCCGGCTGCTACGGTTTTATCAGCGTGCCGCAGAGCGAAGCCCAGCTGGCGCATGCCGAGCTGCATTTTCCCGACACGCCGGTGCAGGCCGACAAGGGCTGGGCCGAGATGACCCATCGCTACTTTGCCGGCACCTTGGGTTTGCTCATCGTGCTGTTGGCGGCGCGTTCGTGGAGCCATCGGCGTGATCCGGGCCAGCCGGTGAAGTTGCCGCTGTTTGTGCTGGCGGTGGTGTTCGCCCAGGCCGCGTTTGGCATGTGGACGGTGACATTGAAGTTGTGGCCGCAAGTTGTAACGGGCCATCTGCTCGGCGGTTTTGCCACCTTGAGCTTATTGTTTCTGCTGACGCTGAGACTGTCTGGCGTGCTGCCCGCGTTGATCGTGCCCAAGCGCCTGCAATATTGGGCCACGGCCGGGCTGGTGTTGGTGATCGGCCAGATTGCGCTGGGCGGCTGGGTGAGTTCCAACTATGCGGCGGTGGCCTGTGTCGACCTGCCCACCTGCCATGGTGAGTGGTGGCCGGCGGCGGACTTTGCCAACGGGTTTCACCTCACCCAGCATATCGGCCCCAATTACCTCGGCGGCCAGCTCGACAGTGAAGCGCGTACCGCCATCCACCTGACCCACCGCCTTGGCGCGATGCTGGTGACACTGGTGCTGTTGGGGCTGGCGTGGCAATTGCGCGCAGTGGGCATGACGCGACTGGCGGGTTTGTTGCTGATCGCCCTGGCGGTGCAAATCAGCCTGGGGGTGAGCAATGTGGCGTTCGGCTTGCCGCTGCCGGTGGCGGTCGGCCATAACGCAGGCGGCGCAGCGTTGCTGCTGACATTGGTGCTGGTCAATTACCACGCGCGTACCAGCCTGGTCCGGGTGCGCCATCAGTTGCCGTTCGGCTGGCGCTTTATTCCACGCAAACACGTTTCGGGCCTCATCACCCTTAAAGGAGAGACGCCATGGCGACCTTGATCGACGCGCGCCGCGATCGGGCGATCTGGCGAGACTATTTGGAACTGACCAAGCCAAAAGTGGTGGTGCTGATGCTCATCACCTCCTTGGTGGGCATGTTCCTCGCCACCCGCGCCGGGGTGCCATGGGCGGTGCTGGTTTTTGGCAACCTGGGCATTGCGCTGTGTGCCGGCGGTGCGGCGGCGGTCAACCATGTGGTGGATCGGCGCATCGATGCGGTGATGGCGCGCACACATAAGCGGCCGATGGCCGAAGGGCGGGTGTCGCCGGTGGCCGCCCTGGCCTTTGCTTTGTTTCTGGCTGTTGCAGGTTTGGCCCTGTTGCTGGCGTTTACCAACCCTTTGGCGGCGTGGCTGACGCTGGCCTCGCTGCTCGGTTATGCGGTGATCTACACCGGCTTTCTCAAGCGCGCCACGCCACAAAATATCGTCATCGGTGGCCTCGCTGGCGCGGCGCCGCCGCTGCTGGGCTGGGTTGCCGTTACCGGGCATGTCAGCGCCGAGCCGCTGCTGCTGGTGCTGATCATCTTCGCCTGGACCCCGCCGCACTTCTGGGCCCTGGCCATTCACCGCAAGGAGGAATACGCCAAGGCCGACATCCCGATGCTGCCGGTCACCCACGGCGAGCACTACACCAAGGTGCACATCCTGCTCTACACCTTCGCCCTGCTGGCAGTAAGCCTGATGCCGTATGTGATTCACATGAGCGGCCTGCTGTACCTGGCGTGTGCGCTGGTGTTGGGCGCGCGCTTTCTGCAATGGGCCTGGGTGCTGTACCGTGGCAGCCAGCCGCACGCGGCGATCAACACCTTCAAGTACTCTATCGGGTACCTGTTTGTGCTGTTTATCGCCCTGCTCGTAGACCACTACTTACTGTTGAACCTATGACTCGAACTCAAAAAACCGTCTTTATCCTGGTGGCCATCGTCGCGTTGATCATGGGCCTGACCGTCAACAAAGTGCTGAACAGCAAGGGCCAGGGCGACCCTACTGCGCTGATCGACGCGGGCATCATCCTGCTGCCGCAAAGCCGCCAGCTGCCGCCGGTGACCATGACAGACCAGAACGGCCAGCCGGTGGTGGTCAACGAGTTGAAAGGCAAATGGAGCCTGCTGTTTTTCGGCTATACCTTCTGCCCCGACATCTGCCCCACCACCCTCGCCCAGCTGCGCCAGATCAAGAGCGAGCTGCCCAAAGAGGCGGTGGATAAGTTGCAGGTGATTCTGGTCAGCGTCGACCCGAACCGCGACACCCCGGCTCAGCTCAAGCAATACCTGGGTTACTTCGATCCGCAGTTCGAAGGCCTGACCGGCGCGAATGTGGACGATGTGCAGAAGGTCTCGAATGCGGTGAGCATCCCGTTTATTCCAGCGGATACCAGCAAGCCCAACTACACCGTCGACCACAGCGGCAACCTGGCGCTGATCGGACCGGACGGCACGCAGCGCGGGTTTATTCGTGCGCCGCTGAACAATCAAAAGCTGGTGGCGCAGTTGCCGGGGTTGCTGCAGCGGAAATAACAGGCACCGCACCATACATGTGGGAGCTGGCGTGCCGGCGATGGCGGTGGTTCAGGGGCTAATAGGCTGACTGACCTACCGTCATCGCAGGCAAGCCAGCTCCCACAGTGCTTTGTGCAAGGTTTGAACAATGCGTAAGCAGGCAAGTGTGCTGGCCTGATCTTCCAAGCAACGCAAAAACAAATGTGGGAGGGGGCTTGCCCCTGAAGACGGTGGTTCAGTCAATAAATTCGGTGACTGACACAGCGCTTTCGCGGGCAAGCCCGCTCCCACAGGGGGTTTGTGCAAGGTTTGAGCGATGCGTAAGCAGTTAAGAGTGCGGGCCTGGTCTTTCAAGCAGCACACAACAAATGTGGGAGGGGGCTTGCCCCTGAAGACGGTGGTTCAGTCGATAAATTCGGTGACTGACACAGCGCTTTCGCGGGCAAGCCCGCTCCCACAGGGGGTTAGTGCAAGGTTTGAGCGATGCGTAAGCAGTTAAGAGTGGGAACCTGGTCTTTCAAGCAGCACACAACAAATGTGGGAGGGGGCTTGCCCCTGAAGACGGTGGTTCAGTCGATAAATTCGGTGACTGACACAGCGCTTTCGCGAGCAAGCCCGCTCCCACAGGGGGGGTGTGCAAGGTTTGAGCGATGCGTAAGCAGGCAATTGTGCTGGCCTGATCTTCCAGGCAACGCAAAAACAAATGTGGGAGGGGGCTTGCCCCCGAAGGCGGTGGTTCAGTCGATAAATTCAGTGACTGACACAGCGCTTTCGCGAGCAAGCCCGCTCCCACAGGGGGTTAATGCAAGGTTTGAGCGATGCGTAAGCAGTTAAGAGTGCGAGCCTGGTATTTCAAGCAGCACACAACAAATGTGGGAGGGGGCTTGCCCCCGAAGGCGGTGGTTCAGTCGATAAACCCGGTGACTGACACAGCGCTTACGCGAGCAAGCCCGCTCCCCCATTTTTTGATCTTCAGTGTGTTGGAGATCGGGTCAGATCAGAACGCCGGCAGAATCGCGCCTTTGTACTTTTCAAGAATGAACGCTTTCACTTCCGGCGTGTGCAGGGCTGCAACCAGTTTCTTCACGGCGTCCGAGTCTTTGTTGTCTTCGCGGGTCACCAGGATGTTCACGTAAGGCGAGTCGTTGCCTTCGATCACCAGGGCGTCCTTGGATGGGTCCAGTTTGGCTTCCAGGGCGTAGTTGGTGTTGATCAGCGCCAGGTCGACCTGGGTCAGCACGCGCGGCAGTGTGGCGGCTTCCAGTTCGCGGAATTTCAGGTTTTTCGGGTTACCGGAGATGTCCTTGATGGTCGACAGGATGTTGGTCGGGTCCTTCAAGGTGATCAGGTTGTGCTTGGCCAGCAGCAGCAACGCGCGGCCACCGTTGGTGGCGTCGTTCGGGATTACGACATTGGCGCCATCCGGCAGGTCTTCGAGTTTTTTGTACTTGCTGGAGTAGGCGCCCAGGGGCTCCAGGTGCACGGCGCCGACGCTCACCAGGTGAGTGCCCTTGGCCTTGTTGAACTCATCCAGGTACGGCTGGTGCTGGAAGAAGTTGGCGTCCAGGCGCTTTTCAGCCACCTGTACGTTCGGCTGCACGTAGTCGGTGAAAACCTTGACCTGCAGGTCGACGCCTTCTTTGGCGAGCGCGGGCTTCACAAACTCCAGGATTTCCGCGTGCGGCACTGGCGACGCGGCGACCGTGAGGGTCTCGGCAGCGTGGGCGGAAAACGCGGCAACGGCGGCGAAAGCAACCAGTAGTTTTTTCATCCAGCAAGCTCCTTGTTCGGGCATGCGCCGGCGGGGGCCGGCCATGGCCGTTATTTTCGAGAAAAGTGCACCACCAGCTTATCGCCGACGGTTTGCAGAATTTGCACCAGGATCAACAGCATCACCACGGTGACAACCATCACGTCGGTCTGGAAGCGCTGGTAACCAAAGCGGATCGCCAGGTCGCCCAAGCCGCCGGCACCGACTACACCGGCCATGGCCGTGTAGGAAACCAGTGTAATGGCCGTCACCGTAATCGCAGCGAAAATACCGGGGCGGGCTTCGGGCAGCAGTGCATTGATGATGATCTGACGCGTGCTGGCCCCCATGGACTGCGTGGCTTCGATGATGCCGCGGTCCACTTCACGCAGGGCGGTTTCCACCAGGCGCGCGAAGAACGGCGTCGCGCCTACGACCAGTGGCGGAATCGCACCGGCCACGCCCAGCGAGGTGCCGGTGATCAATATGGTGAACGGGATCATCACGATCAGCAGAATGATGAACGGCAGCGAACGCAGGATGTTCACGATCAGCGACAGCAGCGCGTACAGGCCTTTTTGTTCGAACAGTTGGCGCGGGCTGGTAAGAAACAGCAGCACACCCAGTGGCAGGCCGAGCAGGATGGTGAAGAACAGCGAACCGAGCAGCATGGTCATGGTGTCGCCGGTGGCGAGCCAGATCTCGGACCAGTCGATATTGGCGAAGAAACTCAACAGGATTTCCATTAGCGCAGAACCTCCATGTGGACGTCTGCCGCGGTAAAGCGGGCGAAGGCGGCGTCCATGTCTCCACCGGTCACGGCGAGGGTCAGTTGGCCGTAGGGAATGTCTTTGATGCGGTCAATACGACCGGCGAGGATGCTGTAGTCCACGCCTGTTTCGCGGGCGACGGTACCCAGCAGCGGCGCGTAGGTTGCTTCGCCCTGGAACGTCAGGCGCACGATACGGCCTGGTACGTTAGCGAAGTCATCGCGCTGCTCGCCTTCGTCGACCTGCTCGGCTTCTTGCACGAAGCGCTTGGTGGTCGGGTGCTTGGGGTGCAGGAACACATCGGCCACGGAGCCTTGCTCGACGATCACGCCAGCATCCATCACCGCCACTTGGTCGCACACGCGGCGGATCACGTCCATTTCATGGGTGATCAGCACGATGGTCAGCTTCAACTCGCGGTTGATCTCAGCCAGCAGTTGCAGCACCGAGGCGGTGGTTTGCGGGTCGAGGGCGCTGGTGGCTTCGTCGCACAGCAGGATCTTTGGCTTGGTTGCCAGGGCGCGGGCGATGCCGACGCGCTGCTTCTGGCCGCCGGACAACTGCGCCGGGTATTTCTTGGCGTGGTCGGACAGGCCAACACGGGCGAGCAACTCAGCCACGCGCTGGTCGATTTCCTTGCGCGACAGTTCGCCAGCCAGCGTCAGCGGCAGCGCCACGTTGTCGGCGACGGTCTTGGAGGCAAGCAGGTTGAAGTGCTGGAAGATCATCCCGACTTGCTGGCGGAAACGGCGCAGGCCGTTGGCGTCCAAGGCGGTGACTTCTTCGCCGTCGACATTGATCTGGCCACCGCTGGGTTGCTCCAGGCGGTTGATCAGACGCAACAGGGTACTTTTTCCCGCACCGGAGTGGCCAATCAGGCCGAACACCTGGCCGTTTTCGACACGCAGGCTGGTGGGGTGCAGCGCGGGGATTTCCTTACCGGCGACGCGGTAGGTTTTATGGACGTTATGAAACTCGATCACGTAGCGAACCTTGTGGGGCGCATGGAAAAGGGATCAGCGGTTAGCCGGGCGCGCATTTTAGCCTGTCCGTATAGTGTTTCTTAGCATTTATTTCGCATTCAACCAGCGATTTGGCAATAACGCGATCAAAGGTCATAAAAAAGGAACGGTGCAAAACCGTGTCAGTCACTACTTAAGCAACTCAATTTCCCGGGTGCCGTGCCTGGGGGTTTGCTCAAACGAGCCGGGGACCGCTCTGGCCAATTTGATAAGGAGTTTTGACTGATGAGTACCAAGAAGCCAGCTACCCCGCCGAAGAGTGAACTCGCGGGCACCGACACCCTGGACCGTGGCAACACCAACGCCAAGCTGCAGGCCCTGGAAGAGTTCCGTTCCGACGCAACCGGCCAGGCGCTGCGCACCAATCAAGGCGTAAAGATTTCTGACAACCAGAACACCCTGAAAGTCGGCGCCCGTGGCCCATCGCTGCTGGAAGACTTCATCATGCGTGAAAAAATCACGCACTTTGACCATGAGCGTATCCCGGAGCGCATCGTGCATGCTCGCGGTACTGGCGCCCACGGCTACTTCCAGACGTATGAAAACCATTCGGCGCTGAGCAAGGCCGGTTTCCTGCGCAACCCCGAGCATAAAACGCCGGTGTTTGTGCGTTTCTCCACCGTGCAGGGCCCGCGCGGCTCGGGCGACACGGTGCGTGACGTGCGCGGTTTTGCGGTGAAGTTCTTCACCGACGAAGGTAACTTCGACCTGGTGGGCAACAACATGCCGGTGTTCTTCATTCAGGACGCGATCAAGTTTCCCGACTTTGTGCACGCGGTCAAACCTGAGCCGCATAACGAGATTCCTACCGGCGGTTCTGCCCACGACACGTTCTGGGATTTCGTCTCGCTGCAGCCAGAATCGGCGCACATGGTGCTGTGGGCCATGTCCGACCGTGCCATCCCCAAAAGCCTGCGCGCCATGCAGGGCTTTGGCATTCACACCTTCCGCTTGATCAATACCGAAGGTAAGTCGAGCTTTGTGAAGTTCCACTGGCATCCAAAAGTGGGCACCTGCTCGCTGGTGTGGGACGAAGCGCAAAAGCTTGCCGGTAAAGATACCGATTACCACCGTCGCGACCTGTGGGAAGCGATCGAGAGCGGCGACTACCCTGAGTGGGAATTGGGCGTGCAAATCGTTGCGGAAGAAGACGAGCACAAGTTCGACTTCGACCTGCTCGACCCGACCAAGATCATCCCTGAAGAGCTGGTGCCGATTACGCCGCTGGGCAAGATGGTGCTTAACCGTAACCCGGATAACTTCTTCGCTGAGGTTGAACAGGTCGCTTTTTGCCCAGGCCATATTGTGCCGGGTATCGACTTCACCAACGACCCGCTGCTGCAAGGCCGTCTGTTTTCCTACACGGATACGCAGATCAGCCGTCTCGGTGGCCCGAACTTTCATGAGCTGCCGATCAATCGGCCGGTCACGCCGTTCCATAACGGCCAGCGTGACGCTCAGCATCGCACTGTGATCGACAAAGGCCGCGCTGCCTACGAGCCGAACTCGATTGATGGCGGCTGGCCGAAAGAAACGCCACCGGCTGCGCAGGATGGCGGTTTCGAGACCTATTACGAACGTGTCGACGCCAATAAAGTGCGTGAGCGCAGCGAGTCGTTTGGCGATCACTTCTCACAAGCCACGCTGTTTTTCCACAGCATGAGCCACCACGAGAAAGAGCACATCATCGCGGCGTACAGCTTCGAGTTGGGCAAGGTGGAGCGTGAGTTTATCCGCGCCCGTCAGGTCAACGAGATTCTGGCCAATATCGACCTGGAGCTGGCCAAGCGCGTAGCACAGAACCTCGGTTTGCCAGCGCCAACCAAAGGCACCGTGCCACCGCGTGAATCGTCGCTCAAAGAGTCGCCGGCGTTGAGCCAGGTGAACCTGCTGTCGGGCGATATCAAAACGCGCAAAGTCGCGATCCTCGCGGCTAACGGTGTGGACGGCGCGGCAATTGCTGCGTTGAAGAAAGCGCTGGAGGCTGAGGGCGCGCACGCCAAGTTGCTGGGGCCGACTTCGGCGCCGGTGACCACCGCCGATGGCAAGAGCCTGAAGGTGGATGCGTCGATGGAAGGCATGCCGTCGGTTGCCTTTGACGCGGTGTTTGTGCCGGGCGGCGCCAAGTCGGTGCAGGCATTGAGCGGCGATGGGGTGGCGTTGCACTTCCTGCTGGAGGCGTACAAGCACCTGAAGGCGATCACGGTTGCCAATGATGCCAAGCCGTTGCTGGATCTGCTGAAGCTTGAGGTGGATGCGGGGCTGATCGTGGGGTCGGATGCGAAAGCGTTCAAGGCGTTCTTCGCCGCGATTGCACAGCACCGGGTTTGGGATCGTGAGCCGAAGGCCAAGGCGATTCCGGCTTAATTCATTGGTTGTGTGTTAGACAGCTATCGCGGGCGAGCCCGCTCCCACAGTTGAAGTGTGAATACACTCAACTAGGGGAGCGGGCTTGCCTGCGATGCTTTTATTGCGCCTTGCGCGGAATCAGCACTACCTGCGCCGGAATGTGTTTCACAATCTGCCGGTGTATCTTCAGGTCATACCCCGAATCAATTCGCTTCACCCGTTTGGTCAGCAATGTGGCCAGCCATGGGTAGTCCTGCGTGCGCGGCGCCTGAATGGTCACGTCACACTGGTAATTCACCACGTCGGTGGCGATCGCGTCCAATTGATGGCGAAGTTCTTCGATATCGACGAGGTTCAGCGCCACTGTGGTGCTTTCAGCGGCCGGGTCGATGACCTTGGCGGGCGGCTTGGCTTCAGCGGCTTTCAAGGCGGCTTCGGCTTTATCCAGCTCGGCTTTGCGCGCATGGCTGATGGCGCTGTTGACGCCACCGGTGAGCGCCGGGGCCTTGGGCATCAGCGCACGGGCACGGCTCAGGGCCGTGGCGGCGGCGTTGACATCGCCTTTTTGCAGCACAATCTGGCTGCGCTGCAGGTAGGCTTCGGCCAATTGACGCTGGTAAGGCTCAAGGGCCGGGTCGTTGGGCGACTGGGCCTGTAACGCGGCCAGTTCGTCTTCGGCGGTGGCAAGCTCACTGCTGGCCAGGTTTTGCTCCAGCTGCGCGATGGCCGCAGCGCGTGCGTCCGGTACCTCGGGGGCGGCGGGCGGCGTACTTTGACAGGCGCCCAGCAGCAGGGAAAATGCGGCAAGGAGCAGATAACGGGCGTTGAACAGCTTCATTCCTGCGACTCTCTATTTGCGCAAAAAGCGAGCAAGTCTACACCCCTCGACGGGGCAGGACAAAACTCAGCAGAAAGAGGGCGGCCGCCGTGACGACAATCGACGGGCCGGCTGGCGTGTCCTTGAACCACGACAGCGCCAGGCCCCCGCACACTGCAAGCATGCCCAACAGGCTGGCGCCGACGGCCATTTGCTCGGGTGAGCGCGCATGGCGTTGGGCGGCGGCTGCGGGAATGATCAGCAGCGAGGTGATCAACAATACGCCGACAATCTTCATCGCGACAGCAATCACCACCGCGATCAACAGCATCAGGGTCATGCGCAGCGCCGGCACGGGCAAACCTTCCACCGTGGCCAGTTCTTCATGCACGGTGATTGCCAGCAGTGGGCGCCACAGGGCCACCAGCAAGAGCAGCACCGCAGCGCTGCCACCGAGTATCCACGCAAGGTCTGTAGGGCTGATCGCCAGCAGGTCGCCGAACAGGTAGGCCATCAAGTCGATGCGCACTTCATGCATAAAGCTCAGCACCACCAGGCCCAGGGACAGCGTGCTCGGCGCCAGGATTCCCAGCAGTGTGTCGGAGGCCAGCGGTTGGCGCTGTTGCAGGGTCACCAGCAGCACGGCCAGCAGCAGGCAGCCCACGGTGACGGCGATGGTCGGGCTCACGTCCAGCAAAAAGCCCATGGCCACGCCCAACAGCGCGGCATGCGACAACGTGTCGCCAAAATAGGCCATGCGCCGCCACACCACAAACGAGCCCAACGGGCCCGCCACCAGCGCCAGAGCCAAGCCTGCCAGCAGGGCGTAGAGCAGAAAATCAGCCATGCTTGCAGCTATCTCCATGAACGTGTGTATGAGGGGTGGCGGGGTCGTCAACCACGGCGCCGTGCAAATCATGGGCGTGGTCGTGATGGTGGTGGTAGATCGCCAGGCTCGGGGCATTTTTGCCGAACAACTCGACAAACGCCGGGTCGCTACTGACTTGTTCCGGGTGGCCGGAGCAGCAAACGTGGCGGTTGAGGCATACCACCTGATCGGTGGTGCTCATGACCAGGTGCAGGTCGTGGGAGACCATCAATACGCCGCAGCCGTGGCGGTCACGCAGGCGGGTAATCAGGCTGTACAGCTCGGCCTGGCCGGCAACGTCAACGCCTTGCACGGGTTCATCGAGCACCAGCAGTTCAGGCTCGCGCAGCAAGGCGCGGGCCAGCAGCACGCGCTGCATTTCGCCGCCGGAGATGCTTTGCACCGGGCTGTCGATCACCTGTTCGGCACCGACTTCCTTGAGCGCAGCCTGCGCGCGGGTGCGGTCTACACCGGGCACCAGGCGCAAAAAACGCAGCACGGACAGCGGCAGTGTCGGGTCGACGTGCAATTTTTGCGGCATGTAACCGACGCGCAGCTTGGGCTTGCGCCATACGCTGCCACTGTCCGGCTTCAATAAACCGAGTACTGCGCGCACCAGCGTAGTCTTGCCGGCGCCATTGGGGCCGATCAGCGTGACGATCTGGCCCGGCTCGACGCTCAGCGCGATGTTATCCAGCACGTTTTGCCCGGCGAACGTGACACCGACCCCTTCGAGGCGGATTAACGCAGTGCTCATCAAGCCCCCTGGCAACCCGAGCAGAGCCCGACCACTTCGACCGTTTGCCCTTCTACCCTGAAGCCGACATCGGCCGAGCTTTTGATGATGGCGTCGCTGATGCTTTTTTGTTCAAGCTCGATGGCGGCATGGCACTCGCGGCAAATCAGGAACTGGCCCTGATGCGCGTGTTCCGGGTGGTTGCAGCCAACAAAGGCATTGAGCGAGGCGATGCGGTGCACCAGGCCGTTTTCCAGCAGGAAATCCAGCGCGCGGTACACCGTCGGCGGCGCGGCGCGGCGGCCGTCCTGCTCGCTGAGCACGCCAAGAATGTCGTAGGCGCCCAGCGGCTTGTGGCTTTGCCACACCAGTTCCAGCACCCGGCGACGCAGCGCGGTCAGGCGCAGGCCCTTCTGTGCGCACAGGGTATCGGCCTCCGACAGCGCGGTGTGCACGCAGTGAGAGTGGTCGTGGGGGCGGCTGGCAATGGGTGTTTTAGGCATGAGCGGCGACAGACATTTGATAGAGACGTTATTATGTTACCCGTTCCTACGTCATTGAGTGGTCATCGTGTCCCGACTTTTTCCCGTTTTTGTCGTATTTGTCACCAGTTTGTTCATTGCTGGGGCCGCTCAGGCCGAGGTCAAGGTACTGACGAGCATCAAGCCGTTGCAGTTGATTGCCGCGGCTGTGCAGGACGGTGTGGCCATTCCCGAGGTGTTGTTGCCGCCCGGGGCATCTCCGCACAACTACGCCTTGCGTCCATCCGACGTACGGCGCGTGCAGTCGGTGGACCTGCTTTATTGGATCGGCCCGGACATGGAAAGCTTTCTGCCACGCGTGCTTAAAGGCCGAAGCCTGCCGACCGTGGCGGTGCAGGATCTTGCGGGGATGAAATTGCGGCGTTTCGCCGAAGATAGTCACTCGCACGCCGATGATGCAGATGAACATGACCATGATCACCGCCCAGGCAGCCTGGATGCGCACTTGTGGTTGTCGACGGTCAATGCTCGGGTGATTGCGGCGCGCATGGCGGCTGATCTGAGCGCTGCCGACCCGGCCAATGCTGCGCGTTACCAGAGCAACGTGCAGGCATTCGATGAGCGTCTGGATGCGTTGGATGCCCGTTTGAAAGCGCGCTTGGCGAGTGTGGGCGACAAACCTTACTTCGTGTTCCACGAGGCCTTTGATTATTTCGAAGACGCTTACGGGCTAAAGCACACTGGTGTGTTCAGCGTGGCCGCCGAAGTGCAGCCAGGCGCCCAGCACGTGGCAGCAATGCGTACACGGCTGCAGGAAGTCGGCAAGACCTGTGTATTCAGCGAACCGCCGTTGCGTCCGCGATTGGCTGAGACGTTGGTGGCTGGGTTGCCGGTGAAGTTGGCGGAATTGGATGCATTGGGTGGTTACACCCCGGCCACGGCGCAGGGTTACGAGCAGGTATTGGAGAAATTGGGGAATGACCTGGCTGGGTGCCTGGAGTCGTTGTAATAGCCGACACAGAACCACTGTGGGAGCGGGCATGTGTGGGAGCGGGCTTGCTCGCGAATGGGAGTGTCAGTCAATACCTCTGTTACTGATCCACCGCATTCGCGAGCAAGCCCGCTCCCACAATTTCTGACCACGTGCAGCTTTAGAGCGCGAACGGCAGGTGGACGCTGACTTGCTGGCGCTGCGCCAGCCGGTGCTCGAACTCCGCAGGGTCATGAATCAACACGTCCTGCCCGGCAAATGACTCCGCCGCGATCAGGCGTGACAGCCAGAAGCGCACACACGCTACCCGCAGCATCGTTGGCCACAACTCCGCTTCCTTGGCCGTGAACGGCCGCAGGCCCGCGTAGGCACCTAGCAGCGCACGGGCGCGTTGCCCATCAATCACGCCGTCGGCGTCCGAACACCAGTCATTCAAGGCGATCGCCACGTCGTACAGCATCGGGCCTGAGCAAGCGTTGTAAAAGTCGATCAGCCCGGTCAGGTGCGTGCCTTCGAACATCGCATTATCGCGGAACAGATCGGCGTGAACGTTGGCGCGTGGCAGTGCGAGGATTTGAGCCTTGTGGGCTTCGATCTCGCTCAGCGCCTCTTTCAGCAGGCGCTGCTGCGCGTCGTTAAGGTGCGAAATCAGCTGCGCACCCTCGGTGAGCATCCAGTCCAGCCCTCGATCGGTCTTGCGCTCCAGCACTTTCTCGCCTTGAGTGGCCAGGTGCAAATGGCCGAGCAGGTCGCCAACCTGGGCGCAATGCTGTGCGTTGGCTTCCTTGATGTGTTTGCCGGCCAGACGGGGTTGCAGCAGCGCCGGTTTGCCCTTCAATTCGCGCAAGGCCACGCCGTCGGTGGTGCGCAGCGCATAGGGTACGGGCAAGTCAGCGTCATGGAGCACGTCGAGCAGTTCGATGAAAAACGGCATTTCTGCGACTGGGCCGCGCTCAACCAGGGTCAGGACGAATTCGCCCTGTTCCAGGCTGATGAAGAAGTTGGTGTTTTCGCTACCGGCGGCAATCCCCTGGAAATCAAGCAGGCGGCCGAGCCCGTAAGGGGCGAGAAAGGTTTCCAGCTCGGGCCGAGCCAGCGGGGTGAACACAGACATGGTTAAAACTGCCAGTACGGGCGCCGCGAGGGGCGGCGCCAATTTAAGTTAAGAAATCATTTCCATTCGAAGATCTTCCATGACGGGATCAGCATATCCGGCTGGTCAGAACGGATGAAGTTTGCATCGGATCCGTCCGCGCGCACCAGGAAATACGGCGGCGCGCCCTTCACGGTGACCTTGATCGCGTACAGGAAACCGTTTTGGCGGTACTCCTGGATGGTTCTGTCACCTTCGGTACGGATCGTGACTTCCGGGTCTCCCGAGGGTGCGCTGTCAGCTGCCGTGGCGGCCAGCGGCAAGAACGCAATCAAGCCGGTCAACAACAGGCGATTTACTGTACGCATGATAACCTTGTCCCTTTGTCGTCATTGGTCCGGCTATTCTAGCGCCTGACCCGCCGAAAAGGTTGATCCTGCTCATGAGCCAAGCCCCCCTCGTCCTGGTGGACGGTTCTTCTTATCTGTACCGCGCCTTTCACGCGCTGCCACCGCTGACCACCTCCAAAGGCCTGCCAACCGGTGCGGTCAAGGGCGTGTTGAACATGCTCAAAAGCCTGCGCAGGCAGTACCCGGACAGCCCGTTCGCCGTTGTGTTCGACGCCAAGGGTGGGACCTTCCGCGATGAGATGTTCGCCGAATACAAGGCCAACCGCCCGAGCATGCCCGATGACATGCGCCTGCAAATCGAGCCGCTGCACCAAAGCGTCATCGCGCTGGGCTTCCCGCTGCTGTGCGTCGAAGGCGTCGAGGCTGATGACGTCATCGGCACTTTGGCCCGCAGCAGTGCGGCGGCAGACCGCCCGGTGGTGATTTCTACTGGCGACAAGGACATGGCGCAGTTGGTCGACGGGCACATTACCTTGGTCAACACCATGACCGGTAGCGCGATGGACATTGAGGGCGTAAAGGAGAAATTCGGTGTCGCTCCCGAGCAGATCATCGATTACCTGGCGCTGATGGGCGATTCGTCCGACAACATCCCGGGCGTTCCGGGCATTGGCCCGAAGACCGCGTCCGGCTTGCTCGTAGGCGTGAATGGCGGCCTCAAAGAGCTTTATGAACAGCTGGATATCGTGCCGACCCTGCCGATTCGTGGGGCCAAGAATCTGCCGGCCAAGCTGGAAGAGCACAAGGAGATGGCGTTTCTGTCCTATCAACTGGCGACGATCAAAATCGACGTACCGCTGGATGTAGGCCTGGAAGATCTGCACCTGATCGAGCCTGACCGCGAAAAGCTGCTGGAGCTGTACACGCTGCTGGAGTTCAAGAGCTGGATTGATGAGATTCAGCGCGACGCCAAGCGTGTCGAGCTGAAGGCCTCGACCGAGGCGGCGCCGTCTGCCGAAGCCGTTGTTGAGGTGGTAGCGGCCGCGCCGGTGGAGGCGTCCTACACGACCATCCTGGACCAGGCGACATTCGATAGCTGGCTGAAGAAACTCAACGACGCCAAGCTGTTCGCATTCGATACCGAAACCACCGGGATCGACGCGCAAAAAGCGCAGTTGGTCGGTGTTTCCTTCGCCGTGCAGCCCCATGAAGCCGCCTACATCCCGTTGACCCATTCCTACGTCGGTGCGCCCGAACAGTTGGATCGCGACACGGTTCTGTTGGCGTTGAAGCCTCTGCTCGAAGACCCGACCAAACTCAAGGTCGGCCAGCACGCCAAGTTCGACATGAACATCCTGGCCAATTGCGCCATCGGTGGTGACCCCGCGCACGGCATCACCGTGCGCGGCATCGCCTTCGACACCATGCTTGAATCCTACGTGTTGAATTCCACCGCAACCCGGCACGACATGGACAGCCTGGCCAAGAAGTATCTGGACTACGACACTGTCAGCTTCCAGGACATCGCCGGCAGAGGCGCCAAGCAACTGACATTCGACCAGATCGCGCTTGAGCAGGCTGGCCCGTACGCGGCTGAAGATGCGGATATAACGCTGCGCCTGCACCAGGCGTTGCATGCACAGCTGGCAGCCATACCGAGCCTGGCCAGTGTGCTGACGGATATCGAAATCCCATTGGTGCCGGTGCTGGCGCGTATCGAGCGCCAGGGCGCGTTTGTGGACAAGGAACTGCTGGGCATCCAGAGCATCGAGCTGGGTAACAAGATGGTTGAGCTGGAGCGCCAGGCGTTCGAGATCGCCGGTGAAGAATTCAACCTGGGTTCGCCCAAGCAGCTCGGGGCGATTCTCTACGAAAAGCTCGGCTTGCCGGTGCTGAAAAAGACGGGCAAGGGGCAGGCGTCCACGGCCGAGGAAGTGCTGGCCAAGTTGGCCGAAGACGATTTCCTGCTGCCAAAAGTGCTGATGCAGTATCGCAGCATGAGTAAGCTGAAAAGCACCTACACCGATCGGCTGCCCGAGCAGATCAACCCGCGTACCGGACGTATTCACACCTCTTATCATCAGGCTGTGGCGGCGACTGGACGCTTGTCTTCGAGCGATCCGAACCTGCAGAACATTCCGGTGCGAACCGCTGAAGGGCGGCGAATTCGCCAGGCGTTTGTCGCGCCCAAGGGCTACAAGCTGCTGGCGGCGGACTATTCGCAGATCGAGCTGCGGATCATGGCGCACTTGTCCAAGGACGAGGGCTTGATGAACGCGTTCCGTAACGATTTGGACGTGCACACCGCTACAGCGGCTGAGGTGTTCAAGGTTGAGTTGGCTGAGGTCAGTTCCAACCAGCGTCGCAGTGCCAAGGCGATCAACTTTGGCCTGATCTACGGCATGGGCGCGCAGAAGCTGGGCAAGGATATCGGCGTCGATACCAAGACCGCCAAGGCGTATATCGACGTGTATTTCGCGCGCTACCCTGGCGTTCGCGAGTACATGGAGCGCACGCGGGCCCAAGCGGCCGACCAAGGCTATGTAGAAACCTTCTTCGGGCGTCGGCTGTACTTGCCGGATATCAATTCCAACAAGCCTCAGGAGCGCGCGGCGGCCGAGCGCACGGCCATCAACGCGCCGATGCAGGGCACCGCGGCTGACATCATCAAGAAGGCCATGGTGTTGGTGGATAACTGGCTGACCGAGTCGGGCCTGGATGCCAAGGTCATCCTGCAAGTGCACGATGAACTGGTGCTTGAGGTGCGCGAGGACTTGGTTGCGCAAGTCAGCGAGAAGATCCGCGAGCACATGAGCGCAGCGGCCAAGCTGGATGTACCGTTGGTCGTGGACGTAGGCGTGGGCGATAACTGGGACGAGGCGCACTGATTTCGCGGCTCTGCCACTGCCGGGGGTGGTGGCAGAGCGCTTTAGATCGGAAAGCGGTGTCAGTTATTTCCAATAGTTTTTTTAAGCTGCCGGAACTTAACCTGTGAACTGCTACTCAGAGTTACTGAATGGGTGGTGAAGCCCTTCAATGCTCCTATGTTGTGTTAAGTGTTGGCAGATATCTGGACCCCGCCCTAGCGGTCCGGAACTTGGACCCCGAACTTCCCCTCCCCATACGAAGTCCGGGGTTTTTTTTGCCCGCAGAAAAGTTATTCCGCGACTTCAGCGCCCTTGTCCGCCAATTCCATCCAACCGGCCAACACCGTGTAGGCGTCTTCCAGGCCCATGCGCTTGGGCGCCGAGAACAGCTGGATGGTGATTGCATCACCCCAACCCTTACGGATGTCGGACTGCACTTTGAGCAGGGTGTTCTTGGCTGCTCCGTAGGTCAGCTTGTCTGCCTTGGTCAGCAGGATATGCATCGGCATGCCGCTGGCGACGGCCCAATCGAGCATCAGCAGGTCGAAGTCGGTCATTGGATGACGGATGTCCATCATCAAAATCAAACCCTTCAAACTCTCCCGGCCACCCAGGTAAGCCTCCAGGTGACGCTGCCAGTGCAGCTTCAACGGAATAGGTACTTTTGCGTAACCGTAGCCCGGCAGGTCGACCAGACGCCGATCATCGTCTAGCTTGAAGAAATTGAGAAGTTGCGTGCGGCCCGGGGTTTTCGAGGTGCGTGCCAGGCTGGCGTGGGTCAGGGTGTTCAGCGCGCTGGACTTGCCGGCGTTGGAACGACCGGCAAAGGCGACTTCAAAGCCTTCGTCATCGGGGCATTGGTCTACTTTGGCGGCGCTGAGCATGAACGTGGACTGTTGGCACAGGCCGAGGATGGGATTCTTGAGTTGCATGAGATTTCCGATGTGGGCGGTGCCGAAAAAGGGTGCGGCAAGCGGTGTCGTTTCCGTTTCAGTAGCGCCAGTATATAATGCCGCAGATTTTGTGTGTGCTTTGTCCCAGCGAAGGATGAGGTTCACGGGAGCGAAAGACCTTCATTGCGCATTAGAACGCAAAACGCTCTCAAACCCTGAAAAGGTCGATGTATGACCCGACGGTTGCTCGCTTTTGGTGTCCTGATTCCGCTTTACGGCGCTCAGGCTACACAGGATCCGGAGGCGGTGTACAACCGAGTTTGCGTAGCTTGCCATGCCGGCCAGCTGCCTAATGCCCCTAAACGGGGTGACCAGGCAGCCTGGCAGCCAAGACTGGCCAAGGGGATGGACACGTTGGTGCAACACGTAACCAGGGTTTCAAGGCGATGCCGCCGCGTGGTTTGTGCATGGACTGCAGTACTGAGGATTACCAGGCCATCATTGAATTGATGGTGAGTAAACCCGGTAGATAACTCTTAAACCCTTAGCCGTAGTTGGATTAGCTGATGAACAAACTGATCGTGAGTCTGCTGTTGACCTTGGGCATCACCGGTGTTGCCCATGCTGCAGGCGACGCTACAGCGGGTCAGGCGAAAGCCGCCGTGTGTGGTGCTTGCCATGGACCGGATGGCAATAGCCCGGCACCAAACTTCCCCAAACTCGCCGGCCAGGGTGAACGTTACCTGACCAAGCAGATGCACGACATCAAGGACGGCAAGCGCACGGTGCTGGAAATGACCGGCCTGCTGACCAACCTCAGTGATCAAGACCTGGCGGACATCGCGGCGTATTTTGCCAGCCAGAAAGGCAGTGTGGGAGCTGCCGATCCGAAACTGGTGGAAAAAGGCCAAGCGTTGTTCCGCGGTGGCAAGCTCGCCGAAGACCAGCCTATCGGCGGCATGCCGGCGTGCAAGGCTTGCCATATTCCGGACGGCGGCGGTGTCGCAGCGGCGGGCTTCCCTCACCTGAGTGGTCAACATGCTCAGTACACGGCCAAGCAATTGAAGGATTTTCGCGAGAAGGTTCGCTATATCGATGGCGACGCGGGTAACAAAATGATGACTGATATTGCGGCCAAGCTTTCGGATAAAGACATCGAAGCGCTGTCCAGCTACATCCAAGGCCTGCACTGATCCGGGCAGGACGTTAACGCTCGATTAATCCGTCGATGCAAGCATAAAAAGGGTGGCTTAGGCCGCCCTTTTTTGTGGCCGGTGCCGTTACACTAACGAACTCATGCCCGCGTAGACCTGTCACACCTAAAGGTCGCGTGAGGCGACTTTATTTGTCCAGGAGTAAAGCATGCGTAATCTGATCCTCAGCGCCGCTCTCGTCACTGCCAGCCTCTTCGGCATGACCGCACAAGCTGCCGATAATGTGCCGCTTGAAGCCGGTAAAACCTACGTTGAATTGGCCAACCCGGTGCCGGTTTCGGTGCCAGGCAAGATCGAAGTCGTGGAACTGTTCTGGTATGGCTGCCCGCATTGCTATGCTTTTGAGCCGGTCATCAATCCGTGGGTCGAGAAGCTGCCTGAGGATGTGAATTTCAAACGCGTCCCAGCGTTGTTCGGCGGCCCATGGGATGCTCATGGTCAACTCTTCATCACGCTGGACACCATGGGTGTAGAGCACAAAGTGCACGCAGCGGTGTTCAATGCCATTCAGAAAGAAGGCAAGCGCCTGGTCAAACCTGAAGACATGGCTGATTTCGTCGCCACTCAGGGCGTCGATAAAACCAAATTCCTTGAAACGTTCAACTCGTTCGCTGTGAAGGGCAAGATGGCCCAATACAAAGAGCTCGCCCAGAAGTACGGCGTACAAGGCGTACCTACGCTGATCGTCAACGGTAAATACCGTTTCGACATCGGCAGTGCTGGTGGCGAAGAGCAAGCGCTGAACGTTGCCGACCAACTGATCGCCAAAGAGCGCGCAGCCAAGTAAGGGGCCTACCATGCGCCGCTGGGGTACTGAACGTGTCGTTGGCCTGCATGATGCGAAGGTCAACGAGCATCACCTGGAATCCACAGGCCTTCCGGCAGATAGCCGCTTGCGCTTGCTCAGCTTCAATATTCAGGTGGGCATCAGCACTGAAAAGTATCGGCACTACCTCACCCGTGGCTGGCAGCATTTGCTGCCCCACAATGGGCGTGCCGTTAACCTGCAAAAAATCGGCAACCTGCTGAACGACTTCGATTTGGTCGCCCTGCAGGAAGCTGACGGCGGCAGCATACGCTCCGGCTACATCAACCAGGTGGAACACCTGGCGCAGCTCGGTGCGTTCCCGTACTGGTATCAGCAACTCAACCGCAACCTCGGGCGTCTGGCGCAGCATAGCAATGGCGTGCTCAGCCGCTTGAAGCCGACTGCCATCGAAGATCACCCCTTGCCAGGCCCCAAAGGGCGCGGGGCGATCCTCGTGCGTTTCGGCGAAGGCCCCGAAGCCTTGGTGGTGGTGATGATGCACCTGGCACTCGGGGGGCGTACGCGCAACCTGCAGCTCGCTTATATTCGTGAATTAATTGGCAACTACAAGCACCAGGTACTGATGGGTGACATGAATACCCATGCCAACGACCTGCTGCAGAATTCCCCCTTGAGGGACCTCGGGTTGCTGGCGCCGCAAGTCGAAGCCACGTTCCCCAGTTGGCGCCCGCAACGCTGTCTCGACCACATCCTGCTCAGTCCGACACTCACACTCGAAAGTGTTCAAGTACTGGCGCAGCCCATCTCCGATCACCTGCCCGTCGCGGTAGAGATTCGTCTGCCGGGTTCGCTTACGGCTGATGCATTACCCGCGTTGAGCCCAGGCCCTCGCGGACCCCTTGCATGAGCGACGACGCCCAGCGCTGGAAAGAGAAATACCTGAAAAGCGTCGAGCAGCAAGACAAGCTCGAACGTCGCTGGGCTGCCCGCCTCGACTTGTTACGTCGAGGCCTGGTGCGCAGCACGCTGGCGGCTGAGGGCACCGATCGCGCGGTTGACCAATGCATGAAAGAGATGCGCGACGTCGTGCGTACCGACGACATGGACGCCGCCCTCGCAGCCCTGCTGCCGCGCCTGGAAAAGGCCGTGCTGGATTCAGAACAGCGCCGCGAAACCCGGGTCGACCAGATCAGCACTGCGCTCACGGCCCTGGTCGCGCAGTTGCAAAAGCTGCCGCTGCCGCGTGAAGTCGCGCGCCCGCTGAAAACCTTTGCCAAGCAACTGGAGGGGCGAGTCGGCCAGGCACGCGAGATTCCATTGTTGCTCAGCGAGCTGAGCAGCCTGCAAGGGCAGGCGCTGAATAACCTGGATTCGGATGGCGAAACCCCGCGCCCTGGACCGGGTCTGCTGCAACGTCTGTTTGGCGCGAAAGAGGGTTCAAATGAAGCGCCGGTGGTTGAAGCTACACCAGCGCCGGCTGCGCCAAAATCCACGGCGCCCAAGCTCGCCCCTGAGCCTCAGGAACCGGACCAATCCGAAGAACTGACCCAAGCCTTGCGCGCCTTTGCGCCACTGCCGAAAACGCCGGCAGCGTCACAACCCGAACACGTTGTGCCTGTCAAAGTGGCGGAGGTTGCCGGCGAAACCTTTGCCTTCGAGGCACCGGCTGCAGAGGGGCCTGTCGAGGTGCCTGAACCTGAAGCGGTGGAGGTGCTGATAGAAGAAACCGCCCCAGAAAGCGCACTTGCTGCCTTTATCGAAGAGGCGCAGGTCGAGCTCGACACTCCAAACGAAACCGCCATTGGCAGCTTGTCGCTCCCGCCTGTGCTGGAAGGTCTGGAGCCTGACCCGGATGCGTTGGAATCGGATGGCGTCTACGCACTGCCCGACTCGCCCGAACCTTCGTACAGCTCGGTTGCCAAGCACATCGAAGACACCTTGCTTGGCCTGTTGGAAGACCTGTCACTGCCCGAGCGTCACCGTCCCCAGGCTGAGGCCATGCGCGAACGCCTGGCTCATGGCTTGAACTGGTACGAACTGCTGCCGATTCTCGATGACTTGGCGGTGTTGATGCTGGCGATCACCGACAGTGGCCAGCACGAGTTCGAGGCTTACCTCAAACAGCTCAATGAGCGCCTCGAAGCGTTCCAGGGCCATCTGCAAGTAGCCAGTGATGGTCACGCTGACAGCCGCTCGGCCGCGCGCGAGCTGGACACGCAGATTCGTGAACAAGTCGACGGCCTGCAAAGCAGCGTGCAGGAGGCAGCCGACCTTGACAGCCTCAAGCAGGTGCTAGAGAGCCACCTTGAAGGCCTGCTCGGCACCATGGATCAACATCAGCAGCAGCGTGATCAGCGAGAGCAGGAAGTGGCGGCGCGCCTCAAGGGGCTGGCTGAACGGGTGGCGAATATGGAGCAGGAAGCCCAAGGGTATCGCGAGCATCTGGAAGTCCAGCGCCAGAAGGCGTTGATCGATCCGCTCACCGGCCTGCCCAACCGGGCAGCCTGGAGCGAGCGTCTGGACCACGAAGTCAACGCCTGGCACCAGCGCGGCAACAGCCTGTCGCTGGCCATGCTGGACCTTGATCACTTCAAGCGCGTCAACGACGGCTACGGACACTTGGCGGGCGACAAAGTGTTGAAGATCATCGCCAATGTGTTGCGCAAGTGCCTGCGCCCGACTGACTTTATCGCGCGGTTTGGCGGTGAAGAGTTTGTATTGCTGATGCCTGACTCCGCTTTGTCGGATGCCTTGGGCGTGGGTGAGGTGTTGCGCGCGGCTATCGAGGCCTGCCCTTTCCATTTCAAGGGCGAACCGGTGACGATAACGGTGTCCATGGGTGTGGCGCAGTTCCAGCCGGGTGAGCGCAGTGACTTGGCGCTAAAGCGTGCCGACGAAGCGCTCTATCGAGCGAAGGCGGCGGGACGTAATCAGGTGCAGGCGGCGTAAAAGATGTTCCATTTTGTAATTTGACCGCTCAGGCACAATCCGTACGTTACACTGTTGCATTATCGTCTTCAGCGTAATGTCTTCTGCCATGAAATCCTTTTACCTTGCCTTCGTATTGCTCCTGCTCGCCGGCTGCGCGAGCGGCCCTCGCCTGGACACCAACCATCCTTCGCTCAATCACGACAATCGTGTGCAGTTCGTTGTCGTCCATTACACCTCCACCAACCTTGAACGCTCCCTGGCGCTATTGACGCATGGCCAGGTCAGCAGTCATTACCTGATCGGCGACGATGCTTCAGGCACCATCTATAAGCTGGTGGATGAGAGCCAACGCGCCTGGCACGCCGGAGAAAGCGAGTGGATGGGCCGTACGTGGCTCAACTCCAGCTCCATTGGTATCGAGATCGTCAACCCGGGTTATCGCGACACACCGACTGGCCGCGTCTGGTACCCGTATTCCGAGGCGCAGGTGCAGTCGTTGGTGGTGTTGCTCAAGGACATCAGCAAGCGTAATGGCATCGACCCCAAGAACATCATTGGTCATAGCGATATCGCGCCGTTGCGCAAGCTCGATCCGGGCCCGTTGTTCCCGTGGAAGCGCTTGGCAGCTGAGGGGCTGGGAGCTTGGCCGAATGCGCAGGCCGTCGCTCGATTCCAGATGCAGTACGCCGCTAACCTGCCGAGCATCACCTGGTTCCAGGAAGAGTTGGCGCGGTTGGGCTATCAGACACCACAGACCGGCGAGCTGGATGTTGCCACGCGGCATGTGATCGCGGCGTTCCAGATGCATTTCCGGCCATCGCTGTTTGATGGCACGCCGGATGCAGAAAGCGCTGCGATCCTGCGCGCACTGAATCGGAGTTAGGTGCTAAAGCGGCAGCGCCATGTAGAACTGCGTGCCCTGCCCCGGCCGCGAGTAGACGCCCATGCGCCCGCCGTGCAGTTGCACAATTTCCTTGCACAGCGCCAGCCCCAGGCCGGCGCCGCCTTTCTTGCGTCCAACCTGCACGAAAGGTTCGAAGATACGTCCTTGCTGGCCATAGGCGATACCTTCGCCGTTATCCTCGACGCTGATAATCACCCGTTCGCCATGACGGCGCGCCTGCAGGCGAATTTGCCCGCCATCGGCGGTATGTCGCAATGCATTGCCTAAAAGGTTGTCGAGTACGCGCTCAAGCTGGGCCTGGTCTGCGTACAGCCTGGGCAAGTCAGATTGGGCTTCCACCAGCAGTTCGATGTGCTGAGCATTTGCCAGCTCGGTAAATCGGGCTCGTGCATGCTCCAGCAGATCGGTGACATCGCACGGCCCTAGCGTGAGTTTTTGCAGGCCATTCTGGTAGCGCGAGAAGTTGAGCAAGTCGTTGATCAACTGCATCAAGCGCTGCATTTCTTCATTAACCGTATCCAGCAGGTCCGCTTCACGGGACTCTGCGGGAAACTTCGCGCGCTCGCGAAACAGCCCGAAGGCCATGTGCATACCGGTGACGGGCGTACGCAGTTCGTGGGAGGCCCGCAAGACGAATTCGCTACGCACGCGCTCGAAAGCGCGCTGCTCGGTCACATCGTGCAGCACCATCACCGCCCCAAGAATATGCCCCTGGGTATGACTGACTGGCGTCAGGCTGTAGGTCAGCAGGCGCAATTCGCCCTCGACCTCCACTTCCAAGTCCTCAGGTGCCCGCTCCAGGTTGCCGCCGCGCAGCACCAGTTGCAGCTGCTCATCCATTTCCGGGCGACCCAATGCTTCGCCCAAGCCCTGCCCCAACCGTGCCTCGTCCCAGCCCAGCTGGCGCTGTGCTACGGGGTTGAGGTGTTCGAGGCGGCCTTGGCGGTCGATCATCAGCAGGCCATCGTCGATGCTGTCGAGCACCGCTTGCAGACGCTGCTGGCCGGCCAGCAGTTCGTCGACATTGGTTGCCTGATGCTGGCGCAACGCTTCGGCCATGATGCCGAAGCGGCGGGTCAACTGGTTCATCTCCGCGGCCGACGAGATAGGCAGCGTCACTTCGAAATCACCCTGCCCGATCTTGTCGGCGGCTTTGGCCAAGGCTTCGATGGGGCCACCAAAACGTCGGGCGATACCGTGTGCAGTGATGAAGCCGATGATCAACACTGCCAGCCCGACCAGGCCCAAAAGACCGGCAATCAGCAGCGCCCGGTCGCGGGATTTGTGTTCACTCTCGTTGATATTCTCCAGCGCGTGCTTGTGCTCGGCGATCAGGCCATTGCGCAAGGCGTTGAAGGTTTCGGTCAGCTTCGGGTCTTTGCTATTTGCCAGTGGGCTTTGCTGGGCTTCGTCAAATGCCTTGAGGAAGTTCAGGTAGTCAATGCGTGCCTGACTGAACCCGCTGAGCTTGCCGTCTTGCTGTTCATGGGCGATGCCCTCATCCAGCAAGGCGAAATATTGCTCTTTTGAAGTTTTCAGTACCTCGGGGTCCGGTTGCTCCTGCAGCATCAGGATCAACTGGTCACCCAGGGTCTGACGCAGCTTGAGGCCAAGGTCCAGGGTGATGAAGTTGCTGCGGATCAGCGACTCCTGGCTCTTGGCCATTTGCATGACACTGACCAGTCCCAAGACCAGTCCCAGCAGGGCGACGGTGATCAGCGCTGAGATACTCAGGAACAAACGAGTGCGCAGTTTCATCGCTAGCTTCATAGGGTACAGCTCACAAGTTGTACTGTTTACGTTTGCGGTACAGGGTCGACGCGTCGATACCGAGAGTGCGGGCCGCCTGGTCCAGCGTGTCACTGGTGGCGAGTACCGCGCCGATGTGGGCTTTCTCCAGCTCATCCAGGCTCAGCGCCGCACCAATGCGCGGCGCATTGTTGGTCGGCTGCTCGGCCATCCCGAGGTGGCTGATTTCAACCTTTTCCTGAGGGCAGATGATGCTGGCTCGCTCCACAACGTTTCGCAGTTCTCGGATATTCCCCGGCCAGCGGTAGTTGAGCAGTGCTTCGCGCGCTTCATCGCTGAAGCCGCGTGCCGGTCGGGCGTATTCCTTAACGAAGCGCGCCAGGAAGCGGTCGGCCAACGTCAAAATGTCTTCACTGCGCTCACGCAGCGGTGGCAAGTGCAAGGTGATGACATTCAGGCGGTAGAGCAAATCTTCACGGAAGCGGCCGTCGCGCACCATGTCTTCCAGGTTGAGGTTGGTCGCCGCGAGAATGCGTACATCGGCGCGTCGGGTGACCGGGTCGCCCACGCGTTCGTATTCCTTGTCTTGAATGAAGCGCAGCAACTTTGGTTGCAAGGTGAGGGGAAAATCGCCGATTTCATCGAGAAACAGCGTGCCGCCATCCGCCTGGTTGACTCGGCCCAAGGTGCTTTCGCTGGCACCGGTAAAGGCGCCGCGGCTGTGACCGAACAGTTCGCTTTCCATCAGCTCTGCCGTCAGTGAGGGGCAGTTGATGGTCACGCAGGACTTCTTCGAGCGCTTACTCCAGCCGTGAATGGCGCGGGCCAATTCACCCTTACCTGTGCCTGATTCACCAAGGATCAAGATGTTGGCGTCGGTGCCCGCGACCTGGCGCGCGGTTTCCAGCACTACCATCATGGCCGGGCTGTGGGAGTCGAGGCCATCCTTTGGCTGGCGAACTTCGCCTTCCAGTGCTTCGAGGCGAGCGGAGAGTTGGCGCACTTCCAATTGCTTGGCGGTAGCGAGGCGCAGTTGGTCCGGGCTGCAGGGCTTGACCAGATAATCGGCGGCGCCAGCCTGGATCGCGTCTACTGCGGTATCCACGGCCGAGTGTGCGGTCACAATCACCACGCGCATCCACGGCGCCTGGATGCGCATCTGCGCCAACACGTCCAGGCCATTGTCCTCGCCCAGGCGCAGGTCCAGGAAGCACAGGTCGAACACCTGGCGCTGCATCAGCGCATCCGCCTGCGCAGCGCTGTTGGCGGTGGCTACGGTGTAGCCTTCATCTTCCAGGCAGTAACGGAAGGTGCGAAGGATCGCGGATTCGTCATCCACTAAAAGAATGCGGCCTTGAAGTTCCTTGGCTGATTCCATCTGTCCCGCGCTCCCCTTAACTATGAATGATGGTGTTTAGTCCCGGAATAATCGGGCAAGTTGCATGGTTTATTCTGATCGATAAAAGCCATCTTCGCGCAGGTATCTGCACAACCTCCTACAAACGCGCGATTTGATGGCCTTTTCATGCCTAGTAGCCACTTCGGCAACGCTATTTCTCTTTTCGATCCCTTGACCCGACCACTGACCATCGTGCATTTCGCACGGCCTGGATAGGGGTATCGTGCAGGATGCTGGGCTGTCGATCCGAGATGTATTGTTAACCTATTGATTTTATTGAGTTTTATTTTGTAAAAAAACTGGCACGCGCCCTGCAATATCCCTCTCAACAGTGTCATGACCGAATAATCAGAATGCGGGAGAAATGCAGCATGACTCGCCAAAGCCTCAGCCAATTGCGTGTATCGCCACTGCGCTTGCAGCAAGGTCTGTTTGCCAGCCTGGCCTTGATGGTCACGTTGATTGCGGGCCAGCAGTTCCAGCATTGGCAGCAGAGTCAGCAGCAAACCCTGCAATTCGAACGTCCGGTAATGACCCAGCACCATTTCAGTTCCGTCAGCAGCGTGGCTGCCGACGTTACCGCCCCGCAATTGAGAGTGGCAGACCAGGATTCGACTCTTGGCGAGTTGCCTGCTCAAGAACGTTGGGTGTTCTAGGCAACAAAAGGTCGCTTGTGTTGAGCGGCTGCACGGCACTACCGCTGTTACCCCTATAAAAGCGTAAGGAGAATCACCATGTTGAGTTGGGCAATCACATTTCTGATCATCGCCATTGTGGCTGCAGTCCTGGGCTTCGGTGGTATCGCGGGCACCGCCACGGGTATCGCAAAAATTCTGTTTGTGGTCTTCCTGGTGATGTTCATCGCTTCGTTCTTCTTTGGTCGTCGCGGCCGAGGCTGAATATGACCACTTTGTTTATCAAAGCCTGTGCTGCCGCCCTGATTCTGGGCGGTAGCGGCTTGGCGATGGCCGCCAATGACGGCCAGTCCCGGGCTAACGAATTGCTCAGTGCGGACAAGCAGTACCGCGAAACCTGGCAAAGCGTGGTCAAGAAAGAACAGCGCCTGCCGGAATGGGTGATGAACCTGTCCGGTACGGCCGAACAAATGAATGCCGTGGAAGAAGATGGCGACAAATACCTGGTCGGGCCACTCTGCGAGACCGCAGACACGTGCCTGAACAAGCGCCTGATCGTCGCCTTCAGCTACGACAAGGAAGACGCCTACGCCATGTTGGTTGAAGTCCCGGCCGGTTTGCCGGCAGACAAATCCCCGACGCGGCACGCCGATTACCGTTTTATCGGTAAACCGAACGAAGGCATGAAACAACTGCTGATGGAACAGCTTAAGAAAGATCCGAATTGGTACTAGGTTCCATCTGACGCATCTGTCGTCAACGGAGCCGGCGTCCATAGAAAGAAGCCTCTTTGCTTCTTTCTGTCTGCACCACTCGCCAAGAGTGATGCATGACCAGGGGGCCGGGTTGCTCTGATCGATTCGGATCGGCGTGACCTACGGGTACAGGGAGTGCCTGCGCAAGGGCCGGGTCAGGCGAAAAGCTGCGACGCAAGTTCACAAGTCCTCAAGCTTGATGAACTTGCGGCGGGCTTATCGCGCGCATTAACCCTCTTGTATGTCGCCCATAGCCGCTATTTTCTATCTCGCCTCCTCCCAACCGTTACTTGGTGTGTCGGTGCGACCTTCTATCTAGAAAATTATGCTCGCGCTATAGGACTTTTCGGACGCCAACCCCATCTAATTCCAGGCATTTTTGCCAGTAGCTCACAGACGTCCAACATCTCTGAGCGAGCCGCTAGTGGCCGGTTCACGGCATATTCACCGGGTTGAATGGCGGAATCGAACTGACCATTCAGACAACTATTTTCAAAAAAAGCCATGCCGATTCGGCATAGGGTAGGCGTTTACGGCATTAGACGTCGCCCCCTTGCATGGGAATAGTTGCGCCTTTTTTCGCCTGCCAGTAAGCCATTTCGGCCACGCTGCGGTGACCTTCTACGGAGGCAGATGCACACACTTTTTCGCTTCCGAGCGTTCCAGATGGCGCATTTGCCTTAAGTCCACTTGAAGTAAGGGTAATGACATGAAGAAGGCAAAGCTAAGCCTCGCCTGGCAGATCCTCATCGGTTTGGTGCTGGGGATCGCAATCGGTGCAGTGCTCAACCATTTCAGTGCTGAAAAAGCCTGGTGGATCAGCAATGTGTTGCAGCCGGCGGGCGATATCTTTATCCGCCTGATCAAGATGATCGTGATCCCGATTGTGATTTCCTCACTGATCGTTGGCATCGCCGGCGTGGGTGACGCGAAGAAGCTCGGTCGCATCGGCGTCAAAACCATCCTTTACTTCGAAGTGGTCACCACCATCGCCATCGTGGTCGGCCTGTTGTTGGCCAACCTGTTCCACCCAGGCGCTGGCATCGACATGAGTACCCTGGGTACCGTCGATATCTCCAAGTACACCGCCACCGCTGCCGAAGTGCAGCATGAGCATGCGTTCATCGAGACCATCCTCAACCTGATTCCTTCGAATATCTTCGCCGCCGTCGCCCGTGGCGACATGCTGCCGATCATCTTCTTCTCGGTGCTGTTCGGCCTCGGCTTGTCGAGCCTCAAGCCGGAACTGCGCGAGCCTCTGGTCACAATGTTCCAGGGCGTCTCCGAGAGCATGTTCAAAGTCACCCACATGATCATGAAGTACGCCCCGATCGGCGTATTTGCCTTGATCGCGGTGACCGTCGCCAACTTCGGCTTCGCCTCGTTGCTGCCGCTGGCCAAGCTGGTGATTCTGGTTTACGTCGCCATTCTGTTCTTCGCCTTCGTGGTGCTGGGCCTGATCGCTCGCCTGTTCGGCTTCTCGGTGATCAAGCTGATGCGCATCTTCAAGGATGAGCTGGTACTGGCCTACTCCACCGCCAGTTCCGAAACCGTGCTGCCGCGCGTCATCGAGAAGATGGAAGCTTACGGCGCGCCGAAGGCCATCTGCAGCTTTGTGGTACCGACCGGCTACTCGTTCAACCTCGACGGTTCGACCCTGTATCAGAGCATCGCGGCGATCTTTATCGCCCAGCTGTACGGCATTGACCTGTCGATCGGCCAGCAACTGATGCTGGTGCTGACCCTGATGGTGACCTCCAAAGGTATCGCCGGTGTGCCGGGTGTGTCCTTCGTCGTCTTGCTGGCTACCCTGGGCAGCGTGGGCATTCCGCTGGAAGGCCTGGCGTTCATCGCCGGTGTCGACCGTGTGATGGACATGGCGCGCACCGCACTCAACGTGATCGGCAACGCTTTGGCCGTATTGGTCATCTCCCGTTGGGAAGGCATGTACGACGACGCCAAAGGCGAGCGCTACTGGAACTCCCTGCCGCACTGGCGCAGCAAAGAGGCCTCGCCAGCCACCCAAGCCACCCGCGGCTGATAGCCCGCGGCGTGAACACAAACCCCGGAAAATTCCGGGGTTTGTCGTTTCTGCCAGCCCCGCTATCATTCGCCCCATCTTTCGGGGGATTCAACAGATGCTTAATGGCCTGTGGCTTGGCTTCTTTGTCGTGGCAATGGTGTCAGCACTGGCGCAATGGCTGATTGGCGGTAATGCCGGGATTTTTGCGGCGATGGTGGAAAGCATTTTCGCCATGGCCAAATTGTCGGTGGAAGTCATGGTGCTGCTGTTCGGCACCCTGACCTTATGGCTGGGCTTTTTGCGCATCGCCGAAAAAGCCGGGATTGTCGACTGGTTGGCCAAGGCCCTCGGCCCGCTGTTTCGCCGCCTGATGCCGGAAGTGCCGGCCGGCCACCCCGCCATCGGCTTGATCACCCTCAACTTCGCCGCCAATGGCCTTGGACTGGACAACGCCGCCACGCCGATTGGCCTGAAAGCCATGAAGGCGCTGCAGGAACTCAACCCGATCCCCAACACCGCCAGTAACGCGCAGATTCTGTTCCTTGTGCTGAATGCGTCTTCGCTGACGCTGTTGCCGGTGACCATCTTCATGTACCGCGCCCAGCAAGGCGCAGCGGACCCGACGCTGGTGTTTCTGCCGATCCTGCTGGCAACCAGCGCCTCGACCCTGGTCGGCCTATTGTCGGTGGCGGTGATGCAGCGCCTGCGGCTGTGGGATCCGGTGGTGCTGGCCTACCTGGTGCCCGGCGCATTGATCCTCGGTGGCTTTATGGCGTTGCTGGCGACCTTGTCCGCCACGGCGCTGGCCGGTTTGTCATCGATCCTTGGCAACCTGACGCTGTTCGGGTTGATCATGCTGTTTTTGCTGATCGGTGCGCTGCGCAAGGTCAAGGTATACGAGGCGTTCGTCGAAGGCGCCAAAGAGGGCTTCGACGTTGCCAAGAACCTGCTGCCGTATCTGGTGGCGATGCTGTGCGCGGTGGGCGTGTTACGCGCCTCGGGTGCGTTGGACTTCGGCCTTGAAGGCATTCGCCACCTGGTGGCGTGGACGGGTATGGACACGCGTTTTGTCGACGCGTTGCCGACCGCCATGGTCAAGCCCTTTTCCGGCAGTGCCGCGCGGGCGCTGCTGATCGAGACCATGCAAACCAAGGGCGTGGACAGCTTCCCGGCGTTGGTGGCGGCGACGATTCAGGGCAGTACCGAAACCACCTTCTACGTGTTGGCGGTGTACTTCGGCTCGGTGGGGATCCAGCGGGCGCGGCATGCGGTGGGGTGTGCGTTGCTGGCAGAGTTTGCCGGTGTCGTGGCGGCGATTGCGGTGTGCTATTGGTTCTTCGGTTAAGGCTCACACCGCTTTCGCGAGCCAGCCCGCTCCCACATTCGAACGCGTTTCGTCAGAATAAACGCGGTCAAATGTGGGAGCGGGCTTGCTCGCGAAGAGGCCCTCAGCGTTTCGCAGCACTTTGGCCCTGCTGCACCACCCAATCCACCACCTGCCTATTCAACTGATCCCCCGCCTGCCCAAACGCGGCAACCACCGCCGGCACTTTGGTGTCACCCACCGGCTGTCTCACCTCAAACCGCCGGCTGGCAATAATCCGTTGATCACTTCCGCGCACCAACCGCGCATCCAGGCGGATCAGCACTTCCACCGCGCTGCCATGGTACTCACTCTGAAATGCCTGCAATTGCCCGCCCAGCTCATAATCGGCCTGCAAGTTGGTCTCGTCGGTACTCAACAGCGTCACCCGCCCATCGCGCTGGAAACCGTCCATGAACCGGTTGCGCAGCAACACCGGCGTCGGGTCGCTCCAGCGTGAGTTCGCATAGCTGCTGATCAGGTCACCGTTGGGCACCACGGCAATGCGCGGGCTGTCGAGAAACTCGCTGCTCTGCGGCTTGCTCACGCGCAGCGACCAGCTCACCGGCGCGCCTTGGGTGGTCGTCTGGGCCGAAGCCAGGCGGTACACGTCCGAAGGGTCGGGCTTGGGCAAAATCGAGCAGGCGCCGACCAGCACCAAGGCCACAGGGGCGATCAGTTGATAAGCGCGCTTCATGGCGTGAACTCCTTATTCTTGTCGCTGCCCAGCAGGTAGCCGCTGGGGTTGGCTTCCAGGCGGCGGGAGATGGCGCGCAGCGAACCCAGGGTTTCGCGCAGTTCGCGCACGGCCGGCGCCAGTTCGTTGAGGCCCTGCATGCCGCTGTTCACCGAGTCCTTGTTATTGGTCAGCAAGGTGTTGATGGTTGCGGTGCTTTGTTCGAGCGATTTCATTGCCTGCTCGGCGCTGCCGAAGGCTTGCTTGCCTTGATCGTTCAACAGGCCGTTGGCGTTGCGCATCAGCACGGTGGTTTGCTCCAGGGCGGCCGTCGCCTGTTTGCTCACCTGCATCAATTGCTGCATCACCACCTTGATGTCACCGCGTTGCTCGGCGATGGCGCCAGTGGTTTGTTGCAGGTTGTCCAGCGTGTTGCTCAGGCGCTCGACGTTCTCCCGGGAGAACATGTGGTTGGCGTTGTGCAGCAGCAGGTTGATGCTGGTCATCAGGTCGTTGCTGTTATTGAGCAGGCGCGCGATCGGCGATGGTGAGGCGATGATTTCCGGCAGGTTGCCGTCCTTGCCCTTGAGCTCCGGGCTTTGCGGTGTGCCGCCGCTGAGCTGGATGATCGAGGTGCCGGTGATGCCGGTCAGGGCCAGCTTGGCCTGCGTGTCTTCCTTGATCGGCGTCTGCCCGGCCAGGCGGATACGTGCCAGTACGCGGCGCGGGTCGTTGGGGTCCAGGCGCAGGCTGGTGACGTCACCTACCTTGATCCCGCTGTACTGCACCGAGCTGCCTTGCGACAGGCCGCTGACCGCCTCGTTGAACACCACTTCATAATCCTGGAAGGCACTGTCGACGCTGGACTTGGCCAGCCACAGGCCAAACAGCATCGCGCCGACCACCACGATTACGCTGAACAGACCGATCATCACATGATGGGCTCGGGTTTCCATGTCATACCTCGTTGAGCGATTGAGCGGCATCCAATGCCGCGCGGCCGCGGGGGCCGTGGAAATATTCGTGAATCCAGGGGTCGTTCGTTTCCGAGACGACATCAATGGCATCGGCCACCAGCACTTTCTTCTGCGCCAGCACCGCCACACGGTCGGTGATGGTGTACAGCGTGTCGAGGTCGTGGGTGACCAGGAACACGCTCAGCCCCAGCGCATCGCGCAAGGTCAGGATCAGTTGGTCGAATTGCGCCGCGCCAATCGGGTCGAGGCCGGCGGTGGGTTCGTCGAGAAACAGGATGTCCGGGTCCAGCGCCAGGGCTCGGGCCAGGGCCGCACGCTTGATCATGCCGCCGGAGAGCGACGCCGGGTATTTGTCGGCCGCCGACAGCGGCAACCCCGCAAGGGCAAGCTTGACTGCAGCCAGGTGCTCGGCGTCGGCGCGGCTGAGGCCCGCGTGCTCGATCAGCGGCAGGGCGACGTTTTCTGTGACGGTCAGCGACGAAAACAGCGCGCCCTTCTGAAACAGCACGCCGAAGCGTCGCTCCACCTGTGAGCGTTGCTGTTCCGGCAGGCTCGGCAGGTTCTTGCCGAACACCCGCACCTCGCCTTCGCTGGGCCGGCGCAGGCCGACGATGCTGCGCAGCAACACCGACTTGCCGCTGCCGGAACCGCCCACCACCGCGAGGATCTCGCCTTTGTATAAATCCAGATCGAGGTTCTCGTGCACGCTCTGGCTGCCAAAGCGGTTGCACAGGCCGCGCACTTCGATCACCGCCTCGGTGGGCGCTCGGTGTAGACGACTCACCAGCCCATCTCCATAAAGAACAGCGCGGCAACCGCGTCCAGCACGATCACCACAAAAATCGATTGCACCACGCTGGAGGTGGTGTGGGCGCCGACCGATTCGGCGCTGCCGCTGACCTTGAAGCCTTCGAGGCAGCCAATCGCGGCGATCAGGAAGGCAAAGATCGGCGCTTTCACCATGCCCACCAGAAAATGTTGTACACCGATGTCCGATTGCAGCAGCGAGAGAAACATCGCCGGTGAAATATCCAGCGCCACCGCGCACACCACGCCGCCGCCGACAATCCCCGAGAGCATCGCCAGAAAGGTCAGCATCGGCAGCGACACCAGCAGCGCCATCACGCGCGGCAACACCAGCAGCTCCATCGGGTCCAGGCCCAGGGTGCGGATGGCGTCGATTTCTTCGTTGGCCTTCATCGAGCCGATTTGCGCGGTGAAGGCACTGGCAGTGCGGCCGGCGATCAGGATTGCAGTGAGCAGCACGCCAAATTCACGCAGGAAAGAGAACGCCACCAAGTCCACGGTAAAAATGGTTGCGCCGAAGCTCTTGAGCACCGTAGCGCCGAGAAATGCCACCACTGCGCCGACCAAGAAGGTCAGCAAGGCCACAATGGGAGCGGCGTCGAGGCCGGTCTGTTCGATATGCGCGACCATTGGCGTAATGCGCCAGCGCTTGGGGCGCAAGATGCCGCGGGCAAAGGTTTCCAGGATCAAGCCGATAAAGCCGAGCAGCTTCTTGCTGTCTTGCCACACGGTGTCCACTGCGCGGCCGATGCGCGCCAGCACCTGGATACCGGCGGCTTCTTCCGGGGCTTTGTCCGGCACACAAAAATCATTCAGCGAGCGGTAGACGGTCTTGAGCAGTGCGCGGTCGGCGGCGGACAAGCTGCAATCGGTCTGTTCGGCCGATTGCTCGATACGGTCGGGCCCCAGCAGCTCAACCAGCAGCGACGCGCCCGCGGTGTCCAGGGCGCCCAGGCCATTGAGGTCGATGCGTGCGCCGGCGTCGTATTGGCCGTCGAGTGTGTCCGACAGCTGCTTCAGGTTTGCATAGTGGGCAAGCGTCCAGTCCCCCGTAATCCTGAGTAACGGAGGAGCGGTGGTCGTGTCGAGATGGGCGGCGCCCGCCGTAGTACTGGTGGTCATAAGCTCCGAGCTTGTTTGGCTATCCAGAATTCCTACGTAATAGCACGATACGGCCTACTTTGGCGTGTCCGTTTGTGCTGTGTCAGTGACTTTGAAGCGCAGCACGCCAATGACCTGTCCGTCCTCCGTCAGCACCCGCACTTGCCAGCGGCCTACCGCATCGGCGGGGAAGTTCTGCTTGTGCGTCCAGGCGCGGTAGCCTTCGTCGCGCCCGCCGTGAATATCCAGGGCAATGCGGTCGACCTCTTTGCCGTTGAATTTCCACACATGGTAAATCCGCTCATCCAGCCCGCGCGGCGCGTTGATTGCGGTGTAGGCGTACAGCCCGCCACTGCGCAGTTGGGCGGCGGTGACTTCCTTGAGGTCATCTCCGGGCGTCCGGTCCTGCAGTTGGGTGCTGATCGCCACTTCGGTCATCCACAGCGTGGCCGGCGGTACCCACGTGCGCAGGAACCAGCCGGCGCAGCCGATGGCGGCCGTCACCCCCAGCAGCATCGCCCAACCTTTGAAGCTGCGCAGCGGCAAGCTGACCGCCAGGCTCGGGATCGACAGCGCCATGGCCACACCCAGCGCCAATTTGTAACTTTCAGCGGTGGTCAGGTGCAGGATGATCGGCAGCGCGGTGAGCAGCGCGGCGAACAAGGTCAGTGTGTGCAGCGCCAGGAACAGCGAGCGTTTCGGCGCCAGCCATTTGTAGTACAGCGGGTCGGTGATCGACACCAGTGCCGCCGCGCCGAGCAGGCCGGTGAAAACCGACTGGCCGCTGTTCCAGGTGGTGGTGACGAAAAAGAAGGGCAGCACAAAAAACAGACTTTCCTGGTGGATCATCTGGGTGGCGTAGCGCAGCAGGGGTTCGGGGATTTCGCGTTTGAAGACCTTGGCGAACAGCTGGGTGAAGCTGTTTTCCAGCATCAGCCACAGCCAGCTCACCAGCATGATCACGGCGATCCAGCTGGCCATGCCCTGTTGGCGATCCACCAGCATGAAACTGCACACACCCGAGATAAACCCACCGAGTGCGATGACCCCCGGGTAGCGCTTGATCAGGACGAGAATGCGCTGGATAAGGGGCGGCAGCTTTGGCATGAGCGATCCACAATGTGTGTAGGAAAAAACCCAGACAGAATAGCGTCTTAGCCCTGTGTTCGGTGCCTCATTACGCGATCCGTTTGCGATAAAGCCGCAGGCCGCCCAACACAATGGCGATCAACCCGAGCACACCCGCGCCGATCCAGGTCAGGCTGTCGTAGCTCAGCAGCGGTTTTTCGATACGCCAGTAACCCGCCTGGTCAAACAGTTGGCGCATGGCCTGGTTGGCCTGCTTCAGGTTGACCGCCTTGATGCGTTTGACCGGGTCGCTGAAGCGGCCGTCGGCGTAGTCGCCGGATGCACTCCAGTAGTAATCGGCCAGCGCACTGTTGCCCTGCACGGCCCACGCCTGGCGCGCGATGGCAGCTTGCTGCAGGCGGGCGAAGGTGGCCGCGTCGAGGCCGTCCTTGAGCAGTTGCGCCTTGAGCGCTTGCAGCACCTGTTCGGCTTGCGGCAGGTTTTCGCGCTCAAGGTCGGCATTCAGGCTCAGGAAACCGACGCCGCCGAGCACTTCACGCTCGCTCCAAGGGCCGTAGGATAAACCGTGCTTGAGGCGCAGTTGGCGGTACAGCGCCCAGTCGAGGTAGTCCTTGAGCAGGTCGTAGGTTTCATCATGCTGGTCGTCCAGTACCGGTTCCGGGAACAGCCAGTGCAGTTTGGCGCTGTCACCGATCCAGCCGTGGATCAGGTCGCGATGGCTGGCGGCGGCGTGCTGGATTTCCGGAAGTGGCAAGTGCTCGCTCGGCTCGATCGGATCAAGTTGGCCGTAGGTGCGTTCCAGGTAGGCCGGCAGCAGTTTGTCGAGGTCGCCGACGATGATCAGGGTCATGTTGTTGGGCGCGTACCAGTTTTTGCGCAGCGCTTGCAATTGATCGCGGATCAAGTGGTCGACCTCGGCGCGTTCAGCGCACTTGAGCCCCAGCTCGACGGCCAATTGGTTGCTGGCGGTGTGGCCAAGGTCCTGGCGGTCGAGCAGGCGTTGCAGGTGCGAGTAATGCCCGCCGTCTTCGCGTTCGACCACGCGCTTGGCCGCAGTGATGTTGGCGTCGGTCAGTTCTGTGCGAGTGATGATGGCCAACAGCAAATCCAGCACTTTGCGCTGGTTTTGCGCGGGCGCTTCAATCACGAAAGTGGTGTCGGCGTTGCTGGTGTAGGCGTTCCAGTCGCCGCCCAAGGCCTGCATGCGTTCTTCGAGGTCGCCTTCGCCGCCGCCATCGATGCCACTGAACAACACGTGTTCGAGCAGGTGCGGCAGCTCTTTTTCTTCACAAGGGAAGTCATCCAGGCCTACGCCTACCACCAGGCGGATAGCCACGTGCCCGCGCTCGGTGCCCGGTTTGAGCAGCAATTGCAGGCCGTTCGGCAAGGTGTAGCCCTCGACTTGCAGGCGGTCAAAGGCAAAGGTATGTGCCGAGCCCATGAGCAGGCAGGCGAATAACAGGCGACGCATAACAGCTTCCTGGCGAGTGAGGTCCACTGTTAACTGACTTCACTCACCGTCGTACGTTCAGGGTGAATGGGTGATGTCGGCGATATCTTCGGCCGAGAGTGCGCCGGTGTCGGACGTTTCTAGCACGACGTAGGCGCTGCTGCAGAACAGCGAGTTGAGGCGTTTCATGTCGGCAATCAGCTCAAGGTGCAGGGAGCTGGTTTCCAGGCTCTGTACGATCTTGCGTTGCAGACGGCTGACGTGGGCGTGAGCCAAGCGGCGTTCCTGAGCGCGGAAGCGGCGCTTCTCGCGCAGCAGTTGGCGGGCGCTTTCCGGGTCGGCACTGAGGAACACCGACAGGCCCAGACGCAGGTTGGCAATCAGCTGGGTATGCAGGCCGGCCAGCTCCTCCAGGCCTACTTCGGAGAACTGCCGACGTTGCGAGGTTTTCTGCTGCTGGACTTTGCGCAGCATGCGCTCGATCAGGTCGCCAGCCAGTTTCAGGTTGATCGACAGTTCGATGATCTCGGCCCAGCGACGGCTGTCCTGTTCGCTGAGGTCTTCACGGGGCATTTGCGCCAGGTAAAGCTTGATCGCGCTGTACAGGGCTTCAACGTCGTCACTGAGGCTGCGCATTTCCTGAGTGATGGCGGTTTGCTTGCCGCGCAACACTTCGAGCATTGCGGTGAGCATGTTGTCGATCAGGTCGCCCAGGCGCAGGGTTTCGCGCGCGGCGTTGGCCAATGCCAGGCTTGGGGTGTCGAGTGCGGCAAGGTCGAGGTGGCGCGGTTTGGCTTTGCCGTTGGTCTCGGCTTGTTCCGGCAGCAACCAGGCGCACAAGCGCGCCATTGGGCCGATCGTCGGCAGCAGGATGAGGCAGCGGCTGACGTTGTAGAGCAGGTGGAAGGTAATGACCATGCCTTGGGCGCTGTAGTCCAGGCCGTCCATCCAGCCCACGAGCGGGTCGAGCACCGGGATGATCAGCAGCAAGCCGATCAGTTTGTACAGCAGGCTGCCCAGTGCCACTTGCCGACCGGCCGCGTTCTGCATGCTGGTACTGAGAAACGCCAGCACGCCACTGCCGATGTTGGCGCCGATCACCAGGCCGATGGCCACGTGCAGGCCGATCACGCCCGCCCCGGCCAGGGTTGCCGTGAGCAGTACGGCAGCCAGGCTGGAGTAGGAAATCATCGCGAACAATGCACCGACCAGGGCATCCAGCAGGATGTCGCCGGTCAGCGAGGCAAACAGCACTTTGACGCCTTGGGCATGGGTGATGGGCCCGGCGGCTTCGACAATCAGTTGCAGTGCCAGGATGATCAGGCCCAGGCCGATGCCGACGCGGCCCATCTGCCCTGCTCGCGTCTGTTTACGCGACAGGAAGAAAATCACCCCGAGAAAAATCAGCAGCGGCGACAGCCAGGACAGGTCAAAGGTCAGCACGCGCGCCATCAACGCTGTACCGACGTCGGCACCGAGCATGGTCGCCAAGGCAGGCGTGAGCCCCATCAGGCCCTGCCCGACAAAAGATGTCACCAGCATTGCCGTGGCGTTACTGCTTTGCACCATGGCCGTCACCAGGATACCGGCGACAAACGCCAGCCAGCGCTTGGACATGTTCTGCCCGATGACTTGGCGCAAGTTGGAGCCGTAGACCCGCAAGATGCCGGTACGGACGATATGCGTGCCCCAGATAAGCAGGGTCACGGCGGAAAGCAGATTGAGCAAGGTCAGCATGCTCGGCCCCCCGTGTGGGTTAGCTCAAAAAGAGCAAATAAGAATTGCCGCGTGCCGCTCTACGTCTTGTACTTAAGCTGTAGTTGGCGAATGGGCTGCGCGCCAGCATCGCATAGCTAAAGTCGTGTTTGAAATAAAACTGTCATGAAATCAGTTTTTTGCAGATGAAAAAAGGGGCTCGAAAGCCCCTTTTCAGCAGCGGGTCGGTGTTATTGACCCGGAATGTCCTTGCGCAGTTTCACTGGATCCTGCTGTTTCTTCTTTTTCGCGATGGCGGTGCGCATCTTGATATTGATCGCTTCCACCGCCAGCGAGAACGCCATGGCGAAGTAGACGTAGCCTTTTGGCACGTGCACGTCGAAGGATTCGGCAATCAGCACCGTACCCACTACCAGCAGGAACGACAGCGCGAGCATCTTCAGCGACGGGTGCTTGTCGATGAATTCGCTGATGGTGCCAGCAGCCAGCATCATCACCAGAACGGCCACCACGATCGCTGCCACCATCACCGGCACGTGAGAAACCATGCCAACCGCAGTAATCACCGAGTCCAGCGAGAACACGATGTCGATGATGGCGATCTGAATGATGGTGTAGATGAACTTGCCGCCGGCGCCTTTCGGCTCGTCGTGGGTTTCGTCTTCGCCTTCCAGTGCGTGGTACATCTCCTGGGAGCTTTTCCACAGCAGGAACAGGCCACCGAAGAACAGGATCAGGTCGCGGCCGGAAATGCCTTGGCCGAAGACCACGAACAGGTCGGCGGTCAGTTGCATGACCCAGGTGATCGACAGCAGCAGCAGGATTCGCGTGACCATGGCCAGTGCCAGGCCGAAGATCCGGGTGCGCGCCTGCATATGCTTGGGCATGCGGCTGACCAGGATCGAAATCATGATGATGTTATCGATGCCCAGGACGATCTCGAGGGCCGTCAGGGTGAAGAAGGCAATCCAGATTTCCGGATTGGTCAGCCATTCCATGTGTATTCCTTTGAGCAAATGTTAAACCGCGCAAGCTGCAGCGCCGCGCGGGTGAGTGGGTACGATTATAGAGTGCTGAACAGCGGAAAAATCCCCATCAGCAAAGCGGCGAACATTATGCACAGGCATACCAGCACTGCCCACTTGAGGGTAAAGCGTTGGTGATCGCCAAATTCGATACCGGCCAGGGCTACCAGCAGGTAGGTCGAAGGGACCAGCGGGCTGAGCAGATGCACGGGTTGGCCGACGATAGACGCGCGGGCCATTTCCACGGCAGTGATGCCATAGTGGCTGGCGGCTTCGGCGAGTACCGGCAGTACGCCGTAGTAAAACGCATCGTTGGACATGAAGAAAGTAAACGGCATGCTCACCAGCGCGGTGATCACCGCCAGGTAAGGGCCCATGGCTTCGGGGATGACCGCCAGCAAGCTTTTGGACATGGCGTCGACCATGCCGGTGCCCGACAGGATGCCGGTGAAAATACCGGCAGCGAAGATCAGCCCCACCACCGCCAGTACGCTGCCTGCGTGGGCAGCGACGCGGTCTTTCTGCTGTTGCAGGCACGGGTAGTTGACGATCATCGCGATGCTGAACGCCACCATGAACAGCACTGGCAGCGGCAACAAGCCGGCGATCAGTGTGCACATCAGGGCAAAGGTCAGGGCGCCGTTGAACCAGATCAGCTTCGGGCGACGAGCATCCGGGAACTGCGACACGCTGATCTCGCTGTGGTCGATCTCGTCACCCTGCAGGTGCAGTTCGCCCAGGCGCGCTCGTTCGCGTTTACCGTACATATAAGCAATCGCCAGGATGGCCACGACGCCGGCGGCCATGGCCGGGATCATCGGTACGAAAATATCCGAGGGGTCTACGTGCAGCGCACTGGCGGCGCGGGCGGTCGGGCCGCCCCATGGCGTCATGTTCATCACGCCACCGGCGAGGATGATCAGGCCGGCCATGATCCGCGGGCTCATGCCGATGCGCTGGTACAACGGCAGCATGGCGGCGACGCAGATCATGTAGGTAGTCGCGCCGTCACCGTCGAGAGACACCACCAGTGCCAGCACGGCGGTACCGACCGACACTTTCAGCGGGTCGCCCTTGACCATCTTGAGGATCTTGCGCACGGCCGGGTCGAACAGCCCGGAGTCGATCATCAGGGCAAAGTACAGAATGGCGAACATCAGCATCACGCCGGTCGGCGCAAGCTTGGTGATGCCCGCAAGCATCATCGGCCCGATCTCGGGTGCAAAGCCACCAAACAGGGCGAACAGGATGGGCACGATGATCAAGGCAATCAGCGCGGAAAGGCGCTTGGTCATGATCAGGAACATGAACGTGATGACCATGGCAAAGCCAAGGAAAGTCAGCATAGGAATACTCCAGGCGTAGCGCGGCTAGGGAATGGCGAACCGGTTTGGGGTCAGCGCAGTACGAAAGGCACGTGGCGTACGGGTGGAGTTGAAGCGAAAAGGCAAGGACGAGCGGACATCGGGAATCACCATTGTTGTTGTTAACAGCCGGTCTGTTGCCGACAGTGGTGGCGATCCTAGACGTGGAAGCTTTCAGCCAGCTTTCGCTGTGTAATCAGATGATGAGAGGTTTTTCTGGTTCTTCTGTAGGGCGAGTCAGCTTGTGTGGGGCGAATTATGGAAGCTCCAGGCCCCCCGCCGCTTTGTGCAGCGCCCTCAGGTGCTCGCCCACCTGTTTGAGATTGGCTTCACACGCGGCAATTTCGGCGGCGCGGGAAGGTTCGAGCAGCACTCTCACCTCTTTATCCAGATCGCCGGTCAAAGATTGCAACTGCTTCTGGCGCTCGGCGCTTTCCGATTCCAGGCGTTTGGATTCCGACGGTTGTGGCAGGCCGTAGCCACTGCTGCCCAGTAGCTCCGCCGGGCGGCTGAGGAAGCCGCTGTTGGCGAGGATCTGTTGCAGGGTGTTGTTGGCTTTTTCCATGCCGCCGTTTTTCAGCTCGCGAGCACCGAGGTAGCGTTGTTTGACTTCGTCCTGGGCCAGCATCAGCTGTTTGCGATAGCTCGCCTGTTCCAGCAGCAACAGCGCGGCGCTGGTGCGCAGGTCGGCCTGACTGAACCATTGGCGGCGTTCTTCTGCGCTGAGGGACAGCCAGTCTTCGACCTCGGTCTGCTTGATCGGCAAGTGTTTGCGCAGGACATCGAACATCGCCTGGTAACGCTCGCGGAACGAGTCGAAGTGATAACCCAGGCGCAGTGCCTCGCGTTTGTCCTTGAGGACGCTGGTGTCGGCCAGGCCGCGTGCACTGAGCACTTCCAGCAGGCCGTTGGGGGTAATGTTGTCCAGCCCGGTCAGCTGTGGGTTGGCGCTGCCACTGCGCAGGAGTTTGAGGCTTTCGACCGCGCAGTTGTTGGAGATGAAGAAGTAGTTGCCGTCGTAGCTCCAATGCATTTCGGCGGCATGCTCGACGGTGTCGTTGATCTCTTGGCGGGTGAGTTTCAGCGGTACGGATGCCAGCCCGCGCAGTTCGGTCTTGGTGTATTCGTCGATGACTTGGGCCAGGGGCAGCACGAACAGGCGTGACGGGTATTTGCCCACCAGGCCATCCCAGCTCGAAAGCTGTACGTCACCGACAAAGGCGCGGTAGGACAGGACCAGGTGTTGGTCCAGATCCAGGCGGCAATCCGGACCGCGCGGGCGACCGGGCGCGCAGATCACCAGGCGCAACATGCTGTGGCCCCAGCGGCTGACCAGGTTCTGGTTGGCTTCGGCCAACAGGTAGTCGATTTCGTACACGCGCTCCGGATCGATCTGGCCCAGTGGCGTCTTGGCGAAATCGTTGCCTGCATTCAGGAAGGCGTAGGTTTTGGCGCAGGTGTCTTGCTCGGGCGGCGCCCAGCCGAAGTGTTCCTTGTAGTAGCGAAACAGCGCGGGGCGACGGCAGGCGTAGCTCGGGTCGAGCAGGAAATACTCCATGTTGACTGCCACGAACTCCAGCGGGCTGGTGGTTTCGTAGATGTCCGGGCTACGGGCAACCTGGTGGTTGTGTTGTTCACGCTCGCCGCGACGGCCCACGTATTGCGGCCAGCCGGCGAGGTCCAGCAGGCGCGGGTCGTCACTCAAGGTAAAGCGGCGATCATTCTGGCCACGGCATTGATCGGGCAGGCCGATCAGGCCGGTGATGTTGTTTTGGCGGCTACACCGCTGGATGAGCGCGCGGTCGTCTTTGGTCCACAGGCGCGCACGGTCATAGATGTGAGTCAGCTCATGCAGCACGGTGGCGAGCATTTCGCGGCGCACAGTGCCGTGTGGGCGATTGGTTTTTTGGGTGGCGGCGCTGCCGTCGGTCAGGCTGGCGAGCAGGTTCTGATTCAGATCAAGCTCGGACACCAGTGAGGCCTGACCATAGGCATTTTCAGGCATTTTGTCGGTCCAGCCGACATCGATGCGTCGGTCCAGTTGCTCGACAAAGCGCGGCGGCAAGGCGCGCATCGCTTCATCAAGCAATGCCTGGCTGGCCTGCTGTTCGGCCGGGCTCAAGCCATCGGTCTTGAGCCGCAGTTGCAGGCTGGCCTGGGCTGCGCCTGCACAGAGCAGCACAGTCCCGGCCAATAGCCAGGCGACCAGGCGCCTCACAGAGCGAGGATGGCTTCGGCGAGCGTCTGGTCACTGGCATCGCGAGCTTGCGGCACGCGGGTTCGCAGGGTGTCAAAGGCGGCTTCCAATTGCGCGCCACGGATCTCGCCATTGGTGGCGACGAAACTGGCGGCGTCGTCGTGGGCTTCGCGTACGACTTTGGAGTCGCGTATGGACGTGGTGGTGTCCGAGGTGAAGTCAATGGTGCGGGCCGAGGCACGCACGACGATGTTACTGGTGGCCTTCAAGGTTTGCGCGTGGGCGACATCGGCCAACAACAGCAGGCCGAGAGCGGCGGCGATCAGCGGGCTACGCATGGAATAACTCCAAAATACAAAGATGATTATTGGACGAGAATTGCTTGCGCCAGTTCAAGGTCGCTTGCATGAAGTTTTGGCTGGGTGCGGCGCAGATAATCCAGCGCGGATTCCAGACGAGCGCCCCGCCATTGGCCGTCAGTGGCGATAAAAGCGGCAGCGTCATCCTGGGCGGCCATTACCAACTTTCTGTCAAAGGGCGCTGACGTCACCTTGCTGGTGGCGTAGGCACTGATGACGGTGCTCTGGGTGGACACATCAAAGGCCGAAGCCAAGGGTGACCAGCAGATGGAAAATAATACGGGAACGATCAACAGGCGGTATGAAAAAACCATGAGACTCGACAACTGAAAGCGAGCGCCAAGGCTAGCGCAACGCCCGGGCGAGAGCCAGCGCTGACACATGAGGTAGCAGCTGGCGCGCTTTTATGTCGATCTGCGTCAGATAGCCAGGATCGCTTGGGCGAGCTGCGTGTCACTCGCGGCACTCAGTTGCGGGGCTTGTTGGCGGATCTGGGCCAGGGCGCTTTCCAGCTTCACGCCACGGATGGCGCCTTCGCTGGCAACGAAGCTGGCGGCGTCATCGCGAGCGGCCTGGACGACCTTGTTGTCACGCAGGGAGGAGGTGGCATCCGAGCTGGCATCGGAGGTGGCTTTCAGCGCGCCGACGATCGAATCGGTGGTCACGATAAGGCTGCTTGCGTTGGCATTGGCAGCCACGGCCAACAGGGCTGCGGCACTCAGCAGGCGAAGACGGGACATGGAATGACTCCTGTAGATGAACAAATAAAGCGGCGCAAAGCGGCCACTGTGAAACCGACGTTGTTGCAATTGAGCATCAGACGTCGGTTCTACAAGGTTCGCCACGTGATGACGCGATCTTAAGCTGCCGTTTATCTATTCGGAAAGCCTCACAGCGGTTTAGTCGCGCCAGAACGGTTTGGACAGCTCGGCGATCCGGTCGCCCTGGCTGATGCCTGCGTCGGACAGCTCCCGAGCGCTGAGTTGGGCCAGTTGTTGGCGCTCATAGGCCTGTTTAGCCCATCGAGCCAGGGCACTGGCGGTACGAATAAGCAGTCGTTTACTGGACGAGGCGCGCATGTGGATGGCCTTTCGTGAGGTATTGAAACTCCATGTTGGACGCGACTTTGATACCAATACAGATACACCAGGTCTAAATTGTACTGCTTAACTGTAGTATTTTTTAAACTGTACTGGTCGCTAAACAGCTCATCTGTTTGGCGATGCAAGAACCGAAATCCAGAAACAGCAAAGCCCGCCTCCGGTTACCCGGGGCGGGCTTTGCTTTGACAAATCAGGGTGCTGGCAGTGGACCCGGTGGGTCAGGGCCAGCGGGCGCCAATTAGCGCCAGAACGGCTTGCTCAGCTCTTCGTAGCGTTGAGCTTCGCTGATACCGGCGTCAGCCAGCAGACGCGAATCCAGACGAGCCAGTTGATGGCGGCTGGAGATGCGGCGCTGCCACAACATCAGGTTGGCGAGAACGCGCAAAGGCAGGGAAGCCTGGGTGTTTACAGCTTTTTCTTCGAAGAACAGATCGGAACTGAGTGTACGTTCCATGATGACATCCTTCCGCTTGTGGCGGGATTAGGTAGTGGTTTAACTGATGCCAATGATCCTCCTCCGGCGCAAGACTCTGTAGATACAGTTCACCTGTATTGTGAAGGGCCAGTTAACTGTTTATACCCGCTGTACTGTACGGAAATGGGGCAACTGTACCTGTCCGCACTGAAACAGTGCGAAATAGGCGATTTAGGTGATGCATGTAGGAATATTCGGTGGGAAATGACCGGTACAGCAGTACAGTTTTTTGCAGAATTGATGCGGGTGCGTTCGAGCTGATGCAACTGTGTGTGCATCAGCTCAAATCTGTATCAATCACGCCTTGAGCATATGCCCGGTTTCCTCCAGGTTAATGTGCCAGCTCAGTGCCTCGCGCAGGATATGCGGGGTATGCCCGCCGATAGCACAGGCAGCAGTGAAGTAGTTGTTCAGCGCATCGCGGTACGCCGGATGCACACAGTTGTCGATGATCACCCGGGCCCGTTCCCGTGGCGCTAGGCCGCGCAAGTCGGCAAGGCCAATTTCGGTGACCAGGATGTCGACATCATGCTCAGTGTGGTCCACATGGCTGACCATCGGCACGACGCTGGAGATGGCGCCGCCCTTGGCGATCGACTTGGTAACGAAGATTGCCAGGTGCGCATTGCGCGCGAAGTCCCCGGAGCCGCCAATACCGTTCATCATCCGCGTGCCACATACATGGGTGGAATTGACGTTGCCGTAGATGTCGAATTCCAGCGCGGTATTGATGCCGATAATGCCCAGGCGACGCACCACCTCAGGGTGGTTGGAGATTTCCTGTGGGCGCAGCACCAGCTTGTCCTTGTAGTGCTCCAGGTTGCCGAACACGTCGGCGTTGCGCCGTTGCGACAAGGTAATCGAGCTGCCCGAAGCGAAGCTCAGCTTGCCCGCATCGATCAGGTCGAAAGTCGAATCCTGCAGGACTTCCGAATACATCGTCAGGTCTTCAAACGGCGATTCGATCAAACCGCACATCACTGCGTTGGCAATGTTGCCAATCCCGGCCTGCAGCGGGCCGAGCTTGTTGGTCATGCGACCGGCGTCCACTTCCTGTTTGAGAAAATTGATCAGGTGATTGGCGATGCCTTGGGTATCGGCGTCCGGCGGCGTCACGGTGGACGCGGAATCAGGCTGGTTGGTGATTACAATGGCGACAATCTTTTCCGGCGGGATCGGAATCGCGGTGCTGCCGATGCGGTCGTCGACCTTGACCAGCGGGATCGGCGTGCGCGTCGGCCGGTAGGTTGGAATATAAATGTCGTGCAACCCTTCCAGGTTCGGGTTGTGCGCCAGGTTGATCTCAACGATCACGTGCTTGGCGAAAATCGCAAAGCTGGCCGAGTTGCCCACGGAGGTGGTCGGCACGATATGGCCTTGCTCGGTGATCGCGACGGCTTCGATCACGGCAATATCCGGCAGCTTGAGCTGGTTGTTGCGCAGTTGCTCGACGGTTTCCGACAAATGCTGATCGATAAACATCACCTCGCCGGCGTTGATCGCCTTGCGCAGGGTGCTGTCGACCTGAAATGGCATGCGTCGGGACAGCACGCCGGCTTCGGTCAGTTGCTTGTCCAGGTCATTGCCCAGGCTGGCGCCGGTCATCAGAGTGATTTTCAGCGGCGAAGTCTTGGCGCGTTCGGCCAGGGCGTGAGGGACGGCCTTGGCTTCACCGGCTCGGGTGAAGCCGCTCATGCCGACGGTCATGCCGTCCTCGATCAGTGCGGCGGCGTCTGCCGCGCTCATGACCTTGTTCAACAACGAAGGCAAGCGGATACGATCACGGTACATGAATTGTTATCTCAGGCTACGGAAGCAAGGTGGGCAGTGTAGTGATTTCAAAAAATTTCGGCCCGCTACCATGGTCGAATGCCAGGCGGCGATTTAGAGCCTTTGGTCGGGTTTAATCCAGCAATAAAAAACCCCAGCCTACTGCAGGCCAGGGTTTCGGGTATTGCGCTGGCGCAGTGTTATTCGACGGCTTTGACCATGTCTTCGATGACCTTCTTGGCATCACCGAAGACCATCATGGTTTTGTCCAGGTAGAACAACTCGTTATCCAGGCCCGCGTAGCCGCTGGCCATCGAGCGCTTGTTGACGATGATGGTCTTGGCCTTGAACGCCTCAAGGATCGGCATGCCGGCAATCGGCGAGTTAGGGTCGTTCTTGGCGGCCGGGTTGACCACGTCGTTCGCGCCCAGCACCAGTACCACGTCGGCCTGGCCGAACTCGGAGTTGATGTCTTCCATCTCGAACACCTGGTCATAAGGCACTTCGGCCTCAGCCAGCAGCACGTTCATATGGCCAGGCATACGGCCCGCCACCGGGTGGATCGCATACTTCACGGTCACGCCGCGGTGGGTCAGCTTCTCGGTCAGCTCTTTAAGCGCATGTTGCGCACGTGCCACCGCCAAGCCATAGCCCGGCACGATGATCACGGTGTCGGCGTTGGTCAGCAGGAAAGTCGCGTCGTCGGCAGAGCCGGATTTGACCGGGCGCGCTTCTTTCGAACCCGCAGGACCCGCCGCATCGGCTGTGTTGCCGAAGCCGCCGAGCAGTACATTGAAGAACGAGCGGTTCATCGCCTTGCACATGATGTACGACAGGATCGCGCCGCTGGAGCCTACCAGCGAGCCGGCGATGATCAGCATCGAGTTGTTCAGCGAGAAGCCGATACCCGCCGCTGCCCAGCCGGAGTAGCTGTTGAGCATCGACACGACGACCGGCATGTCGGCGCCGCCAATCGGGATGATGATCAGCACCCCAAGCACAAACGCCAGGGCCAGCATCAGTGCGAAGGCGCTGAGGTTGCCAGTGAACATGAACGCCAGGCCCAGACCCAGAGTTGCAAGGCCCAGCACCAGGTTCAGCTTGTGCTGGCCGCCGAACTGTACCGGTGCGCCCTGGAACAGGCGGAACTTGTACTTGCCCGACAGCTTGCCGAACGCGATCACCGAACCGGAGAAGGTGATGGCACCGATGGCCGCGCCGAGGAACAGTTCCAAGCGGTTACCGGCAGGGATCGAGTCGCCCAAGTGTTTGACGATGCCCAGGGATTGCGGCTCGACCACGGCGGCGATGGCGATAAACACTGCGGCCAGGCCGATCATGCTGTGCATGAAGGCCACCAGCTCGGGCATCTTGGTCATTTCTACGCGCTTGGCCATGATTGAACCGGCGGTGCCGCCGATCAATAGGCCGACAATGACGTAACCAATGCCTGCGGTAGCCAACTCTGCGCCCAGCTTATAGATGAGGCCCACGGTGGTCAGCACCGCCAGCGCCATGCCGAGCATGCCAAACAGGTTGCCGCGTCGCGACGTAGTGGGGTGTGACAAGCCTTTAAGGGCCTGGATAAAGCAGATCGACGCGATCAGGTAGAGCGTCGTTACAAGATTCATGCTCATTACTTCGGCGCCTCTTCTTTTACTTTCGGGGCTTTTTTCTTGAACATCTCGAGCATCCTGCGCGTTACCAGGAAGCCGCCGAACACGTTGACCGCCGCCAGAGCCACAGCCAGAGTGCCCATGGTCTTGCCCAGGGGTGTCACGGTAAGGGCCGCCGCCAGCATGGCGCCGACGATCACAATCGCCGAGATCGCGTTGGTCACGGCCATCAATGGCGTGTGCAACGCGGGGGTGACGTTCCAAACCACGTGGTAACCGACGTAAATCGCCAGCACAAAGATGATCAGGTTGTAGATACCGGGGGAGATAAGCTCTTCCATCGTCTGAATCCCTGCTTAGGCGTTTTTACGGATGACTTGGCCGTCGCGGCACATCAGGCACGCGGCGACGATGTCGTCTTCGAGGTTGATTTCAAACTGCCCTTCCTTGGTGAAGACCAGCTTCAGGAAGTCCAGCAGGTTGCGCGCATACAGAGCAGACGCATCAGCAGCCACTGCGCCGGCCAGGTTGGTCGGGCCGCAGATGGTCACGCCGTTTTCCACGATCACCTGATCGGCGACTGTCAGCGGGCAGTTACCGCCCTGGGCTGCGGCGAGGTCGATGACCACGGAGCCGGGTTTCATTTGTGCGACGGTTTCAGCACTCAACAGGGTCGGTGCCTTGCGGCCCGGGATCAGCGCGGTGGTGATAACAATGTCGGCTTGCTTGGCGCGTTCGTGCACTGCCAGGGCCTGGCGCTGCATCCAGCTGGAAGGCATGGGGCGCGCATAACCGCCGACGCCGACGGCGCATTCGCGTTCTTCATCGGTTTCGTAGGGCACGTCGACAAACTTGGCACCCAGGGATTCGATCTGCTCTTTTACTGCCGGGCGCACGTCGGACGCTTCGATCACTGCGCCCAGGCGTTTGGCCGTGGCAATCGCCTGCAAGCCTGCAACGCCAGCGCCGAGGATCAGCACGCGCGCGGCTTTGACGGTGCCGGCGGCAGTCATCAGCATTGGCATGAAGCGTGGGTAGTGATGGGCTGCCAGCAATACCGCTTTATAGCCGGCGATGTTCGCTTGCGATGACAGCACGTCAAGACTCTGGGCCCGCGAGGTGCGCGGTGCAGCTTCAAGGGCGAAGGCCGTAATGCCGCGCTCGGCGAGTTTGGCGATGGTTTCGTTGCTGAACGGGTTGAGCATGCCCACCAACACGGTGCCGCTTTTGATCAGCGCCAGTTCGCTGTCGCTGGGGGCAACCACCTTGAGAATCAGCTCGGCACCCAACGCATCCTCGGCACTGCCAATGGTTGCGCCTGCCGTTTCATAGGCACTGTCCACGACACTGGCTTTAATGCCTGCACCGCTTTGAACAGTGACCTTATGGCCCTGGCCGATCAGCTTCTTGATGGTTTCCGGGGTGGCAGCCACCCGCGTTTCACCGGTCTGGGTTTCGAGAGGAACACCAATGTGCACGTCAAATCTCCTGCATGATCTTTTTGCTTTTGATCTTTTTGTAAAAAGGCCAGTGCACCGCGAGTGGCGCAACTGGGGCGGCCGATCAGCACGATCCCGCCGAAATGACAGCGGGGCGCGGCATTTTGCAGGCGAACTTTACGGCCATCAAGGGATTATGACGGGTGACGAAAAATTAACTACAAGTCACCCTGTGACTGATTGTCGCAATGCCCTTTAATAACCGCTTTAAATACAGGTGTTTAGAGGGGTTTAGGCTGTTTTTAGACTTTTTACAATTGTCGCGGTGAATGGGCGGGCATTGGCCGCTCATCGGCGCTGCAAGCCATGTAGATCATAGCTTCGCGCCGGATTTCTGGCTGGCAGGTACAGTCTGTGTAAATGCGACATATCCGTACATCTGTAGGATTTAGAATTTCCTGACTACAGGGTCAGCAAGCGGTATCGGGCCTTTAAACATTGGGGTTATAGCGCTGTGATTGATCAATTAACCAGTCTCTGAAGGCGTGCAGTGAGGCGGATTCGACTTTTCTTTCGGGAATCATCAGGTAGTACGCCTTCGAGCTGCTGAGAGCCTCGGTGCTTGCGATCACTAATTGCTTCTCCTCAAGCTCGCGCTGGATAAGGAATGGCGGAATCAGCGCAATGCCCATGTCATGCATGGCGGCCTGAGACAACATCGAGAATAGCTCGTAACGTGGGCCTGTCATGTCACGGGGTATGTTCAGTTGTTGCGCGCTGAACCACTGCCGCCAGGCGTATGGCCGAGTGGTTTGCTGCAGTAGTGGCAATTGCGCGATCTGCTGAGGGCTGAAGTGGTCACGGTCACCCAGCAAGCGCGGGCTGCACACCGGCAACGGATTTTCCCCCATCAAGCGGTGGGACTCGGTGCCGGACCAGTCCGCATCGCCGAAGTAGATCGCAGCATCGAATTCGGTATCGGCAAATAGAAACGGGCGCGTCCGGTTGGTGAGATTGACGGTCACCTCTGGGTGCTGTCGTTGAAAATCTTTCAGTCGAGGGATCAGCCATTGCGTGCCGAAGGTCGGCACCACGGCCAGTTCAATGACGTTGGCGCCCTGCTGTCCCATTACAGACAAGGTGTCGCGCTCTACGGCGTCCAGTTGCATGGCGACACGCCGGCTATAGGACAGGCCCGCTTCCGTCAGTTTTACCCCGCGCCTCGAGCGCCGAAATAGCTCGACACTCAAAAACTCTTCAAGACTGGCGATCTGTCGACAGATGGCGCCTTGAGTGATGGATAGCTCGTGCGCCGCCTTGGTAAAGCTCTCGTGGCGGGCCGCAGCCTCAAAGCTGACCAGGGCCGTCGTACTGGGAATTTTTCTGCGCATGTACGGAGTACTCACTTATAAAGCGCGTCTGCGCCCTTCTCAGTCGTTTCGGAGTGAGAAATTAGCACAACCCTATGCAGAAACCTCGTTTGCCCTCTGCGTCAGCCCAGCCTAGGCTGCATCCACGACTTCTGATTTTTTCCGCGAGGGCTTATTCATGGCTGGTAAGGCAAGCTTCAACTGGATCGATCCGCTGCTGCTGGATCAACAGCTCACCGAAGAAGAGCGCATGGTGCGTGACAGTGCTGAGCAATTCGCCCAGGACAAGTTGGCGCCGCGTGTGCTCGAAGCCTTCCGCCATGAAAAGACTGACCCGGCGATCTTTCGCGAGATGGGCGAAACCGGCCTGCTCGGCGCGATGATCCCTGAGCAGTACGGTGGCAGTGGCTTGAATTACGTCAGTTATGGACTGATCGCCCGTGAGGTCGAGCGTGTCGACTCCGGCTATCGCTCAATGATGAGTGTGCAGTCGTCATTGGTCATGGTGCCGATCAACGAATTTGGTACCGAGGCGCAGAAGCAGAAGTACCTGCCGAAGTTGGCATCCGGGGAATGGATCGGCTGCTTTGGCCTGACGGAGCCTAACCATGGTTCTGATCCGGGCGCGATGATTACGCGGGCGCGCAAGGTAGACGGCGGCTATAGCCTGACTGGCGCCAAGATGTGGATCACCAATAGCCCGATCGCCGATGTGTTTGTGGTATGGGGCAAGGACGATGCCGGGGATATCCGTGGTTTTGTCCTTGAGAAGGGCTGGAAGGGTCTGAGCGCTCCAGCGATTCACGGCAAGGTCGGCTTGCGGGCTTCCATTACCGGTGAAATCGTCATGGATAACGTATTTGTGCCGGAGGAAAACATTTTCCCGGATGTGCGTGGTTTGAAAGGGCCTTTCACCTGCCTTAACTCGGCGCGTTACGGCATCTCCTGGGGCGCGCTGGGTGCTGCCGAGTTCTGCTGGCATACCGCTCGCCAGTACACCCTGGATCGTCATCAGTTCGGGCGTCCATTGGCGGCAACCCAACTGATCCAGAAGAAACTGGCCGATATGCAGACCGAGATCACGTTGGCGCTGCAAGGGTGCCTGCGTCTGGGTCGCATGAAGGATGAGGGAACGGCGGCGGTTGAGATCACGTCGATCATGAAGCGCAACTCGTGCGGCAAGTCCCTGGATATCGCCCGTATGGCGCGTGACATGTTGGGTGGCAACGGTATTTCCGATGAGTTCGGGGTGGCGCGCCATTTGGTCAACCTGGAGGTGGTCAACACCTATGAAGGAACGCATGACGTGCACGCCTTGATTCTTGGGCGTGCGCAAACCGGTCTTCAGGCGTTCTATTAATAGGAGCACGGTATGGGCGCGCTTTCACATCTGCGGGTACTGGACTTATCGCGAGTGCTGGCGGGCCCCTGGTCCGGGCAGATCCTTGCGGACCTTGGGGCTGAAGTGATCAAGGTCGAGCGGCCTGGTAATGGCGACGACACGCGTGCATGGGGGCCGCCCTTTCTCAAGGATGCATTTGGCGAGAACACCAGTGAAGCGGCGTATTACTTGTCGGCCAACCGTAACAAGGAGTCGGTGACTATCGACTTCACGCGACCGGAGGGGCAGAAGCTGGTGCGTGACCTGGCGGCCAAGTCCGACATCCTGATCGAGAACTTCAAGGTGGGTGGTCTGGCGGCATATGGGCTGGACTATGAATCGCTGAAGGAGATCAATCCCGAGTTGATCTATTGCTCGATCACAGGCTTTGGTCAGACGGGGCCTTATGCGACGCGCGCGGGTTATGACTTCATGATCCAGGGGCTGGGTGGCCTGATGAGCCTGACCGGTCGGCCAGAGGGTGACGAAGGGGCCGGGCCTGTGAAGGTGGGCGTGGCGTTGACCGACATCTTGACCGGGCTCTACTCGACGGTGGCCATTCTCGCAGCGCTGGCCCATCGCGATCATGATGGTGGCGGGCAGCACATTGATATGGCGTTGCTGGATGTGCAGGTGGCATGCCTGGCTAACCAGGCGATGAATTACCTGACGACAGGTATTTCACCAAAGCGTTTGGGCAATGCTCATCCCAATATCGTGCCTTATCAGGATTTCCCCACGGCTGATGGTGACTTCATCCTCACGGTGGGTAACGACGGGCAGTTTCGCAAGTTCGCTGAAGTGGCGGGTCAGCCTCAATGGGCAGAGGATCCGCGCTTTGCTACTAATAAGCTGCGGGTGGCTAATCGCGCGGAGCTGATTCCGTTGATTCGCCAGGCTACGGTCTTCAAGACCACGGCTGAGTGGGTATCGCAGCTGGAGCGAGTGGGTGTGCCTTGCGGGCCTATCAATGACTTGGCACAGGTGTTCGCCGACCCACAGGTCAAGGCGCGGGGGCTGGCGATGGCATTGCCGCACGCGTTGGCGGGGATGGTGCCTCAGGTAGCGAGCCCGATCAGGCTATCCAAGACGCCGGTTGAGTATCGTAGCGCGCCTCCTCTATTGGGGGAGCACACGGTTCAGGTGCTGCAAGGAGTGCTTGGGCTGGGGCCGGCGAGTGTGGCTGCTTTAAAGGAAGCGGGGGTTATATGAGCGGTTCCCTCTATATAGAGTGTGTGAAGAGC
>NZ_CAWOAW010000027.1:495733-605282 GCF_963879675.1 Pseudomonas sp. Larv2_ips
CGAGCAGGTACGAAAGTAGGTCTTAGTGATCCGGTGGTTCTGTATGGAAGGGCCATCGCTCAACGGATAAAAGGTACTCCGGGGATAACAGGCTGATACCGCCCAAGAGTTCATATCGACGGCGGTGTTTGGCACCTCGATGTCGGCTCATCACATCCTGGGGCTGAAGCCGGTCCCAAGGGTATGGCTGTTCGCCATTTAAAGTGGTACGCGAGCTGGGTTTAGAACGTCGTGAGACAGTTCGGTCCCTATCTGCCGTGGACGTTTGAGATTTGAGAGGGGCTGCTCCTAGTACGAGAGGACCGGAGTGGACGAACCTCTGGTGTTCCGGTTGTCACGCCAGTGGCATTGCCGGGTAGCTATGTTCGGAATAGATAACCGCTGAAAGCATCTAAGCGGGAAACTAGCCTCAAGATGAGATCTCACTGGAACCTTGAGTTCCCTGAAGGGCCGTCGAAGACTACGACGTTGATAGGTTGGGTGTGTAAGCGCTGTGAGGCGTTGAGCTAACCAATACTAATTGCCCGTGAGGCTTGACCATATAACACCCAAGCAATTTGCATGCTCTGCGCTGAAAGGCAAAGAGACCAGATTGCGGTGTGTGAAGACGAAATGAACCGAAAGTTCGAATCTCACAAAACACCGAAAGCTGTCACATACCCAATTTGCTGAAGCGAGGCCATCAGGTCACGACTCAGTACCCGAATTTCTTGACGACCATAGAGCATTGGAACCACCTGATCCCATCCCGAACTCAGCAGTGAAACGATGCATCGCCGATGGTAGTGTGGGGTTTCCCCATGTGAGAGTAGGTCATCGTCAAGATTAAATTCCAGAGCCCCTGTTTGCTAACGCAAACAGGGGTTTTGTTTTGGGCGGTCGAAAAGTGCAGGTATGAAGGCATCGCGATGCGCCAACGATAATGTGTGCTTTCCTGATAGGCCCAGCTCCCAAACTTCCCGCTACCTCCGGGCCATGGGCGCTAAATCCCGGCCTTTCTATGCAATGGCCTTGCGCATGGCTATCATGCGTGCCTCATTGTGAGGCGATACTTGCATGCTGACGTTGTTAGAACTTCTGAAAGATGGCCGATTTCATTCCGGAGAAGCGCTGGGTGCCGCCCTGGGTGTCAGCCGCAGTGCTGTTTGGAAGCAGCTCCAGCACCTTGAGGCAGAGCTGAATTTGCCCATTCATAAAATTCGCGGCAAGGGGTACCAGTTGGCTTCGCCGCTGGTGTTTCTGAGCAAGGAAGAGATTGCGGTGAATGCCGCTTCTTTGGCATGGCCCGTCCACATCTCTGACTCTATCGACTCCACTAATGCTGAAGCCTTGCGTTTTGTCGACGCAGGTGTTGCTGCGCCATTTCTGGTGCTTGCTGAGCAGCAGACGGCCGGCAGGGGGAGGCGGGGCCGCACGTGGGTGAGTCCATTCGCTCAGAATGTCTACTACAGCCTTGTATTGCGCATCGAGGGTGGGCTGCGTCAGCTGGAGGGTCTTAGTCTTGTAGTGGGATTGGCGGTCATGCAAGCGCTGCGTGATTTGGGTGTGCAGGGCGCGGCCCTGAAGTGGCCAAACGACGTCCTCGTAGGACGCAAGAAAATTGCCGGCATCTTGCTTGAGTTGGTGGGTGACCCTGCAGACATCTGCCACGTGGTGCTCGGGATAGGCATTAATGTGAACATGCAGCAAGCTGCCGAGGTAGATCAGCAGTGGACCTCAGTGCAATTGGAAACGGGTGCGCCCGTCGATCGTAATTACTTGGTTGCGCAGCTAAGCCTGCAGCTGCAAAGCCACTTGGAGCGCCACAAGGCCTTTGGCTTTAGTGCGTTGCAGGAGGAGTGGGAGCGAAATCATTTGTGGCAGGGTAGGGCTGTGACTCTCATTGCAGGCGTCAATCAGATTGATGGGGTTGTGCTGGGGATTGATCACCAGGGCGCGCTGCGTCTGAATGTCGATGGTGTCGAGAAAATATATAGCGGTGGTGAGTTAAGCCTGAGGCTGCGCGATGATTCTTGAGCTCGACTGTGGAAATAGCTTTATCAAGTGGCGGGTGCTCGATGCGCAGAGTGTTGGCGCCTGCGCAGAGGGTGTTGTCGGTTCAGATCTCGCATTAATAGAAAGTCTGACCGCAATTCAGGGTCTGCTGCTGACGCGATGCCGTCTGGTAAGCGTTCGTGCTTCAGAGGAAACGGGAAAGTTGGTTGAGGCATTGCAGGAGGCATTTGGTGTCACAGTGGCTTGCGCTGCCTCAGCGAGAGAAATGGCGGGAGTGCGCAACGGTTATGAAGAGTACGAGCGCCTCGGGCTTGATCGCTGGTTAGCAATGCTTGGCGGTTTCAAGTTGGCGCCGGGTGCTTGCTTGGTGCTCGACTTCGGTACCGCCGCGACTGCGGACTTTATCGCTGCTGATGGTGAGCATCTAGGAGGCTTTATATGCCCTGGAATGCCCCTGATGCGCAGTCAGCTGCGAACACACACACGCAAGATTCGCTACGACGATGCCGCAGCAGAGCAGGCCATGGAGCATCTTTCCCCAGGTCGAACCACCGTTGAGGCCGTTGAGCGTGGCTGCACGCTCATGCTTCGGGGGTTTGTATTGACCCAGCTTGAGTTGGCTCGGCGCTATTGGGGGGAGGATTTCACCGTCTTCCTGACGGGCGGGGATGCTGACCTGGTCTCGGATGCCGTACCGCAGGCTCGCTTTGTTCCGGATCTGGTTTTTGTGGGACTGGCGATGGCGTGCCCTTTGTTCTGAGGTTTTTTATGCGTTGGCTGTTTTTGCTCTTGCTCGTTCTCAATGCCTTCTATTACATCTGGCATCAACAAGAGGCGCCGTTGCGCGCCAAGGACGTTACGCCTCTGAGCCTCTATCGCGGCTCTCAGCAGGACATCCGGCTGTTGAGTGAGTCTTCTGATTCGGTTGTCCGCCGTGACCGGGCAAACGCCCCTGAGCCGCAAAATACATGCTTATACATAGGTGGCTTTGCTGATCAGCGACAAGCGCAGTTGCTTGAGCAGCGTCTCATGAGCCTGGATATAAAGGTCAAGGTGCAACTGCTCAATGTACCTGGCACTACTGGCTATTGGCTGCGTGTGTCCCCTGAAAGCAGGCGACTGGCCGATGATCTGCCCTTTGAAAACCTTGCTAAGGAATTCAATGAGTTAAAACATAAAATAATGTTGTGCGAAGGCGTTGCAAGTGTCGAATAGTTTGCATAGAATGGCGCCCGCTTCGCAGTGAAGACCTTTACGGTCTACAGCGTGAAGCGAAGGTCAACGCAGCTAACCTCATATTTTTAATGAGAAAATGCTTGACAGAAGGTCGGCGTGATGTAGAATGCCGGCTCGCTTAGGAGGGGTTCCCGAGCGGCCAAAGGGATCAGACTGTAAATCTGACGTCTACGACTTCGAAGGTTCGAATCCTTCCCCCTCCACCATTTTTAGCGTGAGCTGCAAGCTCCGCGGGTATAGTTTAGTGGTAGAACCTCAGCCTTCCAAGCTGATGATGCGGGTTCGATTCCCGCTACCCGCTCCAAGTTTGCAGGTTGTGCAAGGTGTTTTGCTCTTGTAGCTCAGTTGGTAGAGCACACCCTTGGTAAGGGTGAGGTCAGCGGTTCAAATCCGCTCAAGAGCTCCATATAACAAGGCAGATATGAAAATATCTGCCTTTGTTTTAACAGCTAACTCGGCTTGATAGTGTTCTGCCTGGCGTGAATGTCGGGTGATTTCAAGTCTCTAGGGGTTGGTTGTTGTAAAGTCTTTTTCAGGCCTGCATAATGGTCGGCCTGATTTTGTTTTAGGTCAGTAGCTCAATTGGCAGAGCGACGGTCTCCAAAACCGTAGGTTGGGGGTTCGATTCCCTCCTGACCTGCCAGATTCACGTGGTGTGTCTGGCTTTCTTTTCACAGGATCTTCATAGATGACTCCTAAGGCTGAAGCTCAAAGCTCTCGTTTCGATCTGGTCAAGTGGCTTGCTGTAGTCGCATTGGTGGTCGTAGGCGTTGTTGGTAATCAGTACTATTCTGCTTCGCCGATCCTGTACCGCGTACTCGCTTTGCTCGCCCTTGCTGCTGTAGCTGCCTTTGTAGGCCTGCAGACTGCCAAAGGCAAGTCTTTCGCAGTCCTGGTAAAGGAAGCTCGCACAGAAATCCGTAAAGTCGTTTGGCCGACTCGCCAAGAAACCACGCAGACCACGTTGATTGTTGTGGCTGTTGTTCTGGTTATGGCGTTGCTGTTGTGGGGGCTTGATTCCCTGCTCGGCTGGCTTGTTTCCTTGATTGTTGGCTAAGGGTGTCCCGTGGCTAAGCGTTGGTACGTTGTGCATGCTTACTCGGGTTACGAGAAGCATGTCATGCGCTCTTTGCTAGAGCGCGTAAAGCTGGCAGGCATGGAAGATGGCTTCGGCGAAATTCTGGTTCCCACTGAAGAAGTGGTTGAAATGCGGAATGGCCAAAAGCGTAAAAGCGAACGTAAGTTCTTCCCTGGCTACGTGCTGGTTCAGATGGACATGAATGAAGGTACTTGGCACTTGGTCAAGGACACTCCTCGTGTCATGGGTTTCATCGGCGGTACTGCTGATAAGCCTGCTCCGATCACTGACAAAGAGGCAGAAGCGATTCTGCGTCGTGTTGCTGACGGTAGCGACAAGCCTAAGCCGAAGACGTTGTTCGAGCCGGGTGAGGTTGTTCGTGTCACAGATGGTCCGTTTGCTGATTTCAACGGCACTGTCGAAGAAGTTAACTACGAAAAGAGCCGGATCCAAGTGGCGGTGCTCATTTTCGGTCGCTCTACTCCGGTAGAGCTGGAGTTCAGCCAGGTCGAAAAGGTCTAGCTGAGCAAGCATCCCAACCCCGCAGCCCTAGGCTGTGGGGTTTTGTCGTCACTGGGATAAACGCGCAAGTAACCGGGGAGCCTTTCGAGGCGTTTGAACCCGTAATTGGAGTGCCTCATGGCCAAGAAGATTACCGCTTACATCAAGCTGCAAGTGAAGGCCGCTCAGGCCAACCCAAGTCCACCTGTCGGCCCAGCTCTGGGTCAGCACGGCGTGAACATCATGGAATTCTGCAAGGCCTTCAACGCCCGTACTCAGGGTCTTGAGCCAGGTCTGCCGACTCCAGTGATCATCACTGTATACAGCGACCGTAGCTTCACTTTCGAAACCAAGTCGACCCCGGCTTCGGTTTTGCTGAAGAAGGCTGCAGGTCTGACTAGCGGTTCCGCTCGTCCTAACACCGTTAAGGTTGGCACCGTAACTCGTGCTCAGCTGGAAGAAATCGCGAAAACCAAAAACGCGGATCTGACTGCAGCTGATATGGATGCAGCCGTGCGTACCATCGCCGGTTCTGCTCGTAGCATGGGCCTTAACGTGGAGGGTGTGTAATGGCTAAGCTGACCAAGCGCCAAAAGGCTATCGCCGGCAAAATCGAAGCAGGCAAGGCCTACAACTTTGTAGACGCTGCTGCCCTGCTGACCGAGCTGTCGACTGTCAAGTTCAGCGAGTCCGTTGACGTTGCTGTAAACCTGGGTGTTGACCCACGTAAATCCGACCAGGTCGTTCGTAGCGCTACTGTGCTGCCACACGGTACTGGCAAGACTGTACGTGTTGCTGTCTTCACCCAAGGCCCGGCAGCTGAAGCTGCTCTGGCCGCCGGCGCCGACCGCGTTGGCATGGACGACCTGGCTGCCGAAATGAAAGGCGGCGACCTGAACTACGACGTAGTTATTGCCTCCCCGGATGCAATGCGCGTTGTAGGTCAGTTAGGTCAGATCCTCGGTCCACGTGGTCTGATGCCTAACCCTAAAGTCGGCACCGTAACCCCAGACGTAGCTACCGCGGTTAAAAACGCCAAGGCTGGTCAGGTTCGTTATCGCACCGACAAAAACGGCATCATTCACACCTCCGTTGGCAAAGTCGGCTTTGATGCCGTCAAGCTGAAGGAAAACGTTGAAGCCCTGATCGCTGATCTGAAGCGTATCAAGCCAGCTTCCTCGAAAGGTATCTACGTTAAGCGCGTTACCCTGAGCACCACTATGGGCCCAGGTCTGGTCATCGACCAAGGCTCGCTGGACGTATAAGACACAAGTTGGCGCGAGCGATCGCGCTGATTGAAAAAATTGGGGTCCCTGCCTGGCGGGGGCTATCCAAGACCGTAGGCGGCGCAAGTCTTAAACCACAAGCCTACGCAGATGGTGCTCCCGGTTCCTTACCGAATCAGACACCAAAACGACATCCGGCTTCGGCCAGATGAAACGGTAACAAGCAGGAGTTAAACCCGTGGCAATTAATCTCGAAGACAAGAAGGCCATCGTCGCTGAAGTCAACGAGGCTGCCAAAGCTGCTCTGTCCGCTGTCGTGGCTGATGCCCGTGGTGTGACAGTAGGCGCTATGACCGGACTCCGTAAAGAGGCTCGTGAAGCTGGCGTATACGTACGTGTTGTACGTAACACCCTGCTCAAGCGCGCTGTTGCTGACACTGAATACAGTGTCCTCAACGACGTGTTCACCGGCCCGACTCTGATCGCGTTCTCCAAAGAACATCCAGGCGCTGCTGCCCGTTTGTTCAAGGAATTCGCCAAGAGTCAGGATAAGTTCGAGATCAAGGCAGCTGCGTTCGAGGGCAAGTTCCTCGCAGCTAACCAAATCGACGTACTGGCAACACTGCCGACCCGTAACGAAGCTATTTCGCAGCTGATGAGCGTGATTCAAGGCGCTACCAGCAAGCTGGCTCGTACTCTGGCTGCAGTTCGCGAGCAAAAAGAAGCTGCCGCAGCCTAAGGCTGAGCACCTCCTTTCGCGTATTTTTGTTTATTTCGATGGCCGCGTAGGCCGTCCCCCAATTCAGGAAATACAGTAATGTCTATCTCCCAAGAAGATATCCTCAACGCCGTAGCTGAAATGTCGGTTCTGCAGGTTGTTGAGCTGATCAAAGCTTTCGAAGAAAAATTCGGCGTTTCCGCTGCCGCTGCTTCCGCTGGCCCAGCTGTTGCTGCTGTTGCTGCTGAAGAGCAAACCGAATTCAACGTCATGCTGCTGGAAGCTGGCGAGAAGAAAGTAAACGTGATCAAGGCAGTTCGTGAACTGACCGGTCTGGGCCTGAAAGAAGCCAAGGCTGTAGTTGACGGCGCTCCTGCCCAGGTTCTGGAAGCAGTGTCCAAAGACGCAGCTGACAAAGCCAAAGCAGTGCTGGAAGAAGCAGGCGCTAAAGTCGAGCTGAAGTAAGCATCGACCTTGCGTCTCCAGCCCAAGCGTTAAGCTGAAGGCTGATGGCTGGTGGCTCTTGCCACCGGCCTTTTTCCGTTCTTGGCTGTCGACTCGGTCGCCGCCACTAACGCGCTGTAGCCACCCGATGCGGTGGTGCAAACCATGGGGTTTGCGAGATTTTCTGGCTGCTCCCGTCGGGAGGGGCCAAACAAGCAGGTGACCAAGCTGGGGAACGCTGATGGCTTACTCATATACTGAGAAAAAACGTATCCGCAAGGACTTTAGCAAGTTGCCGGACGTCATGGATGTCCCGTACCTTCTGGCTATCCAGCTGGATTCGTATCGTGAATTCTTGCAAGCGGGAGCGACTAAAGATCAGTTCCGCGACGTGGGCCTGCATGCGGCCTTCAAATCCGTTTTCCCGATCATCAGCTACTCCGGCAATGCTGCGCTGGAGTACGTCGGTTATCGCCTGGGCGAACCGGCATTTGATGTCAAAGAATGCGTGTTGCGCGGTGTTACGTACGCCGTACCTTTGCGGGTAAAAGTCCGTCTGATCATTTTCGACAAAGAATCGTCGAACAAAGCGATCAAGGACATCAAAGAGCAAGAAGTCTACATGGGCGAAATCCCATTGATGACTGAAAACGGTACCTTCGTTATTAACGGTACCGAGCGCGTTATCGTTTCCCAGCTGCACCGTTCCCCGGGCGTGTTCTTTGACCACGACCGCGGCAAGACGCACAGCTCCGGTAAGCTCCTGTACTCCGCGCGGATCATTCCGTACCGCGGTTCGTGGTTGGACTTCGAGTTCGACCCGAAAGACTGCGTGTTCGTGCGTATCGACCGTCGTCGCAAGCTGCCGGCCTCGGTACTGCTGCGCGCGCTCGGCTATACCACCGAGCAAGTGCTGGATGCCTTCTACACCACCAACGTGTTCAGCCTGAAGGATGAAACCCTCAGCCTGGAACTGATTGCTTCGCGTCTGCGTGGTGAAATTGCTGTCCTAGATATCCAGGATGAAAACGGCAAGGTCATCGTTGAAGCCGGCCGCCGTATTACTGCGCGCCACATCAACCAGATCGAAAAAGCCGGTATCAAGTCGCTGGATGTGCCTTTGGACTACGTCCTGGGTCGCACCACCGCCAAGGTCATCGTTCACCCGGCGACAGGTGAAATCCTGGCTGAGTGCAACACCGAGCTGAACACCGAGATCCTGGCAAAAATCGCCAAGGCCCAGGTTGTTCGCATCGAGACGCTGTACACCAACGACATCGACTGCGGTCCGTTCATCTCCGACACACTGAAGATCGACTCCACCAGCAACCAATTGGAAGCGCTGGTCGAGATCTATCGCATGATGCGTCCTGGTGAGCCACCAACCAAAGACGCTGCCGAGACCCTGTTCAACAACCTGTTCTTCAGCCCTGAGCGCTATGACCTGTCTGCGGTCGGCCGGATGAAGTTCAATCGTCGTATCGGTCGTACCGAGATCGAAGGTTCGGGCGTGTTGTGCAAGGAAGACATCGTCGCGGTACTGAAGACTCTTGTCGACATCCGTAACGGTAAAGGCATCGTCGATGACATCGACCACCTGGGTAACCGTCGTGTTCGCTGCGTAGGCGAAATGGCTGAGAACCAGTTCCGCGTTGGCCTGGTACGTGTAGAGCGTGCGGTCAAAGAGCGTCTGTCGATGGCTGAAAGCGAAGGCCTGATGCCGCAAGACCTGATCAACGCCAAGCCAGTGGCTGCGGCGGTGAAAGAGTTCTTCGGTTCCAGCCAGCTCTCGCAGTTCATGGACCAGAACAACCCGCTCTCCGAAATCACCCACAAGCGCCGTGTTTCCGCACTGGGCCCAGGCGGTTTGACGCGTGAGCGTGCAGGCTTTGAAGTTCGTGACGTTCACCCGACGCACTACGGTCGTGTTTGCCCGATCGAAACGCCGGAAGGTCCGAACATCGGTCTGATCAACTCCCTGGCCGCTTATGCGCGCACTAACCAGTACGGTTTCCTCGAGAGCCCGTACCGCGTAGTGAAAGACGCTCTGGTCACCGACGAGATCGTGTTCCTGTCCGCCATCGAAGAAGCTGATCACGTGATCGCTCAGGCTTCGGCCACGATGAACGACAAGAAAGTCCTGATCGACGAGCTGGTAGCTGTTCGTCACTTGAACGAGTTCACCGTTAAGGCGCCGGAAGACGTCACCTTGATGGACGTTTCGCCCAAGCAGGTAGTTTCTGTTGCAGCGTCGCTGATCCCGTTCCTGGAACACGATGACGCCAACCGTGCGTTGATGGGTTCCAACATGCAGCGTCAAGCTGTACCGACTCTGCGTGCTGACAAGCCGCTGGTAGGTACCGGCATGGAGCGTAACGTAGCGCGTGACTCCGGCGTTTGCGTCGTGGCTCGTCGTGGCGGCGTGATTGACTCTGTTGATGCCAGCCGTATCGTGGTTCGTGTTGCCGATGACGAAGTTGAAACTGGCGAAGCCGGTGTCGACATCTACAACCTGACCAAATACACCCGCTCGAACCAGAACACCTGCATCAACCAGCGTCCGTTGGTGAGCAAGGGTGATCGCGTTCAGCGTAGCGACATCATGGCCGACGGCCCGTCCACCGACATGGGTGAACTGGCTCTGGGTCAGAACATGCGCATCGCGTTCATGGCATGGAACGGCTTCAACTTCGAAGACTCCATCTGCCTGTCCGAGCGTGTTGTTCAAGAAGACCGTTTCACCACGATCCACATTCAGGAACTGACCTGTGTGGCACGTGACACCAAGCTTGGGCCAGAGGAAATCACTGCAGACATCCCGAACGTGGGTGAAGCTGCACTGAACAAACTGGACGAGGCCGGTATCGTTTACGTAGGTGCTGAAGTTGGCGCAGGCGACATCCTGGTCGGTAAGGTCACTCCGAAAGGCGAGACCCAACTGACGCCGGAAGAGAAGCTGTTGCGTGCCATCTTCGGTGAGAAAGCCAGCGACGTTAAAGACACCTCCCTGCGTGTACCTACCGGTACCAAGGGTACTGTCATCGACGTACAGGTCTTCACCCGTGACGGCGTCGAGCGTGATGCTCGTGCACTGTCCATCGAGAAGACTCAACTCGACGAGATCCGCAAGGACCTGAACGAAGAGTTCCGTATCGTTGAAGGCGCGACCTTCGAACGTCTGCGTTCCGCTCTGGTAGGCCACAAGGCCGAAGGCGGCGCAGGTCTGAAGAAAGGTCAGGACATCACCGACGAAATCCTCGACGGTCTTGAGCACGGCCAGTGGTTCAAACTGCGCATGGCTGAAGATGCTCTGAACGAGCAGCTCGAGAAGGCTCAGGCCTACATCGTTGATCGTCGCCGTCTGCTGGACGACAAGTTCGAAGACAAGAAGCGCAAACTGCAGCAGGGCGATGACCTGGCTCCAGGCGTGCTGAAAATCGTCAAGGTTTATCTGGCAATCCGTCGCCGCATCCAGCCGGGCGACAAGATGGCCGGTCGTCACGGTAACAAAGGTGTGGTCTCCGTGATCATGCCGGTTGAAGACATGCCGCACGATGCCAATGGCACCCCGGTCGACGTCGTCCTCAACCCGTTGGGCGTACCTTCGCGTATGAACGTTGGTCAGATCCTTGAAACCCACCTGGGCCTCGCGGCCAAAGGTCTGGGCGAGAAGATCAACCGTATGATCGAAGAGCAGCGCAAGGTCGCAGACCTGCGTAAGTTCCTGCACGAGATCTACAACGAGATCGGCGGTCGCAACGAAGAGCTGGACACCTTCTCCGACCAGGAAATCCTGGACCTGGCGAAGAACCTGCGCGGCGGCGTTCCAATGGCTACCCCGGTGTTCGACGGTGCCAAGGAAAGCGAAATCAAGGCCATGCTGAAACTGGCAGACCTGCCAGAAAGCGGCCAGATGCAGCTGTTCGACGGCCGTACCGGCAACAAGTTTGAGCGCCCGGTTACTGTTGGCTACATGTACATGCTGAAGCTGAACCACTTGGTAGACGACAAGATGCACGCTCGTTCTACCGGTTCGTACAGCCTGGTTACCCAGCAGCCGCTGGGTGGTAAGGCTCAGTTCGGTGGTCAGCGTTTCGGGGAGATGGAGGTCTGGGCACTGGAAGCATACGGTGCTGCTTACACTCTGCAAGAAATGCTCACAGTGAAGTCGGACGATGTGAACGGTCGGACCAAGATGTACAAAAACATCGTGGACGGCGATCACCGTATGGAGCCGGGCATGCCCGAGTCCTTCAACGTGTTGATCAAAGAAATTCGTTCCCTCGGCATCGATATCGATCTGGAAACCGAATAACACGTGACGCGAATCGAGAGCGGGGCTGTTTAGCCCGCTCTCTGCTCCGCCAGGAGGAAAGGCCTTGAAAGACCTACTGAATTTGCTGAAAAACCAGGGTCAAGTCGAAGAGTTCGACGCCATCCGTATTGGATTGGCATCGCCTGAGATGATCCGTTCGTGGTCGTTCGGTGAAGTTAAAAAGCCGGAAACCATTAACTACCGTACGTTCAAACCTGAGCGTGACGGCCTGTTCTGCGCCAAGATCTTTGGCCCGGTAAAGGATTACGAGTGCCTGTGCGGTAAGTACAAGCGCTTGAAGCACCGCGGTGTGATCTGCGAGAAGTGCGGCGTTGAAGTTGCGCTGGCTAAAGTTCGTCGTGAGCGCATGGCGCACATCGAGCTGGCGTCGCCGGTTGCCCACATCTGGTTCCTGAAATCGCTGCCGTCCCGTATCGGCTTGCTGATGGACATGACCCTGCGTGATATCGAACGCGTTCTCTATTTCGAGAGCTATGTCGTTATCGATCCAGGCATGACCACCCTTGAAAAAGGTCAGCTGCTGAACGACGAGCAGTACTTCGAAGCGTTGGAAGAGTTCGGTGACGATTTCGATGCCCGCATGGGTGCCGAAGCTGTCCGTGAACTGCTGCACGCGATCGACCTGGAACACGAGATTGGCCGTCTGCGTGAGGAAATTCCGCAAACCAACTCCGAAACCAAAATCAAGAAACTGTCCAAGCGTCTGAAGTTGATGGAAGCCTTCCAGGGTTCCGGCAACTTGCCAGAATGGATGGTGCTGACCGTTCTGCCGGTTCTGCCGCCAGACCTGCGTCCGCTGGTACCGTTGGATGGCGGTCGCTTCGCGACTTCCGACCTCAACGACCTGTACCGCCGTGTGATCAACCGTAACAACCGCTTGAAGCGTTTGCTCGATCTGTCCGCTCCGGACATCATCGTGCGCAACGAAAAGCGTATGTTGCAAGAAGCTGTCGATGCCTTGCTCGACAACGGTCGTCGTGGCCGCGCTATCACCGGTTCGAACAAGCGTCCTCTGAAATCCTTGGCTGACATGATCAAGGGTAAGCAAGGTCGTTTCCGTCAGAACTTGCTCGGTAAGCGTGTTGACTACTCCGGTCGTTCGGTAATTACCGTAGGCCCGACCCTGCGTCTGCACCAGTGCGGTCTGCCTAAGAAGATGGCACTTGAACTGTTCAAGCCATTCATCTTCGGCAAGCTGGAAATGCGCGGTCTCGCTACCACCATCAAAGCGGCCAAGAAAATGGTCGAGCGCGAACTGCCAGAGGTTTGGGACGTTCTCGCTGAAGTGATCCGCGAACACCCGGTTCTCCTCAACCGTGCACCGACCCTTCACCGTCTGGGTATCCAGGCGTTTGAACCGGTACTGATCGAAGGTAAGGCTATCCAGCTGCACCCTCTGGTCTGTGCTGCGTACAACGCCGACTTCGACGGCGACCAAATGGCCGTGCACGTACCGCTGACACTGGAAGCTCAGTTGGAAGCGCGTGCGTTGATGATGTCGACCAACAACATTCTGTCGCCAGCCAACGGTGAGCCAATCATCGTTCCGTCGCAGGACGTTGTATTGGGCCTGTACTACATGACCCGTGAAGCGATCAACGCCAAAGGCGAAGGTCGTGTGTTCGCTGACCTGCAGGAAGTTGACCGTGTGTTCCGTGCCGGCGAAGCCGCACTGCACGCCAAGGTCAAAGTGCGGATCAACGAAACCGTCAACGACCGTGACGGCGGCAGCGTGACCAACACCCGTATCGTCGACACCACTGTCGGCCGTGCGCTGTTGTATCAAGTTGTGCCAAAAGGTCTGTCGTACGACGTCGTCAACCTGCCAATGAAGAAAAAGGCGATCTCCAAGCTGATCAACCAGTGCTACCGCGTGGTTGGTTTGAAAGAGACCGTGATCTTCGCTGACCAGTTGATGTACACCGGTTTTGCTTACTCGACTATTTCCGGCGTTTCCATCGGTGTTAACGACTTCGTTATCCCGGATGAAAAAGCTCAGATCATCGGTGCTGCTACCGATGAAGTGAAAGAGATCGAGAGCCAGTACGCCTCCGGCCTGGTAACTCAGGGCGAGAAGTACAACAAAGTGATCGACCTTTGGTCCAAGGCCAACGACGAAGTGTCGAAGGCGATGATGGCAAACCTCTCGAAAGAGAAGGTTATCGACCGTCATGGCGTAGAAGTCGATCAAGAGTCGTTCAACTCGATGTACATGATGGCCGACTCGGGCGCACGGGGTTCTGCTGCGCAGATCCGTCAGCTCGCCGGTATGCGTGGCCTGATGGCCAAGCCGGACGGTTCCATCATCGAGACGCCGATTACTGCGAACTTCCGTGAAGGTTTGAGCGTACTTCAGTACTTCATCTCCACTCACGGTGCTCGTAAGGGTCTTGCGGATACCGCGTTGAAAACCGCTAACTCCGGTTACCTGACGCGTCGTCTGGTCGACGTTGCACAAGACTTGGTTGTGACTGAAGTTGACTGCGGCACCGAACACGGTCTGCTGATGACTCCGCACATCGAAGGCGGCGACGTTGTAGAGCCGTTGGGTGAGCGCGTACTGGGTCGAGTAATCGCCCGTGACGTATTCAAGCCAGGTACCGAGGAAATTATCGTTCCTGCCGGCACTCTGGTAGACGAGAAGTGGGTCGAGTTCATCGAACTCAACAGCATCGACGAAGTAATTGTTCGCTCGCCGATCAGCTGCGAAACCCGCTACGGCATTTGCGCCAAGTGCTACGGCCGTGATTTGGCTCGTGGCCACCAGGTGAACATCGGTGAAGCGGTCGGCGTTATCGCTGCCCAGTCCATCGGTGAGCCGGGTACCCAGCTGACCATGCGTACGTTCCACATCGGTGGTGCGGCAAGCCGGACCTCCGCAGCCGACAGCGTTCAGGTGAAAAATGGCGGTACCGTCCGTCTGCACAACCTGAAACACGTTGAGCGAGTGGATGGCCACCTGGTTGCTGTATCCCGTTCCGGTGAGCTGGCAATCGCTGATGACTACGGTCGTGAGCGTGAGCGTTACAAGCTGCCGTACGGTGCTGTGATCTCGGTTAAAGAAGGTGACAAGGTCGACGCTGGCGCAATCGTGGCCAAGTGGGATCCGCACACTCACCCAATCGTTACCGAAATGAAAGGTACCGTGACCTACGTGGGCATGGAAGAAGGCATCACGATCAAGCGTCAGACTGACGAATTGACCGGTATGACCAACATTGAAGTACTCGACGCGAAAGATCGTCCAGCTGCCGGTAAGGACATCCGTCCTGCCGTGAAGATGGTCGATGACAACGGCAAGGACTTGTTGCTGCCAGGCACTGACGTAATCGCTCAGTACTTCCTGCCAGCCAACGCCCTGGTCGGTGTAGCGGATGGTGCGAAGATCGCGATCGGTGATGTTATCGCGCGTATCCCGCAAGAAACTTCGAAGACCCGCGACATCACCGGTGGTCTGCCGCGTGTTGCCGACTTGTTCGAAGCTCGTCGTCCGAAAGAAGCGTCGATTCTGGCTGAAGTCAGCGGCACCATCGCGTTCGGTAAAGAGACCAAGGGCAAGCGCCGTCTGGTTATTACTCCGAACGACGGTAGCGATCCGTATGAAGAGCTGATTCCGAAGTGGCGTCACCTGAACGTCTTCGAAGGCGAACAGGTAAACCGCGGCGAAGTTATCTCCGACGGCCCGAGCGATCCACACGACATCCTGCGTTTGCTGGGTGTGAGTGCGCTGGCCAAGTACATCGTTAACGAGATCCAGGACGTTTACCGTCTGCAAGGCGTGAAGATCAACGATAAGCACATCGAGACCATCCTGCGTCAGATGCTGCGTAAAGTTGAAATCGCTGAATCCGGCGATTCCAGTTTCATCAAGGGCGACCAGATGGAACTGACTCACGTATTGGTAGAAAACGAACGTCTGGGCGCGGAAGACAAATTTGTCTCCAAGTTCACTCGTGTGTTGCTGGGTATCACCAAGGCGTCGTTGTCCACTGAGTCGTTCATCTCGGCGGCCTCCTTCCAGGAGACCACTCGCGTACTGACCGAAGCAGCGGTAACCGGCAAGCGCGATTACCTGCGCGGCCTGAAAGAGAACGTGGTCGTGGGTCGTTTGATCCCGGCAGGTACCGGTTTGGCTTACCACAGCGAGCGCAAGCGTCGCCGTGATGCTGACAAACCGCTGCGCGTAAGCGCCAGTGAAGTGGAAGCTGCACTGACCGAAGCGCTGAACTCAAGCGGTAACTGAGTTCTGCGGTAAATAAGTCTGGGCCCTGGCAGCCCCCATTCGTCGGATCGAGGCAATTTTGCCCCGGTTCGATGAGAGGGGAGGTCGGGGCCTTGCCTTGACTGGGGGCAAGATCCTCTTTAGACTCTTGTACCCCTAAATTTGGCGGGAATTCGTTCCTGCCATTTTGCTTTTCTTGCAAGACAATAGCGTCGCAAGACAACAGTGGAGCTAGTAGATGGCAACTATCAACCAGCTGGTACGTCAGCCGCGTAAGCGTATCGTCGAGAAATCCGACGTACCTGCGCTGCAGAACTGCCCGCAACGTCGTGGCGTATGCACTCGCGTGTATACCACTACGCCGAAAAAACCTAACTCGGCACTGCGTAAAGTATGCCGTGTGCGCCTGACCAACGGTTTCGAGGTTTCCTCGTACATCGGCGGTGAAGGCCACAACCTGCAAGAGCACAGCGTGGTACTGATCCGCGGCGGTCGTGTAAAAGACTTGCCAGGTGTTCGTTACCACACCGTACGCGGCTCCTTGGATACTTCCGGCGTTAAAGGTCGTAACCAGGGTCGTTCGAAGTACGGTACCAAGAAGCCTAAGTAGTAGCGGCTTTTTGTAAAACTGAATCATCTTATTTTCTGAGTCGATAAGAGTAAGGTCGGAGGCGTCCCGAAAGGGCACTGATTCCGAGCGAACCTGAAGACCGTTTGAGGGCTTATCCATGCCAAGAAGACGCGTAGCAGCCAAGCGCGAAGTGCTTGACGATCCAAAATACGGAAGCCAAATTCTGGCCAAGTTCATGAACCACGTGATGGAAAGCGGCAAGAAAGCCGTTGCCGAGCGTATCGTTTATGGCGCGCTGGAAAAGGTTAAAGAACGCAAGAACAGCGACCCCCTGGAAATCTTCGAGAAAGCTCTCGACGCCATCGCTCCGCTGGTCGAAGTGAAGTCGCGCCGTGTAGGCGGTGCTACTTACCAGGTTCCGGTCGAAGTTCGTCCGTCCCGTCGTAACGCTCTGGCAATGCGCTGGTTGGTAGACTTCGCCCGTAAGCGCGGCGAGAAGTCTATGGCTCTGCGTTTGGCTGGCGAACTGTTGGACGCTGCTGAAGGTAAAGGTGCTGCTGTTAAGAAGCGTGAAGACGTGCACCGTATGGCTGAAGCTAACAAAGCTTTCTCGCACTACCGCTTCTAATCTTAGCTTCACTAATTTTGCGAGGGCTTTATGGCTCGTACTACTCCGATTAGCCGCTACCGTAACATCGGTATCGTTGCTCACGTGGATGCTGGTAAAACCACCACCACCGAGCGCGTACTGTTTTACACCGGCAAAAGTCACAAAATGGGCGAGGTGCATGACGGCGCCGCGACCACAGACTGGATGGTTCAGGAGCAGGAGCGTGGTATTACCATTACTTCTGCTGCTATTACCGCCTTCTGGAAAGGTTCCGAGAAGCAGTACAAAGACGAGCACCGCTTCAACGTAATCGATACCCCGGGCCACGTAGACTTCACCATTGAAGTTGAGCGTTCCCTGCGTGTACTCGACGGCGCTGTCGTTGTGTTCTGCGGTACCTCGGGTGTTGAGCCTCAGTCGGAAACCGTATGGCGTCAAGCCAACAAATACGGCGTTCCACGTCTTGTTTACGTAAACAAGATGGACCGTGCTGGCGCTAACTTCCTGCGCGTGATCGGTCAGATCAAGCAGCGTCTGGGTCATACTCCGGTGCCAATCCAATTGGCTATCGGTTCCGAAGACAACTTCCAAGGTCAGATCGACCTGATCAACATGGAAGCTGTTTACTGGAATGATTCCGACAAAGGTATGGTTCCTGTTCGTAAGCCTATCCCTGCAGAACTGCAGGAGCTGGCTGACGAGTGGCGCAACAACATGGTTGAGGCTGCTGCCGAAGCCAGCGAAGAGCTGATGAACAAGTACCTCGAAGGTGAAGAACTCACCAACGCGGAAATCAAGGCCGCTCTGCGTCAGCGTACTATCGCTGGTGAAATCGTCCTGGCTGTTTGCGGTTCCTCGTTCAAGAACAAGGGTGTTCCCCTGGTTCTCGATGCTGTGATCGACTACCTGCCTGCTCCAACCGACATTCCTGCTATCAAGGGTACCAACCCTGATAACGAGGAAGAAGAAATGGAGCGTCATGCAGACGACAGCGAGCCGTTCTCGGCCCTGGCGTTCAAGATCGCTACCGACCCATTCGTGGGTACCTTGACCTTCGTCCGCGTTTACTCGGGCGTGTTGGCATCCGGCGACGGCGTGATCAACTCGGTTAAAGGTAAGAAAGAGCGCGTGGGTCGTATGGTGCAAATGCACGCAAACGCCCGTGAAGAGATCAAGGAAGTACGCGCTGGTGACATCGCGGCCCTGATCGGCATGAAGGACGTCACCACGGGTGAGACTTTGTGCGACGCTGCTAAGCCAATCATCCTGGTTCGCATGGACTTCCCGGAGCCGGTTATTTCGGTTGCCGTAGAGCCTAAGACCAAGGATGACCAGGAAAAAATGGGTATCGCTCTGGGCAAACTTGCTCAGGAAGATCCATCTTTCCGCGTCAAGACTGATGAAGAGACTGGTCAAACGATCATCTCCGGCATGGGCGAGCTGCACCTGGACATCCTGGTTGACCGGATGCGCCGTGAGTTCAACGTCGAAGCCAACATCGGTAAGCCTCAGGTTTCCTATCGTGAGCGCATCACGAAGAACTGTGAAATCGAAGGCAAGTTCGTTCGTCAGTCCGGCGGTCGTGGTCAGTTCGGTCACTGCTGGATCCGTTTTGCTCCTGCTGACGAAGGTCAGGAAGGTCTGCAATTCGTGAACGAAGTAGTTGGTGGTGTTGTTCCTAAGGAATACATCCCGGCTATCCAGAAGGGTATCGAAGAGCAGATGAAGAACGGTGTTGTTGCCGGCTATCCGCTGATCGGCCTGAAAGCAACCGTTTTTGACGGTTCTTACCACGACGTCGACTCCAACGAGATGGCGTTTAAGGTGGCTGCTTCCATGGCAACCAAGCAACTGGCCCAGAAGGGCGGTGGTGAGTTGCTTGAGCCAATCATGGCGGTAGAAGTTGTTACACCTGAAGACTATATGGGTGATGTCATGGGCGACCTTAACCGTCGTCGCGGCATGATCTTGGGTATGGAAGACACGGTTTCCGGCAAAGTGATTCGCGCCGAGGTTCCGTTGGGTGAGATGTTCGGTTATGCGACCGACGTTCGCTCCATGTCTCAGGGTCGCGCAAGCTACTCTATGGAATTCAAAAAATACAACACAGCTCCGGCGCACATCGCTGAAACTGTATCCAAAAAACAAGGCTGATTCAGTCCTTTAGGCAAGGAGTTAATTGTCGTGGCTAAAGAAAAATTTGATCGTTCCCTACCGCACGTCAACGTTGGCACCATCGGTCACGTTGACCACGGTAAAACCACTCTGACTGCTGCTCTGACTCGCGTTTGCTCCGAAGTATTCGGTTCCGCAATCGTTGATTTCGATAAAATCGACAGCGCACCAGAAGAGAAAGCTCGTGGTATCACCATCAACACCGCGCACGTTGAATACAACTCGCTGATCCGTCACTACGCTCACGTTGACTGCCCAGGTCACGCCGACTATGTGAAGAACATGATCACCGGTGCTGCCCAGATGGACGGCGCAATCCTGGTTTGCTCTGCCGCTGATGGTCCGATGCCACAAACCCGTGAGCACATCCTGCTGTCCCGTCAGGTAGGCGTTCCGTACATCGTGGTTTACCTGAACAAGGCTGACCTGGTAGACGACGCTGAGCTGCTGGAACTGGTTGAGATGGAAGTGCGCGATCTGCTGAGCACTTACGACTTCCCAGGCGACGACACTCCGATCATCATCGGTTCTGCTCGTATGGCTCTGGAAGGCAAAGACGATAACGAAATGGGCACCACGTCCGTTCGTAAACTGGTTGAAACTCTGGACAGCTACATCCCAGACCCAGTTCGTGTTATCGACAAGCCGTTCCTGATGCCAATCGAAGACGTATTCTCGATCTCCGGTCGCGGTACTGTCGTAACTGGTCGTATCGAGCGCGGTATCGTTAAGGTTCAAGATCCACTGGAAATCGTTGGTCTGCGTGACACTACCGTCACCACCTGCACCGGTGTTGAAATGTTCCGTAAGCTGCTCGACGAAGGTCGTGCTGGCGAGAACTGCGGCGTTCTGCTGCGTGGTACCAAGCGTGACGACGTTGAGCGTGGCCAGGTTCTGGTTAAGCCAGGTTCGGTTAAGCCGCACACCAAGTTCGAAGCTGAAGTGTACGTGCTGAGCAAAGAAGAAGGCGGTCGTCACACTCCGTTCTTCAAAGGCTACCGTCCACAGTTCTACTTCCGTACTACTGACGTGACTGGTAACTGCGAACTGCCGGAAGGCGTTGAAATGGTTATGCCAGGCGACAACATCAAAATGGTTGTTACCCTGATCAAAACCATCGCAATGGAAGACGGTCTGCGCTTCGCTATCCGTGAAGGCGGCCGTACCGTTGGTGCTGGCGTTGTAGCTAAAATCATCGAGTAATTATCTCTTCCGAGATAGCCTTGATGTTTTGAAGAGGCCCCCGCTCAGCGGGGGCCTTTTTTATTGGGTTGACACCTATCTGGGCCGTCTATAGAATTGCGCCTCCTTTTAACGGGCGTATTGCGCTCGCTGGGAATAGCAGCCGGAGTCTGAAATCCAATGCAAAATCAGCAAATCCGTATCAGGTTGAAGGCTTTTGACCATCGCCTGATCGACCAATCCACCCAGGAAATCGTGGAAACCGCGAAACGTACTGGTGCTCAAGTGCGTGGTCCAATTCCACTGCCTACCCGTAAAGAGCGGTTCACCGTTCTGGTCTCCCCGCACGTCAACAAAGACGCGCGTGACCAGTACGAGATCCGTACTCATAAGCGCGTACTGGACATCGTCCAGCCAACGGATAAAACCGTTGATGCACTTATGAAGCTCGATCTGGCGGCCGGTGTGGAAGTACAGATCAGCCTCGGCTAAGACTTGGGTCTTAGTCGTGTAACGCTCTGAAATGGGCGGCCATAGCGGGTGAAAGCCCCGTACACTCATGAGGTTTACAACATGACTATTGGTGTAGTCGGTCGTAAATGCGGTATGACCCGTATTTTCACCGAAGAAGGTGTCTCCATTCCGGTCACGGTCATTGAGATCGAACCGAATCGCGTCACCCAGTTCAAAACTGAAGAAACCGATGGCTATCGTGCAGTGCAAGTCACTGTCGGCGAGCGTCGTGCTTCGCGCGTGACTGCTGCTCAAGCAGGTCACTTCGCTAAAGCAAACGTTGCAGCTGGTCGCACTGTTATGGAGTTCCGTCTCGAAGACGGCGACTACCAGGCTGGCGATCTGATCAACGCTGAAATCTTCGCCGCTGGTCAACTGGTTGATGTAACCGGTCAGTCCAAAGGTAAAGGCTTCCAGGGTACGATCAAGCGTTGGAATTTCCGTGGTCAAGACAACACTCACGGTAACTCCGTTTCCCACCGCGTCCCGGGCTCTATTGGCCAGTGCCAGACTCCTGGTCGTGTATTCAAGGGCAAAAAAATGTCCGGTCATATGGGCGCTGAGCGCGTGACCGTGCAGTCCCTCGAAGTAGTGCGCGTCGACGCTGAACGCAATCTGTTGTTGGTCAAGGGTGCTGTTCCTGGCGCTACTGGCGGCAACCTGGTTGTACGTCCAGCGGCCAAGGCTCGCGGTTAAGGGGAAGCTGACATGCAATTAAATGTAAATGACGCTCAAGCGATCGAAGTTTCCGAACTGACATTTGGCGGCGAATTCAACGAGACGCTGGTTCACCAAGCAGTCGTGGCCTACATGGCCGGCGGCCGTCAAGGTAGCAAGCAGCAAAAGACCCGTTCCGACGTACGTGGTGGCGGTAAGCGCCCTTGGCGTCAGAAAGGTACTGGCCGTGCTCGTGCCGGTACTATCCGTAGCCCAATCTGGCGTGGCGGCGGTACCACTTTCGCAGCTCGTCCTCAGGATCACACTCAGAAGCTCAACAAGAAGATGTATCGCGCAGCACTGCGCTCCATCCTTGCTGAACTCGTGCGTACTGATCGTCTGGTCGTGGTTCAGGACTTCGCTGTTGAAAGTCCAAAAACCAAAGATCTGCTGGGCAAACTGAACAACATGAGCCTGACCGACGTTTTGATCGTGTCCGAAGCTGTTGATCAGAACCTGTACCTGGCTGCTCGTAACCTGCCACACGTTGATGTACGTGACGTGCAAGGTTCCGATCCAGTTAGTCTGATCGCATACGACAAGGTGTTGATCACCGTGTCGGCCGTGAAGAAATTCGAGGAGCTGCTGGGATGAACCAGGAACGCGTATTTAAAGTTCTGCTTGGCCCGCACGTTTCCGAAAAGGCTACGGTTCTGGCTGACAAGAAAGGCCAGTTCGTTTTCAAGGTTGCAACTGACGCAACCAAGCTGGAAATCAAGAAGGCCGTCGAAAGCCTGTTCAGCGTGAAAGTTGAGCGTGTTACTACCCTGAATGTTCTGGGTAAGAGCAAGCGCACTGCTCGCGGTCTGGGCAAGCGTAATGACTGGAAGAAGGCAGTTATCTCCCTTCAGCCAGGCCAAGATCTCGATTTCAGCAGCAGTGCTGAGTAAGGAAGGGGTGCATCATGGCAATCGTTAAATGCAAACCGACTTCCCCTGGCCGCCGTTTTGTGGTCAAGGTGGTCAACCAGGAGCTGCATAAAGGCGCTCCTCACGCACCGCTGCTCGAGAAGAAATCGAAGACTGGTGGTCGTAACAACAATGGTCGTATTACCACTCGTCACATCGGTGGTGGCCATAAGCAGCATTATCGTCTGGTCGACTTCCGTCGCAACGACAAAGATGGCATCGCTGCCACTGTCGAGCGTATCGAATACGATCCAAACCGTACTGCTCACATCGCTCTGCTGCTGTACGCAGATGGCGAGCGTCGCTACATCATCGCCCCTAAAGGCGTGAGCGCTGGCGACCAGCTGATCGCAGGTGCTCTGGCACCGATCAAGCCGGGCAACGCTCTGCAACTGCGCAACATTCCAGTTGGTAGCACCGTACACGGCATCGAATTGAAGCCAGGTAAAGGCGCGCAAATCGCTCGTTCCGCTGGTGCTTCGGCTCAGCTGATCGCTCGTGAAGGTGTCTACGTGACCCTGCGTCTGCGTTCTGGTGAGATGCGTAAAGTGCTGGCTGAATGCCGCGCGACCCTGGGTGAAGTCTCGAACTCCGAGCACAGCCTGCGTTCGCTGGGTAAAGCTGGTGCCAAACGCTGGCGTGGCGTTCGCCCAACCGTTCGTGGTGTTGCCATGAACCCGGTTGACCACCCACACGGTGGTGGTGAAGGTCGTACCTCTGGTGGTCGTCATCCGGTATCGCCATGGGGCTTCCCGACTAAGGGCGCGAAGACTCGTGGTAATAAGCGTACCGACAAAATGATCGTCCGTCGTCGCAAGTAAATAGAGGGATACGACAGTGCCACGTTCTCTGAAAAAAGGTCCTTTTATTGATCTTCACCTACTGAAGAAGATCGAAGTGGCGGCGGAAAAGAACGATCGCAAACCAGTTAAAACCTGGTCGCGTCGTTCGATGATCCTGCCACAAATGGTCGGTCTGACCATCGCAGTACACAACGGTCGCCAACACGTCCCAGTTCTCGTTAACGAAGACATGGTCGGCCACAAACTAGGCGAGTTTGCCGGTACCCGCACTTATCGTGGGCACGTGGCAGACAAGAAAGCCAAGCGTTAAGGGGTAAGGAAATGGAAGTAGCCGCTAAGTTGTCGGGCGCTCGAATCTCCGCCCAGAAAGCCCGCTTGGTCGCCGACCAGATCCGCGGGAAGAAGGTGGGCGAAGCGCTCAACCTGTTGGCTTTCAGCAGTAAGAAAGCCGCCGAGATCATGAAGAAAGTGCTGGAGTCGGCCGTAGCCAACGCCGAGCATAACGAAGGCGCAGACGTTGATGACCTGAAGGTCAGCACCGTTTTCGTCAACGAAGGGCGTTCGCTGAAGCGCATCATGCCACGTGCCAAAGGCCGTGCTGATCGCATCGTCAAGCGGTCTTGCCATATCACTGTCAAGGTTGCTGACAAGTAACGGAGTCGAAGAGATGGGTCAGAAAGTACATCCCATTGGCATTCGCCTGGGAATCGTCAAGGAGCACACCTCCGTCTGGTACGCAGACGGTCGGACTTATGCGGACTATTTGTTCGCTGATCTGAAGGTGCGTGAGTATCTCCAAGACAAACTAAAAAGCGCGTCCGTAAGCCGTATCGATATCCATCGTCCGGCACAAACTGCACGTATCACCATCCACACCGCTCGTCCAGGTATCGTTATCGGGAAGAAAGGTGAAGATGTTGAGAAACTGCGTCAGGACCTGACCAAGCAAATGGGTGTGCCTGTGCACATCAATATCGAAGAGATCCGCAAGCCGGAGCTCGACGGTATGCTGGTTGCGCAGAGCGTAGCTCAGCAGCTGGAGCGTCGCGTAATGTTCCGTCGCGCTATGAAGCGCGCCGTGCAGAACGCCATGCGCATTGGTGCCAAAGGCATCAAAATCCAAGTGAGCGGTCGTCTCGGCGGTGCTGAAATCGCACGTACTGAATGGTATCGCGAAGGTCGTGTGCCACTGCACACCCTGCGTGCCGACATCGACTATGCCAACTACGAAGCTCACACCACTTACGGTGTGATCGGTGTAAAGGTTTGGATCTTCAAAGGCGAAGTAATTGGTGGTCGCCAAGAAGAACTGAAACCACAAGCACCAGCGCCTCGTAAAAAAGCTGCTAAGTAAGGGGTACGCCAAATGTTGCAACCTAAGCGTACGAAGTTCCGCAAGCAGATGACAGGCCACAACCGTGGTCTGGCACAGCGCGGTAGCAAAGTCAGCTTCGGCGAGTTCGCGCTGAAGTCTGTAGCTCGTGGTCGTCTCACCGCTCGTCAGATCGAGTCAGCGCGTCGTGCTCTGACCCGTCACGTAAAACGTGGCGGCAAGATCTGGATCCGTGTATTCCCGGACAAGCCGATCTCCAAAAAGCCTCTCGAGGTTCGGATGGGTAAAGGTAAGGGTAACGTGGAATACTGGGTAGCCCAGATTCAGCCAGGCAAAGTCCTGTATGAAATCGAGGGTGTAACTGAAGAGCTGGCGCGTGAGGCTTTTGCCCTGGCTGCTGCAAAGCTGCCGCTCGCCACCGCCTTTGTTAAACGGACGGTGATGTGATGAAAGCGAATGAACTTCGTGAAAAATCCGCACAGCAGCTGAACGAGCAACTGCTCGGCTTGCTGCGCGACCAGTTCAATCTGCGTATGCAGAAAGCAACTGGCCAGTTGGGGCAGTCTCATCTGCTCTCGCAAGTTAAGCGTGACATCGCTCGCGTGAAGACTGTGCTCAACCAGCAGGCAGGTAAGTGATCATGGCTGAAGCCGAAAAGACTGTCCGTACGCTGACTGGCCGTGTTGTCAGCGACAAGATGGACAAAACCATCACCGTTTTGATCGAGCGTCGCGTTAAGCACCCGATCTACGGTAAATATGTTAAGCGTTCGACTAAGCTGCACGCGCACGACGAAACCAATCAGTGCCACATCGGCGACAAAGTCACTATTCGTGAAACTCGTCCGCTGGCCAAGACCAAGTCTTGGGCACTGGTTGATGTTCTCGAACGCGCTGTGGAAGTCTAAGGACTAGGGGTCGGAGAAATTATATGATTCAGACTCAATCCATGCTCGATGTGGCCGATAACAGCGGCGCTCGCCGTGTTATGTGCATCAAGGTGCTGGGTGGCTCCCATCGTCGTTACGCTGGTATCGGTGACATCATCAAGGTTACCGTCAAGGAAGCAATTCCTCGCGGTAAAGTGAAAAAAGGCCAAGTGATGACTGCTGTTGTAGTCCGCACTCGTCACGGCGTACGCCGTGCAGATGGCTCCATTATCCGCTTTGATGGCAACGCTGCTGTTCTTCTGAACAACAAGCAAGAGCCGATCGGCACCCGTATCTTTGGGCCAGTGACCCGTGAACTTCGTACTGAGAAGTTCATGAAGATCGTCTCGCTCGCCCCAGAAGTGCTGTAAGGAGATCCGACATGCAAAAGATTCGTCGTGACGACGAGATCATCGTGATCGCCGGCAAAGACAAAGGTAAGCGCGGTAAGGTGCTGAAGGTTCTTGCTGATGACCGTCTGGTCGTTGGTGGTCTGAACCTGGTCAAGCGTCATACCAAGCCTAACCCGATGTCGGGCGTACAAGGCGGTATCGTCGAGAAAGAAGCGCCACTGCACGCTTCTAACGTCGCCATCTTCAACGGCGAAACCAACAAGGCTGATCGTGTTGGTTTCAAAGTAGAAGACGGTAAGAAAATTCGTGTCTTCAAGTCGACCCAAAAAGCGGTTGATGCTTGAACACTGCTAGGTAGATAAGACCATGGCACGACTACAAGAGATTTACCGGAAGGAAATCGCCCCCAAGCTTAAGGAAGAACTTAAGCTCGGGAACGTGATGGAAGTTCCGCGCGTTACCAAAATCACCCTGAACATGGGTCTGGGCGAAGCGATCGGCGACAAAAAAGTCATCGAGCACGCTGTTGCTGACCTGGAAAAGATCACCGGTCAAAAAGTCGTTGTGACTTACGCTCGGAAATCCATCGCTGGCTTTAAAGTCCGTGAAGGTTGGCCGATCGGCGTCAAAGTGACTCTGCGCCGTGAGCGTATGTACGAATTCCTGGATCGTCTGCTGTCGATCTCCCTGCCTCGGGTCCGCGACTTCCGCGGCCTGAATGCCAAGTCCTTCGATGGTCGTGGTAACTACAGCATGGGCGTGAAAGAGCAGATCATCTTCCCGGAAATCGACTACGACAAGATCGATGCTCTCCGCGGTCTGGACATCACCCTGACCACCACTGCCAAGAACGATGATGAAGGTCGCGCCCTGTTGCGTGCTTTCAAATTCCCGTTCCGCAACTGATTGGAGTAGGACCATGGCCAAGATGAGCATGAAAAACCGCGAGCTGAAGCGTCAGCTCACGGTTGCCAAGTACGCCAAGAAGCGTGCAGCACTGAAAGCAATCATCGTTGATCTGAACGCAAGTCCAGAAGCACGTTGGGAAGCTACAGTTGCTCTGCAGAAGCAGCCACGTGACGCAAGCGCTTCGCGCATGCGTAACCGCTGCCGCCTGACCGGTCGTCCACACGGCGTTTACCGCAAGTTCGGCCTCGGCCGTAACAAACTGCGTGAAGCGGCAATGCGTGGTGACGTACCAGGTCTGGTTAAAGCCAGCTGGTAAGTACTTTCGAAGTCCAGGTGGCCTATATCGCAAGATACTGACCACCGGTGACCTTGAATCTGGAACAAGCCCCTTTTGGGGCTTGTTTCATTTCCGGAGTGTGTCTAGAATACCCGGCTCGCCTGAGCCCGTGTTTTCTATGCTCGGAGATTCTCGGCGACATATGTAGCCGCAAGGCTAATTTTTTTGTATTAGGAGCGTCTAGCCCATGAGTATGCAGGACCCGTTAGCGGACATGCTAACTCGTATCCGTAATGCCCAGATGGCTGAAAAGTCCGTCGTAAGCATGCCATCTTCCAAGTTGAAGGTAGCTGTTGCCAAAGTCCTGAAAGACGAAGGCTACATTGCGGGTTATCAGATCAGCAGCGAAACAAAACCACTGCTGTCCATCGAGCTGAAGTACTTCGAAGGCCGTTCGGTCATCGAGGAAGTGAAGCGCGTTAGCCGTCCAGGCCTGCGTCAGTACAAGTCCGCTGAAGATCTGCCGAAAGTTCGTGGCGGTCTGGGCGTGTCTATCGTCTCCACCAACAAAGGTGTGATGACGGATCGTGCTGCGCGCGCTGCCGGTGTCGGCGGCGAAGTTCTTTGCACTGTGTTCTAAGGGGGGATAAGCATGTCTCGCGTCGCTAAGAACCCCGTTAAGCTGCCAGCCGGTGTCGAAGTAAAATTCGCAGGCCAACAGCTTTCGGTGAAGGGTGCCAAGGGCACTCTTGAACTGAACATCCATTCGTCCGTTGAGATCGTTGAAGAAGCTGGTGAGCTGCGTTTCGCTGCTCGCAATGGCGATCAACAAACTCGCGCAATGGCCGGTACCACGCGTGCGTTGGTAAACAACATGGTCCAAGGCGTAAGCCAAGGCTTCGAGCGCAAGCTCCAGCTGGTCGGTGTTGGTTACAAAGCGCAAGCAAAAGGCACGGTTTTGAACCTGGCCCTTGGCTTCTCGCACCCAGTGGATTACGAACTGCCGGAAGGCATCACCGCTGAGACCCCTAGCCAGACCGATATCCTGATCAAGGGTATTGATAAGCAGCTGGTAGGTCAGGTGGCCGCTGAGATCCGCGACTTCCGTCCACCAGAGCCGTACAAAGGCAAAGGTGTGCGCTACGCGGACGAAGTCGTCCGTCGTAAAGAAGCCAAGAAGAAGTAGGGCATAGCAAATGACCGACAAAAAAGTTACTCGACTGCGTCGCGCTCGCAAAGCACGCCTGAAAATGCACGAACTCGAAGTCGTGCGTCTCTGCGTGTTCCGCTCGTCGCAGCACATCTACGCCCAGGTCATCTCGGCCGACGGCAACAAAGTCCTGGCAAGCGCCTCGACTTTGGATAAAGAACTGCGTGATGGTGCCACTGGCAACATCGACGCGGCCACAAAGGTTGGCCAACTGGTCGCTACGCGTGCTAAGGCCGCTGGCGTCTCGCAAGTGGCTTTCGACCGCTCTGGCTTCAAGTACCACGGTCGCGTGAAAGCGCTGGCTGATGCTGCTCGTGAAGCTGGGCTGGAGTTCTAAGTTATGTCAAATAACGACCAAAAGCGCGACGAAGGCTACATTGAGAAGCTGGTTCAAGTTAACCGCGTAGCCAAAACCGTTAAAGGCGGCCGTATCTTCACTTTCACCGCGTTGACCGTGGTTGGTGATGGTAAAGGGCGCGTTGGCTTCGGCCGTGGCAAGTCACGTGAAGTGCCTGCTGCGATCCAGAAGGCAATGGAAGCTGCTCGTCGCAACATGATCCAAGTTGATCTGAACGGCACCACTCTGCAGTACGCAATGAAGTCCGCTCACGGCGCTTCGAAGGTGTACATGCAGCCTGCTTCTGAAGGTACCGGTATCATCGCTGGCGGCGCTATGCGTGCTGTCCTCGAAGTTGCTGGCGTTCAGAACGTTCTGGCCAAGTGCTACGGCTCGACTAACCCGGTAAACGTGGTTCACGCCACTTTCAAAGGTTTGAAAGCTATGCAATCTCCTGAGTCCATCGCTGCCAAGCGTGGTCTGACTGTCAAGGAGATCTTCTGATCATGGCTACCGTTAAAGTAACGCTGATCAAAAGCATGACCGGCCGCATTCCTAACCACAAACTGTGCGTTAAGGGTTTGGGTCTGCGTCGCATCGGTCACACTGTAGAAGTCCAGGATACTCCCGAGAATCGCGGGATGATCAACAAGGCTTACTACATGCTGCGTGTAGAGGGTTAATCGATGAAACTCAATGATCTGAGTCCAGCGCCGGGTTCCCGTCGCGAAAAGCATCGTCCGGGCCGTGGTATCGGTAGCGGTTTGGGTAAGACTGGTGGCCGTGGCCACAAAGGTCAAACCTCCCGCTCCGGTGGCACCATCGCTCCAGGCTTTGAAGGCGGCCAACAGCCGCTGCATCGTCGCCTGCCTAAGTTCGGTTTCGTTTCCCTGAAGGCCATGGACCGCGCAGAAGTGCGTCTGTCCGAGCTGGCTAAAGTGGAAGGCGACATCGTTACTGTGCAGACCCTGAAAGATGCCAACGTGATCAACGTCAACGTACAGCGTGTGAAAATCATGCTGTCCGGTGAAGTGACTCGCGCTGTCACTATCGGCAAGGGAATCGGCGCCACCAAAGGTGCGCGTTCGGCTATCGAAGCAGCTGGCGGCAAGTTCGAGGAATAAATGGCTAAGCAAGGTGCTCTCTCAGCGCTCGGCAAAGGCGGTATGTCTGAACTCTGGGCTCGTCTGCGTTTTCTGTTCCTGGCGATTATCGTCTACCGAATAGGCGCACACATCCCGGTTCCAGGTATCAACCCGGACCGACTCGCAGACCTGTTTCGACAGAATGAGGGGACCATTCTTAGCTTGTTCAACATGTTTTCCGGCGGCGCGCTGGAACGGATGAGCATCTTTGCACTGGGGATCATGCCGTACATTTCGGCATCGATCATCATGCAACTGATGACCGCCGTCAGCCCGCAGTTGGAGCAGTTGAAGAAGGAAGGTGAAGCTGGCCGTCGCAAGATTAGCCAGTACACCCGCTACGGCACTGTCGTCCTTGCCCTGGTTCAAGCTATCGGCATGTCCGTTGGCCTGGCAGGGCAGGGCGTTGCGTTCACTGGTGACTTTGGCTTCTATTTCGTCGCGGTATCCACTTTTGTGGCTGGTGCGATGTTCATGATGTGGCTGGGTGAGCAGATTACTGAGCGTGGTGTTGGTAACGGTATCTCGATGTTGATTTTCGCAGGTATCGTCGCCGGTCTTCCGAGAGCAATTGGGCAGTCTTTCGAGTCTGCACGTCAGGGTGATATCAATATCTTCGCTCTGGTTGCTATCGGTTTGCTGGCAGTAGCGATTATCGGTTTTGTGGTGTTCATTGAGCGTGGTCAGCGTCGTATTGCTGTTCACTACGCCAAGCGTCAGCAGGGCCGTAAGGTCTTCGCTGCGCAGACCAGCCACTTGCCGCTGAAAGTGAATATGGCCGGTGTTATTCCGGCAATTTTCGCGAGCAGCATTTTGCTGTTTCCGGCTTCGTTGGGTACCTGGTTTGGTCAGTCTGAAAACATGGGCTGGCTGCAGGACCTCTCTCAGTCGATCGCTCCTGGTCAGCCGTTGAATATTCTGCTGTTTAGTGCAGGGATTATTTTCTTCTGCTTCTTCTATACGGCGTTGATGTTCAATCCGAAAGACGTAGCGGAAAACCTGAAGAAGTCCGGTGCCTTTATTCCGGGTATTCGTCCAGGTGAGCAGTCTGCGCGCTACATTGATGGCGTTCTGACTCGTTTGACCCTGTTCGGTGCTCTATATATGACGGCCGTGTGCTTGTTGCCCCAGTTTCTGGTGGTTGCAGCAAACGTTCCGTTCTACCTTGGCGGGACCTCGTTGCTGATCGTGGTCGTGGTTGTGATGGACTTCATGTCCCAAGTACAATCGCACCTCGTTTCGCACCAGTACGAATCCCTGATGAAGAAAGCCAACCTGAAGGGTTACGGCAGCGGCATGTTGCGCTGAGTACCCATAAGGTTCGAGGAGTTGGTGATGAAAGTTCGTGCATCGGTGAAAAAGCTGTGCCGTAACTGCAAGATTATTCGCCGCGAAGGTGTTGTTCGAGTAATTTGCAGCGCGGAACCGCGTCACAAACAGCGCCAAGGCTGAGTGTGATCCGCTTGAAGCCCGGCAGCTAGTGCGCTGCCGGGTTGATTATTTGTTATTACAGCGATATTATCTCGCGCCCTATTTCTTGGCTTCCGGGGCGTAGGTAGCTGTCAATTGGAGTCCCACTGAATGGCCCGTATTGCAGGCGTTAACATTCCAGATAACAAGCACACTGTTATCTCGCTGACCTACATCTATGGTGTTGGTCGCACTACTGCGCAGAAAATTTGCGCAGTTGCTGGGGTAAACCCAGCCGCTAAGATCAAGGATCTGAGCGACGAGCAGATTGAATTGCTGCGTGGCGAAGTGGCGAAGTTCACCACTGAAGGTGACCTGCGTCGCGAAATCAACATGAAAATCAAGCGTTTGATGGACCTCGGTTGCTATCGCGGTCTGCGTCATCGTCGTGGTCTTCCAGTACGCGGTCAGCGTACCAAGACTAACGCGCGTACCCGTAAAGGTCCGCGTAAGCCGATCCGCAAGTAATCGCCCCAGCGAATCGACAGGAAAATTATCATGGCAAAACCTGCTGCTCGTCCTCGTAAAAAAGTTAAAAAGACAGTGGTTGATGGCATCGCCCACATCCATGCATCTTTTAACAACACCATCGTGACCATCACCGACCGTCAAGGTAACGCGCTGTCTTGGGCTACCTCTGGTGGTTCGGGTTTCCGCGGTTCCCGCAAGTCCACCCCGTTTGCTGCTCAAGTAGCTGCTGAACGTGCTGGTCAAGCTGCGCTGGAATACGGCCTGAAAAACCTCGACGTCAACGTCAAAGGTCCAGGTCCAGGTCGTGAGTCTGCTGTCCGTGCTTTGAACGGCTGTGGCTATAAGATCGCCAGCATCACCGACGTGACGCCAATCCCGCACAACGGGTGCCGTCCGCCGAAGAAGCGCCGCGTGTAATCCAGGAGATTGTAAAGAATGGCTCGTTACATTGGTCCAAAATGCAAACTCGCTCGTCGCGAAGGCACCGATCTCTTCCTGAAGAGCGGCGTGCGCGCGATCGAATCGAAGTGCAACATTGAAGCAGCACCTGGTATCCACGGCCAACGCCGCGGTCGCCAGTCCGATTACGGCACCCAACTGCGTGAAAAGCAGAAGGTCCGTCGTATTTATGGCGTTCTCGAGCGTCAGTTCAGCGGCTACTACAAAGAAGCTGCTGGCAAGAAAGGTGCAACCGGTGAAAACCTGCTGCAACTGCTCGAATGCCGTCTGGACAACGTTGTATACCGTATGGGCTTTGGTTCGACTCGTGCCGAATCCCGTCAGCTGGTATCGCACAAATCCGTCAGCGTAAACGGCCAAACCGTTAACGTCCCGTCTTACCAGGTTCGTGCTGGTGACGTGGTCGCGATTCGCGAGAAAGCAAAAAACCAACTTCGCATTGTCCAAGCTCTCGATCTGTGTGCCCAACGTGGCCGCGTAGAATGGGTAGAAGTAGACACTGAGAAGAAGTCGGGCGTTTTCAAGAACGTTCCTGCTCGCAGTGATCTGTCCGCCGACATCAACGAAAGCCTGATTGTCGAGCTCTACTCCAAGTAAGGGCTAGAAAATAGGTGCATCCATGCAGATTTCGGTAAATGAGTTCCTGACACCCCGCCACATTGATGTGCAGGTTGTCAGTCCAACCCGCGCCAAGATCACTCTCGAGCCTCTCGAGCGTGGTTTTGGCCACACCCTGGGCAACGCGCTGCGCCGCATCCTGTTGTCCTCAATGCCCGGCTGTGCAGTAGTCGAGGCCGAGATTGACGGTGTGCTCCACGAGTACAGCGCCATCGAAGGTGTACAGGAAGACGTAATTGAAATCCTGTTGAACCTTAAAGGTCTGGCTATCAAGCTGCACGGCCGTGACGAAGTTACGCTGACCTTGTCGAAGAAGGGTTCGGGGGTGGTTACCGCTGCCGATATTCAGCTGGATCATGATGTCGAGATCGTTAACCCCGATCACGTAATCGCTAACCTGGCGTCTAACGGCGCCCTGAACATGAAGCTCACCGTAGCTCGTGGTCGTGGTTATGAACCGGCCGACTCGCGTCAGAGCGATGAAGACGAAAGCCGCAGCATTGGTCGCTTGCAGCTTGACTCTTCGTTCAGCCCGGTTCGCCGTATCGCATACGTGGTGGAAAACGCCCGTGTCGAACAGCGTACTAACCTGGACAAGCTGGTTATTGATCTGGAAACCAACGGTACTCTGGATCCTGAAGAGGCTATCCGCCGCGCTGCAACCATTCTGCAACAGCAGTTGGCTGCGTTCGTCGACCTCAAAGGTGACAGCGAACCAGTGGTAATCGAGCAGGAAGACGAGATCGATCCGATCCTGCTTCGCCCGGTTGACGATCTGGAACTGACTGTACGTTCGGCTAACTGCCTTAAGGCGGAAAACATTTACTACATCGGTGACCTGATTCAGCGTACCGAAGTAGAACTGTTGAAGACTCCGAACCTGGGCAAGAAATCCTTGACTGAAATCAAGGACGTTCTGGCCTCCCGCGGTCTGTCCCTCGGCATGCGCCTCGACAACTGGCCGCCTGCAAGTCTTAAGAAGGACGACAAGGCGACTGCCTGATCGTCGTAATCACCGAACGTGAGTTTGGTAAGGAATGAACCATGCGTCATCGTAAAAGTGGTCGTCACCTGAGCCGTACCAGCTCGCACCGCAAGGCCATGTTCCAAAACATGGCGGTGTCGCTGTTCGAGCACGAGCTGATCAAAACTACACTGCCGAAAGCTAAAGAACTGCGTCGCGTTGCTGAGCCGCTGATCACTTTGGCCAAGACAGACAGCCTGGCTAACCGCCGTCTGGCTTTCGACCGTACTCGTTCGAAAGCTATCGTTGGTAAGCTCTTCAACGACCTGGGCAAGCGTTACGCTACCCGTGAGGGTGGCTACCTGCGCATCCTCAAGTGCGGTTTCCGCGCTGGCGACAACGCGCCTATGGCGTACGTCGAGTTGGTTGATCGTGCTACTGCCGGCGAAGCTGTATCCGCCGAGTAAGACGACAGTCTGCAACGAAGAACCGGGCCTAGTGCCCGGTTTTTTGTGTGCGTCTAAAAACCTGCTTGTATTTCCTACGTCGCAGCCCGCGCTGCTATCAAGCCATCGCCATTTGCGCGGCTGGCTTATTAGTTATTCTCTATCAAAGACCATGATTTAATGCATTTGATGGTGTCATCTTGATAGTCAATACTTCCTCCAAGCCGATTAGCCGGCAGTTCCGAGTCTGACCTGAGGAAGATTGAGCATGAGTAAAGTCCTTACGACCGCCAGCGGTGCGCCCGTTGCCGATAACCAGAATTCCCGTACCGCCGGCCCGCGCGGTCCTTTGCTGCTCGACGATTTCCACCTGATCGAGAAGCTTGCACACTTCAACCGTGAAAACATTCCTGAGCGCCGCGTGCACGCCAAAGGCTCGGGTGCTTACGGTACCTTCACCGTTACTCAAGACATCACTCAGTACACCAGTGCGAAGCTGTTCGAGTCCGTCGGAAAACAAACACCGACCTTCCTGCGGTTCTCCACTGTCGGCGGCGAGCGCGGTTCGGCCGACACTGAGCGCGATCCCCGTGGTTTCGCCCTGAAGTTCTACACCGAAGAAGGTAACTGGGACATCGTGGGCAACAACACGCCCGTATTCTTCATCCGTGACCCGCTGAAATTCCCAGACTTTATCCACACCCAAAAACGCTTGCCGCAAAGCAATTTGAAAAGTGCGCAAATGATGTGGGATTTCTGGTCGCACTCTCCAGAAGCGTTGCACCAAGTTACCATCCTCTTCTCGGATCGCGGCATTCCTGACGGCTACCGTCACATGCACGGCTTCGGCAGTCACACTTATAGCCTGATCAATGCTCGTGGTGAGCGTCACTGGGTCAAGTGGCACTACAAGACCAAGCAAGGGATCAAGAACCTGGCGCCAGCTGAAGCCGCGCGCCTGGCCGGTACAGACCCTGATTACGCACAGCGTGATTTGTTCGGTGCGATTGAGCGCGGTGACTTCCCGAAATGGCGTGTCTGCATTCAGATCATGACTGAAGCCCAAGCTAACGCTCACTACGAGAACCCCTTCGATGTGACTAAGACCTGGTCGCAGAAAGAGTTTCCCCTTATCGAAGTCGGCGAGTTGGAGCTCAACCGTAACCCGCAGAACTACTTTGCTGAAGTAGAGCAGGCCGCGTTTGGCCCAAGCAACATGGTGCCGGGTGTGGGCCTGTCGCCAGACCGTATGCTGCAAGGCCGTGTATTCGCTTACGCCGATGCTCACCGCTACCGCGTGGGTACCAATCACCAGCAATTGCCGGTGAACGCCCCACGCAGCCCGGTAAACAGCTACCAGCGTGATGGTTCGATGGCCTTCGGCAGCAATGGTGGCGCAGCGCCTAACTATGAGCCAAACAGCTACGCTGATGCGCCCAAACAAGCGCCACAGTATGCAGAACCCGCCTTGGCCTTGAGCGGTGCCGCTGATCGCTACGATCACCGTGAGGACACTGACTACTACAGTCATGCCGGCGCACTGTTTCGTTTGATGGACGATAGTCAGAAAGCCCTGCTGGTCAGCAACATTGCCGGTGCAATGGCCGGCGTCACCAGCGATGTGGTGCAGCGCCAGCTGCAGCACTTCTTCAAAGCTGACCCGGCTTATGGAGACGCAATCGCAAAGGCATTGGGTGTAACGCTTAGTTAAGTCTAAACGATAAGCAGAACCGCCCTCATTTGGGCGGTTTTTGCGTTATTTCAGCTACTTTTCTCCGGAAATCTTCACTTTTCTGCCGTTGGTCCCGTGACCTTCGGGTCATCATGGTTCAAACTACAGACTTTCAAGCAGGGAGATGTAGGGCGATGCAAGGTCACCCCGACGTAATCGATTACCTCAACACGTTGCTGACGGGCGAACTGGCAGCTCGTGACCAATATTTCATCCATTCGCGCATGTATGAAGACTGGGGCTTTACCGAGCTCTACGAACGTATCAACCACGAAATGGAAGAAGAAGCACAGCACGCTGACGCGCTGATGCGCCGCATCCTGATGCTCGAAGGCACGCCACGTATGCGCCCCGACGATCTGGATGTGGGTACCACAGTGCCTGACATGCTCGCAGCCGATCTTCGCCTTGAGTACAAGGTGCGAGCCGCACTCTGCAAGGGCATCGAGCTCTGTGAGCAGCACAACGACTACGTGACCCGCGAAATTCTCCGTGTGCAGCTTAACGACACCGAAGAAGATCACACCTACTGGCTGGAAAAGCAGTTGGGCCTGATCAAGCTGGTTGGCCTGGAGAATTACCTGCAATCGCAGTTCTGATTCCCGGCTACAAAAAAGCCCCTGTCACCGCAAAGTGACAGGGGCTTTTTAATGCGCCCGAAAAATCAGGCTTTATCGCGTGCCAGCAACGGCTTCAAGTAGTAACCGGTATGTGACTGCGGCATCTCGGAAACCTGCTCCGGTGTGCCCACCGCAATGATCTGGCCGCCCTTGGAGCCGCCTTCCGGCCCCAGGTCCACCAGCCAGTCGGCAGTCTTGATCACATCCAGGTTGTGCTCAATAACCACCACTGTGTTGCCGTGGTCACGCAAGCGGTGCAGTACGTCCAGCAATTGCTGGATATCGGCGAAGTGCAGACCCGTGGTTGGCTCATCGAGGATATACAGAGTCTTGCCAGTATCCCGCTTGGACAGCTCACGAGACAGCTTCACCCGCTGCGCCTCGCCGCCGGACAAGGTAGTCGCCGATTGACCCAGCTTGATGTACGACAGGCCCACATCCATCAACGTTTGCAGCTTGCGCGCCAACGCTGGAACCGCGTCGAAGAACACCCGAGCTTCCTCGATGGTCATCTCCAGGGTTTCGTGGATGCTTTTGCCCTTGTACTTGATCTCCAGGGTTTCGCGGTTATAACGCTTGCTCTTGCACACGTCACACGGCACGTAGATGTCCGGCAGAAAGTGCATCTCTACCTTGATCAGGCCATCGCCCTGGCATGCCTCGCAGCGCCCGCCCTTGACGTTGAACGAGAACCGGCCTGGCCCATAACCCCGCGAGCGGGATTCCGGTACGCCAGCAAACAGCTCGCGGATTGGGGTGAACAAGCCGGTATAGGTCGCCGGGTTGGAGCGTGGTGTACGGCCGATCGGGCTTTGGTCGATGTCGACGACTTTGTCCAGATGCTCCAGGCCCTTGATGCTGTCGTGCGCGGCTGCTTCCAGCGTGGTCGCGCCGTTCAAGGCGGTGGCACTCAGCGGGAACAGCGTGTTGTTGATCAGTGTCGACTTGCCCGAGCCGGATACACCGGTCACGCAGGTCAAAAGACCCAGCGGAATTTCCAGGTCGACGTTGCGCAAGTTGTTACCGCGTGCGCCCTTCAGGTGCAGCGCCATTTTCTTGTTGCGTGGCGTACGTTTGGCCGGTACTTCAATCTTCACGCGGCCCGACAGGTACTTGCCGGTCAAAGAGTCCGGGTGGGCCATCACCTCGGCAGGCGTGCCCTCGGCAACAATATGGCCGCCGTGCACACCCGCGCCCGGGCCGATGTCGACCACGTAGTCCGCGAGGCGAATCGCATCTTCATCGTGCTCGACCACGATCACGGTGTTGCCGATATCCCGCAGGTGCTTCAGGGTTCCCAGCAGGCGGTCATTGTCCCGTTGGTGCAAGCCAATCGACGGTTCATCGAGGATGTACAACACGCCCACCAGGCCAGCACCAATCTGGCTGGCCAAGCGAATCCGCTGAGCTTCACCGCCAGACAATGTATCTGCACTGCGATCCAGCGACAGGTAGTCCAGGCCAACGTTAACCAGGAACTGCAGGCGCTCACGGATTTCCTTGAGGATCTTGTCCGCAATTTCCCCACGGCGGCCGGTCAGCTTGAGTACACCAAAATATTCACAGGCATCGCCAATCGGCAGGTTGGTCACGGCCGGCAGTGTCTTCTCGCCCACCCACACATGCCGCGCCTCGCGACGCAGACGCGTGCCGCGGCAATCCGGGCAAGGCTGAGTGCTGAGGAATTTGGCCAGCTCTTCACGCACGCTCGCCGACTCAGTCTCGCGGTAACGACGCTCCAGGTTCGGCACGATGCCTTCGAATGGGTGCGAGCGTTTGACGATATCGCCACGGTCGTTCAGGTACTTGAAGTCGACATTCTGCGAGCCGCTGCCGTGCAGGATGACCTTCTGCTGCTCGGCCGGCAGCTGGTTGAACGGCACTTCCAGGCTGAATTTATAGTGCGAGGCCAATGACCCCAGCATCTGGAAGTAGTAGACGTTGCGCCTGTCCCAGCCGCGAATCGCGCCCTCCGCCAAAGTCAGTTCACCGTTGACCAGGCGCTTGATGTCGAAGAACTGTTTAACGCCCAGGCCATCGCAGGTCGGGCACGCGCCGGCCGGGTTGTTGAAGGAAAACAGCTTGGGCTCCAGCTCGCTGATGGCATGGCCGCAGATCGGGCAGGCAAAGCGCGCGGAGAAGATAACCTCTTCACCCGGTTCGTCGTCCATCGGCGCGACCAGCGCAATACCATCCGCCAGCTTCAGCGCGGTCTCGAACGATTCGGCCAGGCGCTGCTGCAAGTCGGCGCGCACTTTGAAGCGGTCGACCACCACATCAATGGAATGCTTCTTCTGCTTGTCGAGCTTCGGCGCTTCATCCAGCTCATACAGCTTGCCGTTGATGCGCGCGCGCACAAAACCTTGCGCACGCAGCTCTTCGAAGACCGAAAGGTGTTCGCCTTTGCGCTCGCGAATCACCGGCGCCAGCAACATCAGCTTGGCGCCTTCCGGCTGGGCCAGCACCAGGTCGACCATCTGGCTGACGGTCTGGGCTTCCAGGGGAATATCGTGGTCCGGGCAGCGCGGAATACCCACACGCGCATACAGCAGACGCAGGTAGTCGTAGATTTCGGTGATGGTGCCCACGGTAGAGCGCGGGTTATGGGAGGTCGACTTCTGCTCGATGGAAATTGCCGGCGACAGGCCTTCAATAGTGTCGACGTCAGGCTTTTCCATCATCGACAGGAATTGCCGGGCATAGGCCGACAGCGATTCCACGTAGCGACGCTGACCTTCGGCATACAGCGTGTCGAACGCCAGGGACGATTTGCCGGAGCCGGACAGGCCGGTGATGACGATCAGTTTGTCCCGGGGCAGGGTCAGGTCGATGTTCTTCAGGTTGTGGGTTCTAGCCCCACGAATCAGGATCTTGTCCAAGATGGCCTCGCACGGCGGGCGTAAATAATGCAGGAGTATACGGCTAAAGACTGGATGAATATACACTGTCAAAGTGCCGGTTGCAGCCTTACATGAAAGCTGCGCGGCAAAGCGCCGCATATACCCTCTCAATCGATGGGACTGGTAGAATCGCCGCCGGTTCACACGAGGTTTTTCCATGCACGATCCCCACAGCGAACGCATGAGTAGCGGCGAGACCCGAGCAGCAAGCGGTCTGGCCCTGGTGTTCGCCTTCCGTATGCTTGGCATGTTTATGGTGTTGCCGGTGCTGGCGACCTATGGAATGGATCTCGCAGGCGCGACCCCCGCCCTGATCGGCCTGGCGATTGGCGCCTATGGCCTGACCCAGGCGCTTTTCCAGATTCCGTTCGGGATTATTTCCGACCGCATCGGCCGTCGCCCGGTGATTTACCTGGGTCTCATCGTGTTCGCGCTCGGCAGCGTGCTTGCCGCGCAGTCGGATTCGATCTGGGGCGTGATCGCCGGGCGCGTGCTGCAGGGCGCCGGCGCAATTTCCGCAGCCGTCATGGCGCTGCTCTCGGACTTGACCCGCGAACAACATCGCACCAAGGCCATGGCCATGATCGGCATGACCATCGGCCTGTCGTTCGCGGTGGCCATGGTGGTGGGTCCATTGCTGACGCGCGCCTTTGGTTTGCACGGGCTGTTCCTGGCCACGGGCGGCATGGCGTTGTTCGGGATCGTGATTGTGGCCTTCATGGTGCCGCGCTCCACCGGCACCTTGCAGCACCGTGAGTCCGGCGTCGCACGCAAGGCATTGTTGCCGACGCTCAAGCACCCGGACCTGCTCCGTCTGGATTTAGGTATCTTCGTGTTGCACGCGATGCTGATGTGCAGCTTCGTCGCACTGCCCCTGGCCCTGGTCGAAAAAGCCGGCCTGCCCAAGGAGCAGCACTGGTGGGTCTACCTGACCGCCTTGCTGATCTCGTTCTTCGCCATGATCCCGTTCATCATCTACGGCGAGAAGAAACGCAAAATGAAACGAGTTCTCCTGGGCGCCGTCGCGACATTGATGCTCACTGAGCTATTCTTCTGGGAGTTCGGCGACAGCCTGCGGGCGCTGGTAATCGGTACGGTGGTGTTCTTCACCGCGTTCAACCTGCTGGAGGCTTCGCTGCCTTCGCTGATCAGTAAAGTTTCACCGGCCGGTGGCAAGGGCACGGCGATGGGGGTTTATTCCACCAGCCAGTTCCTCGGCTCTGCGCTTGGCGGCATCATGGGCGGCTGGATGTTCCAGCATGGCGGTTTGTCGGTTGTGTTCCTGGGATGCGCAGGTCTGGCTGCCCTCTGGCTAGCCTTTGCTGTTACCATGCGCGAACCTCCCTATGTGACGAGCCTGCGTTTGCCGTTATCGCCAGAAGCGATCCGCGAAGCCGGTCTGGTTGAGCGCCTTAAGGCCGTCGCTGGGGTTACGGATGCTGTGGTTATTGCTGAAGAAGCCGCCATCTACATCAAATTGGACACCGAATTATTGGATCGCGCGACGCTCGAGCAACTGGTCAACCCAGTGCCGACAGCGCGCCCAGCTTAGGAGAACGTTATGGCCCGTGGGGTTAACAAAGTCATATTGGTCGGTACATGCGGCCAGGATCCCGAAGTTCGCTACTTGCCTAACGGTAACGCCGTGACCAACCTGAGTCTGGCGACCAGCGAACAGTGGACTGACAAGCAGACCGGCCAGAAGGTCGAGAAAACCGAATGGCACCGCGTGTCGATGTTCGGCAAGGTTGCAGAGATCGCCGGCGAGTACCTGCGTAAAGGTTCGCAGGTTTACATCGAAGGCAAACTGCAAACCCGCGAGTGGGAAAAAGACGGCATCAAGCGTTACACCACTGAAATCGTGGTCGACATGCAAGGCACCATGCAACTGCTCGGCGGCCGTCCACAGCAGGGCGACCAACAAGGCGGGGGCAACAACTACCAGCAGTCCGCTCCGGCCCCACGCCAGCAGGCTCCGCGTCCGCAGCAGTCGGCACCGCAGCAGTCGCGTCAGGCGCCACCTCCACAACAGGCCGCTCCACAGCCTGCTCCGGATTTCGACAGCTTTGATGACGATATCCCTTTCTAATCGGTAGCGTCTTCGCTCAAAGCCCCGCGAGCCATGCTCTCGGGGCTTTTTCTTTGCCTACAGAAACTGCGGTGCCTCTCGGAAATGGGCGCGGGACGCTCAAATGCCACTAGCACCCGATCGGCTGTCATACCGCGTTAGATGACTGACGTGCGCGCCAGAGCCCGGTTCGTACTCAGGCCTGTCGATCACACAACCATGGATGAACACTGTGTCGAACACGCTTCTTGCTTCGCCTGCCCAAGCACAAATGGCTGACCCCAACCGTGCTGACGCCCATGCCCAATGGCAGCCTGGGCGAAGAACTCCCCTCAACGGCGAACCGTACATAAGTACGTGGCCGCGCGTGAAACCCGCGGCCCTCAACAACTGATCCCAAGCTGCCTGGCGGCAAAGGTTCTGCCGCCGACGCTCAGGCGTCCTTCGCGGCGGCGCTGACCACCATTTGCTTGAAGCGCTGCAACACCGCCGAGCCGTCACCGACCCGCGTCGCCAAATGCAATGGCGCCACCAGGCTTTGGCAGTCCGTCAGTTCGCGATAAACAATTCCATCCCCCCGTAACCGCTGCATGGACGCTGGCACGATGGAGACGCCAAGGCCCGCCGCCACCAGGCTCAATGTCGCGGTCATGCGCGGCGCTTCCTGGACCACCTGCGGGCTGAAACCCGCTTCACGGCAGGCCACCAGAATCGCGTCATACAAACCCAGACCGACGCGACGCCGATAAAGCACGAAGGCTTCGGTGGCCAGTGCCGCCAGGGGCAGGGGAGTTGCCGCGTCATTTGCCAGCGGGTGATCGGTAGGCAGCGCCAGCAGCATCGGCTCCACCAGAATGGGCTGGTCCTGCAACGTTTGACTGCCGCTGAGCGGCGAGCGGATAAACGCTGCGTCGAGTCTTTCATGGGCCAGCGCGTCCAGCAGCTCGCCGGTACCCGCTTCTTCCAGGGCCACTGAGACACCGACAAACGTTTCGCGAAACACGCGCAAAACGCTGGGCACGAACGGGTGCAATGCCGCCGAACTGGTAAAACCGATAGCCAGCCGGCCACGCTCACCGCGGGCGGCGCGCCGCACGATATCGGCGATACCATCGGCCCGCGCCAAGACTTCTCGTGCTTCATCCAGCAACGCCAAGCCGGCAGTCGTGGGGCGCACGCCGCGCGGCAGGCGCTCCATCAATGTCACGCCTAGCTCGGCCTCAAGGCTTTGCAGCATTCGGGTCAGCGGCGGTTGTTGCATGCCCAGGCGTTGCGCCGCGCGAGTGATATAGCCTTCCTCGGCAATCGCCACGAAGGCTCTGAGTTGGCGAAGTTCCAGCATAGGGATACTTTCAAGGTATGGAAGGCCGCCAATCCTGGCATTTGTTCTCATGCCTCACAAGATTTAGGCTGTGGCCACTCTCGAAAAAGAAGGAAAGCCGTGATGACCTGGTCAGCCAAGCAGTACACGATGTTTGAACAGCAGCGCACCCGTCCGGTTCGTGACCTGGTCGCGGCCATTCCAGATAGCCCGGTAAACACCGCGGTGGACCTTGGTTGTGGCCCCGGTAACTCCACCGAAGTGCTGGCCGAGCGTTTCCCGCAGGCGCATGTCACCGGCATGGACAGTTCCGGCGACATGCTGATCGACGCACGCAAACGCCTGCCTGCGCTGAATTTCGAATTGGCCGACATCGGCACCTGGGCACCGGCACAGCCATGTGATGTGATTCTGGCCAACGCTTCGCTGCAATGGTTGCCGGACCACGCCACGCTGTATCCGCACCTGGTCAGCCAACTGACGCCTGGCGGTACGCTGGCGGTGCAGACACCGGATAACCTCGACGAACCAGCCCACCGGCTGGCGCGCGAAGTCGCTGCCCAGGGCCCATGGGCGGCGAAGATCGGTTCGGTCAAACACAATGAACGGCACACGGCGAGCTATTACTACGAGCTGTTGAGCAAGGACTGCAGCGCTGTCGATGTGTGGCGCACCACCTACCTGCACCCGCTGTCGGATCACGGCGCCGTGGTGGAATGGTTCAAGGGGTCGGCATTACGGCCCTTCCTCGCACCATTGACCGAGCGCGAAAAAGTCGCCTTCCTGCATGAATATCAGACGCGGATTACCCAGGCGTATCCAGCACTAGGCGATGGCACTGTGTTGCTGCCGTTCCCTCGCCTTTTCATCATCGCGACCCGTTGACGCTCGGTACACAAGTGGCGGTCATGCCGCCGCCGCTTGTGCCTTCAAGTACTGCGCCGTCGACACCACGTCCGCGTAGGCAAAAGCCAGTGAAGCCATATAAGCCCCATGCACTTGGGCTGCCGGAATCACTTGCCCGTTAAATTCCAGGTCCCGTGTCGCACACGCGTCATGCAACAGCGTGACCTTGTAGCCCAGGTCCGCCGCAGCCCGCACCACGGCGTCGATGCACATGTGGCTCATGTTGCCCACCACAACCACTTCGGTGATGGCCCGTTGCTCCAGCAACGCCCGCAGATCCGTCCCGCGAAATGCATTCACAACGTGCTTGAGCACCACCGGTTCATTCGCCTCGTTCACGGCCTTGGCATGCAAGTGCGCGCCCTCGGAACCCGGTGTAAAGAAGGGTGCATCCTCGGAGGTGAACTCATGGCGAACGTGAATCACCGCGTCGCCCGCCTGGCGAAAGGCCTGCAGCACCTGCGCGGCCTTGTCGGCCGCCGCGTCCACGCCGTCGAGCGGCCACTTGCCCCCAGGGAAGTAGTCGTTCTGAATGTCGATCAGGATGAGCGCTTGCTTGGCCATGGGTGATGTCTCGTTGCAGAGTGAAGGGCCCCGTATCTTAGCTGGCGCCAGCCGCGGCGGCTGAGGGAATCGTGCAGAACGCCGCCTGTTCAACCGCCTGTCGTGCAGAATAAGACAGGCCAACTGCCATCGCTTTTCAAGCAACTGATTGATTTAAAGACGCTCTTTCCTGAAATCGTCTTGGCCTGATCCCTGCAACCATTGGTGTACACACATGGCGGGATAGCCAAGGGGGACGTATGACCCCGACTCAACGCAAGAAGCTGGTGGTTGCTCATTCCACGCGAGCGGGCGCGCCGCAGCACGAGGTTGAAACCAACCGGGCGCTGGCGCGGTGGCTGGCACAGATTCTGGGGCTGAAATTCGGCGGCAGTTACGACCCGCAGCAACATGCCGGGCGTGACGTGTATGTGCTGCCAACGCAAACCCTGGTGGGCGCCGCCCAGGCGCTGGCGCTGAAGGTTAAGGGCCCAGAGGATGTGTGGGGCGGTTACGTCGACTACGATTTCATCTGCACCAAAGCCATCACCCATGGCCTGCTGAGCCCCGAAGCGACGGCGCCGCAAGGCTGGTCGTCGGCGTTTGCCGAGCGGGTGCGCCCGGTCGTCCTCGATGGCCTTAGCGTCTTTGCCCTTAAAGACGCATTGCCCGCCGCCACGCGCTTGCTCTACAGCGGGCCGATCCGCCTGAAGCCTGTGCATGCCTGCGCCGGTCGGGGACAGGAAGTTATCCACAGCCTCGATGAGTTCGAAGCGCTGCTGGCGCGACCCGACGTGGCGACGCTGTTTACGGAAGGCGTGGTGCTTGAGCAGGACTTGCACGAGGTGATCACCCACAGCGTGGGCCAGAGTTTTATCGGCGAACACGTCATCAGCTATTGCGGCCAGCAGTACCTCACTGAGGACGGGCAGGGCGAAGCGGTCTACGGCGGCTCCGACTTACTCGTCGTGCCTGGCCACTACGCCGACCTGTTGAAGCTCGACTTGCCCGAAGACGTGCGTGAGGCCATCGAACAAGCCCAGGTTTTCGACACGGCCGCCGATGAGGCCTACCCTGGTTTCTACGCTTCGCGCCGCAACTACGACATTGCCCAAGGCCTGGACAGTGACGGCCAACGCCGCAGCGGCGTGCTCGAACAATCCTGGCGCATGGGTGGCGCCAGCAGCGCGGAAGTCGCGGCGCTGCAAAGCTTCATCAATAACCCGAGCCTGCGTGCCATCCACGTTTCATCGGTGGAAACCTACGTGGACCAACCGCTGCCGGCCGACGCCATCGAGGTGTACCGCGGCCCTGCAGACAACAGCGACTTTCTTCTCAAGTACGTGACGGTTAAATCTTATGACGGCTAGAAGTGAAAGCATTGCGATCGACATCGACGACGAGCAAATGAGCGGGACATTCCTGAGCCCCAAATCCAAAGTGCCAGGCGTGTTGTTTGTGCACGGTTGGGGCGGTAGCCAAGAGCGCGACCTTGAGCGCGCCAAAGGCATTGCCGGCCTGGGCTGTGTATGCCTGACTTTTGATTTGCGCGGCCACGCCGGCACCGGAATTCCGTTGTCGCGCGTTACCCGCGAAGACAATCTGCGCGACCTGCTGGCGGCCTACGACCGCTTGCTGTCGCACCCGGCCATCGACACCTCGGCCGTGGCGGTGGTGGGCACCAGCTACGGCGGTTACCTGGCGGCGATCCTCACCTCATTGCGCCCGGTGCGCTGGCTGGCGCTGCGCGTGCCGGCGCTGTACCGCGACCAGGAATGGCTCAAGCCCAAACGCGATCTGGATAAGGTCGACCTGATGGATTACCGCAGCACCCTGGTGCACGCCGAAACCAACCGCGCCCTGCATGCCTGCGCGAAATTCACCGGCGATGTGCTGATTGTCGAATCGGAAACCGACGACCATGTGCCCCACGCCACCATCATGAGTTACCGCGCGGCGTGCCAGCAGACTCACTCCTTGACCCACCGCATCATCGACGGCGCCGACCACTCGTTGAGCGACCCGGTGTCGCAGCAGGCCTACACTTCAATCCTGGTGGACTGGATTACCGAGATGGTGGTGGGCGAACGGCTGAGCATCATCCAGGCCCGATAAAGCGTTGCCCTCTCAAGCGCCATCACGGGCAAGTCCGGCTCCCACAGTGAAATGCATTCCAACTGTGGGAGCGGGCTTGCCCGCGATGGCGCAGGTCCTGCCAACCTGCATCAAGCCGGTGTCTTCTTAACCCGTAACGCCTTGGCCTTGGCCTCCACCGCGAGGTACATCACCAACGCAATCACCAGCGGCAAAATAAAGTACACCGCCCGATAGGCAATCAACCCGGCCAGCAAACTCCCGCGCGACGCCTCATGCTGCAGCAAGCCAATAAACACCGCCTCCAACACCCCAAGCCCCGCTGGAATATGCGTAACCACACCGGCAATCGCGCTGATCAGCAACACCCCCAGCACCAGTGGATAGTCCAACTTGGCCGGCAACAAGGTAAAAATCACCGCTGCCATCAACGACCAGTTCAACGCGCCCAGGGCCAACTGCAAACACGCCATGCGCAACGACGGCAGATTGATCTCGATGCCCTTGATCGACCACGCACGCTTCTTCGAGAACCGGCACGCCGCCAAGTAGCCGAGGCTGGCCAACACCAGCACCACGCCAATGCCCTGCAACGCCAGGGTGCTGACTTTCCACCCGGGCGGCATCGTCACCAAACCGCTGCTGAACACCACGCCGGCCAGCGCCATGTAACCAAACCAATTGGTGGCCAGGCTCAGCCCAAGGATCTTGGCGATATTGCCGGTGCTCACCCCAAGCCGCGAATACAGCCGGTAACGCATGGCAATCCCGCCGACCCACGCGCTCAGGTTGAGGTTGAACGCGTAGCTGATGATCCCCACCGGCAGGATTTGCTTCCAACCCAGCGGTTGGCGAATGTAAGTGCGGCCGATGAGGTCGAAACTGGCATAGACGAGAAAACTGCACAGGGTCAGCGCGCTGGCGATCAGCAACGTGCGCAGCTTGAAGTCGCCGAGCGTCTGCAGCACTTCGCTCCAGTCGATGCGCCGTGCCAGCAGGGTGAACAGCGCGATCAACACCAGGAAGAAGACAACGGTCAGCGGCTTCTTCCAGCGTTTGAGTCGTGAACCACCGGCTTCAGAGGTCATGGGCCTGGCTCTCGAAGGGTTTCAAACGCGGTTTATGCGCGGGCAGCCAGCCCGTCAGCACGGGGAAGTGGCGCATCACATGAAACACCAAAAACCCTACGGTCAACCGCCATAACCACAGCCGGGGCTTGCGGTTTTCCGGCATGGTCCGGCAGTGCTCGTGGGCGAGCAGTTCCAGGCGTTCGTACAGCTGCTGGTTGAACGCGCGGTCGCGAATCAACACATTGGCTTCCAGGTTCAGGGACAGGCTCAATGGGTCCAGGTTGCTTGAGCCTACGGTGCTCCACTCGTCATCCACCAACGCGACTTTGCCGTGTAGCGGGCGCTGGCAATACTCATGGATCACCACGCCGTCCTTGAGCAAATAGTCATAGAGCATGCGCGCCGCCAGCTTGGCCAACAGCACGTCGGGCTGGCCTTGCATGATCAGTTGCACGTGCACGCCACGGCGCGCGGCATTGCGAATCTCGCGCAGCAGGCGGTAGCCGGGGAAGAAGTAGGCGTTGGCTATCACCACGCGTTTTTGCGCCTTGCTCAAGGCGTGGATATAGGCCTCTTCGATATCGTCGCGGTGCTGCACGTTGTCGCGGTAAATCAGGCGAACCAGACCCTCCTCATTGGCCGTTGTCCACAGGGACGGCCGTTGCTGGCGTCGTCGCCAGCCACGCCGCGTGCGCACCTGGCGGCCGCTTTGGGCGAGGGCAAAATGATGCAGGTCGGCGACCGCAGGGCCGGTCACTCGCACGGCGTAATCCTGCTTGGCTTCGGGGCCGAAATCGCCCAGATGGTCGGCAGAAAAATTGATCCCGCCAATAAATCCCACGGTGGCGTCCACCACCACGATCTTGCGGTGCAGGCGACGGAACCAGTTGGTGCGAATCCCCAGCATTTTCGACGCCGGGTCAAACATCTGCACCAGCACGCCAGCCTCGGCCAGCTCACCCAGAAACGCCGGGCTCAGCTCGCCGCAGCCAAACCCGTCGAGGCTGGCCACCACCTTGACGCCGCGCTGCGCCGCCTCAATCAGGATGCCTTTGAGCTCATGGCCGACCTTGTCTTCGAACAGAATAAAGGTCTCCAGCAAAATCTCCCGCTGGGCCTCGCGCATCGCTTCAAACACCCTGGGGAAGTAAGCCTCGCCGTTCTCCAGCAACTCAAGACGGTTGCCGCTTTGCCAGCCGTAATCAACATCACGCGCCTTGGCGTCATCTGGCGGCTGGTCGGTGGCAATGTGCTCTACCGCGACGGTCATAACTCGATCTCCACCGACAACGGCACATGGTCTGACAGATGCGACCACGGCCGGGTAGTCAGTACCTTGGGGTTGTGAATTTTCAGGTTGCGCACATAGATGCGGTCCAGCGGTAACAGCGGCAGGCGCGCCGGAAACGTGCGCGCAGGCTTACCAGTGGCTTCAACAAACACTTCGCTGAGACCGCTCTGGCTCAGGTCGGCCTTTTGGCGCCAGTCGTTGAAATCACCGGCCACCACCAGCGGCGCGTCGGCCGGGATTTCGCTGATGCGCTGTTCCAGCAAACGCAATTGCTGCTGACGATGCACCTCGCGCAGGCCCAAGTGCATGCAGATCGCATGCACCTCTTGGCCGGTGCCTGGCAGGCGCAATACGCAATGCAGCAGCCCGCGGCTTTCATGGCCGCTTTGCGAGATGTCGAGGTTGTCGTAGCGCACGATCTGGAATTTGGACAGCAACGCGTTGCCGTGGTCGCCGTGCGGGTAGACCGCGTTGCGCCCGTAAGCGAACTGCGGCCAGATGCTGTCGGCCAGGAACTCGTATTGCGGCATCTTCGGCCAGTCCTGGTAGCGCTGGGGATGGCGTTCGTGAGTGCCGTGGATTTCCTGCAAGAACACCATGTCGGCGCCCACGCTGCGCACCGCTTCACGCAGTTCGGGCAGGATGAAGCGTCGATTCAGCGCGGTGAAACCCTTGTGGATATTCACCGTCAGCACTTTGAAGCGCGTGATGGCGGTAGTGGGCGTGGCGGGGATCAATTCCGGATGGGTCATGACAGGACCCCGGGTTCTGGCAACGTGCCGGGCTCGGTGGCCAAGTGTCTATCCAGCTCGAAGCGCTGCAACAGTTGGCGCGCATCGAAGGGCGCGCGCACTTTGATGTCGTTGTCGAAATAGCAAAAAATATCGCGTTGCTTGCGCGCGCGTGGCGTGTGTTTCGGGTCGACCAAATGCGCATCCTCCGGCTGTTTGCCATGGCGCCAGCGATCGATGCGGTCACCCCAACGCTTGATCGCCTCGGCGGTGTAGCCGCTGGCGTAGAGCTTTTTGTCACCGTGCAGGCGCAGGTACAGGAAGTTGGCGGTGACGTCTTCAACATACGGCCACTTGCCGGCGGTATCGGCGACCACCAGTGCCACGCCGTGCTTGTCCAGCATCTGCACAAACTCCGGCACTGCAAAACTCTTGTGGCGAATTTCCACCGCATGACGCAGCGGCTTTTTGCCATGGGCTTGCATGCTCGCCTTGCCGTTCAGGCGCGGCTCGTGCTCGCGGGCGAGGGCGGCGGCCTGTTGAGTGTCGGTGGGGAGTTGTTGAAGAAAGGCTTCAAACAGCGGCGGGTCGAATGTGAAGCTGGGCGGGAATTGCCAGAGGATCGGCCCGAGCTTTTCTTTCAGTTCCAGCACCCCGGAAGCAAAGAAATTGGCCATCGGCTTGTGCACATCGCGCAAGCGCAGAATGTGGGTGATGTAGCGCGGTGCCTTCACACTGAACACGAAATGCTCAGGCGTGTCGGCGTACCACTCGGCATAACGCTTGGGTGTTTGCAGGGCGTAGAACGAGCCGTTGATTTCGATGCTGTTGACGGCGCGTGACGCAAATTGCAATTCGCGTTTCTGGGTCAGGCCCTCGGGGTAGAAATCCCCCCGCCAGGGCGTGTAGCGCCAGCCGGAAATGCCGATGTGAATCGCCGCCATGATTACTCCCGTGGATGTAGGGTCAAGTGACCTCCGTTTTGGGATGACTGCGGTTTTTGTCGGAAAGTTTCGCCGTTCCTACAGACGGTACAAGGTAAGGAATGTGGGAGCGGGCTGCCTGCGATAGCGATGGGGCCGGCGCTGAATGCGACGCTGGCGTACCACAATCGCAGGCAAGCCAGCGCCCACATTGGATGTGCGTCGTGGCTGAATCAGTGTCCGACTGCCGTGCGCGTCGAGCTGTCGGCATACACCGGCCCCAACCGGTCCAATCGGCCACTCCACGCCGTCAGCGCCAGGGCCACCAACACCACTGAGCCGCCGATCCACGCGGTATGGATCAAGCCCATGTGCGCCACGATCAAGCCCCCGGCCCAGGCGCCGCCGGCGATTCCGAGGTTGAACGCCGCAATGTTCAAGCCCGACGCCACATCCACCGCCTGCGGGGTGTGATGTTCAGCCTGGCGCACCACGTACACCTGCAGGCCCGGCACATTGCCGAAGGCAACCGCGCCCCACACCAGCACGGTGGCCAGCGCCAGCCAGGGGTTGCTGGCGGTCAGGGTAAGGATGAACAGCACCGCCGCGAGCAGGGCGAAGATGATTTTCAACGCGCTGATCGGGCCGCGTTTATCGGCCAGCTTGCCGCCCCAGATATTCCCCGCCGCCACCGAGATGCCGTACACCAACAGCACCAGGCTGACGGTGCCGGCGCTGAAGCCGGAAATGTCCTGAAGGATCGGCGCCAGAAAGGTAAACGCGATGAACGAGCCGCCGTAGCCGATGGCGGTCATGGCGTACACAAGCAGCAAGCGCGGCTGCTTGAGCACTTGCAGTTGTTGCAGCAACGAGGCGGGTTTGCTGTGGGCGATGCTGTTCGGCACATAGATCAGGCTGCCGATAAACGCGATCACCCCCAGGGCCGAGACGGCGAGGAACGTTTCCCGCCAGCCGAAGTGCTGGCCGATAAACGTGCCCAGCGGCACGCCGGTGACCAGTGCAACGGTCAAGCCGGTAAACATGATCGCAATCGCGCTGGCGGCTTTTTCCTTGGGCACCAGGCTGGTGGCGATGGTCGAGCCAATCGAGAAAAACACCCCGTGGGCCAGGCCGGTGACGATCCGCGCCAGCACCAGCGATTCATAACTCGGTGCCTGCCAGGCCAACAGGTTGCCGAGGGTGAACAGCACCATCAGCGACAACAACAGCAGTTTGCGCGGCACTTTGCCGGTGAGCGCGGTGAGCACCGGCGCGCCAATGGCCACGCCCAAGGCGTACAGGCTGACCAGCAAGCCGGCGGACGGCAGGTCGACGCCCAAGTCGGCGCCGATGGTGGGTAACAGGCCAACGATGACGAACTCGGTCGTCCCGATGGCAAAAGCGCTGAGGGTCAGCGCGAGCAGGGCAATGGGCATGGCTGCAACTCCGATGGGTGTGATTCAGGAGCGCAGTGTCGGGATTTGGCTTGTGCGGAAAAAGACAGTGATCGGCATTTGATATTTGACCGGGAGGCAAAGATGCCCAATGGCGGGGAACGATCAAGGCTCAAACCCGTCAGTTCCTTACAGACCCTGCTGATGGAGCCCGGTGTTTTGCTGAATTTAAAGACTGCATTACTGCTTGGTGCGCTGCTGTTGTGTGGCAATGGCGCATTGCAAGCTGCTACGCCGGCGGCCGCCGCAGCGCCGGCCGCGCCTGCCGCGCCTGCCGCAGCGGCGGCGCCCGCTAAACCGGAGTTGCTGGTCGAGGGCGGCCTGCTGGGCGCCATCAGTTCCAGCATTGACGATGTACAAGACAAGCTCGACCTTAACCAGAACCTCATCGACGCCTGGCGCTTGCGTGCCGATCGCGCGGCGGACGAGGTGGGGCGCCTGGTCGACCAGACGGCCGAACGGTCGCCGTGGAGCGTGGCCGGCGACTTCCTGTTGCTGTCCGGCGTCTGGGTTGGCGCCTTTGTGGTGTTGACCCTGCTGGGGCGCTTTGTTGTGCAGCGCTTGAGTCGTCGGTCGTTCGTCGAACGGCGCGAACGCTTGCTGGCAGTCTTGGGGTACGTGGTGCCCTACACAATCCCCGCGCTCATCTGTCTGCCGCTGACCCTCTACGTCAGCCACTTCCTGGCCTCGTCGGTGGGCCGCGCGCTGGCGCTGTGTTTTGCCTACGCCACCAGCAGCGGCATCTTTTCTACGTCGATGTTGTTGTGCGTGATCGTCATGTTCAATCTGGGCCACAAGCGCCCGGCCGTGCAGATCATTCGCTACTACTGCCCCAAGCCGCTGTTCCTGATCGGCTTCCTGGCCGCCCTCAGCGACGCGCTGACCAGCCCGCAGATCGCCCGGCAGTTGGGTGGCAATATCACCAGCAGCATCGCGGTTTTCACCGGCCTGTTCGCGGCGGTGATTTTCGGGGTGTTGGTGGTGCGCCTGCGCCGTCCGGTGGCGCACTTGATCCGCAATCGGCCACTGGCCCAGCGCCTCAAACACCCTGCGCTGCAGCAATCGCTGCGGGTGTTTTCCGGGCTGTGGTACTGGCCGATTCTGTTGATGGTGCTGGTCTCGGCAATCAACCTGATCGGCGCGGGCGACGATAACCAGAAGGCGCTGCGCTGCGCGCTGTTCACCACGATTTTGCTGATCGGCACAGTGTTTCTCAGCACCGTACTGCAACACCTGTTCAAGTCCCGCAGCCAGGTGGCGATCCAGCGCAGCAGCGCCTACAAGGAGCGCTTCCTCAGTCTGTTGCACGCGATCTTGCGCATCGCCATGGCCATCGCGTTTATCGAAATCCTGGGGCGTATCTGGGGCGTCTCGCTGTTCGAATTTGCCCAGCGCAACTCGGTGGGCCGCGCGATCAGCGACTCCCTGAGCAGCATCGGCCTGATCCTGCTGGTGACCTGGCTGTTCTGGGTGGTGCTCGACACCGCGATTCAGGAAGCGCTGAAACCACCGGTCAATAAGCGCTCCAGCCGTCAGCCGAGTACGCGGGTCAAAACCATTCTGCCGCTGCTGCGTAACGCGGTGAAAATCATCCTGGTGGTGATCTGCGCGATCACCACCATGGCCAACCTTGGCATCAATGTCGCGCCGCTGCTGGCCGGTGCCGGTGTGGTTGGTTTGGCCATCGGTTTTGGCTCGCAGCAATTGGTGCAGGATGTGATCACTGGCCTGTTCATCATCATCGAGGACACGCTGTCCATCGGTGACTGGGTCGTGCTCGACTCCGGCCACGCCGGTACCGTAGAGGGCCTGACCATCCGGACGTTGCGCCTGCGCGACGGCAAGGGTTTTGTTCACTCCGTGCCGTTCGGGCAGATCAAGGCGGTCACCAACCAGTCGCGGCAATTTGCCTATGCGTTCTTCTCGGTGCAGTTCACCTACGACACCGATGTGGACAAGGCCGTGGACCTGATCCGCGAGGCCGGGCAATCGATTCGCGACGATGTGTTCCTCAAGTACAACCTGCAAGGGCCGCTGGAGGTGTTTGGCGTCGACAAGATGGACCTCAACGGCGTGGTGCTGACCGCGCAATTCCGCACAGTGTCAGGCGGGCAATACGCGGTGAGCCGCGCATTCAACCAGCGCTTGAAAAAGCTTGTGGATAACTGTGATGAGGTGCACTTCGCGCAAACTTATCCACAGCAGATCTGGCTGCCCAAACGCACGGCGCATGTGGATGAGCCGGATGAGGAAGTGCCGGCGTCGGTGGTGTTGACGGAACAGCCCAGGCCTCAATGATTTGGGTGGCTCGCGGGCCTCATCGCGGGCAAGCCCGCTCCCACATGGGAACGCATTCCCACCGTGGGAGCGGGCTTGCCCGCGATGAGGCCGGTGAGGTCAATCCAGGTGTCAATGCCTGATCAACTTCTCCTGCACCGCCAACTGATCCACCTCCAGCAATACCTGTTGCTTGCCAGCGACCCTCACCGCCGCCGGCAACCCATCGCGGTACACAACCCGATTGCCACTCACCGCCGGCACTTTGCTGCCCGGCAGCAGCGTGCCCACCAGGTTCAGCGGATCAGCCCCGCACACCGCAATCAAACTGCCGTCATGCGGCCGGCGGCGGACTTCGCGCAATAACCCAATTGCCTCCGGCAACGCAAACTGCTCGCCCGCCAGCCCACTGACGAACCGCCCGCCGCGGATCTCCCCGCGCGCTTCGAGCCGATGGAAGGTGCGCAGCAACTCGCGCCAGCTCGGCAACCAATCCGCCTCACGCTCCAGCAACCGCCAGAACACCACGCCATAGCGGCGCAGCAAGGTCATCGCCACATGCTCCAGCGTCTCGGCCGAATGTGGCCCGGCGGCGCTCGGTGAACGGCGCAGCAAAGCCCAGCGCCCGGCGTCGTCCATGCCGCCGACAAACGCCCCGCGTCCGCGTCGGCTGCTGCGCGCCTGGCGTTTGCTGGCGGGTGTGGTCAGCGCGCGCAGGCCGGCGAAGCTGTCGGCATTCACCAGCCCTGCGCCCACCAGTTCCTGCAGCGCCGTCTCCAGTTCGCTGCGCAGCAGATGGGATTCGTGCACCAGTTCGTCGAAAAACAGCGCGCCATGTTCACGCAGCGCCACGTGGACTTTCTGCGCCCTGGGCGACAGCGTGGTGCTGTCGGTCATCTCGGTCAGCCCGCTCCACAGCGGCACTTGGCTGCGCGGCAGCAACACCACCGGTGTGCTGCGCAGGGCCATCGCGCCGGCCTTGTTGCTCAGCCGCGTCCACACCAGCTTGCCGCTGCGGCACAGGTCGTCAAGCCAGGTGGATGAGTAATCCTTCAGGCGCGCGCTGAGCAAGTCACTGTCCCAGGCCGAGGTGGCGGCGGCGTAGCCCTCAAACTGCGCGACAATCTGCGGCAACATGGCGCTGCCCTGGCCGCGTGTGCCGTCGGACAGGTGCTGCCAATCGAACAGGAAGCGCATGAAATCCTGCAGCGCCACGGGCTCGATTTCGCGGCGCAGGCGCTTGACCGTGTAGCGATGAATGCGCGCGAGCAAATGCCGTTCGCACCACTGTTCTTCGCTGGCGCCAGGGCTGAAACGGCCGCGCAGCACGTAGCCTTCCTGCTCCAGGCGAGCGAGTGCCTGGGTTACGTCTGCCACCGGCAGGGCCAACGGCGCGGCGATCTCGATCAGGCTCAGCGGGCCGAACCCGCCGAGGCGGGCGCGCAGCACTTCCACCAGCGCATCATCAACGGTCCAGGGTTCATCGAAGCCCGGCAGCAACGGCAAGTCGTTGGGATAGATAGCCTGCAAACAGCTCAAGCGTTCCACCGCCACCCACAGGCCATTGCTCAATGCATAGGCGCGCCCGCCCTTGGCCAAGGCCTGCAGCCAGTCGGCCCATTGCGGCGTGACCTCATGAGTGGCAATGCAGGCCAGGCTCATCAGCGCTTCGTGCATTTCGTCCACGCCATTGGGCGCCGGCCAGGCTTCCTCGCGCACGCCGGCGATGGCCTCGGCATCCAGTGCGCCGAGGTCGTCGGTGCTGTGCGGGTCGCTCCAGCGCCGGTTGAGCACCGCTTGGGTACGGCGTTCTTCCAAGGGTGCGTCGTCGAGAAAGGTGTAGGGGCGCGCGCTGAGAATTTCCGCGGCCATGGGCGAGGGCGCCGGCAGGTCGCGGCTGATCAGCCGCACTTCGCCGCTTTCCATGCGCCGCAGCAGCGCCAGCCAGGCGTTGCTGTCCATGGCGTCGTGCAGGCAGTCGTCGAGGGTCTGTTCCACCAAGGGGTGCTCGGGCACTTCGCGCTCGCCGGCGAGGTTTTCCAGGCAGGCGATCTGGTCGGGAAACACATTGGCGATCAGGTCTTCGCTTTTCATCCGCTGGATCTGCGGCGCCACTTTGCGTCCGCCGGTATAACGCGGCAACGCCAGTGCCACACCGGCGTTCCAGCGCCAGCGCACGCCGAACAGCGGCGCGTCCAGCACGGCCTGGATCAGGACGTGCTCGGCACTGTTGCTGTTCAGATACCGCCACACATCATCCAGCTCGAAACTGTGGCTGGTCGACAGCGACAGCACGATTGCATTTTCACTGGCCGCCGCCTGCAATTCGACATTGAACGTGCGGCAAAAACGCTTGCGCAACGCCAGGCCCCAGGCGCGATTGATACGGCTGCCGAACGGCGTGTGAATGATCAGTTGGGTGCCGCCGGACTCGTCGAAAAACCGCTCCATGATCAACGTGTCCTGGGACGGCAGCGCGCTCAAGGCCAGGCGTGCGCGGGCCAGGTAATCGAGGATCTGCTCGGCGCTGGCGTGGTTCAGGCCAAGGGTGCCGGTGAGCCAGTCGAGGGCCGCTTGCAAGTCGCCGGGCGTGGCGCTGAGCAGCGCGTCGAGCTGGCCTTGGAACCGCGCCACCGCCGCCGACAATTCGTTGCTGCGCCCTGGCGCTTCGCCCAGCCAGAACGGAATGGTCGGCGGCTGGCCATGGGCGTCCTCAACCCGGACCTTGCCGGCTTCGACCCGCAAGATTCTGTAGGACGTATTACCGAGCTGGAAGATATCCCCGGCGATGCTTTCCACCGCGAAGTCTTCGTTGACGCTGCCGATGTTCAGGCTCTGGGGCTCCAGCAGCACACTGTAGTCGGCGTTGTCGGGGATGGTTCCGCCGCTGGTCACGGCCGTCAGCTTGGCGCCACGACGCCCGCGCAGGGTGTGGGTCACGGCGTCGCGGTGCAGGTAGGCGCTACGGATGCCCTGGCGGCCGTTATAGCCCTCGGCGAGCATCTGCAACAGCGCCTGGTAATGGCGCTGATCCAGTGCGGCGTAGGGCGAGGCGCGGCGAATGAGATCGAGCAATGCGGGTTCCGACCATTCCTGGGCGCTCACCTCGGCGATGATCTGCTGGGCCAGTACATCCAGCGGCGCGACCGGGATCTGCAAGGTGTCCAGCTCACCCCGGCGCACGCAGTCGAGCAGGGCGGCGCACTCGATCAGGTCATCGCGGGTGGTGGCGAACAAGCGCCCCTTGGGCGTGCCGCCGACCTGGTGCCCGGAACGGCCGACGCGTTGCAGAAAACCATTGATGGAGCCGGGTGAGCCGATCTGACACACCAGGTCGACGTCACCGATATCAATCCCCAGCTCCAGGGACGCAGTGGCGATCAGCACTTGCAGCTCGCCGGCCTTGAGCCGTTGTTCGGCGTCCAGGCGCAGCTCTTTGGCCAGGCTGCCATGGTGCGCGGCCACGGCGGTTTTGCCCAGGCGCTCGCTCAAGTGCCGCGCCAGGCGTTCGGCCAGGCGCCGGGTGTTGACGAAAATCAGCGTGGTGCGGTGTTCGCGCGCCAGGTCGGCGAGGCGGTTGTAGACCAGTTCCCACACATCGTTGGCCATGACCGCCGAGAGCGGCACCGGCGGCACCTCAATATCCAGGTCACGCGGGCGGGCGTGGCCGATATCGACAATTGCGCAGGGGCGGTCGGTGCCGACCAAAAAGCGCGACACCGCCTCGATGGGCTTTTGCGTGGCAGACAGGCCAATGCGGGTCAGCGGTTCGGCGCACAGGCCTTGCAGGCGTTCCAGGCTCAGGGCCATATGGCTGCCGCGCTTGCTGGCGGCGATGGCATGGATTTCGTCGACGATCACCGTGCGCGTGCTGGCGAGCATGTGCCGGCCAGAGTCGGATCCCAGCAGCACGTAGAGCGATTCCGGGGTGGTCACCAGGATATGCGGCGGGCGCTTGCGCATCTGCGCACGGTCTTTTTGCGGGGTGTCGCCGGTGCGCACGGCGGTGCGGATCACCAAGGGCGGCAAGCCCATCGCCTGCAGCTGCTCGGTGATGCCGGTGAGCGGGTTTTGCAGGTTGATCTGGATGTCGTTGGACAGTGCCTTGAGCGGCGAGACATACACCACCAGCGTCTCATCCGGCAGTTGCCCGCCATTCGCCAGGCCCTGGTGCACCAGGTCATCCAGCACGGCGAGGAACGCCGTCAGGGTCTTGCCCGAACCGGTGGGCGCGGCGATCAGGGTGGAGCGGCGCTGGCGAATCAGCGGCCACGCCTGGGCCTGGGCGCTGGTGACCGAAGGGAAAGAGCTGCGGAACCAGGCGCTGACAGCGGGGTGAAAGCCGTTCAAGACCGTGTCCGTGGTTTCAGGAAGGTTCATACCCCTTATATGCAACCGGCGGTGCCAAGTTGCAACCCCGCACTTTATCCGTGACGGTTGCGCTACAAACCCGCAAAATGCAACGATTCTGGAATAAACCTACGGCCGGCTTCATCCGCCTGCCGACAATAACCATCGTTCCAAACAGACCGGGCCTGCACACTCTATGCGAATGCGCCTTATGTTACTGGGCGGCGGGAATGCCCTCGGGCAAGCGCTGATTCGCCTCGGTGCAGAGGAAGACATCGGTTTCCTCGCACCCAAACCGCCCCAAGACGGCTGGGATGCCGCGAGCCTGACCCAATTGCTCGACGACACCCGTCCCGATGCGTTGATCAACCTCGCCTACTATTTCGACTGGTTTCAGGCCGAAGCGGTCAGCGAAAGCCGTTTGGCCGCTCAGGAATTCGCCATCGAGCGCCTGGCCGAGCTGTGCCAGCACCACAACATCACCTTGCTGCAACCGTCCAGCTACCGCGTGTTCGATGGCTCCCGCGCCACCGCCTACAGCGAGAAGGACGAGCCGGTGCCCCTGGGCCTGCGCGGCCAGGCGTTGTGGCGCATCGAACAAAGCGTGCGCGCCACCTGCCCGCAGCATGTGCTGCTGCGTTTTGGTTGGCTGCTGGATGACAGCGTCGACGGCACGCTCGGGCGCTTTTTGGCGCGGGCCGAGAAGCCGGACGAGTTGCTGATGGCCGATGATCGCCGGGGTAACCCGACGCCCGTGGACGATGCCGCGCGGGTGATCATCTCGGTGCTCAAGCAACTTGATTGCGCGGCACCGCTGTGGGGCACGTATCACTACGCCGGGCACGAGGCGACCACACCGTTGGCGCTGGGCCAGGCGATCCTTACCGAAGCGCGCAATTTCCACCCGCTGGCGATCGAGTCGCCTACCGCCCAGGCTCACGCGGCACGCCCGGATGCGGCAGATGAACCGCAACACGCGGTGCTGGCCTGCAAGAAAATCCTGCACACCTTTGGCATCAAGCCTCGGGCGTGGCGGGCCGGGTTACCGGCGTTGCTGGACCGGTTCTACCGCCACAGCTGACACCACACAAAACCGGAATGTGGGAGCCGGTTTTGTGTGGGAGCGGGCTTGCCTACGATGCCCGACAGGTTCTACCGCCACAGCTGACACGCTATAAAACCAAATGTGGGAGCGGGCTTGCTCGCGAATGCGCAAGGTCAGTCAACACATCAGTCGACTGACCCTGCACTTTCGCGAGCAAGCCCGCTCCCACATGGGTTATGCCGTGTGACTTAGAACTTGTAGCCGATACCCACCATGTAAACCATCGGGTCGACGTCCACATTGACCTTGGCGCGTGTGCCTTGGCCCAGCGCGTTGTTATCGACGGTGGCCTTGGTGCTGATGTCGATGTAGCGCGCCTGGGCGTTGATCATCCACTTGTCATTGATCATGTAGTCGGCGCCGATCTGTGCGGCCCAGCCCCAGGAGTTTTCGGCCTTGAAGTTGCTGAAACCGGCTTGTTCGGCGCGGCTGCCGACGTGCTCGTCGTAGATCCAGGTGTAGTTGATGCCGGCGCCCACGTACGGCTGAAAGGCAGATTTGCTATCCAGCGGGTAGTACACGACGCTCAAGGTTGGCGGCAAGTGCTTGAGGGTGCCGAGCTTGCCATTGGCGGCGCCGAGGGCGGTGTTCTTGATCTTCACATCGTGCTCGAACGGCGTGGCCGCCAGCAGCTCGATACCGACGTGGTTGGTCAGCATGTAGGCGAAGTTCAAACCCAGTTGGGTGTCGCTGCTCATGGTCGCCTTGCCGCCCAGGTTGGTGCCCGCCAATGGGCCCTGATCAACCTTCACATGGCCGCTGTCAGCTTTCGGATTCACGGTAATTGCACCGGCGCGAATCAGAATGTCGCCCGCTTCGTGAGCGTGGACGGCAGGGGCGGCGAGGGCGAGCGCGAAGAGGGACGCGCCGAGCAGAGACTTGTTCATGGGAGCTCCAAAAGGACGTTAAAAGTTGTACGTCCAATGGTAAAGATCGTTCCGTTCGATCCTTTGACTCAGCTCAATGAAAGGGCGATCAGCCCCTATTCCTGCAGCTCGTAGACATAAATCTTGTCGGCATCCATTTGATAACCGGCGTCGGCCAGTTCGCTGGATGACGGCTTGACCTGCATCGCGCCTTCGATCCAGTACGGCTGATACAACTCATCGAGTTTCACCCCGACTTCGCTTTTCACATGCACGATCTGGTTCGAGGGCGGCGGCGGTACGTGGATGCACGCGCCGAAATACGGCACCAGCAAAAACTCGGTGGTGCGGCCTTCTTCGCTGACTTCCAACGGCACGATGTAACCCGGCAAACGGATGTGCTTGCCGTCCAGGCTTTGCACCACCGGCGCATTGGGCAAATCCTGCTTGGCGGCCGGCGCCGACTCGACCGACAGCGCGTCGGCCATGTTCGACAGGTCGTGCAGCGGTTTCATGTTGGGGATTTCCGGCGGCGCGTCCGGGGGGATCATCTCCTGCCATGACAGATCCTTGGGCTGGTCTTCGGCCCAGACGGGCACTGCCACCAACAGCAACATTGCAAACAGGGCGCGACGCATCGAAGCCTTCCTCATAAACGTATGGACAGGCCATCGGCCAGTGATTGTCGATAGGCGCGCCACGCGGGCACGCTGCCCATTAACAGCGCCGCCGCGAGGATGCCGGCGAGCAAGGTCCATTCATATTCGCTCGGCCATGACATCGGCAGGTCCAGGCCGTAATTGGCCTGCAAATACCCGCGCGAGGCGGCGATGCACACGTACAACAAGCCGACGCCAGCGACCACGCCGGACAAGGCCAGGGCGAAGGCTTCAAAGATCAGCAGCGTTGCGATGTGCCACGGCCGCGCGCCCACCGAGCGCAAAATTGCCATTTCACGGCGGCGCTCGTTGAGGCTGGTGAGGATCGCCGTGAGCATGCCGATCAAACCGGTCAGCACCACGAACAGCGAGATCACGAACAGCGCTTTTTCGGCGGTGCCCATCATGCTCCACAACTCTTGCAGGGCCACGCCCGGCAATATCGCCAGCATCGGCTCGCCACGGAATTCATTGATTTCGCGTTGCAGGGCGAAGGTGGAAATCTTGTTGTTCAGGCCGAGCATAAACGCGGTGATGGCCTGTGGCGTGAGGTCCATGTTGCGCGCCTGATCGGCACTGATGCGGCCTTTGCCCTGGGCCGGCACGCCGTTGTGCCAGTCGATGTGAATGGCTTCCATGCCGCCCAGGCTGATGTGCAGCGTGCGGTCCACCGGCGTGCCGGTGCGTTTCAAAATACCGACCACGGTGAACGGTTTGTCATCGTGCTTGACCAGGCTGACCACCGCGACACCGTGGGCCAGCACCAGCTTGTCGCCCAGCGTGTAATGCAGCGCCTCGGCGACTTCGGCACCGAGCACCACTTCAAACGGGTCGGTGGCAAAGGCGCGGCCGCTGGCCAGTTCGAGGTTCTGTTTGCGACCGTATTGGTAATGCTCGAAGTAGGATTGGTTGGTGCCCATCACCCGATAGCCGCGGTGCGAGTCGCCGAGGGAAATCGGGATCGCCCATTTCACCTGCGGGCTGGCGGCGAAGTGCTCGTAGCTGTCCCAACGGATGTTGTTGGTGGCATTGCCGATACGGAACACCGAGTACAGCAGCAAGTTGACCGAGCCCGAACGCGCGCCGACGATCAGGTCGGTGCCGCTGATGGTGCTGGCAAAACTGTTGCGCGCCTCAACCCGCACGCGCTCCACCGCGAGCAACAAACAGACTGACAGCGCGATGGCAAAGGCGGTGAGGATCGCGGTAAAGCGGCGGTTAGCCAGGCTGGCCATGGCTAGACGAAACAAATACATCTCAAACCTCTGCGGGCGTGGCGGCGCGATTGAGTTCGGCCAGCGACAGGTGGCGGTCGAACAGCGGCGCGAGGCTCTGGTCATGGCTGACAAACAGCAGGCTGGCGCCAGCGTCGCGGCATTCGGCGAACAGCAATTGAATGAAAGCCTCGCGGGCGTCGTAGTCCAGCGCCGAGGTGGGTTCGTCGGCGATCACCAGTTCCGGTTGGCCGATCAGCGCGCGGGCGGCGGCGACGCGTTGTTGTTGGCCGATGGACAGTGAGTCGGCGCGGCGTTCCAGCAGGTCTTTGTCCTTCAAGCCCAAATGCGCCAGCAAGGTCGCAGCGGCTTGGTCGACACTGCCGTGGCGCTGAACCGCGCGTTGCGCGCGCAGCTTGGAAAAGTGGCAAGGCAACTCGACGTTCTCGCGCACCGACAGAAACGGCAGCAGGTTGAACTGCTGGAAGATGTAGCCGGTGTGGTCCACGCGAAAGCGGTCGCGGGCGCCGGCCGAGAGTTCGGTCAGCTCCTGGCCGAGCAGGCGGATGCTGCCCCGGCTGGGTTTCTGCACGCCGCCAAGCAGGCCGAGCAACGTGGTTTTGCCGCTGCCGCTCGGGCCTTTGAGAAACAGGGTTTCGCCTGCTTGCAGGCTAAACGCGGGGATGTCCAATAACTGTGGGTGACCGGGCCAGTTGAAGCCCAGGTCAGACAGTTCGATCAGTGCTTGGGTCATGTGAAATCAATATTGCCTGGTTGTGGAGCGTGGCGCCGATCCAATGTGGGAGCTGGCTTGCCTGCGATGGCATCAACGCGGTGCATCTGACTGACCGAGTCGTCTGCATCGCAGGCAAGCCAGCTCCCACAGTGATTGGGTTTTCAAATCAGAACTTCAGGGTGGCTGCGGTGGCCGTCGCTTCAACACCTTGCTGGCCGCTTGGGCCGATCAGTTGTACCTGAATCTTCTGAGTGGCGGGGAAGGTCTTGAACACCTGGGTCAGGTCGAGGTTGCTCAAGGCCGTCGGCGTGGCGCAGGTGAACTGGTAGTGGGCGTGGATTTCGCTGTGGTCATGATGATGTTCGTGGGCGGCTGCGCCTTTGCCGTCGGTGGCATGGTCATCATCGTCGTCGTCGTCATGGTCGGCTTCCGGCTTGTCGCCGAACAGCGGGCTGTTGAGTTCCTGGGTGCTGATCACGCAACCGGCGGCCTTTGGCACATTGAACAGGGCCAGTGGGTTTTCCAGTGACTTGCGGGCTGCGGCAACCTTGGCTTTGTCGGCGGGCGTGCTGGCCTGGTGTTCAAAACCCACGAGGTTCATGGCCGGGCTGTCAAATTCCAGCTCAAGTGCCTGACCGTCGAGTACCGCATTGAGACGCCCAACGCCATGCTCGTGGGCGCCGAGGCTGCCGTGCTCATGTTCGTGATCATCGTGAGCATGGGCAACTGCCAGTGGCAGCAGGGCAAACGGCAAAGCAAGCAGCAGACGGCGCATGAGAAGGCTCCAGAACATGAAAGTTTTGTTATGTGATCTTATAACAATAGTGCCAGAGTTTGACCGCCCGCTTGGCGTTGCGCAAGCCGCGTGGGAGCATGCCCGTCAGAAAAGTGCAGGAGTAAGGACGATGTTGCGAATTCGTGGAACTGTCGGCGACATGCCGGTGGACTTGACCCTGGAGCTGGACGACGGCGATTGGGCGCGATTGGGCGCTCAGTTGCAGGCCGCGCCCACGCCGAGCGCGCCCGCTGTCGCGCCGGTCAAACACACTGATGATCTGTGGCAGAGCGCCCAGGACCTGTTGCGCAAGGCCGGGCAACTCAACGGGCTGGAATTGCTCGATCAGCTGGAAGGCTTGGCCGGTGACGCCGCATCAGGCAAGCGCCTGCTGGTGCGTTTGCGCCATAGCGCCCGCGTGAAAGTGACCAGCGGCGGGGACACGCCGCTGTACAGCTGGATCGGCGATTAGTACAGCGCAGCAAACAATTTGCGGCGGTACGCGGTGACCAGCGGGTGGTCATTGCCGAGCAGTTCGAACACCTGCAGCAAAGTCTTGTGCGGCAAGCCCTCGCTGTAGCTGCGGTTGCGGATAAACAGCTTGAGCAGGCCTTCCAGCGCCGCGTCGTATTGCTGGCGTGCCAATTGCTGAATTGCCAGCTGATAGGCCGCCTCATCATCCTGCGGGTTTTGCGCCAGGCGGCTTTTCAAGTCGGCGGCGTCCGGCAGCTCGGCGGCTTGGCGCAGGAACGTGATTTGCGCCTTGGCGCCGGCGAGGGCGGCCTTGTGGTCGTCGCTTTTCACGGCGTCGAGCACGGCCTGGGCTTCGCTCAGTTCACCGCGCTCGGCCAGGCAGCGCGCGTACAGGATCAGCGCGCCGGCGTTGGTGTTGTCTTCACCCAGCAGCGTCACCAGCACCGCTTCGGCATCGCTGATGCGGCCTTCGGCAAACAGCGCCTGGGCCTGCTCCAGCGGATCAGCCGCCGCTGGTGGTGGCATCTGCACGTGCGGCTCCAGCATCGCGCGCACCGCCGACTCCGGCTGCGCGCCGGCAAACCCGTCCACCGGTTGGCCGTCCTTGAACAGCACCACGGTGGGCAGGCTCTGAATGCCAAAGCGCGCGACGATATCCTGCTCAGCCTCGCAATCGACCTTGGCCAGCAGCAACTCACCCTGATAACTCTCGGCAATTTTCGCCAACATTGGCATTAACGCCTTGCACGGCGCGCACCACTCCGCCCAGAAATCCACCAGCACGGGTTTCTCGAAGGAGTTCTGGATCACTGCCTGGTCGAAGGTGGCGGTGGTGACGTCGAAGATGTACGGCGTGGGCTCACTCATGGGGCGTCTCGAATAAAGCGGGAATGGGGCAACTATAAGGTGATGGAGTCCAGATCGCTATCGCGGGCAAGCCCGCTTCCACACTTGATCGCATTCCCTTGTGGGCGCGGCTTGCCCGCGATGGCCTCAAGCGCGCCGCGAATGGTACAGGCTCACCTTGCGAAACTCCCAAGGCTCGGCCAGGTCTGGCAGGGTCAGGGCATCAAGGACTTCCAGGCGCTGATAAGCCGGGTGCTGGAAGTCGCGCACGCGCGAGTCTGCTACCAGTGCTTCACGGCCGCGCGTCAGGAATTGATCAAGCAGCGGCAGGTTGGCGCGGTCGTAAAGCACGTCGGCCACCAGGATCAGGTCAAAGCGATCGGCTTCGGCGAAAAAGTCGGCTGAATAACGCAGTTCCACGCCGTTGAGTTCGGCATTCGCCCTGCAGGATGCCAACGCCAGCGGGTCTAAATCACACGCGACCACTTCCAGCGCACCCGCCTTGACGGCGGCAATTGCGGCCACGCCAGAGCCTGCGCCAAAATCCAGCACGCGCTTGCCGGCAACCCACTCGGGGTTCGCCGCCAGGTAACGCGCCAGCGCCAGGCCGCTGGCCCAGCAAAAACTCCAGTAGGGCGGTTCATGCAGGATGCGCCGGGTTTCTTCCTGGCTGAAGGCGCGGTCCATATTGTCCGCGTCCAGCAGCCACAACGACAGCGCGGTGCCCGGCAGCGGGCAGGGCACCAGTTGCGCGTCGCCGATCAGCGCGCTCAGGGCGCGTTGCAGGTCCAGCGGTGGCGTCATGGCGCCGGGACGAGCTGCAGCGGGCCAGTGGCCTGGGTAATCGCCTGGGTGATACGCACGGCGGGCAGGTGCAGGATCAACTGGCCGGACTGGCTGGCGCGACCGCGCAATTCAACCCGTGCACCGGCCGGGAACGCTTCCGGGTTAAAGCGCAGGCGGAAGGCCAGGGGCTTGCCGTTACCGGTCAATACGCTGCTGGCGAGCAGTTGTTGCGGGCGGTTGCGCTCGTCAATCACCAGCAGGGCCAGTTCGACTTCGGCGTTGGCCGGCACGCCGTTGAGGGTGCCGTTGATTTCGCGCTGGTAAGCCGGCAGCGGGCCGAGGTCTTCAATGCCGGGCACTTTTTTCTCTTGGGCAGGCGTCGGTTGAGGCACCGAAGGCTTGGGGGCTTCGCTGCTGCAGGCGACCAGAAAACTGAACAGGGTGAGTAAAACAAGTGGTCGTAACTGCATGTACGGCTCCAGAAAGGGCAAAATCCGTGGCTTTAAAATAAAGAAACATATAAGCCTGCCTATATACCGTAAAGGCTATGGCTTGTCTTGCCACAGGGATGCGCTACCATGGCCCTCCCTTTTTTTGTTGCCTGCCACCATGCACTGTCCCTTCTGCGGTGCCAACGACACCAAGGTCATTGACTCGCGTCTGGTCGCCGAGGGCGATCAAGTACGTCGCCGGCGCGAATGCCTGGCCTCTGGCTGCGGTGAACGTTTCACCACCTTCGAAACCGCCGAACTGGTATTGCCACGTCTGATCAAGTCCGACGGCAGCCGCCAGCCTTTCGACGAAGACAAATTGCGCGCCGGTATGCAGCGCGCCCTGGAAAAACGCCCGGTGAGTGTCGAGCGGCTGGAGGCGGCGCTGGTGCACATCAAGCACAAGCTGCGTGCGACCGGCGAGCGCGAGGTCAAGAGCCTGGTGGTTGGAGAGCTGGTGATGGGCGAGCTGCAAAAGCTCGACGAAGTCGCCTATATCCGTTTCGCCTCGGTGTATCGACGCTTCCAGGACCTCAATGAGTTCCGCGAAGAAATCGACCGCCTGGCCCGTGAGCCTGCCAAAAAATGAACCCTCCGTCTGCCGAACAAGCTGTCCTCGACGCCCATTACATGGCCCGCGCCCTCGAATTGGCGCGCAAGGGCGTGTACACCACCCACCCCAACCCGCGTGTGGGCTGCGTGATTGTGCGTGACGGGCAGATTGTCGGCGAAGGCTGGCACGAGCGCACCGGCGAACCGCATGCCGAGCCCAATGCCCTGCGCGCCGCCGGTGCCAAGGCGCGTGGCGCCACGGTGTATGTCACGCTGGAGCCGTGCAGCCACCACGGACGCACGCCGCCGTGTGCCGATGCACTGGTGACTGCCGGTGTAGCGCGCGTGGTGGCCGGGATGCAGGACCCGAACCCGGAAGTGGCCGGGCGTGGCATGCAGCGCTTGGCGCAAGCCGGTATCCAAACCCGCAGCGGCGTGCTGGAAAGCGAAGCGCGCGCGCTGAACCCGGGCTTTCTCAAGCGCATGGAGCACGGTCTGCCGTTTGTGCGGGTCAAGCTGGCGATGAGCCTGGACGGCCGTACCGCGATGGCCAGTGGCGAAAGCCAATGGATCACCGGCCCGGCCGCCCGCGCCGCCGTACAGCGCCTGCGTGCCGAGGCCAGTGTGGTGCTGACCGGCGCTGACACGGTGCTGGCCGACGGCGCGCGTCTGACTGTACGCGCCGCCGAGTTGGGCCTGGACGATGAAACCACCGCACTTGCCATGTCCCGCCCGCCCTTGCGCGTGCTGATCGACGGGCGCCTGCGGGTGCCGCTCAACGCGCCGTTCTTCAAGGCTGGCCCGGCGTTGGTCATCACCTGCGTGACGGCGGAAAACCAGTTCCCCCGTGGCCCCGAATGCCTGGTGGTGCCGGGCGTTGATGGTCAGGTCGACCTGCGCTCGGCCCTGGTGGCCCTGGCCGCCCGTGGCGTCAACGAAGTGCTGGTGGAAGCCGGCCCGAGCCTGGCCGGTGCGTTTGCCCAGCAAGGGCTGGTGGACGAGTACGTGATATTCGTCGCCGGCAAGTTCCTCGGCTCCGCCGCCCGGCCTTTGCTGGACTGGCCGCTTGAGAAACTGGCCGACGCCCCCCAACTCAAGATCACTGACATGCGCGCTGTAGGCGACGACTGGCGAGTCACTGCCATCCCTATGCCAGCAGCGAGCGTATAATTCCCGGCCCGCGCTTGAGCGACAGCCCCCCGTTTTCAGGAGAACGAAATGTTCACCGGCATTATCGAATCCATCGGCAGCATCCGTGCAATGACTCCCAAAGGCGGCGACGTACGCCTGCTGGTTGAAACCGGCAAGCTGGACCTGGGCGACGTCAAGCTGGGCGACAGCATCGCCGTCAGCGGCGTGTGCCTGACCGTCATCGAGCTGCCTGGCAACGGCTTTGCTGCCGATGTCAGCCGGGAAACCCTGGACTGCACCGCGATGAACGACCTCAAGGCCGGCAGCCCGGTCAACCTGGAAAAAGCCCTGACCCCGACCACGCGCCTGGGCGGCCACCTGGTCAGCGGCCATGTTGATGGCGTCGGCGAAGTGGTGTCCCGCAGCGAAAACGCACGGGCCGTGGAATTTCGCATCCGCGCACCCAAAGAGCTGGCCAAGTACATTGCCCACAAAGGCTCGATCACCGTCGATGGCACCAGCCTGACCGTGAACGCCGTCAATGGCGCCGAATTCGAACTGACCATCATTCCCCACACCCTGAGCGAAACCATCATGGCCTCGTACCAGCCAGGTCGCCGGGTGAATCTGGAAGTCGACTTGCTTGCCCGTTACCTGGAGCGCCTGCTGTTGGGCGATAAGGCCGCAGAGCCTACTGCCGGGAACATCACTGAAAGTTTTTTAGCCGCTAACGGCTACCTTAAATCCTGACCAAGGGGGTGCCGCGTGGCGCTCAATAGCATCGAAGAACTGGTTGAAGACATCCGCCAAGGCAAGATGGTCATCCTGATGGATGACGAAGACCGCGAGAACGAAGGCGACATCATCATGGCCGCCGAGGCCTGCAAGGCTGAGCACATCAACTTCATGGCCAAGCACGCTCGCGGGCTGATCTGCATGCCCATGAGCCGCGAACGCTGCGAGCTGCTCAAGCTGCCCTTGATGGCGCCGCGCAATGGGTCGGGTTTTGGCACCAAGTTCACCGTATCGATTGAAGCGACCACCGGCGTGACCACCGGTATTTCTGCGGCCGACCGTGCGCGCACCGTGCAAGCCGCCGCCGCCAAAGACGCCAAGGCCGAAGACATCGTCAGCCCCGGCCATATCTTCCCGCTGATGGCCCAGCCGGGCGGCACCCTCGCGCGTGCCGGCCACACCGAAGCCGCCTGCGACCTGGCTCGCATGGCCGGTTTCGAGCCGAGCGGGGTGATCTGCGAAGTGATGAACGACGACGGCACCATGGCCCGTCGCACTGAACTTGAAGCGTTTGCCGCCGAACACGGCATCAAGATCGGCACCATTGCCGACCTGATTCATTACCGCATGATCCACGAACGTACCGTTCAGCGGATTGCCGAGCAGCCGCTGGACAGCGAACTGGGCCAATTCAATTTGGTGACCTACCGTGATTCAGTGGAGGGCGACGTGCACATGGCCCTGACCCTGGGCAAAATCTGTGCTGAAGAACCGACCCTGGTGCGTGTGCACAACATGGACCCGTTGCGCGACCTGTTGATGGTCAAGCAGCCTGGCCGCTGGAGCCTGCGCGCCGCCATGGCTGCGGTCTCCGAGGCAGGCAGCGGTGTGGTGCTGTTGCTCGGTCACCCGTTGGACGGCGATGTATTGCTGGCGCATATCCGCGAAACCGCCGACCACGTGCCGGTGAAAAAACCGACCACCTACAGCATCGTCGGTGCCGGTTCGCAGATCCTGCGTGACTTGGGCGTACGCAAAATGCGCCTGATGAGCGCGCCAATGAAATTTAATGCGATATCCGGTTTCGACCTGGAAGTTGTAGAATACGTGCCCTCCGAATAAAGGCTGGCGATTTTTGCCCCTTGTTCGCGGTTAAATCATCACTGAGGGACGCACTTTTCGCGTCCCGGCTCTTTAAGAGATTTGTCGAATGACCCTGAAGACCATCGAAGGTACCTTCATCGCCCCCAAAGGCCGCTATGCCCTGGTGGTTGGCCGCTTCAACAGCTTCGTGGTTGAAAGCCTGGTAAGCGGTGCCGTTGACGCCCTGGTTCGCCACGGTGTGAGCGAGAGCGACATCACTCTCATCCGTGCCCCTGGCGCCTTCGAAATTCCACTGGTTGCGCAAAAAGTTGCTCAGCAGGGTGAATACGCGGCGATCATCGCCCTGGGCGCGGTCATTCGTGGCGGCACTCCGCACTTCGAATACGTGGCCGGCGAATGCACCAAGGGCCTGGCCCAAGTGTCCATGGAGTTCGGCGTGCCCGTCGCTTTCGGCGTGCTGACCGTAGATTCCATCGAGCAAGCCATCGAGCGTTCCGGCACCAAGGCCGGTAACAAAGGCGCTGAAGCTGCCCTGTCCGCGCTGGAAATGGTCAGCCTGCTGTCGCAGTTGGAGGCCAAGTGATTTCCGACGAGAGCGATCAGTTCAACCCTCAAGACCCGCGCCCTGCGGATGCCGGCAAGCCGTCCAAAAGCGAGAAGCGCCGTAAAGCGCGTCAACTCGCGACTCAGGCGCTGTACCAGCGTTTGATGGCCGGCGCTTCGTTGAACGAAATCGAAGCGCAGTTCCGCGTCGACAACGACTTCACGTTTGCCGACCAGAGCTACTTCCACGACATCCTGCACGGTGTGCATGCCAACCTGACCGAGATCGACACGGCGCTGGCGCCTTGCCTGGACCTGACGATCGAAGAGCTGGACCCGGTTGAACTGTGCGTTATGCGCCTGTCCACCTGGGAACTGCTCAAGCGCGTTGACGTGCCGTACCGCGTGGTGATCAACGAAGGGATCGAGCTGGCCAAAGTCTACGGTTCGACCGACGGCCACAAGTTCGTCAACGGCGTGCTCGACAAGCTGGCCCCGCGCCTGCGTGAAGCCGAAGTGAAGGAACACAAGCGCTAAGTCGCGCTTACCTTCCCAATGGGTGAGTTCGAGCTGATCCGCAACTACTTCGCCGCCGCGCCCTGTGCGCAGGGCGGCGAAGGCATTGCTCTTGGGATCGGCGACGACTGCGCCTTGCTGGCGCTCCCCGCTGGGGAGCAGTTGGCAATCTCCACCGATACCCTGGTGGCCGGCGTGCATTTTGCCGACCCGTGTGACCCGTTCCTGCTCGGCCAGCGCTCGCTGGCCGTGGCAGTGAGCGACTTGGCCGCCATGGGCGCCCATCCCCTTGCCTTTACCCTTGCCCTGACAACTCCGACGGTCGATGCCGATTGGCTGCAACGCTATGCCCAGGGTTTGAACGTCATGGCGCAAAGCTGCGGCGTGGGCCTGGTGGGCGGCGATACCACGCGCGGGCCGCTGAGCCTGACCCTGACCGTGTTTGGCCGTGTGCCGGCCGGGCAGGCGTTGACGCGCAGCGGTGCGCAACCGGGCGATTTGCTGTGTGTAGGCGGTGAGCTGGGCAATGCTGCAGGTGCCTTGCCGCTGGTGCTGGGCCAACGCACGGCCGACGCTGCTATCGCCGAGCCGCTGCTGGCGCACTACTGGTCGCCACAACCGCAACTGGCGTTGGGCCTGGCGCTGCGGGCAAAGGCTACATCGGCCATGGATATCTCCGACGGGCTGTTGGCTGATTGCGGGCATATCGCCAAGGCGTCGGCTGTGAGCCTGGTGATTGAGCGTCAGCACTTGCCGTTGTCCGCGGCCTTGCTGGCGTTTCTGGGTGATGACCAGGCGCGCGTGGCAGCCCTGAGCGGTGGCGACGACTACGTATTGGCGTTCACGTTGCCGCCGGCCGAGCTGGCGCCGTTGCAGGCTGCTGGTTGGCCGATCCACGTGATCGGTCGGGTCGAGGCGGGGCAGGGCGTCACCTTGCTCGACGCCACTGGGCAAGACATCACCCCGGCCGTGCGCGGCTATCAGCATTTTCGCGAGACGCCGTAAGCCGGCCACCTACGCTACCCTCTATACGGTTCTCACCGTGTAGGAAGCTGCCACCATGGATGTGCGCCTAGGGTTGCTGGGTATGCTGTGCGCCGTTGCATTGCTGGTGCAAGCGGATCAAGCCCCGGTGCCTGGCAAAATCACGCTGGCCAGTGAGGAATGGAACGACTACACCAACAAAGATGGCAGCGGTCTGGCCTGGGATGTATTGCGCCAAGTCTTCGAACCCGCCGGCATCACGCTGCAAACCCGCAGCGAGCCCTATACCCGCTCGGTCGGCCTGGCCCAGCGCGGCGAGGTGGATGGCTGGGTCGGTTCCTATCGCGATGAGGCCAGCGGCGTGTTGTACCCGTACTGGCATTTCGATTCAGACCACATCTACGCCCTCGGGCTGGCAACGACGCCGACGCCAAGCCTTGCCACGCTGGGCAATTACCGCCTGGCCTGGGTACGCGGCTACAAGTACGAGGAGTACTTGCCCAACCTGCACCACTTCAACCAGATCGAACGCCGAGATGGCATCCTGCCGATGCTGCAGCACGCCCGCGCCGACTTCTACATCGACGCCCTCACCGAAGCCAGGTACGTGCTGGGCCAGGCACACGATCCTTCGTAGTTCAGGCTCACGCCTATCGCCGAGCTGCCGCTTTACATAGGCTTTGCCGACACTGAGCGCGGCCGGGCCTTGATGGCGGTGTATGACCAGCGCATGACGGCTTTGGTCAAGAGTGGCGAACTGAAGCCGATTTTCGAACACTGGAAACAGCCTTATCCGTTCTGACCTGCATAGAACCGGGACGAAGGCCAATCGAACCTATTGATCTTTATCAGCGATAATTCAGCTTAAGCGTCTGTAGGAACCTGCTGTTACAATGGCGCCCTCTGTGAAATCTGAAATCAGGAGCACACGGTGCCCGTCGTTTTCGTCGCTGCTTCCAAGCTGCCTACCCCTTTTGCCACGTTCACCATGAACGGCTTTCTTGAAGAGGCCACCGGCCGCGAGCACGTTGTGCTCAGTCTGGGTGACATCGCCGACGGCGCGCCGGTGCTCGGCCGCGTACACTCCGAGTGCCTGACCGGCGACGCATTGTTCAGCCAACGCTGTGACTGCGGTTCGCAACTGGAAGCCGCCATGCGCGCCATCGCCCGCGAAGGCCGTGGCGTGCTGCTGTACCTGCGCCAGGAAGGCCGTGGCATCGGCCTGATGAACAAGATCCGCGCCTACGAGCTGCAAGACGGCGGCGCCGATACCGTCGAGGCCAACGAGCGCCTGGGCTTTGCCGCCGACCAGCGCGACTATGCGATCTGCCTGCCAATGCTGCAGCACCTGGGCGTGAAATCCCTGCGCCTGATGACCAACAACCCGCGCAAGGTCAAAGCCTTGACCGAGATGGGCATCACCGTGGCCGAGCGCGTGCCGCTGCACACCGGGCAAAACCCGCACAACAAGCTCTACCTGGCCACCAAAGCCAGCAAGCTCGACCACATGATGGGCAACGAGCATCAGGGCGAGGTCGACCGCGCGTGACCCGTGGCCAGGTGAAACGGCGACTGTCCTTTAACTGGTGGCAGTACCTGGCCCTGGCATTGCTGCCGCTATTTGTGATCAACCTGGTGTTCGGCCAGGCCCAATCCCTGCTTCCCGTCTTGGCCATGCCACTGTTTATCGCCGGCGTGGCCTCGATGTTTCTGAGCCTGCGTTATTTTCACGGCTATAAACACGCACTGATCGCCACCGCCAAAGCCCTTGATACGCCCGAAGAACCGGCGGCTTGGATCACCCTCGCGGCTCGTCGGCGTACGGCGCTGTTGGTGGCGGCCCTGCCAGCCTGGATCGGCGCGCTGGCGGTGTTTGTCGGTCTGGAAGCGGTGCCGCTGTTTCTGCTGGCATTGTCGACATTGGTGCTGTTTTACCTCTATCGCATCCCGCGTCAGTTGGGATGATAAGTCGCTGGCTGACGCTTCTGCTGCTGGTATTGAGTGCCCAGGCGATGGCGGTCGAGCGCGTGGTCAGTCTGGCGCCTTCACTCTCTGAGATCGTGGTGGAACTGGGCGCCGCCGACCTGCTGGTGGGTGTGCTCGACGGTGGTGAGCGGCCAGCTGCATTGGCGAACGTGCCGTCAGTGGGGCATTACGGCCAATTGAACATGGAGCGTCTGCTCAGCCTCAAGCCCGACCTCATTCTGCTGTGGCCCGGCAGTGTCGGCCCTGCCCAGCGCGAGCAGTTACAGCACCTGAATATTCCCGTCTACGTAGCTGAACCTCATAGCCTTGAACAGCTGGCGGCCCAGGTCCAAGCCATTGCCCAACAAGTGGGTCGCGAAGACGCCGGTCGACACTTAGCCGCGCAGTTACGTCAGCGCCTGGCCGAACTGCGCCAGCGCTATCAGCGCGCCGAGCCGCTGCGGGTGTTTTACCAGGTATGGAACCAGCCGCTGTACACCGTAGGCGGCGGGCAGATCATCAGCGATGCGCTGAGCGTGTGCGGCGCACGCAATGTGTTCGCCGATTTGAAGCTGCCTGCGCCGCAGGTGAGCATCGAGTCCGTGTTGCAGCGCAATCCCGAAGTGATTCTGGCTGGGGATCAGCCGCAGCTGGAGGCCTGGAAAGCCTGGCCGCAGATCGCCGCCGTGGCGCAGGGACGCTTGCTGTTGGTGCCGGACAAAGGCCTGGAGCGGCCCAGCGGCCAGATGTTCGAGGCGGTGGCCAAGCTCTGCGCGTTGATTGCCCCGCAACGCTAGCGTGCGAGAGGCGTGTTGTCCTACCGATTAATAAGATTCTTCCGTTGAGTGACTCGGCCAGCAGCGGATTACTCTATCGCCCGCGATGCGTGCCGCATGGCGATATTCCACTACAGGAGGTGGCCATGCGTCGTTTGATCATCGGTGTTTCTACTGCCCTTTTGCTGACCGGCTGCACGACGCTGGAAGGTGTCTCAACGTTGATGAATTTCTGGGCTGATCCGCTGGTAGAGAAGGCTGGCCGAGGCGAAAGAACCTCCAAGCAGGACATTCTCGCTATCCAGCAGCCCAAGCGCATCACCCCGATTCGTAGTGGCAGCTCACAGTGTTTTGACTATGAACTGGAAAACCAAGGCAAAAAAAAGGACTTCTACGTCGGCTTTACCGAGGCCGGCCGTGTTAACGCCTATGGGTTTATAGACTGCGCCGAGGCCATCAAGGCCGGGTATCTGAGCACGAATGAACCCATGCGCGAGCGTCGTTGAGGCGCCAAGGGGAGCGGCGCACATGACCCTGCCGCTTCAATGCTCGTTCCGGCAACGAGCCATTGCCTGAAAGGTCAATCGATAGGTCGAGGCGCCGGGGCGTTACAGCGTCGGGGTCCAAGTCAGCCCGAGCATCCAGGTCTGTCCCGCTTCGCGGTAGTCCTGATTGTTGGAAAAGTCCGACGCGTTATAGCTGTAGCGGGCGCGGGCGTATTGGCGGTCCAGCAGGTTGTCGACCTTTAGTGAAATTTGGATTTCACGGCTCACCGCCCAACTGCTGCGCAACCCCAGCAGTGCGTATCCACCCAGGCGGTTGCGGTTTTTTTCGTCGTCGTAGCTGCTGCTGATGACCTGCCAACTGGCCCCCAGTCCCACCTTGTCAAATTGTCGATCCAGGTCCAGGTTCAACGTGCGGCGCGCACGACGGGCCAGGGTGTGGCCCGTGTTACGGTCGCGCGGGTTGATGAAAGCGGCGCCCAGATTACTCTGCCAACCAAACAGCTCCTGCTTGAGTGCCGCTTCAAACCCATCGACACGCGCCGACGCCACGTTTTGTGGCTTGCTGGTGCTGTCGAGGATGATCGCGTTGCTTAACTGGGTGCGATACAGCGAGGCTTCCAGGCGCGTGCTGTCACTCAGTTGGCTGCGCCATTGCAGCTCGTAGCTCTTTGACGTTTCGGGCTGCAAGTTGGGGTTGCTGTACTTTGTGTCAGGGTAATAGAGGTCGTTGAAAGTCGGCGCGCGGAAGCCTTCGCTGTAGCTGAGCAGCACGTCATTGTCAGGGTTGATCGGCACGGTGAGGGTGCCGCTCCAGCTGTTTTGCCCACCAAATTGTTGGTTCTGGTCGCGGCGTAGGCCCAGTTCCGTGGAGAACCACTCGCCATGGAAGCGATGCTGCACAAAGGCGGCGCGGTTCCAGCGGCTGTTTTCGGTAAAGGTAGTGCTGCCGTGGAAGCGGTCTTCGTACCAGTCGCCGCCCAGAATCAGGCTGTTCTGGTCGTTAAGCGTCAGGTCGTTCTGCCAATTGACCGAGTCGCGGTAGGTGTTGAACACGCTGAAATCATCACTGAGCTTATCGCGCTTGGTGTCGAGATTTTCGCTGTGGCCCACTTCCAGGCGCGATTGCCAGCGCTCATTGAGTTGGGCGTCCACATAACCGCTGGCGCTGCTCACGGTGTAATCGGTGTAGGGTTTCTGCCCGACCGTTTGCCCGGAAGCGGCGTCGTAGCGGCCAAAGCTGTTGTCGTACGCTGACTTGCCACGGTTATCCAACAGATTGAAACCAACCTCCAGTTCATCGCTGAATGCATGACTGAGGTTGAGGCTGATGGACTGATTGCGATAGGCATCATGGTCGCCATCGCTTTGAAACGACTCATGCGTGGCGTTGATCCCCGCCGTGTCATCCAGGCTCGCCCCAAGGTTGAAGCGCGTGTGCTCATCGCCGCCGGAAAGACCGACGCTGCGCTCCCAGGTCTGGTGGCTGCCAAACCCCAGTTTCAAGCGTGGCTGCAGGCCTTGCTCGGCATTACGCCGAGTGAATATCTGGATCACGCCGCCAATCGCATCACTGCCGTAGATCACCGAGCGCGAGCCGCGCAGTACTTCCACACGTTCAATCTGGTCGATGTTCAGGTATTGCAGCCCGCTGTCGCCAGAGGTGGTATTGGCGATGCGCTGGCCGTCGACCAACACCAGGCTTTGCGCGGATTTGGTGCCACGAATATAGATGCCCGGCAAACTGCCACGGCCGCCGGTGGGTGCCACTTGTACGCCGGGTACGCGGCTGAGCAGGTCCGTCACGCTGGTGGGTTGCAGGCGGTCGATGTCGTCGCGGGTGAATACGGTATTGGCGGCGCTGCTGTCGTTGCGCGCCTGGACCTGGCGGTTGGCGCTGATCACCACGTCGGGAAGTTTCAGTGCGTCGTCGCGCTCGAAGCTGTCGGCCAGCAGGTCAGTGGCGGGGAGCAGCAGCAAGGGCAGGGCAAAGCGAAGGTGGTTCATGGGCTGTCCATAGCATTTATCAGCAATACAAAACCAATGTGGGAGCTGGCTTGCCTGCGATGCAGGCACATCGGTTTGTCAGTAAGACCGAGGTGATGCTATCGCAGGCAAGCCAGCTCCCACATTTTTTGAACCGGTTTCTACAGGCCGAGCAGCGCCATGCGCGCGCGCACCGACGCTTCGATACCCGCCTCGTCCAGCCCACACTCTGCCAGCATCTGCGCCGGCTTGGCGTGTTCGACGTACACATCCGGCAAGCCCAGGTGCAGCACCGACTTGAGGATGTTCTCCCGCGCCAGGAACTCGCTGACCGCCGCACCGGCACCGCCCATGATGGCGTTTTCTTCGACGGTCACCAGCAGCTCATGGCTCCCAGCGATGTCGCGTACGAGGGCTTCGTCCAGCGGTTTGACGAACCGCATGTCGACCACGGTGGCGTCGATCTTCTCAGCGACTTTCAGCGCTTCGGCCAATTGCACGCCGAACACCAGGAACGCGGTTTTGCTGCCCTGGCGTCGCACGATCCCTTTACCGATCTCGATCGGCTCCAGGTCTTTCTCGATCACAGCGTTCGGGCCGTTACCACGCGGGTAACGCACGGCCGCCGGGCCGTTGTACAGGTGGCCAGTGCTGAGCATCTTGCGCAGTTCGTTCTCATCACTCGGCGTCATCACCAGCATGCCGGGGATGCAGCGCAAGTAGGACAAATCGAAACTGCCGGCGTGGGTCGGGCCGTCTTCGCCAACCAGGCCGGCGCGGTCGATGGCAAACAGCACGTCGAGGTTCTGCACCGCCACGTCGTGAACCAGTTGGTCATAACCGCGCTGCAGGAAAGTGGAATAGATCGCGACCACCGGCTTGGCGCCTTCACAGGCCATGCCGGCCGCGAACGTCACCGCGTGCTGCTCGGCAATCGCCACGTCGAAGTAGCGCAGCGGGAAGCGCTCGCTGAACGCCACCAGGTCGGAGCCTTCCTTCATCGCCGGGGTAATACCCACCAGGCGCGAGTCGGCGGCGGCCATGTCGCACAGCCATTCGCCAAACACACCGGAATACTTCGGCCCGCTGGCCTTTTTCGGCGCGGCGGCGGGGGCGTTGAGCGGTTCGAGTTTGGTGATCGCGTGATAGCCGATCGGGTCAACTTCAGCCGGGGCGAAGCCTTTGCCTTTCTTGGTGACGATGTGCAGGAACTGCGGGCCCTTGAGGTCACGCATGTTGCGCAGCGTGGCGATCAGGGTTGGCAGGTCATGGCCGTCGATCGGGCCGATATAGTTCCAGCCCAGTTCTTCGAACAGGGTGCCGGGTACCAGCATGCCCTTGGCGTATTCTTCGGTGCGGCGGGCAATTTCCCACGCGCCGGGCAGACGCGAGAGCACCTTTTTGCTGCCTTCGCGCATGCTGGCATAGGTGCGGCTGGAAAGAATTTTTGCCAGGTAATTCGACAGGCCACCGACATTGCGCGAAATCGACATGTCGTTGTCGTTGAGGATCACCAACATGTTGGCGTTCACTTCCGGCGCGTGGTTCAGGGCTTCGAAAGCCATGCCGGCGGTCAACGCGCCATCACCAATCACTGCGATCGCCTTGCGATCACTGCCTTGCAGGCGGGCGGCAATCGCCATGCCCAGCGCTGCGCTGATAGAGGTGCTGGAGTGGCCGACGCCAAAGGTGTCGTACTCGCTTTCGGCACGACGCGGGAAGGCGGCCAGACCGTCCTTCTGGCGCAGGGTGCCCATGCGCTCGCGACGGCCGGTAAGGATTTTATGCGGATACGCCTGGTGGCCCACGTCCCACACCAACCGGTCATCCGGGGTATCGAACACATAATGCAGGGCGATGGTCAGCTCGATGACGCCCAGGCCGGCACCAAAATGCCCACCGGTCTGACCGACCGTGTAGAGCAATTCCAGGCGCAACTCATCGGCCAGGGTTTCCAGCTCGGCTTCACCCAGTCGACGCAGGCCGTCCGGCGTGGCAGCACGGTCGAGCAGTGGCGTGGACGGGCGTTTGCGGGGAATCTCTTGAAACGTCGTGGGCATCAGGCGAATCGTTATAGGTATAGAAGAGGCGGCAGTTTACCTCAAGCGGTGCAAACTGCCCACGCAGAGCGCCGAACTTGGCCGATATGCGGCTGCAATGGCCGCCATTATCAGTGGCGGCGTTCGACGATATACCGCGCCAGGTCGCGCAGAGGCTCGGCCGCCGCGTCGAAAGGTCGCAGGGCATCCAGGGCTTGGTCGCGCAGTTCCAGGGCATACGCCTTGGCCGCTTCAAGGCCAAGCAAGGCCGGATAGGTCGGTTTATCGCGTGCGGCATCCGCGCCTTGGCGTTTGCCCAGGGTCGCGGTGTCACTTTCGACGTCGAGAATGTCGTCCTGCACCTGAAACGCCAGGCCGACAGCCCGGGAATAGGTCTGCAGGGCGGCCAATTGCGCAGCTTCGGCACGGCCACTGGCCAACGCACCCAGGTGCACGGCGGCTTCGATCAGCGCGCCGGTCTTGTGGCGATGCATATGTTCCAGGGCCTGTTGATCCAGCTTGAGGCTGACCGAACCCATGTCGATCGCTTGCCCGCCGACCATACCGGCCGGGCCTGCGGCCAGGGCGAGGGCGGTCACCATGCGCAGGCTGTTTTCTGCGTTCACGCTATTTAAGCGTGGGTCCAGCAGGGCGCTGAACGCCAGGCTCTGCAGGCCATCGCCGGCCAAAATGGCGTAGGCTTCATCAAAGGCTTTGTGGGTGGTCGGCTGGCCGCGACGCAAATCGTCGTCGTCCATCGCCGGCAAATCGTCATGCACCAGGGAATAGGCGTGAATCAGCTCCACCGCACACGCCGCACCATTGGCCTGCTCGGCCGGCGCGCCCAGCGCTTCACACGCCGCATAGGCCAGCAACGGGCGCACACGCTTGCCGCCATTCATGACGCTGTAGCGCATGGCTTCGTAGAGACGCTTCATTTCCGGGCTTGGCGCAACAAACAAGGGCTCGAGCGCCGCGTTGACCCGGGCTTGGCTACTGGCCTGATACGCGTCGATCATTCCGGCTGTTCCGCATCGAAAGGTTCTTCGGCCAACTCCCCGTCCCGTTCCAGCAGCACTTGCACTTTCTGCTCAGCCTGCGCCAACGCGCTCTGGCAGTCGCGCGTCAGGCCGATGCCTTGCTCGAACGCCGTCAACGAATCTTCCAGCGACAACTCGCCGTTCTCCAGACGCTCGACCAGAGTTTGCAGGTCGGCGAGGGATTGTTCGAAATCGAGTGCAACTTTTTTGCGGGCCATGGCGGCTATTCCGGTAGACGGTAAACCGGCGCGACACTAGCAGACATGGGGATTGTGGGCAAATGAGCGGGTGGCTTCAGTCGCTTCAGCCATTGATTTGATAGCGCGTACTACGGCCTCCACCAGGCAAACGGACCAGGCAGTTTTTTTCCAGCAGATCAGTAAGATGCCGAGTTGCGGTGGCCTTGGACACCTTCGCCACCGCCTGCTACTGCGCGGCGTTGATACCGTGTTCGAAGCCCTTTTTCACCGCCGTCGAGCAGGGCCGTTGAGTACCTTGATCTGTTCGGCAGATAACGAGAGGTCGCGGTGCTGCTGCCAAAACCGGGTCTTGGCCAGAACTCAGTCAATTCGCGCCATCGCCTGCTCCAGGCTGAGCAGCAAGGTTTTCAGGAACCATTCCAGCCAATCGGTGATACCCAGTGTGGCCTTCTGGCTGGATTCCAATGCGTTGTAGTAACCGGCGCGCGCTGATGGCCTACCCGAGTCCTTTTCACCGCCGGTGACTCCGGCATGCACCGACGTTGGCCGGCGCTGACCGATTATGCTGCTTTCAAACTATTCGAGAGAGTCATTGACCGCTTGCTCCAAGCCTCGGCGTGGATATGCTTCAAAATCTAGAGCTTTGCGCTGGACGCCTTTTTGTGAATACAGGAAGGCGATGGGGGCTGATCTCACTGTCAGGCTCAGCGGAAGCTAGCGTCAATTCTTTGAACTTTCAATTTAATAAAGTGCTCGTTACATTCGGGGTGTTCGTAGTGGATATCTTCATCGCTCAGCGAAGTGAAAGTAAGAAAAGTCTCATTGAGTAGCTCTCCGTAGAGGAAGTAGCAATAACCATAATTCGCCTTTTCAACCAGTATTTTCCTCGGTTCAACCCGTTCAATCTCGTAGTCGTCGGAAAGGTTTAGGGTGAGTTCTATGTCCTAGGTTTCTCCAATTCGATAGTGTAGGGTCAGTAGCTGACAAAACAGTTTATAGCTGTTCCCTCAATGAGCAATATCACATCATCATTTGCATGCTTATTGAGTGCTATTACTTTCCCTTTTTTATAGTGGTTTGTTATACGGTCTGATGACTTTTTCAGTAGAGTAATCATTTGTCGTCCTTCAGAAGTCTTTTAGGCATACGGAGGGGGATACGGTCGGTTTTATTTCTCGCCGGTTCTCATATGAGCCCTGCGCTGGAGGGCCGCGCGATAGGAGTGGTGATGTTTGCCTGAGCGAACAGCGATTCGGTGCTGGTGAGGTGTTTAAAAAACTGGGCAGGTGGAGGTTGGTGCGGTTGGATACGTGTTTTCATTAGCCGTTTTGCTCGTTGCCAGGTTTGTTGATGGCCGCGTGAGCGAAGTTGTTTTTCAGGGATAAGCCCAACTAAAGCAATTATGGTCGTCCATATAGATCAAAAATCTAAAGCTCATGTCCGTCACCCAGAATGGGTATCCAGTGGTATCAGATAAAATACGCTCAAGGTGTTGGGGAGAGGCGATTTCCCATGCTCTATAGGACGTGTCGAACACAACGAAAATCAACTGATCACTTTCAATGTATTTTGATACCTCTTGCCAGAAATCAGGGTTGTACTCCGTGCGGTTAACCCGTAATTGAATTGGATCAAGAGGGTTGGCACTCTCGCAGAAAAACACGTTGCCAAGAGATGCGATTAATATATCTAGGTCTTCGGGGGCAAGTTTTCTACTCTGAATACCCAGGTTTTCTAAGCTTTCGTCGATCTCTGCTTCTAGGTAACTCATTGTGCAATACCAATCCTGGAGCGGTTGACGGAGGCTGTGGTGTGCCCAAGTGGTCGAGTGGGTAGTGGAACGGCTGAATGTCTTTTGGACCAAAGGCATCCAGCAGTGCTAACGGACGAAATCTGTCCGGTTCGTAGAGGTAACTGCGATGACGATCCGCGTGATGCTCCGCAACCAGCTTGTCGCCTTGCCAGAAAAACTCCGTGGTTAGGTCGTCGACGGTTTTGCTGATACGCCGACCGAACGGGTCATAGCGATAGCTGGCTGTTTGCCCGTTGGGTTGGGTGATGTTAATTAGCCGGCGCTGACAGTCGTAGCGATATCGGTGATGAGTTGATTGGGGCGCCGGGTTCACTCATTTTTTCGAGGGTGAACCTTGGTATCTGGTGAGTAGGTTTGTTGTGATGAGCAGGCTTATTGTGGCGAACAGGCTTGCCTTTGGTTTGGCTGCGCAGCAGCCTCAAAACTGGCGATGCGGGTTTTGCTTGGGAAACGCGTAGGGTTTATTGGGGCTGCTTCGCAGCCCAACGCGAGCAACGTTACGGTTTATGCGTTGGCTTCTAAGTTGTAACGTATAAGGCACTCAAGTAATACTTTCATGAACTGTCTTTTATCAATGATTTCGTCATTGAAGTAAGTGTCGAAAAGGCAAAAAACAGCTTCGAATGTTTCCTCAGTATTTAGAAAGTGTTCTAGGGTCTGGATGTGTCGCTGTCTTTCTTCATGTTTATATCTGATAAATTCTGGTCTGGTCAGCTTGTCAAACAGGTCTTTAAGCTCTTTCGAGTTGTTAACATCTGTGAGAGCAATAAGCTCCTCTCTGTCAGGGTTTCTTGTATTTTCGATGCAATATGTAAAAAGCAGACCTTGGATTGTTGAGAGGCTTGGTTTAATTTTCATTCGAAATCCGTAAAGGCTGTTATGGGGTTTCCGTCTTCATTCAAAAAAACTCTGGCTTTTTTCTGTTTTCCATATTCGTAGCCGTCCCGTTTGTATCCTTCTCCGATTATCTTTCCCATGTTCATTGGTGCTGTCCGCTGCATGGCTGACCGTATCCAGCGCCCGCGCATACCAGGCGCCCATCTGCTGGCGATACTCCGCCAGGCTCTGATGGAAGCCATTGAGCTCATGTTCGATAAAGGCAATGTGGGCGGCGTGGGTCATCCGTGACGTCTCGGCAAAATAGCAAGGCGTCGGAGCATGCCGCAGGAAAAAGCGCCTGGATGAACGGCTGGAAAAATCAGAAAGGGACGGCGTAGAGAACGAAAAAATCGGTGTCAATTCGAGGCTGAAGGCTACCTCAACTGGCGAAAATGCTTATTGACGGGCACTGCCCCTGCGCGTCCTTGAGCTGCGCTTCAAACGCCATCAACTCCGCCTGCATCTGCTGCAACCCGGCAATTTTGCAGGCCAGTTCGCGCTTCTTGCTGGCGATGGCCTGGTCTGCACGCTCCCAAGGCAAGGCATCGCCCTCGTGCCCGTGCAGAATTCCCTGCAACTCCTTGAGCTTGAACCCCAACTGCTGGGCGCACTTGATCAATGCCAGCAGCTCGACACTTTGCGCCGAATAGACCCGGTAACGCCCTTCCCGCTGCGGCGCAGGCAACAGGCCTATCGCCTCATAGTGACGAATCGCCTTGATGGTCGTGCCCGACAGTTGCGCGGCTTTGCCGATGTACATGAAAACTCCCTTTTTTCATTAGTCCGCCAGCCTGAGTCAGCCACTTTGCCCGCTGCGCTGGCGTAGAGGCCAACACCGGCCCGAACATCAACGTCTTGGTCGGCTTGATGCCGCAAAACGCCAGTGTGGTGCTGCGTAACTGATGAATACCGGGCATGCGGTAGAACCAGCGGTAATACCACGGCGGCGTGTCCAGGGTCACCAACACGTGCGCGGTTCGGCCGAGCAGCAGCTTGTCAGGAAATGACTTGCCTTCGCGGTATTTAAAGGCAAAGCCGGGTAGGAAAATACGGTCGATGAACCCTTTCAATAACGCCGGGATGCCACCCCACCAGATCGGGAAAACGAATGCCAGATGGGTGGCCCAGAGGATGTCGGACTGGGCGCTGAGCAAGTCAGGTTCCAATGCTTGGATCTGTGTGTAGCCGTGGTGAAGCACGGGGTCGAAAGAGAGGTCGCGCAAGGGTAGGACGCGTACTTGTTGGCCGGCGACTTTTGCACTGTGGATGTAGGCATCGGCCAAGGCTGAGCAGAAGCTCGTGCCGCAAGGGTGGCCGAGGATGACCAGGATGCGCTGTGGCATGGGATGAGGTCCTGAAAAGGGGGCTTTCAGGGTAGGGTGTGCCGTATAGGGGAGAGTCAAGCGCCGGACCATGCCGCGCCTCAAGGCCGCTCAGTTAAGCGAACGCAATACGCCACGCAGCGAAGATCAACTGTGGGAGCGAGCTTGTCCGCGAAGACGTCAGCCCAGCAAACATTGATGTTGACTGAACCACCGCTTTCGCGGGCAAGCCCGCTTCCACAGGGATTTACGCTTGACTGAACGGCATGGGCTCGTCTGATAAATGCCTACGCAACATCAAGCCGTGTGCTTGCTCCCCGTCTCCATGTCCGTGCTGCCCCAAGGCCGCCAATCGTCGGTGTGCCGTTCACTGCCATGCGGCCCGCTGGAGCTGGTGCCGCCTGCGAGGAATTTTTCCCACAGGTTTTTGCTGTCCGGGTCGCTGTCTTTGTGCAGGTAGGGCGCCAGTCGCGCGAGCGAGCTGCCTTTTTTGTCTGCGGTTTCCTGGAAGTGTTTCCACTCATCCGACTGATACTCGAACATCGACTTGTCGTCCGGCGTGTCGCGGCCGCCGTACATGTAGGTGGCATAGCGCGCGTATTCGAGCTTGTCGCCCCAGTCGTCCTTGGTCACGCCGGCGTCGGCGAGGTCTTTGAAGAACTTGCCTTGGGAATCGGTGAGTTTTTGCATTTTGGCATGCTCGACCGCCTCGGCAATCAGGGTGCCTGCGACCCCGAAGATCACACCCGCCACGGCGAAAATCGGACCCGCCACGCGCGCGCCGATGGCGAGCCCGCGTATGACCGTCGCGGCAACATCACCGGCCAGTTTGCCTGCCAGGTGAGCACCTTTGGGGGCGAACATCGAGATGGTATTGGCGATCGCCATGCCGGTACCGGACGCACCCCCGCCCAGCGTGAAGGCCGCGTCAGTTTTTTCCAGTGCGGTCTTGGCGTTTTTCAGTTTGCGCGCGCCGGAAACGATGTCCATCACGCCGCCGGTCAAGTCCAGGCCGGAGCCGCCCATAAACCGCAGGAACGAACGCCCCGAGGCGATCGCAATTTCGGATTTGGACGCTGGCGTACCTTTGCCGGGAAGGTCCTTGACGCCCATGTGCTCGCCGAGGGTTTTGGCGGCGCTGTCGTACTCCTTCACCTCATCGGCCGACAGGTTGCCCACGTCGAGTTTCTTGAGGGTGTCGGAAGCTTCCTTGACGCGGGTGCTGATGGATGCGGCCAGCGCGTCAGATTTTTCTGTGGTTTTCTTGCCCCAGATGTCCGGGAGGTTCTCATCGATCAAGCCGAGCCATTCAGTGGCTTTGATTTTTGCCGGGCCTTTACCGTCTTTGTCCACGTCAGGTTCATAGGGTTTAGTGCCACCCAGGGTTTCCACAATGTTCGAACCGAACTTGAGGAAGTCGTTGGTGAAGCTCAAGCCGGCGACCAGGTCTTTCGCGGCGGCGATCTTCTGGTCGTCGGTCATGTTGCCGCCGCCATTGGCGAGCTGCAGCGCGCCGCTGACCAGGTTCATGGTGCCCGCCATGGCACTGAGCCCGCCGGTGGAGCTGGCGGTGTGCAGCACTGTCTTCAAGGAACCGGCGGCCGCTTCGCGATTGGCGCCCAGGCCCTTCAATTGGGTGTCGACCACCTTGTCGATGGCTTTCGGGTCGCCGCTGGCAGCCGCGAGACGAATGGCCGCTGCGATCTGTTTGTTCTCTGCCGGCGTCAGCCCTTTGATATGGCCGTCGAGGATGTCGATCTCATCCTTCATCTTTTTGTACATGTCGTAGGCTTTGTCGCCCTTGTCCAGGCCACCCAGGGCGGCGTTGATACCGCCCTTGATCATCGTGAACGAGGCCTTCAGCCCACTTTCGGTATTTTCCGGCGAGACCTTGTCGGGGTTTTCCATGTACGTGTTGAGCTGGTGCGTCATCATGTTCTGGTCGAACGTCTGTTTGCGCGCGGTGTAGCTGTCCGGTTCAAGAATGCGCAGCGACTCGAAATAGCGGTCTACGTCCAACTCGGCCATTTCCGATTTCTTCGGATCACCCGAGTCATTCATCGCGATCACATATTCTTCGAAGTTCAAGTTGGCATCACGGGTGCCGTCTTTGAAGAGGGCCGGGAATACTTGTTCGCGAACTTCATTCAACCGATCTTCCGACAAACTACCGACACTTTTCTTTAGTTCTGCATCGTAGCGTTCCTTAATCCCTTCCTTGCCCATCAACGTGGAAATTTCTTTGGCAAGTTTGTCCTCGTCGACCATCTCTTTGACGTCTTTGCCGTTCAACTGGGTCGGGGTCTTATCCGTCTCACGGTATGTGCCGCTGCCCAGGTTGATGCTCTCCGCGTAGCCGTACAGGTCGTAGCCGTTGTCCAGCGCGGCCTGGGCGTCCATCAGCTTGACGATCTTGGCTTCATCCGAGTCTTCGGCCAGCTTGCCGCTCTTGATGTCATCGCGAATGCCCTGCACAAAGTTCTCGGCCGTCTGGCCGCCCACGGTCTTGTCGTTGGGCAACTCCATGTCCATCAGCCCTTCGGCACCGAAGGTCGGGATGTTGTATTTGTCGCGCAGGGCCTGCACGTCTTCGGGCTCATCGGGCGGCGCGGCCTTGTCGGTGTGCGTCGCGTCTTTGACGTGCATCAGGTCGCCTTTGAGGCTCGAATAGCCGTACTTGCCGAAATCCTGCAAGCGCCCGGCCTCGGTGCCATGGCGGGCTTCCTTGTCTTTGGTGAAACCGTCGATGCTGTTGTTGTCTTTATTCCTGGCGTCGATGCCAGTGAGCAAATTGCCGTTTTCATCGATGCTCACCACATGTTCCAGCACCTGGGTGGCGCGGTACGCGGCGTCGGCGTCGTTCTCGAAATCGCCCACTTGCTTCTTGAGGTTGTCCTTCACGTCGCTCTGGTTGCCGAGGTTTTTCAGCAGCGGTGTGGCGTCGATAATCTCCTTGGCCGAGCGCGTGTCACCGTCGGGGCGCTTCTGCTGGTCACCCAAGTCCGACTTCACCACCTCGCCGCGCAGGCTGGAATAGCCATACTTGCCGAAATCCTGCAGCCGGCCCGCCTCAGTGCCATGCCGCGCCTCGCCATCCTTGGTGAAGCCGTCGATGCTGCTATTGCCCACATCTTTGCCATCGGTCAGCTTGCCGTTTTCGTCGATGTATTCGACATGCTCCAGCACTTTCGAGGCGCGATAGGCTGCGTCCGCGTCTTTCTCAAAATCGCCGACCTGCTTTTTAAGGTTGTCTTTCACGCCACTTTGATTACCGAGCTGGGCGAGCAGCGGCGTGTCATCAATAATTTGCTGGGCTGAGCGGGTATCACCTTCGGGGCGTTTCTGCCCTTTACCCAATTCGTCTTTGGGTGCAGACGCTTTTTCGACGGATTTTTCCCAGGCAGCGACGGAGCTTTTTTGAGTGACCGCTGCGTCCTTTGGGGTCGTTTCTACCTTCGCTACCATGGTACTTCTCCTGATCTAATTATTACGCCTGCCCCTTTTAAAACGCGCAGGGCCGCACAACTTCCTAGGTAACTTACCCGAGGCGGTTTATTGAATAACGAGAGGGCGGCCTTAGTTGGTTGGCCGCTGGGCGTTGCTGCTGTGAAAGATGACGTGACGGAACTTAGCACGGACTTTTAGTCAATTCGCAAAGCCTTCACAACAATTCACAACGGCGAGGTTATTTCGGAACATTTATGGAGTAGGGCGCGTATAGGCAAAATAGCCTGACGTTCAACGCGGGCTTATCGTAGAGCGCGTCGAGCTGGGTGGTGGTACACCGCTCCCGTCGAAGAACCGTTCATCAGATTTCAATGCCGGCAGAGGCATTCTTGAGCGGAGGGTGCTTTTTGACAGGTGCGACGAACCAGAAAAAATCTCACGCGTGAGCTATTGAGCATCGCCAACATTGCCTGTAGATTTTCTCACGCGTGAGTTTTTCACAACGAGGTCAGCACCATGAAAAGCAGCTCTCCATCGAGCCCGCCAGCAGGGCCCGATCCTGATTCAGCAAGCCGCAAGGGAGAGCGCTTGAAGTCGCCCGCGAAAAAACCATCGAGCTTTTACATGAAGCAGATGCGCGCGGGCCTGGCGGCCGCCGGTTATGTGAAACACGAGACTTGGGTGCTTCCCGAAAACCGAAGCCTGCTCAAGCAAATGGAGAAACAGCTTCGCCAACCGATTCTGGCTGGCTCATTCATGTCGGAGAATTTCATGAGCGCAGGTACTAACTGGAATATCGATCGCCTCTTCACAGCGCTTCAGGCTCTGGATGAAGTGGTTTCCAACGACATTACGCTTTCTCTCGTTCAAGGCGCCGAGTCCAGCATCAAGCTGGAAATGAACGACTTCGGGGGCTTGCCGATTTACATCGCGGTGGTCGGCGAACAGATCATCGTGGACACCGTGCTGGTCGACGTCGAGTCCATCAATGACGTAACGGCTTTCAATGATGCGGTGCTGCGCAGCCGGGAGATGTTCCCGCTTTCTTCGATCGGCATCGAGTCCATGCCTAACGGCCAAGTTGTTTACAACATGTTCGGTGCGTTGAGCTCCGACTCCAGCCTGACCAACATCGTGACTGAGGTGAAAACCCTGGTCGACAACGTGCAGCGCGCCAGCGAAGCCTTCGAACGTTTCTTCAATTAAGTATTCGGGAGTATCCAATGACTCAGTCCATCTGGAGCAAATTGTTCACCGCGCTGCGTGGCGGTGCCAGCGAAGTCGGCGAATCGATCGTCGACCAACAAGCCCTGCGCATCCTCGACCAGGAAATTCGCGACGCCGACACGGCGCTGGCCAACGCCAAGCGTGAGCTGGTGAGCATCATGGCCAAGCACAAACTGGCGGCTGATCGCGTCGGTGAGTACGACGCCAAGATCAAGGACCTGGAGTCCAAGGCCATGGCCGCTATCCAGGCCAATCGTGAAGACCTGGCCATGGAAGTGGCCGAAGCCATTTCGACCCTGACCAACGAACGTGACGTCGAGCAAAAGCAGGCCACGGAGTTTGGCGGGTACGCCGACGGCATGCGCAAGGACATTACCAAAGCCGAAAGCCGGATCAAAAGCCTGCGCCAGCAAGTGGACATGGCCAAGGCGCGCGAAAGCGTACAGAAGGCCCAGGTCAGCGCGTCCATCGCCAGTGGTGGCGCCAACGGCAAGCTGGAAACCGCCGTCGGTACCCTGAATCGCTTGCAGGCCAAACAGCAGCAACGTGCCGCTGAGCTGCAAGCCCAGGATGAACTGGCTGAGGCATCCACGGGCACCGACCTGGAGCGCAAGCTGCGCGACGCCGGCATCACGCCGGACACAGGCAGCGCCAATGCGATTCTGGAACGCCTGAAGCAAAAGTCGGCCGAGTAAGCCGCGCCGAAGCAAGAAGGGCAGGCTCTGCCCTTCTTTTTTTACATCGAGGTCAGGATGGATGCCCTGAAGGGTTTCAAGACAATCGCAGGCCTTGCCCTGTTGATGGTTGCGCTGCAACTGGTCAATGTGGCGACCGGTTACAGCCTCATGGCATTCGGCCTGATCCCGAGAACGGTGCAGGGGCTGCTCGGCATCCTCACCTCACCGTTTTTGCACGCGTCGTTTGCTCATCTGAGCGCAAACCTGATCGCCTTTTTGGCCCTGGGCACCTTGGTCATTGTCGATGGAGTCCATCGGTTCATTGCCGTCAGTGCGATCATTATTCTGCTGGGCGGTTCGCTGGTCTGGCTGTTCGGTTTCAGCGGCGTACACATCGGTGCCAGCGGCTGGGTATTCGGGCTCTGGGCCTACCTGCTGTCTCGCGCCTGGTTTCACAGAAGCTGGAGCAACCTGATAACGGCCGGTGTTGTAGCGGTGCTGTATGGTGGCCTGGTCGTGGGTTTCCTGCCTCGTCAGGGGATCTCGTTCGAGGGGCACTTCTTTGGCGCGTTCGCCGGGTTTATTGCAGCCAAGGTACTTCTATCCTCGCCGCGCAGCAGGTTTAATGCCGGGTGACCGCGCTTGAGCCTCCACACGCCGAGGCGATCTTGTCATTCGCAATCAAATACCCAGGGAGTCAGGGGCCAAATGTCGATGTTTCTTTTGTTGCGCCTGCGCGCCGCCTCCCTCTTTCCCCGCTTCTGCATCGCCTCCGCTCGCCTCAAGGAAATCTCCAATGGGATGGTTTAAACAATTGATGGGGCTTGAGGCCCCGAAAGCGAATACTGCGCCGCAATGGACAGCCGGCAACACCCAGCCGGCCACCGGGCCACTAGGCCTGGCACCCGGCAAAGGCGTGATGTTCGACGCGAGCCTGAAATTGTTGCTCGATGAAAAAACCACGGTGGTGATCCCTGGCTCCCAGGAAATCTGGGCCAACGGCACCGTAGACCTCGGCCAGTCGACCTGGCTGTCGCGCTATTACATGAACGACGAAGATTACTGGCTGCAGGTGCACACCACCGGCGAGATCGCCGGGCAGGTCGAGTCGGTGATCCTGTTCAACTACCTCAGTGTCGTCACCATCAGCAGTGAAGCGGAACTGCGTCGACTGGCGGGGCCACAGAGTCTGATCGGGCTGCCAACCTACACCCACAACGGCGTCGAATACGCCCGTGTGTGGGGCAGCGAGGCTGGCCAGACAGAGCTGGTGGCGATGACCGAACAGGTTGTAAACCCCGAGGACGCCTACAGCGTCGAGCACCGTTCGATGCTGTACGCCCGCGACACGGGTCTGACTGATCGTCGCGAGTTTCTGCTGTTTTCCGTCGAAGAAGACGCAGAGGGCGCCGTCAGCCTGAGTACGTCGCTGGGCATTTCGCTGTACACAACCGACCTGACTACGCTTTAAAAAAAGGAAAACCCCATGCTGGAAGCGCTCTCTATCTCTCTGAACAAAGCCGCTGTGTTTGGCTTTGTCACCTACATCCTCGGTGCGGCCGTGCTGTTCGCACTGTTCCAGTTCATCTACACCCGCATCACGCCGCACAAGGAGTTCGAACTGATCCGTGCGGGCAACGTGTCGGCTGCGGTCGCGCTGGGCGGTGCCATCATCGGCTTCGCCATTCCGGCCAGCAACGTGATTGCCTACTCGATCAGCCTCCTCGACTTCGTCGTCTGGGCGGTGATCGCCGCCGTCGTCCAACTGTTGGCGTTTCTGCTGACCAGCCTGGTGCTCAAAGGCACGTCCGAGCGCATCAAGAATGGCGAACTCGCCGCCGGTATCTACGTGGCCGCCGTGTCCATCAGCGTCGGCATGTTGAATGCCGCGTGCATGACGCCTACCCAGAACTGATCGCGCACGGAGCTCCCGATGAAACGAAGCAAGTACGTCCAGTTGTCGCTGGCAGCGTCGGTCGCGATGGCGATATCCGGCTGCGGGCCGACCGAAAAAACCTACGATTTGCAAAAGAAGTACAACTTCCAGTCGGTTCAGCAATGCGCCGATGAAAAGCTGCCGGTGGACGTGTGCTCGGACGCCTACATGACGGCCATGGCCGAACATCGGCGCATTGCTCCGGTGTACGACAGCCAGGCCGATTGCGATGCCGACTTTGTCGCCAACTGGTGTCAGCAGGACTCCAACGGCAAGTTCATCCCCAAACTGGGCGGTTTCGAACTGACCGCCGCCGGCCAGGTGACGCAATCCCAGGTCGATGCGGCCAACGCTCAAGCCGGCGGCGCCCAAGCGAACAGTGGCGGCTCAGGGTTCTCCACCAGCAGCCTGCTGACGGGCCTGCTGATCGGCAACATGCTCAGCAACAATCGCAACAGCTACCGCTCCGAGCCGGTCTACCGCTACCGCGATGATCGCGGCGATTACGGCTCTTCGACCCTCAACCAGCGGGTCTCGAATGGGGCGACGTTTGGCCGGTCCAACCAGGCCAGGTACGGCAGCAGCAACTACACGAACACGCTGCGCTCCTCCAGCAAGCCGGTGTCCGTGGCGTCCTCGACCTCCCGTGGCGGCTTTGGCAGCAAAGCCAGCGCCCGCAGCGGCTGGGGCGGCGGCGGGTCGAGCAGTTAAGGAAACCGGGCCATGAAAAAGATCCACTGCGCAGAGCGTCATGACTGGAAACAGACCGCCGACAGCCTCGGCTTCCTGTTCCACACCATCGACGACGAACCCTACTGGGACGAAAGCGCCTACTACCAGTTCACGCTCAAGCAAATCGAGCGCGACCTCGAAGACCCGACCGCCGAGATCCATGACATGTGCATGGACCTCGTGGCCCGCGTGGTGCAGAGCGAAGAGTTGCTTGAGCGGCTGAGCATTCCCGCGCCATTCTTCGACATGATCCGAACCTCATGGCTCGAAGGCCACCCGCACCTGTACGGGCGCATGGACTTCTCCTACAACGGCACCGGGCCCGCCAAGCTGCTGGAGCTCAACTACGACACACCGACCAGCCTCTACGAGGCGGCGGCGTTTCAATGGGGCTGGCTGGAACAATGCATCGAACGCGGCCTGCTGCCCAAGCATGCCGACCAGTTCAACAGCATCGACACCAAACTGCACCAGGCCTTCGCCCAATTGCAGGTCAACCAGCCGTTCTACTTCGCCTCGATGAAAGACTCGGTCGAAGACAAAGGCACCACGGACTACCTGCGCCTGGTCGCGGAAAAAGTCGGCATCGAATCACGCCACATCGACATTGAAGACATTGGCCTCACCAGCGAAGGCCGTTTCGTCGACCTCGAAGATCGCTGGATTGCGCACCTGTTCAAACTGCACGCCTGGGAATTCATCTTCCACGAGCCCTTCGGCGCCGCGATTGCCGAGTGCGATACCCAGTTCTTCGAGCCCGCCTGGAAATCCATCCTCTCCAACAAAGGCGTCCTGCCGCTGCTGTGGGAATTCAACCAAGGCCACCCCAACCTGCTCGCGTCCCACCTGGATACCGACCCCGGCAAAGCCGTGCCAAAGGGCTGGGTGCGCAAACCGTTCTTCTCCCGCGAAGGCGCCAACATCGAACTGCAAACCGCCGACGGCCTGATCGTAAAAGAAGACGGCCCCTACACCGACGCGCCGTTCATCCTCCAGGAATTCGCGCCGCTGCCGCGCTTTGGCGACAGCTACACGCTGATCGGGTCGTGGGTGATTGGCGATCAAGCCGCCGGCATCGGCGTGCGCGAAGACAATAGCTTGATCACCAAAGACTCAAGCCGGTTCTTGCCGCACCTGATCCTCGACTGAGTAAGGGCAAACAGCGCCTCTGTGGTGAGCGGGTCTGCACCAATACTCCAAGGCAGCGAAGATCAAATGTGGGAGCGGGCTTGCCCGCGAAGATGGTGCATCAGTCACCGAATATATCGACTGATTCACCGCCATCGCGGGCAAGCCCGCTCCCACAGGTTTTTGGGGAAATCCCGTCAACCTCAGCCCTGACGCGCCGTCACCGCCGCATACCCATTCATCAAATTCCGATAGTTAGGAATCCGCTGGGACAACAAATTCCCCAACCCTTCCATGTCATTGCGCCAGTCGCCCTGCAACTCACACGCCACCGAAAACCAATTCATCAACTGCGCACCCGCCTGCGTCATCCGGCTCCACGCCGCCTGCTGCACCGTGGTATTGAACGTGCCCGACGCATCCGTCACCACAAACACCTCAAAACCCTCCGCCAGCGCCGACAACGTCGGGAACGCCACACACACATCCGTCACCACACCCGCAATGATGATCTGCTTGCGCCCAGTCGCCTTGACCGCCTTAACGAAATCCTCGTTATCCCACGCATTAATCTGACCCGGGCGAGCGATATAGGGCGCCTCCGGGAACATCTCCTTCAGTTCCGGCACCAACGGGCCGTTAGGACCTTGCTCGAAACTGGTGGTGAGGATCGTCGGCAGGTTGAAGAACTTCGCCAGGTCGGCCAGGGCCAGCACGTTGTTCTTGAACTCGTTGGGGGAGAAGTCCTGGACCAGCGAGATCAGGCCGGTTTGGTGGTCGACCAGCAGAACTACGGCGTCGTCTTTGTTCAAGCGGCTGAGGGTTGGAGTGCTCATGGTTGAAATCCTTTTTTTAGTTGGGTTGGTTTGGCGTTGCGTTCAACATGGGCACAGATTAATGGGTGGGGCGTGGGGGATAAATCAGGTGGGAGGGGTAATACTGTCAACTCAAAGATGACAATGGTTGAAGGGCCAGCAGTACCGGTCCCTTTCATTTGCAGGACGTTTCCTAGAGAATCCCAGCGGCTTGCGCCAGCAAAATCCCGCGACTAGGCTGCGGACCGTCACTGCATTTTCAGTGATCGGGTTTAGTCGCCCGGATTCGATTGGCGCATAGCAATTCATGAGTCAGGCACCCCTTCGCCTGCATCTTATGGTGGCTGTGCGCAGGGCACCTCCGGGTGCGCCGGGTTTCCAATCGACCGGTCGACTAACCTGCGTACAGCTGCCGCCTTTCGTTTAGTCGCGGGTAGCGGCAGCTCCAAATTATCGATTGGAGTTTTGCTATGGATGATGTTGTTTCGGATTTCCCTTCATCGGCTGCGACTGAGCCATTCACTGTTAATGAAGAGCTGAGCTTTGAGGATGCCTGGGTACGAGTGGCTGAGCTGCTGCAGTGTGCGGTGGCTACGTCGCAGGCGCTTGGTGAACCGCTTGGGGCGCCGCATCGGGCGGTGATGCATTTGGTGGAGATGGCGAAGATGGTGGCGGATCGGGCTGTGGCGTGTTTACAGCCTAGTTGATGTGACCTCTGCATTTGGTCGGCAAGGTGCTGACCAAATGCCATACGAGCTTGCTTGTTAGCTTACTGTCCTCATGTCGCAATTTATCGTTTTTGCGACACGTATTACCTTCATGTCGCTATTGGCGACATTTCAACTCATCCGTTTCCATTTTGTGCAGTAGCCTGCTGCCCAATTGGGGTCATGGCATCCGTGCTCGGTGAGCTGCGCCAGGCACTGCGCTCTCTCGGTTGTCACAACTCAGACTAAACAGGTGGCGACCCGTTATCATACGGGCGATCTTCGCCCGAACCTCTGTGGTCGGGTTTTCAATTTTTATCACGCGATTCATCTGCGTCGAATGTAGGAAGTAGTCCATGACGGATCAAAAGGGTGCCGAACAGACCGCCAGCAGTCTTGCTGAAGAAGCGCTCAATCAGGCACGTGCTCGTTTTTTGTCGAGCGAAAGTCCTGTCACCCCAGAGCTTGAGTCGGTAAAGAAGAAGCCTGGGCGCAAGCCCACAGGTCTGCAAACCAGTAATACCCTGCAGGATCTGCAAAAAACGCTGTGGGCTACTGCGGATAAGATGCGCGCCAACATGGATGCTGCTGAGTACAAGCACATCGTCCTTGGCCTGATCTTCCTCAAATACATCTCTGACAGCTTTGCTGGACGCCGCGCGGAGCTGGTGCGACGCTTTGCGGATGCCAGTGACGATTATTATCTGGACAGCGACGATGCTGAACTACTGGCTCAAGAGCTGGAGGAGCGCGACTACTACAAAGAAGTGAATGTGTTCTGGGTGCCCGAAGTGGCGCGCTGGGAATCGATACGTGCTGCTGCGAAGCGGGTAGATATCGGCAAGCACATTGATGATGCCTTAAGTGCTATCGAGGTGGAAAACCCCAAGCTAAAAAACATGCTGGACAAGCGCTTTGCCCGCGTTGAGTTGCCGGACGGAAAATTGGGTGAACTGGTCGACCTAATCTCAACTATTGGTTTCGGCTCGGAGATTGGCAAGGCGCGTGATTTACTGGGGCAGGTGTATGAATATTTTCTTGGGCAGTTTGCTCGTGCTGAGGGCAAGAACGCTGGTCAATTCTATACCCCGGCCAGCATCGTCAAGACCCTGGTGGCTGCGCTAAACCCGCATCATGGCAAGGTCTATGACCCGTGTTGCGGGTCTGGCGGTATGTTTGTGCAGTCGGAGAAATTCATCAAGGCCCATGGCGGTAAGCTTGGGGATGTTTCTATCTATGGTCAGGAGTCCAACCCAACGACTTGGCGTTTGGCAGCGATGAATATTGCGATCCACGGTTTCGAGGGCAATCTTGGCAAGGAGCCAGCTGATAGCTTTGTGCGTGATCAGCATCCAGAACTGCGCGCTGACTTTGTAATGGCCAATCCCCCATTCAATATTAGTGATTGGTGGCACGGTAGCCTGGAAGGCGATCCCCGTTGGGTTTATGGCACGCCACCTCAAGGTAACGCTAATTATGCGTGGCTGCAGCACATGCTTTATCACCTCAAGTTAAGTGGTCGGGCAGGAATTGTTTTGGCAAATGGTTCGATGAGTTCCAGTCAGAACACAGAAGGCGATATCCGTCGGGCAATGGTTGTGGCTGATGTAGTGGAAGTGATGGTTGCGTTGCCGGGGCAACTATTTCTAAATACACAGATTCCTGCGTGTTTATGGTTCCTCGCCAAGCAGAAGCCCAAGCGTTCGGGTGAGGTGCTGTTTATTGATGCACGAAAGCTTGGGACGAGTATTAGCCGAGTACAAATTGAGCTGCTCGACAGTGAGATCGAACACATCGCTCAAATTGTCGCTAACTGGCGTGGTGAACCATTGAATGTGGGGGGAGAGATAGCTGAGTACGTTGACGTACCTGGTTTCTGTCGGAGTGTCAGCCTCGCCGAAATCGCCGAACACGGTTACGTTCTGACCCCAGGCCGTTATGTTGGGGCTGAAGCGGTGGAAAACGACGACGATGCCTTTGCCGATAAAATGCAGCATCTTACGGTTCTGTTAGGGGAGCAGATGGCTAAGGGGGTTGAGCTTGATCATTTGATCAGCGAGCAATTGTCGAGGCTCGGTTATGACGTCTGAGAGTTCACGAACACTCCGCGATTTTGTCAGCTTGCAGCGGGGAACGACATATAAAGGTGCCTTAGTAGGAATTTCAGGTCCAGTATTACTGGGTTTGGCCTCTATTGAGCCTAATGGCGGATTTCGTTACAGAGGTTTCAAGACGTATGGGGGGGAATGTCCTGAAAAGATCTCACTCAAACCAGGTGATATTTACGTTTCATTAAAAGACGTTACTCAATCAGCAGATTTGCTAGGAGCGGTCGCACGCGTTCCTATTGATATCCCATCAGGTCGCTTAACGCAAGATACCGTTAAGCTTATTTTCAATAGTGAGTCAATTTCAAAAGATTACGTCTACTGGCTTTTAAGAACGCCATCTTATCGAAGCTATTGTCGGGAGCGTGCGACTGGTACAACTACCCTTGGACTATCCCGTGACGATTTTCTAGATTTTCCGGTTCCATCCCTTACTACTGCTGGAACGCTTCTTGTAGAGTTGCTCGATGGCATTGAAAAGAGAGTAGCGCTGCTGCGTGAGACCAACGCTACCCTGGAAGCTATTGCCCAAGCGCTTTTCGAGTCGTGGTTCATCAATTTTGACCCCGTGATCGCTAAGGTAGAAGGAGTTGATCCGGGGGGCATTGATTCCGCTACTGCTTCTTTGTTTCCCGATAGTTTTGAACTATCGGAGTTGGGGCTAGTGCCTAAGGGGTGGCAGATACTGGCGCTTGCCGATGCTTATGAAATTAATCCATCACGTAAGCTCAAGAAGGGGGAATTGGCGCCGTATCTAGATATGGCAAACGTCGGTACACGAGGCCATGTAGTCAGCAACGTCGCTCAGCGAGAGATGGGGTCGGGCACCAAGTTCATCAACGGTGACACTCTGCTTGCCCGTATCACACCGTGCCTCGAAAATGGAAAGTGTGCTTTTGTCGATTTTCTTTCGGGTGATCAAGTAGGTTGGGGTTCGACTGAGTTTGTAGTACTTCGTCCCAAAGCACCACTACCTGCTTATCATGGCTACTTACTGGCGCGCCACTCTGCGTTTCGCGAGCACGCAATGCAAAGTATGTCTGGTACTAGTGGTCGGCAGCGTGTCCAGAATGATGTCCTAGGGCGGTACCCCGTAGTTGTTCCGTCGGAAGAGGTGGCGGAGGTGTTTGAATATATTACTGACAGTATTCAGCAGAAAATTGCGGTGAACCAAGAGCAATCCAAATCTCTCATTCAGCTCCGAGACACCCTGCTCCCACGACTTTTTTTGGGCGAAATGCGTTTGCCGGCAATGGATAGCTCTATCGAAAATATATCATCGGAAACTGTCTAACTATGGCTCTGAACCTTCGCCAGCGGGTGATCGACCGCCTACAAAGCCTGTCAGACACCCAGCAAACTGCCCGTGAACTTGCTCAATGGATCTTCGAGCAGTTCCCCGCCGAATGTGCGGTCAAAAAAGCAGGTAGTGCCGGCTACATCCAGACTGACAGTGATTTGGTACAGCAACTGGTAGCAGAGATTTCTGGTTCACGCCCTCGCTGGCAGCAGATGCATCCTCAGTTGAAAACGACCGAAGGCCGGCCTCGTCATTATTACTGGTCGGAAATGGACGCCAACTCTGAGGTGGCGGCGGCTGAAGGGGTAGCCCTCGCCACGTCAGACCTACCTGAGCCATCGCCGTTGCGTGAACACGCACTTTACCCATTGCTGGCCGAATACCTGCTGACGGACGATCAGCGGGTATACGCCATGCGGATCAACGAAAAACGTTCGTCTAACCGTGCTGGCAGCGGTGGCAACGAATGGCTGCATCCCGATTTGGTAGGTTTGGAAAATCTGACAGCTGACTGGACGCTAGGCCTGCGTGACTGCGTTCGTGTACTAGGCGAACGTCGTGCCCGGCTATGGTCCTTCGAAGTCAAACTGCTGCTCAATCGTTCGAACGCCCGTAAGAGCTTTTTCCAGGCAGTATCCAACTCCTCCTGGGCGCATTTCGGCTACTTGGTAGCGGGCACCGTTGAGGGTGACGGCACGCTCAAAGAATTACGTATGCTCGCTTCAGCCCATGGCATTGGTGTGATACAGCTAGACGTACAGAATCCCGCGGAAAGCCAAATTTTGATTCCTGCTCGCGAACGCAGTGAAGTCGACTGGGATATGTGCAATCGACTGACTGAAGAGAATACTGACTTCGCCGAGTTCATCGGACGTATACGTCGTTTTCACCAGACTGGTGAGGTGTCGGCCAAGGAGTGGGAGATCAGTGAGTGACTAAAGAAACTATTTCCGCACTGCCCGAAGGCTACGCCGACTGGTTGACTCAGCTTAAAGTCGATATTGCTCAATCCCGGCAACGTGCTGCACTGGCCGTCAACGCAGAGTTGGTGCAGTTGTATCACCGGATCGGTGCGGAAATCAGGCAACGTCAGCAGGTTAACGCTTGGGGCGCGAAAGTCATTGAGCGATTGGCGCGCGACCTTTCCGATGCCTTTCCCGATATCCGTGGTTTTTCCAGCCGTAACCTCAAGTACATGGCGTTTTTTGCTCAGCATTGCCCTAATGCTCTATTTGGGCAGCAGCCTGCTGCCCAATTGCCCTGGTTCCATGTGGTGACCCTGCTGACCAAGCTGGCCAGCCCTGCCGAGCGTGAGTGGTACGCGCAGCAAACTGTCTTGCTCGGTTGGTCACGCAGCACGCTGGAGCAGAATATCAAGAACCGCTTGCAGCAACGCCAGGGCGCGGCAGTCACTAACTTTGTTGCACGTTTACCGGCTGCTGAGTCGGCGTTGGCTCACGAAACCCTGAAAGATCCCTACTTGTTCGACTTTCTCGGCTTGGGCGACGATGCTCACGAGCGCGATATTGAAGATGGGCTGATCCGTCATATCACTCGTTTCTTGCTGGAGCTAGGCGCAGGCTTTGCTTTCGTCGGCCGCCAGTTTCGACTGGATGTGGGCGGTGATGAGTTCTTCATTGATTTGCTGTTCTACCACACCCGCCTCAAGTGTTATGTGGTGGTAGAGCTCAAAGCAACGGCTTTCAAACCCGAACACGCTGGCCAGTTGAATTTCTATCTGGCGGCCGTGGATGCGCAGATTAAAGCTGAGGATGACAAACCCACCATCGGCCTGCTGCTATGCAAACAGCAAAACCGCTTGGTGGCCGAATACGCTTTGTCGGGAATCGACAAACCCATAGGAGTTGCTGAATACCAATTGCTGCGCGACTTGCCCGAAACCCTGGGCCGAAATCTGCCGAGCATTGCCGAGATTGAGGCCGAATTGGCCGGTGATCTGAACACAGGAAGTGAGTTGGAATGACCGAAGACCAATTGGAGCAGGATACCCTCGGCTGGCTGGCAGAGGTGGGTTATACCCATTTGTATGGGCCGAATATCGCTCATGATGGTGAGCAAACCGAGCGCGAAAGCTATCGCCAGGTGGTTCTGGCTGAGCGCCTGCGCAGTGTCATGGTGAGGCTCAATCCAGAGGTCCCAGTTGCTGCGCGTGAGGATGCGTTGAAGCAGGTACTAGAGTTGGGGCTGCCGGTGCAGTTGTCGGCTAACCGCTTGTTCCATCGCCTGCTGGTCGGCGGCGTACCCGTGCAGTATCAAAAAGACGGAGAGACAAGAGGCGACTTCGTTCGCCTGATCGATTGGACGGATGTGAAGGCCAATGACTGGGTGGCGGTCAATCAGTTCAGTATCCAGGGGCCGAAACATACTCGGCGTCCGGACATCATCTTGTTTGTTAACGGGCTACCGTTGGTATTGCTCGAACTGAAAAATCCTGCAGATGTGAAGGCTGATCTGGGTAAAGCCTTTGATCAAATCCAGACCTATAAAGAGCAGATTCCGGACCTGTTCCAATACAACGAAGTCCTGGTGATTTCCGACGGTAGTGAGGCCCGTATGGGGTCGTTGTCGGCTGATCTTGAGCGCTTCATGAATTGGAGGACCATCGACGGCCAGGATCTCGACCCATTGGGGCAATTCAACGAGCTGGAGACATTGGTACGCGGTGCTCTGGTACCAGAGATGTTGCTCGACTACTTGCGTTACTTCGTGTTGTTCGAGGACGACGGCCGGTTGGTAAAGAAGATTGCTGGCTATCACCAATTCCATGCAGTTCGCGCAGCCATTCAGCAGGTAGTGACAGCCTCGCGTCCCGGCGGCAGTCATAAGGGCGGGGTGGTCTGGCATACGCAAGGTTCGGGTAAGAGCATCACCATGACGTGTTTTGCTGCTCGGGTGATGCAGGAAGCTGCGATGGAAAACCCAACCATTGTGGTGATCACTGACCGCAACGATTTGGATGGTCAGTTATTCGGGGTGTTCTCGTTGTCCCAGGATTTGCTGCGTGAGCAACCCGTCCAGGTGGAATCGCGTGGGGACTTGCGTGCCAAACTGGCCAACCGTCCTAGTGGCGGTATCGTGTTCGCGACCATCCAGAAGTTTATGCCTGGAGTCGATGAAGACAGCTTCCCGGTATTGTCCTTGCGGCCAAACATTGTTGTTATCGCCGATGAGGCTCATCGCACTCAATATGGTTTTAACGCTGAGCTGAAAGTACCCACGGGGCTTCAGGTTGCTGAGAGCAAAGCGCGTTATCAGGTTGGTTTTGCTCATCACTTGCGCAATGCGCTGCCGAACGCCACTTTTGTCGCTTTCACTGGTACTCCAGTATCCGGTGAGGACCGCGACACGCGCTCGGTTTTTGGTGAGTACATTCACGTCTATGACATGCAGCAGGCCACTGAAGATGGGGCGACCGTCGCCATCTATTATGAGTCGCGCTTGGCCAAACTGTCGCTGAAAGAGAGCGAGCTACCTACGATCGACGATCAGGTCGACGAGTTGGCAGAAGACGAAGAAGACGACCAGCAGTCGCGACTGAAAAGCCGTTGGGCCGCGTTGGAAAAGGTCGTCGGGGCAGAACCACGGATTCGGAGCATTGCGTCGGATCTGATCACGCACTTTGAGGCGCGTAATCTGGGTCTGGTCAGTATGGAGCAGATGCCCGGCAAGGCCATGGTGGTCGCCATGAGTCGCGAGATCTGTGTGCACCTATACAACGAGATCATCGCCCGGCGTCCAGAGTGGCACGACGAGGATCCTGAGAAAGGTGCAATCAAAATCGTAATGACGGGCAGCGCATCGGATAAGGCTTTGCTGCGACCGCATATCTATTCTGGCCAGGTCAAAAAGCGCTTGGAGAAACGTTTCAAAGACCCACTGGATCCCCTCAAACTCGTGATTGTCCGCGATATGTGGCTGACCGGGTTTGACGCACCGTGCGTCCATACCTTGTACGTGGACAAACCCATGAAGGGCCACAACCTGATGCAGGCCATTGCCCGGGTTAACCGTGTCTTCAAGGACAAGCAGGGTGGCCTGGTGGTGGACTACATTGGCATTGCCAACGAACTGAAAGCCGCGCTGAAGGAGTACACCGGCAGCAAAGGTAAAGGCCGGCCGACGGTGGATGCGTACGAAGCCTATTCGGTATTAGAGGAGAAACTCGACGTTCTGCGCAGCCTACTACATGGCTTCGATTACGGTGACTTTCTCACGGGTGGACACAAACTACTGGCCGGCGCAGCTAACCATATTCTGGGAATGGAGGATGGCAAAAAGCGGTTTGCCGATAACGCGTTGGCCATGGGTAAGGCATTTACATTGTGCTGCACACTGGATGAGGCCAAAGCTGTTCGCGAAGAGGTGGCGTTCTTTCAGGCTATTAAAGTCATTCTGATCAAACGCGAAGTCAGTCAGCAGAAAAAAACCGACGAAGAGCGCGAGTTAGCCATTCGACAGATCATCGGCAATGCCGTGGTCTCTGGCGATGTTGTTGATATTTTCGAGGCGGTGGGCCTTGAAAAACCTAATATCGGCTTGCTCGATGACGCGTTTCTTGCAGAGGTGCGCAACCTTCCAGAAAGAAACCTGGCAGTGGAGCTTCTGGAGCGATTGCTCGAAGGCGAAATCAAAAGCCGTTACAGCTCTAACCTGACTCAAGAGAAGAAATTCTCTGAGTTGTTGGGCAACGTCATCAAACGCTACCAGAACCGCTCCATCGAAACGGCGCAGGTCATTGAAGAGCTGATTGAAATGGCCAAAAAGTTCGCCCAGGCCAGCAAGCGTGGTGACGTGCTTGGGCTGAACGATGATGAGTTAGCGTTTTACGATGCTTTGGCGACAAACGAAGCTTCTGTGCGGGAGTTGGGCGATGAAATCCTGGCGAAAATCGCCCATGAGCTGACTGCCAGTCTGCGGGCCAATGTGAGTGTCGACTGGAGTAGCCGTGAAAGTGTTAGGGCTAAGCTACGAATCCTGGTGCGGCGGATTTTGCGTAAATACAAGTATCCGCCGGATAAGGCTGAGGATGCAGCGCAGATGATTCTCGACCAAGCGTCGAAACTTTGTGAGGGATGGCTCTAACTGAAGCGGAGTTCACCACAAGGAATGGTGTGTCCACGCCCGTTCGCGTGTAAAAACCATAGCTAGGTGTAGAGCGTGCGAATGTGTTTAGGGAAAATAATTTGCAGTACGACATATACTGTTGACATGGGCGTGGAGTATGCCTACAGTGGTATCACTAGGGCAGTACGTTTCGTACTGCTTGTGACGTTCGGAGGCTACTATGAAAAAAATGAAGCTTTATGCAGTGATTTTACCTTGGTTGTGTTTTCAGAATTTTAGCTTCTATTATGAGCACACGATGCCAAGTAGCGGTGCGGACTCCTCAACGTACATTAGGGTAAACTCTAATTTTGAACAGCCTCTGAAAGTAGGTAGGCGCCATTGAAAATTGAAAAGCTATCCGACGTGATGGCAGTCCGTGCAGGTCATACCTTTAGAGGCAAGGCTGAAGATGAAAATCGGAGCGATGGATATAGAGTCGTTCAAATTAAAGATATCCGCGAAGAAGGCGTTGACTTTGCTGCTCTTCCGTTTGCAGCGGTAGAGTCGGGTAAAGCAAAAAACATACTAAAATCTGGTGATATTCTGATCCCCCTCCGAGGGAATAGGATAGAAGCGAGCCTTCTTACATTGCCTGATGTGCCATCTATTATAACCACGAATCAAGTAGCGATTTTAAGCGCCCCAAGAACAGACGTTAATCCGGCTTACATATGCTGGTATCTTAATTCTGTCGAAGGCCGATCACAAATATCGCGCCTCAAGGCTGGTAGTGTCGTGGCTAACATAGGTCTAAAGGAGCTGTCAAGTCTTCCTGTACCTATGCCAGTTCCAAATATCCAAATAAAAATAGCGGAGGCTTATAAGAACTGGGTATCCCAAAAACAGATTCTCAATTTGTTAATTGAAAATGGCGAGGAACTTCTTGATGTCTTTTGTGCTGAACTTTTGAGAGAAGATTTGTGAATAATAATGTTCAAATATCTATCGCTGCGATAATAGCGGAGCTTCGTTCAAGTACAAATCTGGATAGTCAAGAGTATAAGGATTTTTTTGTTAGTGTTTTTTTTGTTTTATTTATTCTAATTCATCGGCGCGAATTGCTAAAGCAAGACAGTTTGTTTGTTTCGGAGTTGGTCCAAACGCTAGGTGACGAGGTTTTTTTTTCTAAGCTTCTGAAAGCTGCAACACACGTTGATGAACTTTATGATGATGCTCTGGGCCTAAGCGAAACTATCGAGCATTTAATAACGCGCGGAAGGGAAATAAATTCTGCTGCCTTTAGGCGCGCGTGTATATCATTATATGGTGTGGTTTCAGATAGTGAGCTCTACTGTGGCGACACCTTTGAAGCGATAATTCAATTTTTTTCAGAGATGCAAGGAAGGAGGGCCAGCGAGGCTTATACTCCACGTGATCTTGTAGAAATGATGGTGGAAATCGTTGAGCCTAGAGGCGGAGAAATTATATACGATCCGGTTTGCGGCTCTGGTGGATTTTTAGTTTCAGCCAATATTAAAGCGTCGAATATTGATGCTGACTCAAAACTTAAAACTTATGGGAGAGAAATAAATTTATCAGCGGCGCGAATCGCAAAAATAAATTGTATTGTTCATGATATTTTCGGTAGTGATATTCGCATATCAGATTCTCTTCAAGATTTAGAAGTTTCTGCCTACGATATAATACTTGCTAACCCTCCCTTTTCACTTGCTACTGAGAGCTATGGAAGACGTGTAAGTGACTCATATTTTGATTTTGGAATCCCCCCTCAAAATAACGCCGACTTCGCCTTTCTGCAAATGATCATAAAGTCACTTAAGCCAGAGGGCCGTGCTGCCGTGCTTGTTTCCAATGGTGTGCTTTTTCGGGGTGGGATTGAGGGGGTAATCAGAGAAAAAATTATACAGTCCGGAATAGTTGAGGCGGTAATTGCTTTGCCTGGCGGGGCGCTAAAAAATACGATGATTCCGACAGCGATCTTGGTTTTGCGAAAGTCGCGATTACCTAAAAGTCCAATTTTATTAATCGACTCGGCCGAAGCAGAGCGACATGTTAATACTGGTCTAGCCTCTTCTCTAGGTCTTCCGTTTAGCTCGACTCTTGAAAAGTACAAAAAACTCATAGAAGTAGACGGCGTTTCCAGATTCGTAACGGCTGATGAGCTGGAGAGCAATAGTTATAGCTTGAATGTCTCAAGGTACATCATAGCTCGGCAGGCACATAAAAAATCGCTTTCAGATTTGACGAAAACTCAGAGAGAGCTTGAGGTCCGCTTGGCAACGCTGCAAAGAGACTTCAGCCATTTATTGAGTGAGCACAAAATTGGCACTCAGTAACTGTTGGACATCACCGGAACGGCGGAAATTAAAAAGCCGGCTTGTGGCCGGCTTCTCGGGGACTGCCTCAGCTTGTTTTTGACAAACCTCACCAGCCTTCAAATCGCTCAGCCCACATCACGTCGGGCTGAATAGTAGGGGCATCCGCGGGAACTCCTCCGCATCGCCAGGCAGGATGGATAGCGCAAAGCCACCCCCTGCCAAATGTGCGGCGGATGATACCCACATTCACTTCAAATGCCTACCTCCGGGTCCGATTTAGAGCCTTCCCAACCCAGCAGGTGTTCGTCCAGCGGCACCGGTCGGCGGTTGTTGAGGGTGGACCACCAGAACACCCAGCCCACGATCTGAAAGTTCTGTTCAAAGCGCTGCTCGTGGGTGAGGTATTCGTCCGGGTGTTCGCTGGCGTTGTGGCTACGCATGCGTAGGCCGCCGCCGGGGCGGTTGTAGAGGTATTTGATGCGCAGCATGCCGTCGTGTTCGACGGCGTAGATTTCGCCGTCGGTGATTTGGCTGCGGCCACGGTCGATGGCGAGGGTGGCGCCTTGCTGGATGATGTCGATCATGCTGTTGTCGACCATGTAGGCGCCTATGGCGCGGTCGGGGTTTACGTTGAGGGTTTCCAGAGTGTGCAGGGAGACGCGGATGCGCTCGGTGGAGGTGAAGGTGGGGTGGAGGGCAATCTCCACGTCGATTTTTTCCGGGAGGCGGGTGGGGCCGGTGAGGTACTTGCCGCTGTCTTCGCGGGTAGGCAGTCCTTTGGTGGTACCGGGGCCTTCCAGCAGGAAGTTTGCCGGTGGGTGTTTGAGGCCTTCGCCGGTGCGCAGCCAACGGCTGGAGACGCAAAGCAGTTCTGCGATCTCGTTGAGTCGGCCCATGGGCACGCCGCGTTTGAACCAGTTGTTCACGTGTTGAGGCGTGACGCCGCGGTTCTTGGCGAAGTCGGAGGCGGAAAGATGAACTTCCCGTAATAACGCTTTTAGTCGATCACCTGATGTATTCATAAACGCAGAGTTTACTGGCCGAAAAAAGACATCAAATAAACTATGCGTTGAATTGCGCGTGTAGGGATTTACTTAGTTGTAGGTCGATATGTCAGTGTCTTAATGCTGTTAAACATGGCGCATTAAACATTGCACTTGGAGTTTAATTTTTCCCACAAAAAAAGCCCCGAATAGTCGGGGCTTTTTTGATTGCCGAGGCAATGAGGAGCGGGTATCAGCCTTTGTAGGCAGCCACCGACTTCATGATCTCGGCGCGGGCGGCGTCTGCGTTGCCCCAACCGTCGATCTTCACCCATTTGCCTTTTTCGAGGTCTTTGTAGTTCTCGAAGAAGTGCTTGATCTGTTCCAGCAGCAGTGGCGGCAGGTCGGTGTATTCCTTCACGTCCACGTACAGCTGGGACAGCTTGTCGTGGGGTACCGCGATAACTTTGGCATCGCCGCCGCCGTCGTCGGTCATGTTCAGGATGCCGACTGGGCGCGCGCGGATAACCGAGCCTGGGGTAACCGGGTAAGGGGTTACGACCAGCACGTCGAGGGGGTCACCGTCGTCAGCCAGGGTGTTGGGGATGAAACCGTAGTTGGCCGGGTAAAACATTGGGGTGGCCATGAAACGGTCAACGAACAGGCAGTCGCTGTCTTTGTCGATTTCGTATTTGATCGGCGCGTGGTTGGCCGGAATTTCGATGGCGACGTAGATGTCGTTCGGCAGGTCTTTGCCAGCCGGAATCTTGCTGTAGCTCATTGGGCGTTGCCCCCGTAGTTGGCCATGGAACATGGCCGGATTGGCCTAAAAGTGGCGGCGATTATAGGCATATTCTGACGCTGATGCCATGCGTCAGACGTCGTACGGCGCGTGGCGTTCCGTCTGATAGCGCGCATCGCTGGCCTGCAGTTGATGCAGGCGGGCCAGGGGATCCTGGCGATAAAAGCGGCTCAGTTGCGCGTACACCTGTGGATAAGTGCTGACCAGTAAATCCGGGGCGCTGAAAAAATATTCGCTGGTGACGGCAAAGAACTCCGCCGGGTTTTCGGCGGCGTAGGGGTCGATCTCGGTGTCTGCGTCCGGGTGGGCGTCCAACTGGCGATTGAGGTCATCAAAGGCGCTTTGCATCACGCTGGCCCATTCCTGCACACGCATGTCGTGGTGCAGCGGCGGCAGGCCGTTGGCGTCGCCGTTGAGCATGTCGAGTTTGTGCGCCAGCTCGTGGATCACCAGGTTGTAGCCTTCCCACTGGCCGCTGGCCAGGACGCCGGGCCAGGCGAGAATCACCGGGCCTTGCTGCCAGGCTTCGCCGCTGTGTTCGCCGTCCCACTCATGCTCCACGCCGCTGGCGTCGCGATGGCGTTGCGGGCTGACGAAGTCGTCGGGGTACAGCACGATTTCGTGGAAGCCCTGGTACCAATCGAGGTCGCCCAGGTTCATCAACGGCAATTGCGCCTGGGCGGCAAGCAGCAGGCGCTGTTCCTGATGCAGCTCGACGCCGGGCAGGGCGGTGAGGTGTTTTTCGGCGAGGAAGACTACGCAGGCTTCGCGCAGCCACTGGTCTTGCTCGGCGCTGATGCCGTCGAGAAAGCTCAGGTGGTGGCGCACCCGTTGCCAGGTGTCGTCGGCAATCGGGTGCTTGGCCAGCAGGCGCCGGCGACGCCAGGCGCTGAGGGACCACATCGCCGGTTACTGCGGTTTGGCTTCGGAGGAAGAGCGGCCAAAGCGACTGCGGAACACACCGATGATCATCGGGATCAGCGACAGCAGGATGATAAAGACCACCAGCAGCGACAGGTTCTTCTTGATGAACGGCACATTGCCGAAGAAGTAACCCAGGGTCACCAGGCCGCCGACCCACAGCACGGTGCCGAACACGCTGAACCCGAAGAAGCGCGGGTAAGGCATTTTGGCGATGCCGGCGACGAAGGGCGCGAAGGTACGCAGAATCGGCAGGAAGCGCGCCAGGGTCACGGTTTTACCGCCGTGCTTGTCGTAGAACTCGTGGGTTTTTTGCAGGTAGTCGCGGCGGAAGATTTTCGAGTTCGGGTTGCTGAACAAGCGCTCTCCCACTGTTCGCCCGATCACGTAGTTGGTGCTGTCACCCAGGATGGCCGCCAGCATCAGCAAGCCGCCCAACAGGATCGGGTCCATGCCGCCGCCTGCCGCGATAGCGCCAGCGATGAACAGCAAGGAATCGCCGGGCAGGAATGGCATGACCACCAAGCCGGTTTCGCAAAAGATAACCAGGAACAGAATGGCGTAGATCCACACTCCGTAGTTTCTCACCAGCATGTCGAGGTAAACGTCGAGATGCAGGATAAGGTCGAGCGGGTTGAAATCCATGGATGGCACCTGTGTGAATGGCCCGGCTCAGCAGGCCAGTGCGGGGTCTACGGGTAAGTAAGGCTACAAGTGTATGCCGTATTTCTTACAACCCTGAAAGGTCCGCATTATACGTATTGAGAGGTGAAAAGCGTGTGGGTTTTGTAGCGGGGCATGTCGCAGGTACTTCCGATCTACATCGATCCAAATGTGGGAGCGGTCGTCTGCGGCAGCGGGCTTACCGTGGCGAGCGGGCTTGCC
>NZ_CAWOAW010000027.1:605292-605936 GCF_963879675.1 Pseudomonas sp. Larv2_ips
AGTAGCCGACCTGAGTGGTTGAAGCAAAAGCAGGGCAACAGCACAGCAACAGCACAGCAACCCACTTCTATCTGATGCACTGAGATCCAAATGTGGGAGCGGGCTTGCTCGCGAAGGCGGTGTGTCAGCTACACATGAGTTGACTGATCCACCGCCTTCGCGAGCAAGCCCGCTCCCACAAGTTGACCGAGTTCAGCTGCCAGCACCGCACTGCTTTTGCTTTTCTGTGGGAGCTGGCTTGCCTGCGATGCAGGCACCTCGGTCTATCAGGCACAACCAGTTGATGCCATCGCAGGCAAGCCAGCTCCCACATTTGATTGAGTTCAGCCTTCAAGATCAGGCCGGCTGTCAGGCCGCCTCGCGTCCGCTTATGATCTAACCACTCAGGTCGGCTACCAGGCCGCCGTGCTCTGCTTTTGATCTTGATCTGCTGTTGACTTTGATCTTAGGCGCCCCGTTAAACCACGCTGGCCGAACGCAGGCTTGAATCCGTGGGTAACCCGGCAGGACGCCGGGTTAGCCGTGTTGGGCCATGGATGGCCCGTCACGGCGGCCCACAGATTCAAGCCGGAGTGAGGGCACACCGAGCCTAAGCGAGGTGCCGAGTGGTGGGGCAAGAGCCCTTTGGTTACTTTGGGGCTTTT
>NZ_CAWOAW010000027.1:605946-723887 GCF_963879675.1 Pseudomonas sp. Larv2_ips
AAGCGGCCATCACCCAAATAACGGATATACCCCCACCCCAAAAGCTCGCCCCAAGGCCCAACCCCCCGCAATCCTCAGAGGCTGTAATAATACCCGCGACTACGCAACGCCACGATCCGTGGTCGGCCATCCGGGTGTGGGCCGATCTTTTTACGCAGGTTGCTCACGTGCATATCCAAGCTGCGATCGTAGAGGGTCAACTTACGCCCCAGGGCAATCTGCGCCAGTTCCTGCTTATCCAGCGGTTCACCCGGCTGGCGCAGCAAGGCTTCAAGCAGGCGACTCTCCGAAACGGTGAGGGCAAATTCCTGCTCATCGATGGTCACCACCCCACGCACCGGGCTGAAGCACAGGTCGCCCAGTTCCAGCTGAGTAGACACCGCCGCCGGATGACTGCGGCGCAATACGGCGCGCAAGCGGGCAGTCAGTTCGCGCGGGTCGCAGGGCTTGGCCAGGTAATCGTCGGCGCCCAGCTCCAGGCCGAGGATGCGATCCAGCGGCTCGCCCCGTGCCGAAAGCATCAGCACCGGCAATTCCGGATGGTCGTTGCGCAATTGCTTGAGCAGCTCCAGGCCGCTGCCGTCGGGCAGCATCACATCAAGCACCACTGCTGCAGGGGCGCTGTCGGCCAGGGCTTTGCGCGCGCTCAAGCCGTCGTGGCAGGCGCGCACCTGGAAACCTTCCTGGCTCAGCCAACTGGTCAGCAGCTCACAGAGCTCCTGGTCATCATCTATCAGTAACAGCTCGCTCATGACTCACTCAATTTAGCCATTGTCGACGGCGACGGTGCCCACCGCTGGCGAAGATACCGCACAGCAGGGCGATCAGGGCGACGGCCCCTCCGGTGACAAACCACTGTTGTTGCTCGGTCAGCCAGCGGGTCAAGGCGCCGCCTTGTGATGCTTTGAGTTGCTGGGCCAGGCGTTGGTTCTCTTGGCGCAAGCGACTCAGTTGGGCACTTTCGCGGGCAGTGTCTGCGCTTTGCAATTGCTTGCTCAGCTCTTCACGCAGCCGTTCACTTTCTTTCAAACGTTGCTGCAACTCGGTGATCTGGCTGCCGGCACTCAGGGACAGGGGCGTGGAAATGCCGGTGTTCGAGGTTTCTTCAGCGTGGGCGGTAGCCCCGATCGTTAACACGGCCAACAGACACAACTGACGTAAGCGCATCGGAACTCCTGATTCCACACGAATATTCAGAACGTTGTCGGCAGGTTACCGAGAATAATGAGCAATTAGGAGCGCGCCGAACCGAATAGGTTCGGCCCGGCTTTATTAAAGAAAGCGGTTCAAGGCAGGACTTGCTTGAACGGCTTGATCACCACATCAGCGTAGACGCCTGCTGCTACATACGGGTCGGCCTTGGCCCAGGCTTGGGCGTCGGCCAACGACGCAAACTCGGCGACGATCAGGCTGCCGGTGAAGCCGGCGTCGCCCGGGTCGTTGCTGTCCACGGCCGGGTGTGGGCCGGCCAGCACGATGCGGCCTTCGGCTTGCAGCTGTTTGAGGCGTTCAACGTGGGCCGGGCGCACGGACAGGCGTTTTTCCAGCGAGTTGGCAACGTCGGTAGCAATGATGGCGTAGAGCATGTCAGTCCTCGGTTTTCGGCGTGGTAGGGGCGGTGTCATGCAGATGGCGCGACAGGTAGATACCCTGGCCGATCAGGAACAATACGGTCATGCCCAGGCTGCCGAAGACCTTGAAGTCGACCCAGTAGGCCTGGAAGGTAAAGGCCACGAACAGGTTGGCGGCGCCGCAGAACAGGAAAAACACGATCCAGGCGACGTTCAAGCGTGTCCACACCGGGTCCGGCAGGGTCAGTGCATGGCCCATGATGCGCTTGATCAGCAAGCGATCACCGATGAAGTGGCTGCCGATGAAGACCAGGGCGAACAGCCAGTTCACCACGGGGGCTTTCCATTTAAGGAAGGTTTCGCTGTGGAAGGCCAGGGTCAGGCCACCGAATACCAGGCAGGCAATCAGGGTCAGCCATTGGCTTTTTTCCAGCTTGCGCTGGGAGATGAAGATGGCGCCGTAGACCACGATCGAGCTGATGATCAGCACGGCGGTGGCGCTGTAGATGCCCCCGAATGTCAGCTCGTGACCGGCGATATCAATGACCCTGGGGTCGAGTTTGGTAACGATGAAAAACAGCAACAGCGGGATGAAGTCGATGAATTGTTTCACAGTAAGAGCCAGAAGCTGGATGTGGCGGCATAATAACAAACATCCTTGGTTGCGATAGCGCCAGCTGACTTGAGGTTACACACCCCCGTGAATGTTGATTTGCACTGCCACAGCACGGCCTCCGACGGCGCCCTGGCGCCCGCAGTACTGGTTGCGCGTGCGTTTGAAAAAGGCGTGCGAGTCCTGTCTTTGACCGACCACGACACCCTCGAAGGCCTCGATGAAGCCCGTACGGCCGCGCATGCGTTGGGCATGCAGCTGGTCAACGGCGTGGAATTGTCCTGTACCTGGGGCGGCGCCACCATTCATGTGCTCGGTTACGGTTTTGATCAGAACGCCGCGCCGTTGGTCGAGGCCACTGCCCAATTGCACGATGGTCGCTGGCTGCGGTCCGAAGAAATAAGCCGCAAGCTCAGCCTTAAAGGCATGCCCAATGCCCTGGAGGGCGCCCGCGCCATCCAGCAGGAACTGGGCGACAGCGGCAACGCCCCAGCCCGTCCGCACTTTGCCGACTGGATGGTGCGTGAAGGTTTTGTAAAGGATCGCGCCGAGGCCTTTCGCAAATGGCTGGGCGCCGGCAAGTTAGGTGACGTCAAGCAACACTGGCCGACCCTGGAAGACACCGTCGCCACTCTGCGGGCCGCTGGGGCCTGGGTCAGCCTGGCGCATCCGTGGCATTACGATTTCACCCGCAGCAAGCGCCGCAAGCTGATTGCCGACTATATTGGAGCGGGCGGCCACGCTATCGAAGTGGTCAACGGGCACCAACCCGCCGATCAGGTGGGTAGCCTGGCGATACTTGCTCGCGAATTTGGTCTGCTGGTCAGCGCCGGCAGTGACTTTCATGGCCCAGGCGGCTGGTCCGAGATTGGCGAGTATCGCCAGGTACCGGAAGATCTGCCGCTGTTGTGGGGGCGATTCAAGCATGACCCCATTATTGCCACCGTCTGAACAGGTAGAACACGTGAGTCAATTCTTCCAGATTCATCCGGAAAACCCTCAAGCGCGCCTGATTAAACAGGCCGTGGAGATCATCCGCGCCGGCGGCGTGGTGATCTACCCAACCGACTCGTCCTACGCCATTGGTTGCCAGATCGGCGACAAGAGCGCGGTTGAACGGGTCAGACGCCTGCGTGACCTGGACAAGAATCACAACTTCGCACTGATTTGCAGCGACCTGTCCCAACTTGGGCTCTTTGCGAAGGTCGACACCGGCACCTTCCGCCTGCTCAAGGCCCATACGCCGGGGCCCTACACCTTTATCCTCAACGCCACCCGCGAAGTACCGCGTTTGTTGCTGCACCCCAAAAAGCGCACCATCGGCCTGCGTGTGCCGGAGCATCCGATTGCCCTGGCGTTGCTGGCTGAACTGGGCGAGCCGCTGATGAGTGTGTCGTTGATCCTGCCCGGTGAAGAAGAGCCGCTGTACGACCCGTACGAAATGCGCCGCCTGCTGGAAAAACACGTCGACTTGATCATCGACGGCGGCTACGGCGGCAACAAGGCCTCCACCGTGATCAACCTGGCCGACGGCGAGCCGGAAGTGGTGCGTGTGGGTTGCGGCGATCCGACGCCGTTCATGGTCGAGGCCTGAATGTCGGTCGTCGAAACCGTCGACAGCCAGGCCGGCGCCCAGCAGGAACTGCCGTTTGCCATGGTCTATGGCCAGGCGGTCCTGGAAATGCCGCTGGACCTGTACATCCCGCCGGACGCCCTGGAAGTGTTCCTTGAAGCCTTCGAAGGCCCGCTGGACTTGCTGCTGTACCTGATCCGCAAGCAGAACATCAATATCCTCGACATCCCGGTGGCGGAAATCACCCGCCAGTACATGGGGTATGTCGAGCTGATGCAGACCGTGCGCCTGGAGCTGGCCGCCGAGTACCTGGTGATGGCCGCGATGCTCGCCGAGATCAAGTCACGCATGCTGTTGCCGCGCTCGGAGACCATCGAAGCCGAAGAGGACGACCCGCGCGCCGAACTGATCCGTCGCCTGCAAGAGTACGAACGTTTCAAGGCCGCCGCCGAAGGCATCGACGGTCTGAGCCGCGTTGGCCGTGACGTGGTGGTGCCCAAGCTCGACGCCCCGGAAGCCCGGGCGCGCAAGCTGTTGCCGGATGTGAGCCTGGAAGAATTGCTGATGTCCATGGCCGAAGTGCTGCGCCGGGGCGACATGTTTGAAAGCCACCAGGTCAGTCGCGAGGCGCTGTCGACCCGCGAGCGCATGAGCGATGTGCTCGAACGCCTCAAGGGCGGCGGGTTTGTACCCTTTGTCGAGTTGTTCACCAAAGAAGAAGGGCGCCTGGGGGTGGTGGTGACCTTTATGGCGATCCTTGAGCTGGTCAAGGAATCCTTGGTCGAGCTGGTCCAGAATGAGCCTTTTGCGGCTATCCACGTGCGGGCGCGAGCCGAATAACGAGCTGAATCGATGAATTTGACTGAACCCCGCGAACTGGCGCCGCTGCTGGAAGCCTTTCTCCTGGCCTCGGGTAAACCGCAATCCCTTGAGCGCCTGTTCGAACTCTTTGAAGAGGCCGAGCGCCCTGAGCCACCGGTGTTCAAGAAGGCATTGGAGATCCTGCGCAAGTCCTGCGATGGTCGCGCCTTTGAGCTGCGCGAAGTGGCGTCGGGTTATCGCCTGCAGATCCGTGAGAAGTTTTCCCCCTGGGTCGGCCGTCTGTGGGAAGAGCGCCCACAGCGTTATTCGCGGGCGATGCTGGAGACCATGGCGCTGATCGCCTATCGCCAGCCAATCACCCGGGGCGAAATCGAGGACGTGCGCGGTGTGGCGGTCAACAGCCATATCGTCAAGACATTGCTGGAGCGTGAGTGGATCCGCATCGTCGGCTACCGCGATGTGCCCGGCAAACCGGCGATGTTTGCCACCACCAAGGTGTTCCTCGACCACTTCAACCTGAAAAACCTGGATGACCTGCCGCCGCTCGCCGAACTGCGCGAGATGGAGGCCGAACCGGTATTGGATTTCGACGACGCACCGGTTCCTGCCAGCCTGCAGGAACTCGCCGACGCCACGGCCGAGCCGGAGGAGCCGAAGGACGAGACCAGCTTCCATACCTTGTTGCTCGAATTGGACGACATGGAGCAGGGGATCAAGACCGACTTCGACGACTTGCTGCGTGACGGTGCGAGTGAACCGCAAACTCAGGTGAACGGTGAAACCGCGCCCGAGGTCGAAGTTGAACCGGAACCGGAACCGGAACCGGAACCGGAACCGGAAGCCGAGCCAGAACCGGAGCCCGAGGAAGACATCCTTGGCGTGGCTGAGGCCCGCGAGAAACTCCTGGCTGCCGTCGCCGCCCTCGAACAACCGCCGTTGAGCGACGAGGAAGACGAAGCCCGGGCGCTGGCCGAGGCCATCGAAAACGAACGCCGCCAACTCGAAGACTGACGCACTTCGATGTGGGAGGGGGCTTGCCCCCGATAGCAGTGCCCCAGTGACAAAAATGCAGGCTCACACACTGCATCGGGTGCAAGCCCCCTTGCCACATTGGATCTCCATTGTCTGGATTGTCTGGGAGAAAACATGAGTTCCACCAAAGACCCGTGCATCAGCATCTGCAAATTCAGCGACGATATCTGCGTCGGCTGTGGCCGCAGCAAGCGCGAAATCCGCGCCTGGAAGAAGCTCGACAAGGTCGACAAGCGCACGGTATTGGCCGAAGCCGAGCTGCGCCTGTTGGCGTTGGGCGCCACCGGTCGGCGGAAAAGCAAATGACTGCGCCTTAATCGACTAGTCTGTGATGCGCAACGCGCGCCATGCGCGTATGATTCGCGACCCTTTGGCGACGTATTCGCCCAAAGCCCCGCTTTCAACACTCCTCAGGCCACGCCTGAATCGACCCACCGGGAGGTGCTTAAGATGAACGACCAAGACCAGAACGACAGCCAGGAAATCGGCCCAGCAGGCGAAAAACTGCAAAAGGTGCTGGCGCGTATCGGCGTGGGCTCGCGCCGCGACGTCGAAGCCTGGATCACCCAGAAGCGCATCAAGGTCAACGGCGTTGAAGCCACCCTTGGCCAGCGCGTCGACCTGCACGATGCAATCACCATTGATGGCAAGGTCATCAAGCGTGAAGAGGCCGCCGAATCGGTGCGCCGCGTCATCATGTACAACAAGCCTGACGGCGAGATCTGCACCCGTGACGACCCGGAAGGCCGTCCGACCGTGTTCGACAAAATGCCCAAGCCGAAAGAAGGCCGCTGGATCAACATCGGCCGTCTGGACATCAACACCACCGGTTTGCTGATGTTCACCACCGACGGCGAGCTGGCCAACCGCCTGATGCACCCGTCCTACGAGATGGACCGTGAATACGCCGTGCGTGTACGCGGTGAAGTCGATGACGAGATGATCGAGCGCTTGAAAGCGGGCGTCGTCCTTGAAGACGGCCCGGCCAAGTTCACCGACATCAAGCAGGCGCCAGGCGGCGAAGGTTTCAACCATTGGTACCACTGCGTGGTGATGGAAGGCCGTAACCGTGAAGTGCGTCGCCTGTGGGAATCCCAGGGCCTGGTGGTCAGCCGCCTGAAACGCGTGCGTTTCGGCCCGGTGTTCTTGAACTCCGACCTGCCGATGGGCCGCTGGCGCGAAATGAGCCAGTACGAGGTCGATATCCTCAGCGCTGAAGTCGGCCTGACGCCGGTTGCCATGCCGCAGATGAACGCCAAGAGCAAAGACAAGCTTGAGCGTATGCAGCGTAAATCGTCGCGTCCTGTGGCCCGTACCGAACGTGTTGCCCGCACCCTGCGCCCTGCGCTGAACGCGCCGGCCACCGGCGGTCGCATCTCGCGTGAGCCGCACATCGAAGGCGAGCGTCGCCCAACCGCTCCGTCCCGCCAGGAAGGCGAGCGTGGCCCTCGCACCCCGCGTCCTGCGCGTGGCGGCGAAGCACCAAGCGGCGGCCGCGGCAACCGTGGTGAAGGCCGTGGTGCTCCGGCATCCGACCGCCCAGCCGACAGCGCCAGCACCAAGCGTCCAGCCAAGCCGGCAGCGAACAAGCGTCCTGGGCCGAAACTGGTCGCGGACGAGCCGTCGGGCAAGCGCCGTGGCGCCCCGGCCGGTTCCGGCCAGCGTCCTGGTTTTGGTCGCAAGAAGCCGCAGTGATGTAAGTGCTGCACAAAAAAACGCCAACCTTCGGGTTGGCGTTTTTTTTTGCCATGAAATACGGTCAAAAATGTGGGAGCGGGCTTGCTCGCGAATGCGGTGGATCAGTCAGTACATTGGGTGACTGACACTGCGCATTCGCGAGCAAGCCCGCTCCCACATTTGTATCTCCGGTGTTTCTGAATTTTGTGCTCAGAACGCAAACGTTCCATCAAACACCGGCTTGTCATCCAGCGCCAACACGCCGCTGGCAAAGATCAAATCCAGGTGATGACTGCCTTTCTGCCCGCCGCCCAAGCCCAGGTGCAAGCCGCAATGGCGCTCCTCGAACCCGGCATTGCGCGCGTACAAATCCTTGACCCCTTCATTGGTGCCAATCCCCAGCTCTTCTACGCGACGGTTGGACGGGTTGGCATTCAAGTACTTGTTGAAATCGTCCGCCAAGCCCGGCACATCGCTGGCCACGCTGCAAATCGTCGAGTTCTCGATCCACAGCTCCAGCGGTGATTGCAGTACGCCGTATTTGCGCGCAAACGGGATGGTGCTCAGAAACGTGCCGACAAACCGCACCTGGCCGTTGATGGCCTCGCTGTGCGTGGCGATCTCGCCCGGCGCCAGGTCATGGTTGCCGACGCCATTGATATTGGTCCACTTCTTGATGCTGCTCATCGGCGCTTCCAGGCGCGAGCCGTGTTTGTCGGTAAAGCTCAGCACGTTGGCCTGGGACATGCGTCGGATCAGCGTGGCGTTGAGGTCGGCAATGCGTTGCGGCTCGACGCTGAAAGTGTCGTAGAAATAGTCGCCGTAATCCTTGAACAGCAGGGATTTCTTCCAGTGCTCGGCCATCACCTCCTGCAGGGCGCGGATAAAGTCCGGGCCTTCGGCGCGTGGGTTGGGCAGGGTCGATGAATCGTAGAGAAACAGGTACAGGTCACAGGTTTCGATGGCCTGGGCCAGGGTGTCGCTGGCGGCCAGGTCCAGGCGCTGCAACTGGAAATTGAATCGGGCGGCGCTGCCGTGGGTGATCGCCTGGGCAATGGCGTCATAGCGCTCGGTGTGGCCCAGCAGCACGGTTGGGCGGCTCAGGCCATTGAGGGCCGGGTGATGCGCAAGGTAGTAGAGAAAGTGTTCGACGGCGCGGGCCTTGTCCATGACGTGTGTCCTTCTGTGCCTGGGGTAAGGGGGCAGGTGCCGTGCACAACACCTGCCGGTTGCCTGCCGGGTGTTAGAAAGGCCACATCGCGGTGCCAAAGGGCACAACGGCATCAGCTTGCATCATTTCAACGGCGGCCTCATGGGTCGGCGCTTCAAACCAATCGTCGAGTTGCAGTTCGGTTTCCAGGTCGTTTTCCAGTGCTTGCATGGTGTATCTCCTAGAGGACGTTGTTTGAGAACGGCTTGCCAACGGGCTTCGCTGGCAAGTGAAAGAACCTAGGAGAGTGTGTTTCAGAATGCAAAATATTTATTGACACGGTCTCATTTGGATTTTTTCTTCTGTTTTTTAGCGGCGGTTTTTTATTCAGAAAAAACAACGCACTGGCGAAGCTAATTTGTAGGATTTTTCATACTGACATTTTTCCGTTTTCTGACGGATCAAGCGCGGCTGTAACGCTTATTTTCCGGGCTGTAACGATTAATTTACGATAAACACGCGCGCTCATTGAGCACCCCGGCGCTGTAAGGAATGCCTGACAGATTGTCACAGGCACGCCCCGAGGGCGGCCCGAAGCTGTCGAGCGGTGTACAATGCGCCGCGTTTTACTGTGACTCCCTTGCGTACCTACGCAAAAGGCCAAGACCTCAGGGTTTATCCACCCTGATCACTCCGCCTGGCCACGAGCCGGACGGGTTCGATTTCGTCACAGATAAAAACAAACAGGTGACGCATGACCGTTAGAAAGACGCTGTACTCCTGGTGCCTGCGCTGGGGTTTGAGCGGCGCTGCTTGAGTCGAGATTCAAGGCAGCAACGTGCATTCAACATCATCAAACCTTGCGTGAGACCCTTTTCATGAGTGGACCCCATTCCTCTTCAGGCGAGCTGAAACGCGGCCTGAAAAATCGGCATATCCAGTTGATCGCCCTCGGTGGCGCCATCGGCACCGGCCTGTTCCTGGGCTCGGCCGGGGTGCTTAAATCAGCCGGGCCGTCGATGATCCTGGGCTACGCCATCTGCGGCTTTATCGCCTTCATGATCATGCGCCAGCTCGGCGAGATGATCGTCGAAGAGCCGGTCGCCGGTTCCTTCAGCCACTTTGCCCATAAGTACTGGGGCGGTTTCGCCGGCTTCCTGTCGGGCTGGAACTGCTGGATTCTGTACATTCTGGTGGGCATGTCGGAGCTGACGGCGGTCGGCAAATACGTGCACTACTGGTGGCCGGAGATCCCGACCTGGGTCTCGGCGGCAGCGTTCTTCGTGCTGATCAATATGATCAACCTGGCCAACGTCAAAGTCTTCGGCGAGGCCGAGTTCTGGTTTGCCATCATCAAGGTAGTGGCCATCGTCGGCATGATCGCCCTGGGCAGCTACTTGCTGGTCAGCGGCAGTGGCGGGCCGCAAGCCTCGGTGAGCAACCTGTGGGACCACGGCGGTTTCTTCCCGCATGGCGTCAGCGGTTTGGTGATGGCCATGGCGATCATCATGTTCTCGTTCGGCGGTCTGGAGATGCTCGGTTTTACCGCAGCCGAAGCTGACCAGCCGCGAACCGTGATCCCAAAAGCGATCAATCAGGTGATCTACCGCATCCTGATTTTCTACATCGGCGCGCTGGTGGTGCTGTTATCGCTGACACCGTGGGACAGCCTGCTGGCAACCCTCAATGCGTCCGGCGATGCCTACAGCGGCAGCCCGTTCGTGCAGGTGTTTTCGATGCTGGGCAGCAACACTGCCGCGCACATCCTCAACTTTGTGGTGCTGACCGCAGCGCTGTCGGTGTACAACAGCGGCACCTACTGCAACAGCCGCATGCTGCTGGGCATGGCCGAGCAGGGCGATGCGCCCAAAGCCCTGGCGAAGATCGACAAGCGTGGCGTACCGGTGCGTTCGATCCTCGCGTCGGCGGCGGTCACCCTGGTGGCGGTGCTGATGAATTACCTGATCCCGCAACACGCGCTCGAGCTGCTGATGTCGCTGGTCGTGGCCACGCTGGTGATCAACTGGGCGATGATCAGCTTCTCGCACGTAAAATTCCGCCAGCACATGGACCGCACCGGCCAGGTGCCGCTGTTCAAAGCGCTGTGGTACCCGTACGGCAACTACGTTTGCCTGGCGTTCGTGGCGTTTATCCTGGTGATCATGCTGATGATTCCGGGCATTCAGGTCTCGGTGTACGCGATTCCGGTATGGGTGGCGTTCATGGGGCTGTGCTACTGGATCAAGAACAAGCGCAGCGCTGAAGCGGCGTTGACCACGGCGAGTGCGGCGTTGAAGTAAGCCGTGTTGCCTCAACAGAAAACCCGGCGCCGTGCCGGGTTTTTTGTCGGCGCCGACAGGGTAGACTCGCGCCTTCTTTTTCATCGACCCTTGCCCGGAGGCTTCATGCAGCACATCGATATCGACGGCGGCAGCTTGCAGCGCGATGAGGTGCAAGACCTGATCGACCAGCACCGCGGGCCGTTGCGCTTGATGGGCGTCGATTTGAGCGGGGCAGACCTGTCGCGGATGGTGCTGGAGCATTGGGTGTTCGAGCGCTGCACACTGGCGCAAACCTCCTTTCTCGGTGCGCGCCTGGAAGGCACGCAGTGGAAAAGTTGCCGGGCCGGGCACGCCGTGTTCGAGGCGGCCAACCTGCTCGAGGCGCAATTGATCAGCTGCGACCTGAACAACACCCGTTGGCAGCGCAGCAAGTTGTCCCAAGCCAATTTCACGCAGTGCAAACTGACGGGCGCCAACTTCACCCATTGCGCGTCCCTGGGCCTGAGCTTCAGCGAAACCTTGCTCAACAGCGCGTTCTTGTCCGGCCTGTCGTTTGCCCGAACCGTGCTCAATAATCTGGATTTTTCCGACAGCGACTTGTCGGATGCAGACTTTCGCAAGGCCGAACTGATCGACTGCAGCCTCGCCCACGCCCGCATCAACGGTGCCAATTTTGCCGGCGCTGATTTGCGGGGCGCGGATTTGAGCGGCTTTCGCCTCAATGATGCCAAACTGTTCAAAGGCGCCGTGATTTCCAAAGCCCAGGCGTCGATGTTGTTATCCGAATTGGGCTTGTCCGTTGCCTAAGGTTTGTGAGTGATGCTGGTAATTTCCAACAACGTGCACCTGCCCGATGCCGAGATCGAGCTGACCGCCATTCGCGCCCAGGGCGCCGGTGGGCAGAACGTCAACAAGGTATCGAGCGCGGTGCACCTGCGGTTTGATATTCCGGCGTCGTCGTTGCCGGACTTTTACAAGGAACGGCTGCTGGCGCTGCGCGACAGCCGTATCACCAGTGAAGGCGTGCTGGTGCTCAAGGCCCAGCAATACCGGACCCAGGAACAGAATCGCGCGGATGCGCTGGAGCGCCTGGTGGAGTTGATCCTCAGCGCCACCAAGGTCGAGAAGAAGCGCCGCCCGACCAAGCCCACCCTGGGCTCTAAAAAGCGCCGCCTGGAATCCAAGACCAAGCGCGGTAGCATCAAGGCCGGGCGCGGCAAGGTCGACTTTTAAGCGTCGCGCGCTTCGCGGGCCTTGGGCGCTTGTCGGTACAGGTACAGGCTCAGCAGCAAGCCACCTGCGGCGGCGAGCGCGGCGAACAGGAAGATTGAGGCAAAGCCGAAACCCGCCGCCACCGCACCCGCCAACGGGCCGGTGATGCCCAACGACAAGTCGATAAACAGCGAATAAGCCCCCACCGCCGAGCCCCGGCTGGAGGCTGGCACCAGGTTGACCGCCTCCACCCCCAACGCCGGAAACACCAGGGAAAAGCCGAACCCGCTCAACGCCGCACCGGCCAGGGCGAGGTGGGCGTCAGGCGCCAGCCACAGTAACAGCAACCCGAGGATTTCCACGGACAGGCAAGCAATCGCCACGCGAAAGCCGCCGATCCGGTTGATCAAATTGCCGAACAGCAGGCGCGCGCCGATGAAGCTGGCGCCGAACAGGCTCAGTGCCCACACGGCGTTGTCCCAGTGCTGGGTGGTGTAATACAGGGTGATAAAGGTGGCGATGGTGCCAAAGCCGATCGAGCCCAGGGCCAACGCGCAGCCGTGGGGCAGCACGCGGCCCAGCACGTTCATGAACGGCAGCCGCACACCGGCCACAATCGGCGCTGCGACTTTATTCCAGGCCAGAAACACGCCGAGCACCGCCAGCAGAATGATGCTGACGCCCATGCTCCACAATCCGAAATGGCTGACCAGCACCACCCCAAGCGGTGCGCCGACGGCCAGTGCGCCGTAACTGGCGATGCCGTTCCATGAAATGACTTTGGCGGTATTGGCCGCGCCGACCCGGCCAATGCCCCAGCCGATGGCGCCCGAACCCACCAGGCTTTCGGCGCTGCCGAGCACCAGTCGGCCGATGAGCAGGCTGATCAGGCTGACAGCCGGCAGGCTCGAAAACCACGCGGCAAGCAACATGAACACGCCACTCAGGCCGCAGCCCACCAGGCCGATCAACACCGCGCGCTTGCTGCCCAGGTTGTCGATGATTTTGCCGGCATACGGGCGGCTCAGCAGCGTGGCCAGGTACTGCACGCTGATCACCAGGCCGGCAATCACCGCGCCGTAGCCCAGTTCACTGTGGACATAGCCCGGCAACACGGCCAGGGGAATGCCGATATTGAGGTAACCGATAAAGGTAAACAGCACGATGGAAACGACTTGCAGCGTGACCGCCATGGGGCGCTGGGTATCTGGCATGGGAGAGGTCCACTGTCGCAGCAGGTAAAGATAGGCTGCTAATGATACCGGCGCTTACGCCTCGCGGGGCGGCAAAACGCAAAAACTTCAGATTACCGACAGATCAGGGTTTGGCAGGCGTCAGCATTTGCGTGGTCACCAGGGCGGCCAGGGCGTTTTCCTGGGTGCCGAAGCGCTCGAGCAGTAGCGCCTGTTTTTCAGGGCTGAGGCGGTGCCACACGTCGATCATTTGCAGCGCTGCGTCGAGTACAGCGGTGTCGGGGGCGTCGGGGAGGGTATCAGTCATGGCGGGCATCTCGGGTGATTCAGGCAGTGTGGAAAGCGCTCAAAGGTGCGCTTTCCACACGGTCTGGTACGGCGTCAGTCCTGGCTTTTGCTGTCGACTGGTTGTGCTTCTTTGGTCTCAGGCTGTTTGTCGCTGGCCTGCTGCGGTGTTGGCTGCTCTGTTGGGTGCAGGCTTGGGAAGGGGAGATTAGGTATCTCGTGCATCGTCGTCGCTCCTCGCAAGGTCTGTTTAATCAATCGCAGTGTGATTGCGCGCTCTCAAAAAGCCTTGGCAGGATACAGCACTGAAAATGACAAAAAGAATTTTATGTCGACGTATGTACGAATTTTCATTTTTTAGGCAAGTGACAAGAGGTCACACCTCTAAGGACGCCCCTTAAAAGGCGCGCTGTTCAAAAAGGGACTTTGCCCAAGATCATGTCGCGGTACATCACAAAGTCGCCCAAGAGGCTGTAGAGCGGGTGTTGGAAGGTCGCCGGGCGGTTCTTTTCGAAGAAGAAGTGGCCGATCCAGGCGAAGCTGTAACCGGCGATGGGCAACGCCAGCAGCAGCCCCATCGAACCTTTGCCGATGGCGTACGCCAGGATGCCAATCACCAGCGTGGTGCCGATGAAGTGCAAGCGCCGGCATGTGCTGTTGCCGTGTTCACTCAGGTAGTACGGATAGAACTCGGCGAAGCTATTGAATTGTTTGACGTTTTCCACGTTGGCCGGCCCTTGGGTGGTTGTACCGCCTTACAGATGTTCGGCGGGGAGCTTATTTGAGTCTAGAGTGATCAGTGGTAACAGCCAGTGACAATAGATGCCACTTTAGTATCCTTGGCTTCCTGGCTGCCGTTAAGCCTGCTTTTTTAAGAAGACGCCATGAGCGAACGAACAACTTCTGCAAGCTGGGCGATGGGGATAGTCAAGGCGTTGGAAATGGACGGCCTGGACTGCCGTGTGCTGTTCAAGCAATTGGGCCTGGACTACGCCGCCCTCAGTGACCCTGACGCGCGCTTCCCCCAGGATTCGATGACGCGGCTGTGGCAGCGGGCAGTTGAGCTGTCGGGCAACCCGGCGATCGGCCTGAACATGGGCAAGGTTGTTCGCCCGGCGTCGTTTCATGTGGCCGGTTATGCGCTGATGTCCAGCAACACGTTGGCCGAGGGCTTTATGCGCCTGGTGCGCTATCAGCGCATCATCGCCGAAAGTGCCGACTTGAGCTTCCGACTCTTACCTGAAGGCTATGCGCTGATTCTGACGGTGCACGGCGACCACTTGCCACCGACTCGCCAGAGCGCCGAAGCCTCGCTGGCCAGTGCTTTGGCATTGTGCGGCTGGCTGACCGGCCGCACCTTGCAACCGCGCAAAGTGCTGCTGCAAGGCGATCAGCCGGCGGACCTGACGCCTTACAAACAAGCCTTCCATGCACCCCTGGAATTCAACGCACCCTATGACGCGCTGATTTTTGAGCAGGCCGACATGGATGCGCCGTTGCCCACGGCGAACGAAGCCATGGCGTTGCTGCATGATCGGTTTGCCGGTGAATACCTCGCGCGTTTTTCCGAGAGCCGCGTGACCCACAAGGCGCGGCAAGTGCTGTGCCGTCTGCTGCCCCAGGGCGAACCCAAACGCGAAGTGGTCGCCCAGACCTTGCACCTGTCCCAGCGTACCTTGCAGCGGCGCTTGCAGGAGGAGGGCACCAGTTTCCAGACATTGCTCGACGACACCCGCCGCGAACTCGCCGAGCAGTACCTGGCGCAGCCCAGCATGACCCTGCTGGAAATTGCCTACCTGTTGGGGTTTGCCGACCCGAGCAATTTTTTCCGCGCGTTCCGCCGTTGGTTCGATGCCACGCCCGGCGAATACCGGGCGCGGTTGCTCGAGGCGTCGACGGTCAGTGCCGCCAAAACGCCGGAATGCACAGAACAAAGACTGTAATGATCTCCAGTCGGCCCAGCAGCATGCCGAACGACAGGATCCACTTGGCCGCATCCGGCAGGCTGGCGAAGTTACCGGCCGGGCCGATGGTTTCGCCCAGGCCTGGGCCCACGCCGGAAACGGTGCTGGCCGCGCCAGTCAATGCGGTCATCCAGTCCAGCCCCAGCAGCGACAATGCCAGGGCAATGGCGCAGATGGTGATGGCGAAGAAGAACGAAAAGGTCAGAATCGAACGCACGATCTCTTCGTCGAGGCGGTGGCCGTTGTACTTCTGCTTTATCACCGCGCGCGGGTGAATCAGCTGGTTCAAGTTGGCCTTGAGCAGGATATAGGCAACCTGGAAGCGGAAGATCTTGATCCCGCCCGCCGTGGAGCCCGAGCAGCCGCCAACAAAGCCCAGGTAGAAGAACAGCATCAGTGAGAAGTTGCCCCAGATGCTGTAGTCCCCGAGTGCAAAACCGGTCGTCGTCACCACCGACGTGACGTTCACCGCCACGTGGCGCAGCGCATCGAACCACGGCAGGTCGGTGGTCCACCAGTACCAGGTGCCCAGTACCAGCCAGGTCACCAGCAGCAACCCGAGCAAGCCTTGCACCTGTTGATCCTTGATCAGCGCCCGACGGTTGCCGCGCAAGGTGGCGACATACAGGGTGAAGGGCAAGCTGCCGAGGATCATCACCACCACGGCGACCCAGTGCACCGCCGGTTGTTTCCAGTGGGCCAGGGACTCATCGGAGGTGGAAAACCCGCCGGTGGAAATAGCCGACATCGCGTGGTTGATCGCATCGAACAAGCCCATCCCGGCCCACCAGAACGCCAGGCTGCCGAGGATGGTGATGCCCACATACGCGGCCACAATCAGGCGCGCCACCATGTGCGAGCGCGGCATGACTTTTTCCGAGCGATCCGAGGATTCCGTCTGGAACAGGCGCATGCCACCAATGCGCAGCAGTGGCAGGATCGCCACCGCCATGCCGATAAAGCCGATGCCGCCGAGCCAGTGCAGCAGCGAGCGCCACATCAGGATGCCCGGTGACATGCTGTCCAGCCCGCTCAAGACGGTGGAGCCGGTGGCGGTAATGCCCGACATGCTTTCGAAAAAGGAGTCGGTGTAGCTGATGTGCTGGGTCAGTAAAAACGGCAGCGCGGCGAACACGCAGACCACCAGCCAACTGCTGACGGTCAGCAGGTACATGTCTCGGGGGCGCAGGTGTACGTGTTCGGGGCGGCCAGGAATGACCAGCGCCAGACCTGCGAGAAAGGTGATCAGGCTGGCCCACAGGAACGAGGGCAGGTCGCTGGTGCGTTCGAAAATCACCAGGGTGGCCATCGGAATGACCATGGCGATCGCGAGGGTGATCAGGAAGATGCCGATGATGAAACCGATGATGCGTAGGGTCGGCAACGCCATGAAGAAAGCTCGGGTGTTGGGATAGTGGCGCCATTCTACCCGCGGTGCAGGGCTTGTAAACCGGGGCTTGGGGGCGACGTCGATCAAATGTGGGGTTTGTGGTGGTCATCGGGCTCCATATAGGCGGGCATAAAAAAAGGCGACCCGAAGGTCGCCTCATTCAACGCGGCACGGATCAGAACTCGTGGTCAGCGTTATCCGGGTTCAAGTCGCTGATACCCAGCTTGCCCGCAGCCGCTTCAATCGAACCGGTCTGCTTGACCAGCGCGGCGATGGCGTCACGCACGATCTGGTTGCCTGCGTCGTTACCCGCGGCGATCAGTTGGTCGTAGTGCTCGCCCTTGTTGGCGTGGTCAACCATGACCTGGATCTTCGCTTCGGTCGACGCCAGGTCAGCCTTCAGCGTGGTGTCGGCGGCCGGATCAGCTTTGGCCACCAGGGACGACAAGCTCGGCCCCGTCATCTTGGTGCCGTCAGTGCGGGTGTACTCGCCCAGGTAAACGTTACGAATACCCTTGGCATCGTAGAAGTGCGAGTTGTGGGTGTTGTCGCTGAAGCAGTCCTGCTCGTCTTCCGGCGAGTTGGCTTCCAGAGACACCTTCATGCGCTCACCGGCCAGCTCGCCGAGGGACAGGCTGCCCATGCCGAACAACATTTTGCGCAGGCCGTCGGTGGCCGGTTCGGCCTCCAGGGTGGCGCGGTAGTTGTCTTCGACGTTGGGTTTCCAGTTGCCGACCATTTCTTCCAGGTCGCTGACCAGCAGCTGAGTCACCGCGCGCAGGTAGGTGCGACGACGCTCGTTGTTGCCGCCGGTGGCACCGTCACCGGTCATGTAGTCCGACGCAGGGCGGTTGCCCGCGCCTGGGCCGGTGCCGTTGAGGTCCTGGCCCCACAGCAGGAACTCGATGGCGTGGTAGCCGGTGGCGACGTTGGCCTCGGAACCGCCCAGCTCATTGAGGCTGGCGAGTTTTTCCGGGGTGATTTCTTTCACGTCGACCTTGTCTTCGCCCACTTGGATCTCGGTGTTGGCGATGATGTTGGCGTTGGCGCCTGGGTTACCCAGGGCGTGTTCGTAGGATTTGTCGACATAGTCGATCAGGCCTTCGTCCAGCGGCCAGGCGTTAACTTGGCCTTCCCAGTCGTCGATGATGGTGTTGCCGAAGCGGAACACTTCGCTCTGCAGGTACGGCACGCGCGAGGCGATCCAGGCGGTACGGGCCGCTTTGAGGGTGTCGTCGTTCGGGTTGGCGAGGAAGGTGTCGATTGCGGTTTGCAGGGTTTTTGCGGTGGATTCGGCATCGCTGTACACCGCGAACACCATGTCAGCGTAATGCGCGACCACGGCCTTGGCGGCCGCTTCGTCGACCTGGCCTGCTGGGGTGGCAGCCGCTGGAGCGGTGGTGCTGGCAGCCGGGGTCGGCGCTTGGGGCGCGGCGGCCTTGTCTTTACCTTCGCCGCAACCGGCGAGAGAAATGGCAATGGCCAGCAGACTGGCGGTGGCCAGGGGCATACGAATCATGGCGAACATCCTGCTTCGGTTGTTGATAGGGCGCGCGGGGGAGCGCAAAAACTGCGACATAATGCGAAAGATTTGCATTTTGTGTAAAGGTTTATACGAGGGAAATATTTAGTATTGTTTTGAGCGATCAGAGAATCGCCGCGTTGTTGCGCTCGGACTGTTTCAGATACGCCGCCAACTCCCGCGCTGGCAGCGGTTTGCTGTAGTGATAGCCCTGGCCCTCGTGGCAGCCCTCGGAAATGATGTAGGCCTCTTGCTCGGCGGTTTCCACGCCTTCGGCGATCACCTGCATGCCCAGGCTTTTGCCCAGTTGGATAATGGCGCGCACGATGGTTGCGTCGTCGTCGTCATCGAGCAGGTCCTGGACGAAGCTCTTGTCGATCTTGATCTTGTCCAGCGGCAGGCTTTTCAGGTAGCTGAGGGACGAATAGCCGGTGCCGAAGTCATCAATCGCAATCAGCGCCCCGGAACGGCGCAGGCTCAGCAAGTGCTGGGCGGCGGTGCTGATGTCTTCCATCAGGCCGGTCTCGGTCACTTCCAGTTCAAGGCTGCGCGGCGGCAGGCGGTAAATCTGCATCAGGTTGTTGACCACCCGCGGCAGCTCGGTGTGGTGCAACTGCACGGTGGACAGGTTGACCGCCATGCGCAGGGCGGTGAAGCCCAGGTCATGCCATTCGCGCAATTGCCGGCAAGCCTGGTCGAGTACCCATTCGCCAATCGGAATAATGGTGCCGTTCTGTTCGGCCAACGGGATGAACAAATCGGGCGGCACCAGGCCGTGTTCCGGATGCTGCCAGCGGATCAAGGCTTCCACGCCCACCACGCGGTGGTCGCGGTAGCTGATCTGCGGTTGGTAGACCAGGTGAAACTGGTCGCGGCTGAGGGCGTCGCGCAGGTCTTTTTCCAGCTCGCGGCGTCGGCGCATTTCACTGTCGACGCTGGCGATATAGAACTGATAGCGGTTGCGCGAGCGGCTCTTGGCCAGGGTCATGGTCTGTTCGGCTTTTTGCAGCAGCTTCTCGGTGCTGTCGCCGTCTTCCGGGAACAACGTGATGCCGATGGTCGCACGCAGGCGAATCTGCTCATGCTCGAGGGCAAATTCGGCTTCCAGGTCATCCAGGATGCTTTGTGCCAGTTCCGCGGCTTCGTAAGGTTGGTCGATATCGGCCTGCACCAGCGCGAACTGATCGCCGCCCAGCCGGGCCAGGGCGCCGAGGCGGCCGCTGTGGGCGCGCAAGCGATCGGCCAGGGCCAGCAGCAGTTTGTCGCCGGCCTGATAAGTGAACTGTTCGTTGACGCTTTTGAAGTCATCCAGGCCTACGCACAACACCGCAACGCGGCGCTGTCGGCGGCCGGCGTCGATCAGGATTTTGTCCAGTTGCTCCTGCAATTTCTGGCGATTGGGCAGGCCGGTGAGGAAGTCGTACTGGGCCATGCGCAGCAGGCTCGATTCTGCCTCGTGCCGCAGGTGGGTATTGCGTTCGATGGATTCGAGCAACTGGTTGGCGGTGTTGATCCACAGCCCCAGTTCGTTGCGTTCATGGCCTTTGATTTGGGGGATCTTGTGTTCGCTGGGCCGGTCCGGGTTGATCGACGTCAGGTGCTCGATAATCCGTGACAACGGCTTGGTCAGCAGCCAGTGATAGACCAGGTACAGCACCAGCCCCATGGCGAGGGCGCGCAGTACGCCGGAAATAAAGATGATCACCGAGCTGACCAGAAAACCTTTGCCATAGGTGGCCGTGTCCAGGGTGATGCTCAGGTCACCGTAATACTCGCTGTAGGGGCCTTTGCCGACCAATGATGTGGTAAAGGTGCGCTCCTGGCCAAGAATCAGGTCGGTCAGCCAGCGGGTGGGCGATTGCTGTAATGCGCGGCTTTTTTCGGCGAGCATGGTTTCGTTGGGATGACCGATGGAGGCCATGCGCACGGCATCGTCCTGAAACAGGCCTTCGATCACCTGCATGCCCATCTCGCGGTCCAGGCTGTAGACCGCCTGCGTCGAGGGGTCGCGAAACATGTCGAGGATGCGCTGAGCATCGCCGGCCACGGCCTGGCGCGTCTTGTAGGCATCGAAAACGATCTGCGCCACGCTCAGCGCAACGCCCACGATCAATGCCGACAGCAGCACCACCCGTAGCAACTTCACCGACAAGCTGTTTTTGAGTTCCAGCTTCAAAGGGGCATTCCTTGTTCCATGCGGGTGGCCTCAATATGCCATGAGTATTGGCAATCTCGTGATGGCAGTCAAAGGAACATTAGGGCATCGGCAGGTTTGACAAGGAACTTGAGAGGGGCGCTGGGGCGAGGCGGACATGGATCCGCCTGCCTTGAGCAATTCCCGTGGGCGCAGCGGATGCGCTGGGAACTGACGCTTTTTTACGCGACGTTGATGTTGACGGTGCTGTTGGTGGATTCGCTGTTCGAAAAATTCACACGTTCCTTGTTATGCATGGCTTCATGCGCAATCTTGTTTTGATCACCTTCACCTTGCTTGTTGCCAGATTGCGACTGAGCCATTTGACCGGCCGCTTTAGCGAGCTCGGTCACAGCCTTGAGACCCTCTTGGGCCAAACCGGCAACCATAGGGAGCATGGATGTTATTGCGCCGATGGTCATAGTAATTTCTCCGACAGGTACGAGAGGCGAATTCCTCACACTGTCTACGTGGCAAGATCCGCGCACCGAGTTCCAGCCACCAGAGCACAATTCGCTGCCCATAAAAAAGCCCGGCACTATGGCCGGGCTCTCTTTACCGCAAGCGTTGCTTAGGCAGTGAAGGTCTTGCCTTCGAACTGCTCAGCCACGAACTTCCAGTTGACCAGGTTCCAGAACGCTTCCACATACTTTGGACGCACGTTGCGGTAGTCGATGTAGTAAGCGTGTTCCCAGACGTCGCAGGTCAGCAGCGGGGTGTCGCCGCTGGTCAGCGGGTTGCCGGCGCCGATGGTGCTGGCCAGAGCCAGGGAACCGTCAGCCTTTTTCACCAGCCAGCCCCAACCGGAACCGAAGGTGCCGACGGACGTCTTGGTGAACTCTTCTTTGAACTTGTCGAACGAACCGAAAGCGGCGTTGATAGCCTCAGCCAGTGCGCCGGTAGGTTGGCCGCCGGCGTTTGGCGCCAGGCAGTTCCAGTAGAAAGTGTGGTTCCAGACCTGAGCGGCGTTGTTGAAGATGCCGCCCGAAGAAGACTTGACGATTTCTTCCAGAGTCTTGCCTTCGAACTCGGTGCCTGGCACCAGGTTGTTCAGGTTCACGACATAGGTGTTGTGGTGCTTGTCGTGGTGGTATTCCAAGGTTTCCTTGGAAATGTGCGGCTGCAGGGCATCGTGTGCGTAGGGCAGCGGCGGCAATTCGAAAGCCATGATGATTCTCCTAATCAGGTCAGTTGCGGTGAGCGCAAGGCCGATCACGGGCGGCCAAACAAGCGCCGGGGAGTTTGTACTCTTTGCGGCGCAGGGTCCGGATCATAGCACCGGGGGTGCGGCAAAACCACGCAACAACTGTGTGGGATAGAGGTTCCAGAGCGTTTTGGAATATTCATCAAGCACTGATCAGTTGATACGCCACGCTGAACATCATCGCTGCCACCAGAAAGTCCAACAGCCGCCACGTAGCGGGGCGCGCGAGCCAGGGTGCCAGCCACGCAGCGCCCAATGCCAGTGTGGCAAACCACAGGAATGACGCGCTCGCGGCACCGGCTACGTAGGCGCCGGGTTCAGTTTGTTGAGCGCCCAATGAGCCAATCAACAGCACGGTGTCCAGGTACACATGCGGGTTGAGCAGGGTCACCGCCAGGGCGCTGAGCAACACCGCGCGCAGCGAACGCACCTTGAGGTTTTCGCCCTGTTGCAGGCTTTGCCTGGAACAGGCCCGACGCAACGCCAGGGTGCCGTACCACAGCAGGAACGCTGCACCACCCCAGCGGGCGATTGCCAGCAGCAGCGGGTTCTGCGCCAGCACCGTGGCCAGGCCGAATACCCCGGCAGCTACAAGTATCGCGTCGCACACGATGCACAGCGCGGCTACTGGCAAGTGGTGTTCACGGCGCAGGCTTTGCGCCAGCACAAACGCATTCTGGGTGCCGATCGCCATGATCAGGCCGAGGGCCACAAGCAGCCCGTTCACATAGCTTTGCCACATAAGGGTTACTCCGCGTTTGCTGCCAAGTGGCGCAATACATCCATGGCCCGCTCAGCATCGCTGCGGCCGACAAACAGGTGGTCGTGGTAGTAACCGGCGATCACGTTGCAACTGATGCCGGCTTTGCCCAGCGCGCTGGCGAAGGCTGCGGTTAAACCCACGGCTTCCAGGGCGGAGTGCACGTTCAAGGTGATCCACGCAGCGACATAGTCAAACGCCAACCCGGCGTGCTCTGCCTGTTGGCGCTCCAGGATCAGTGTCAGGCCTTCCTGTTCGCGAAAGCTGCCGATCACGTCGCATCCTTGAGGCACGCGCTGATCGGGCAGGGTGCAGAGCACATAATCGCCGTCATTGAGGTGCGGGCTCATGCTGCGCAGCAGGGTTGCCAGGGCGGTTTCACCAGCCATGTGAGAATTCCTTGATAGAGAGAAGCAATGCTGGTCATTCTCGCGGGCTACGCTGTATAAGAAAAACCAATATTGCTGATCGCTCATTAGAGAAACTGATGTTCGACTATAAATTGCTGTCTGCATTGGCCGCGGTGGTGGAACAGGCCGGCTTTGAACGTGGCGCCCAGGTGTTGGGGTTGTCGCAGTCGGCGATCTCTCAACGCATCAAGTTGCTTGAGGCGCGTATCGGTCAGCCGGTGTTGGTGCGGGCCTCGCCGCCGACGCCCACCGACATCGGCCGGCGCCTGCTCAACCACGTGCAACAGGTGCGCTTGCTGGAGCGTGACCTGCAAAGCCAGGTGCCGGCGCTGGACGAGGAGGGCATGCCCGAGCGTTTGCGCATCGCGCTGAATGCCGACAGCCTCGCCACCTGGTGGGCCGAGGCGGTCAGCGACTTTTGCGCCGAGCAGCATTTGCTGCTGGACCTGGTGGTAGAAGACCAGACTGTTGGCCTCAAGCGCATGCGCGCCGGTGAAGTGGCGGCCTGTATTTGCGCCAGCGAGCGCCCCGTGGCTGGGGCGCGCAGCCTGTTGCTCGGCGCCATGCGTTATCGCGCGTTGGCCAGCCCTGCGTTTATTGCGCGGCATTTCCCTGAAGGCGTGCGTGCCGACCAGTTGGCGCGAACACCGGCGCTGGTGTTCGGCCCGGATGATTTCCTGCAGCACCGTTACCTGGCTTCTCTGGGAGTCGATGGCGGTTTCGAGCACCATTTATGCCCTTCGTCCGAAGGCTTTATCCGTTTGACCGAAGCCGGCCTGGGCTGGGGGCTGGTGCCCGAATTACAGGTGCGCGACCAGCTGCAAACCGGCGTATTGGTCGAGTTGTTGCCAGATAAGCCCATCGACGTGCCGTTGTACTGGCATCATTGGCGCAGTGGCGGGCAACTGTTGGGCTTGTTGACCGACCATTTGGCCCAGGCATGTGGCCAATGGTTGGTGCCCTATCAGCAGTAACAAGCGTCAAGCTGCAAGCTGCAAGAGAAAAGCTTGCGGATCGTTTTTAACTTGTGGCTTGAAGCTTGACGCTGGCAGCTGCATCCGTAGGAGGCTACATGAAGATTCTGGTCACCGGCGCAAGCGGCTTCATCGGCGGGCGCTTCGCGCGGTTCGCTCTGGAGCAAGGCCTGGACGTACGGGTCAACGGGCGGCGCGCCGAAGGTGTGGAACACCTGGTACGGCGCGGTGCCGAGTTTATCCAGGGTGATTTGAATGATGCCGACCTGGTGCGCGATCTGTGCCGAGACGTCGAAGCCGTGGTGCATTGCGCCGGCGCCGTCGGGCTGTGGGGCAAGTATCAGGACTTCCATCAAGGCAATGTGCTGGTCACTGAAAACGTCGTCGAAGCCTGTCTCAAGCAGCGCGTCGGCCGGCTGGTGCACCTGTCGTCGCCGTCGATCTACTTTGACGGGCGTGATCACCTGGGACTGACCGAAGAGCAAGTGCCGAAGCGCTTCAAGCACCCGTATGCCGCTACCAAATACCTGGCGGAACAGAAGGTGTTCGGTGCCCAGGAGTTCGGCCTGGAAGTGCTGGCCTTGCGCCCGCGCTTTGTCACGGGCGCCGGTGACATGAGCATTTTTCCGCGCCTGTTGAACATGCAGCGCAAGAACCGCCTGGCCATCGTCGGCGATGGCCTGAACAAGGTCGATTTCACCAGCGTGCACAACCTCAACGAAGCGTTGCTCAGCAGTTTGCTGGCGACCGGCTCGGCGCTGGGCAAGGCCTACAACATCAGCAATGGCGCGCCCGTGCCGGTGTGGGACGTGGTCAACTACGTGATGCGCCAGATGGACATGCCCCAGGTCACGCGTTATCGGTCTTACGGCTTGTCCTACAGCGTGGCCGCGTTGAACGAGGCATTCTGCGCGATGTGGCCGGGGCGTCCGGAGCCAGCGTTGTCGCGCTTGGGCATGCAGGTGATGAACAAAGATTTCACCCTCGACATCAGCCGCGCGAGGCATTATCTCGACTACGAGCCCAAGGTCAGCCTGTGGACCGCCCTCGACGAATTCTGCAGCTGGTGGAAAGCTCAAGATCCGGGGCTCAGGTAAGTTCACAACCGGCAATACATCGGGAACCGAATGTGCGGTTCCGAGTCGATCAGTGCGGCGCGAACGCGGTTTATACTGCCGTCGCTCGGCTTTTCAGGTAGCCATCTCACCGATTCAGGGTTGATTCATGCGTAACGATGCTAAAGACGATTTCGACAACGTTCCCAGCCTGCGGGCTGACATCGGGGACGATGATGATTTCGAGCCGACACCCGCTACCTCCGTGCGCTCGCGCAATACGCCGGTGGTCAAGGTCAAGAGCGCCACGACCGGCCCGTTGTGGGCACTGGTGGGCGCGCTGCTGATCGCCTTTGCGGGCCTTGCCTGGTGGAGCTTTCAGCAGATCTCCCTGATGGGCCAGCAATTGGTTGCCACGCAAGAAAGCTTTGCGCGCATCAGTGAAGAAGCGGCGGGGCGTTTGCAGGACATTTCCGGCAAGGTGGTCGCCAGCGAAGCCAACGTGAACAACGGCAGCGAAGCGCTCAAGTTGCAAATCAAGCAGTTGGAAGCGCAGTTGCAGGAGCAAGGCAAGCAACAGGTCGGCGTTGCCGGCCAGGCGAGCGAGCTGGACCAGCGCCTGGCGCAAATGACCGCCAGCACGACCGACCTGGCTAACGCGAATGCCAAATTGCAGGGCCAGGTGCAGGCGTTGACCGACGCGGTGGCAACGCTCAAGGCGGCGCAAGGCGAAATCAAAGACCTGTCTGCCGACGTGGCCGCCCTGAAGAAACAGGGCAACCCAAGCGCGGCGATTGCGCGCCTGGAGCAGGACCTGGTGGTACTCAAAAGCGCTCAGGACAACCAGCCCGCCAACAGCGATGCACCGACCAATAAAGAGTTCGACGTGTTCCGTATCCAGACCACGCGCAACATCACCACGTTGCAGAGCCAGGTGCAGAACCTGCAGCAGCAGCTCAACGAACCGGCGAAAGTCAGGCCTCTAGGGGGGCAGTGATAGTCGGTGTGAGCCGGTTTCAAACGGTGGGGGCTGGCTTGCCTGCGATAGCGGTCTGTCAGCTCATGCTTTTGTAACGGGCTCAGTGTTCTCGCAGGCAAGCCATCCCCCACGATTAAAGGGGGTTCAGCGCTAGATCAAGGCGCTCGTCTGAATTGTCACCGCTTGGTGACACTTCCAATCCCCTTCGTTACTTGCCCTCATGGCACCCTTGTTTAGACTCCAGTCATCCCATAAAAAATAATAAGGGCTACCCATGACCATGCAACCACTGCCTGCCAGTAGTTGGCTGAACGCACCTGCCCATCACAGCTGGCTCGCCACCGAAGGGCAGCGCCTGCTGGCATTCGCCAAAGCCTCGCGCCTGCCTGACGGTTTTGGCAACCTCGACGATCAAGGCCAATTGCCGGCCGATGCCCGCGCCGAAACCATGAACACCGCCCGCATGACCCACAGCTTTGCCATGGCCCACGCCATGGGCCTGCCCGGTTATGCCGAGCTGGTGGCGCACGGCGTCGCGGCCCTGAGTGGCCCATTGCGTGATAGCGAGCACGGCGGTTGGTTCGCCGCGCCCCAGGCCGTCGATGGCAACCGTGGCAAGGCCGCTTACCTGCATGCTTTCGTTGCCCTCGCGGCGAGTTCGGCGGTGGCAGTGGGCGCCCCCGGTGCGCAGAATCTGTTGAACGACGCCGTGCACATCATCGACCAGTTCTTCTGGAGCGAGGAGGAGGGCGCCATGCTCGAATCCTTTGCTCAGGACTGGACCGGTGTGGAGGCTTATCGCGGCGCGAACAGCAACATGCACGCTACCGAAGCGTTTCTGGCGCTGGCCGATGTCACCGCAGACACGCGCTGGCTGGACCGCGCACTGCGCATTGTCGAGCGCGTTATTCACACCTGCGCCGCCGGCAACCAGTTCATGGTCATCGAGCATTTCGATGCCCAGTGGAAACCGCTGCTGGGCTATAACGAAGACAATCCCGCCGACGGCTTCCGCCCTTATGGCATCACCCCCGGCCACGGTTTTGAGTGGGCGCGGCTGGTGCTGCACCTAGAGGCCGCCCGCCTGCAAGCCGGGCTGACGACCCCGGACTGGCTGGTCGGCGATGCCAAGGGCTTGTTCGCCAGTGCCTGCGAATACGCCTGGGCCGTGGACGGTGCTCCCGGCATTGTCTACACGCTCGATTGGAACCACCGCCCGGTGGTGCGCGAGCGCCTGCACTGGACCCATGCCGAAGCCAGCGCCGCGGCCCAAGCGCTGCTCAAACGCACCGCAGAGCTGCATTACGAAACCTGGTATCGGCGGTTCTGGGAGTTTTGCGAAAACCACTTTATCGACCGTGTCCAGGGCAGTTGGCACCACGAGCTGAACCCGCACAACCAGCCCAGCAGCAAAATCTGGGGCGGCAAGCCGGATCTTTATCACGCCTGGCAAGCGGTGGTGCTGCCTGCGCTACCCTTGTCACCCAGCATGACCAGCGCTTTGGCACAGGGTTGCTATGTCACCAAGTGGTGACATTTGTACGTCCCTTTGTTACCTGCGCCTTGAAAATCCCTGTTTAAACTCCGTGCAGCGCAAGCTCTAGACTTGCATGCATAACAACAAGAAAAGGTACTCAGATGAACGCGATTAATCGCCTCGCCGTAGCTATTTCCATTGCCTCGTTGTTTCCCCTCAGTGCATTTGCCGCCGACTCGAAAGGGACGGTTGAAGTTGTGCATTGGTGGACCTCGGGCGGTGAAAAAGCGGCTGTAGATGTCCTGAAGGCCCAAGTTGAGAAAGACGGCTTCACCTGGAAAGACGGTGCTGTCGCAGGCGGCGGCGGTGCCACGGCCATGACCGTGCTGAAAAGCCGCGCAGTTGCCGGCAACCCGCCTGGCGTTGCCCAGATCAAAGGCCCTGACATCCAGGAATGGGCGTCCACTGGCTTGCTCGACACCGACGTGCTCAAAGACGTCGCCAAAGAAGAAAAGTGGGACTCCCTGCTCGACAAGAAAGTCTCCGATACCGTGAAGTACGAAGGTAACTACGTTGCCGTGCCGGTCAACATCCATCGCGTCAACTGGCTGTGGATCAACCCGGAAGTCTTCAAGAAAGCCGGTATCACCAAGAACCCGACCACCCTCGAAGAGTTCTACGCAGCCGGCGACAAGCTCAAAGCCGCGGGCTTCATTCCGCTTGCTCACGGTGGCCAGCCTTGGCAGGACAGCACCGTGTTCGAAGCGGTCGTACTGTCGGTGATGGGTGCCGATGGTTACAAAAAAGCCCTGGTCGACCTGGACAACGGCGCGCTCACCGGTCCTGAAATGGTCAAGGCCCTGACTGAGCTGAAGAAAGTCGCGACCTACATGGACGTCGACGGCAAAGGCCAGGACTGGAACCTGGAAGCAGGCAAGGTCATCAACGGCAAGGCCGGCATGCAGATCATGGGTGACTGGGCCAAGTCCGAGTGGACCGCCGCCAAGAAAGTCGCCGGCAAGGACTACGAGTGCGTAGCCTTCCCGGGCACCGACAAAGCCTTCACCTACAACATCGACTCCCTGGCGGTGTTCAAGCAGAAAGACAAGGGCACTGCTGCCGGTCAGCAGGACATTGCCAAAGTCGTGCTGGGTGAAAACTTCCAGAAAGTCTTCAGCATCAACAAAGGCTCGATCCCTGTGCGGACCGACATGCTCAACGAAATGGACAAGCTCGGTTTCGATTCCTGCGCCCAGACCGCTGCCAAGGACTTCCTGGCTGACGCCAAGACCGGTGGCCTGCAGCCAAGCATGGCGCACAACATGGCCACCACCCTGGCCGTGCAAGGTGCGTTCTTTGATGTCGTGACCAACTACATCAACGACCCGAAAGCCGACCCGGCCGACACCGCCAAAAAACTCGGCGCTGCGATCAAGTCTGCCAAGTAACGGTTAGCAAGGCTGATCCTTGTGAGGGGAAACCCCCTGACCCCTCACAAGGCTTGTTCCTGTAGTCCTTTTTCCCTGTACTGGATTTTCCCATGAGTTCTGTTGCTGTGTTCAGCAAGGCCTCGCCGTTCGATGCACTGCAGCGCTGGCTCCCTAAACTGGTGCTGGCGCCCAGCATGTTCATCGTGCTGGTGGGCTTTTATGGCTACATCCTGTGGACGTTCGTGCTGTCGTTCACCAATTCCACGTTCCTGCCAAGCTACAAATGGGCGGGTCTTGCGCAATACGCGCGGTTGTTCGACAACGACCGCTGGTGGGTAGCGAGCAAGAACCTGGCGGTTTTTGGCGGGATGTTTATCGGCATCACCCTGGTGATTGGCGTGACCCTGGCGATCTTCCTCGACCAGAAAATCCGCCGCGAAGGCTTTATCCGCACCATTTACCTGTACCCGATGGCGCTCTCGATGATCGTCACCGGTACCGCCTGGAAATGGCTGCTCAACCCGGGCATGGGCCTGGACAAACTTCTGCGTGACTGGGGCTGGGAAGGCTTCCGTCTCGACTGGCTGATCGACCCCGACCGCGTCGTGTACTGCCTGGTGATTGCCGCCGTGTGGCAAGCCTCGGGTTTCATCATGGCGATGTTCCTCGCCGGCCTGCGTGGGGTTGATCAGTCGATCATCCGTGCCGCCCAGATCGACGGCGCCAGCCTGCCGCGCATCTACTGGAGCGTGGTGCTGCCCAGCCTGCGTCCGGTGTTCTTCAGTGCGGTGATGATCCTGGCGCACATCGCGATCAAGAGCTTCGACCTGGTCGCAGCCATGACCGCCGGCGGCCCGGGCTATTCGTCCGACTTGCCTGCGATGTTCATGTACTCGTTTACCTTCAGTCGTGGCCAGATGGGCATGGGCTCGGCCAGTGCAATCCTGATGCTCGGCGCGATCCTCGCGATCATCGTGCCTTACCTGTACTCCGAGCTGAGGACCAAGCGTAATGACTAGTCTTGCTTCCAAACCGACCATCAGCCTGAGTCGCGTCGCGATCTACGCGGTGCTGATCCTCGCCGTGCTGCTGTACCTGGTGCCGCTGGTGGTGATGTTGCTGACCAGCTTTAAAACCCCGGAAGACATCAGCACCGGCAACCTGCTGAGCTGGCCGACCGTGGTCACCGGCATCGGCTGGGTCAAGGCCTGGGCCACTGTGGATGGCTACTTCTGGAACTCGATCAAGATCACCGTTCCGGCCGTACTCATCTCCACCGCCATCGGCGCGTTGAACGGCTACGTGCTGTCGTTCTGGCGCTTCAAAGGCTCGCAGTTGTTCTTCGGCCTGCTGTTGTTCGGCTGCTTCCTGCCGTTCCAGACCGTGCTGCTGCCGGCCTCGTTCACCCTCGGCAAAATGGGCCTGGCCAGCACCACCACCGGCCTGGTGTTTGTGCACGTGGTCTACGGGTTGGCGTTTACTACACTGTTCTTCCGTAACTACTACGTGAGCATTCCGGATGCGCTGATCAAGGCGGCACGACTGGACGGTGCGGGTTTTTTCACCATCTTCCGTCAGATCATTCTGCCAATGTCGACCCCGATCATCATGGTCTGCCTGATCTGGCAGTTCACCCAGATCTGGAACGACTTCCTGTTCGGTGTGGTGTTCTCCAGCGGCGACTCGCAGCCCATCACGGTGGCGCTGAACAACCTGGTCAACACCAGCACCGGGGCCAAGGAATATAACGTGGATATGGCGGCGGCGATGATCGCCGGGCTGCCGACCCTGCTGGTCTATGTGATCGCAGGCAAGTATTTCGTGCGCGGCCTCACGGCCGGCGCGGTCAAGGGGTAATCATGGCTACGCTTGAACTTCGCAATGTAAACAAGACTTATGGCGCCGGCCTGCCCGACACCTTGAAGAACATCGAACTGTCGATCAAGGAAGGCGAGTTCCTGATCCTGGTCGGCCCTTCGGGTTGCGGCAAATCCACGCTGATGAACTGCATCGCCGGTCTGGAGACCATCACCGGCGGCGCGATCATGATCGGTGATAAAGACGTCAGCGGCATGAGCCCCAAGGATCGCGACATCGCCATGGTGTTCCAGTCCTACGCGCTGTACCCGACCATGAGCGTGCGCGAGAACATCGAGTTCGGCCTGAAGATTCGCAAAATGAGCCAGGCTGACATCGACACCGAAGTGGCGCGCGTGGCCAAGCTGCTGCAGATCGAACACTTGCTCAACCGTAAACCGGGACAACTCTCCGGTGGCCAGCAACAGCGTGTGGCCATGGGCCGTGCGTTGGCGCGTCGACCAAAGATTTACCTGTTCGATGAACCGCTGTCGAACCTCGACGCCAAGTTGCGCGTCGAGATGCGCACCGAAATGAAACTGATGCACCAGCGTCTGAAAACCACCACCGTCTACGTCACCCACGATCAGATCGAAGCGATGACCCTGGGCGACAAAGTCGCGGTGATGAAGGACGGCATCATCCAGCAGTTCGGCACGCCAAAAGAGATCTACAACAACCCCGCCAACCAATTTGTGGCGAGCTTCATCGGTTCGCCACCCATGAACTTCGTGCCGCTGCGCCTGCAACGCAAGGACGGTCGTCTGGTGGCGCTGCTCGACAGCGGCCAGGCGCGCTGCGAGCTGGCGCTTAACATGACGGACGCCGGCCTCGAAGACCGTGACGTGATCCTGGGCCTGCGCCCGGAGCAGATCATGCTGGCGGCAGGCGAGGGCGACAGTGCATCGAGCATTCGTGCCGAAGTCCAGGTCACCGAGCCGACCGGCCCGGACACTCTGGTGTTCGTGCAACTGAACGACACCAAGGTCTGCTGCCGCCTGGCGCCCGACGTGGCGCCGCAGGTGGGCGAGACCCTGACCCTGCAATTCGATCCTGCCAAGGTGCTGCTGTTTGACGCCAACACCGGCGAGCGCCTGGGCACTGCCGCTTCATTGCCAGCACAGGACCGTGCGGACAATGTGGCCCAATTCAAGGGACGCTGAGTGTTGCGCCTGAATGGATAACTTGTTGTTTTGGTTAAAAAAAGTAACCCGCGTTAGATAAAAACAGTTTAATAACAATAAAGACGAGGATGTAGGGATGAAAAAGCAACACAACAACACCCGGCTGATCTGCCAATTGTCAGCGGCAGCAGCCCTGGTATTGTCCGCCAATGCGATGGCGGACGATGCTTTCAGTGCCGATTCCAAGTGGATGACCGGCGATTGGGGCGGCGAGCGTACCAAGCTGATCGAGCAAGGTATCGACATCAAGGCTGACTACGTTGGGGAAGTTGGCGCCAACCTGAGCGGTGGCTACAACAACGACAAAACTGCCCGTTACGCTGACCAGTTCGGTCTCGGCGTAGCATTGGATCTGCAAAAGCTGTGGGGCTGGGATAACACCCAGGCCAAGATCCAACTGACCAACCGTAATGGTGCGAACATCTCCAATGACCGTATTGGTGACCCGCGTGCCGGCACCTTGAGTTCGTCTCAAGAAGTTGATGGCCGTGGCCACATGGTGCGTCTGACCCAATTCTGGATTCAGCACCAGATGTTCGACAACAAGCTGGACGTGAAACTCGGTTACTTCGGTGAAGGCGAAGACTTCAACACCTTCCCGTGCGACTTCCAGAACCTGTCGTTCTGCGGCTCGCAAGTGGGTAACTATGTAAACACCTGGTACAACTGGCCTGTCAGCCAAGCGGCGATCCGCGTGAAGTACAACATCACGCCTGAGCTGTATGCGCAAATCGGTGCGTACAACCAGAACCCATCGCAGCTGGAGCACGGCAACGGCTTCAAACTCAGCGGCAGCGGCACCAAGGGCACCGTATTGCCGGTGGAATTGGTCTGGTCGCCGAAGGTCAATGGCCTGCCGGGCGAATACCGTGTGGGTTACTACAAGAGCACCGCCGATGCCACCGACGTACGTGAAGACGTCAACGGCGGTGATGCTGGCAGCTCCGGCGCGGCTTTCCGCGTTCGTAGCAGCAAAAGCGGCTACTGGGGCGTTCTGCAGCAACAACTCACCACGCACAATGGCGACGCTTCCCGTGGTCTGAACATCGCGGCCAACGTGACCTTTCACGACAAAGACACCAACCTGGTCGACAACTACCAGTCGTTGATGCTTGTGTACAAAGGGCCATTTGACGCGCGTACCAAGGATGACGTCGGTATCGGTGTGTCGCGTATCCACGCTAACAGTGACGTGAAGAAAACCGCTGAGTTGCTCAATGCGGCCGGCGGCTTCACTGATTACGATCAAGCGGGCTACGCACCGCTGCGTAACACTGAGTACAACGTCGAACTCAACTACGGCATCCACGTCACCAACTGGCTGACCGTGCGTCCTAACCTGCAGTACATCGCCAACCCAGGTGGTGTGAAACAAGTCGACAACGCGGTAGTTGCGGGCCTGAAAATTCAGACTACGTTCTAACGCTGTTGCGATAAGCTCCTTCTCTCTGTGCGCATTTTGCGGATAGCCATGGCTATCCGCTTTTTTTTGGGCAGCCGTGCACACCTCATGTGGGCGCTGGCTTGCCAGCGATGCAGGCGCCTCGGTTTGTCTGAATGACCGAGGCGGTGCTATCGCAGGCAGCCAGCGCCCCAGGGTTACCCAAGGTTTGAGCAACAATGAATTTCAGGACCGTGGCACATGCATGAGCATCCGCTGCAACGCTTTTTCAAATCCCTGCGCGAGCGTCCGGTATTCGCCTGGGAACGCTTTCAGATGCGCGACGTGTTGGTCATCGACCATCCGTTGTGCCAGGCAGTGTTCAGCCGTCAGGGCGCGCAATTGCTGCACTTTCAACCACGTGGCCAGAAACCCTGGCTGTGGTGCGCGGCCAAGTGGCCGCAAGTCGGCGCCATCCGGGGCGGCGTGCCGGTGTGCTGGCCGTGGTATGGGCGCCATCCGAGCGAAAACGCCTGGCCTTCCCATGGGTGGGCGCGGCTGATCGACTGGAAACTGCTCGACAGCAGCACCGACGACGACGGCGTGCGCCTGCACTGGCAATTGCAGCTGTGCGATTGGCAGGTCGACCTGCATGCCCACTTGGGCGAAACCCTGGAGCTGCGCCTGTGCACTGAGCATCAGGACGAGTTGCCGTGCCAATTGAGCCATGCTTTGCACGCCTATTGGCGTATTGGTCACGTGGATGAGATAGCGCTGTCTGGGCTGGATGGCGCGCAAGGTTATGACCAGCTCAATCGCCAGGCTTGCCAGCAGGAAGGTGAGCTTCGCGTGGATGGCGGGTGCCAACGGGTGTTCCAGCACGAGGGCGAATTGCACCTCAAGGACCACGCCTGGCAGCGCGAATTGTGCATCGACACCGGCGACAGCTCCGACACCGTGGTGTGGCATCCGGGCAGCCGGCCGTTGTTGGGCGTGAGCTTTAACGAGGCGTCAGGGTTTGTGTGCGTGGAGTCGGCGATGGCCGGTGCGAGTCTGGCGCCAGGGGAGAGGGCGCATTTGAGTTTGCAGGCCAGGGCTGGGGCTTAGCGGTGGAGCTTATGCTGCCATCGCAGGCAAGCCAGCTCCCACCGGGGAATGCATTCCAAATGTGCAACTCGGCCCAATGTGGGAGCTGGCTTGCCTGTGATAGGGCCGGTACTGCTGGGGGAGATTGCTGCTAGTTAAACTCATCCCCCACCGGATACCGGCTGTCATTCAGGCTCTCTTTGATCTTGCGCAAATGCGGCTGGAAATCCACCCCGCGGCGCAAGGTCATGCCGGTCGCCAGCACATCCAGCACGGTGAGCTGGATGATCCGCGAGGTCATCGGCATGTAGATGTCCGTGTCTTCGGGCAGCGGAATGTTCAGGCTCACCGTACTGGCCTTGGCCAGTGGGGAGTTCTCGGCGGTCACGCCCAGTACTGACGCACCGTTTTCCCGTGCGATGCGCGCCACTTCCACCAACTCGCGGGTACGCCCGGTGTAGGAAATAATCACGAACAGCTCGCCTGTATGCGCCACCGAGGCGATCATGCGTTGCATCAGCACGTCGGCATGCGCGGTCACGGCCAGGTTGAAGCGGAAAAACTTGTGCAGCGCATCCATGGCCACCGGGGCCGAAGCGCCCAGGCCAAAGAAGTGGATCTGCCGCGCCTGGATCAACAGGTCCACGGCCTTGCTGATCAGGGCCGGGTCCAGGGCCTGGCAGGCGCTGTCCAGAGATGCGATGGCGCTGCCAAAGATCTTCTGCGTGTAGGCCTCAGGGTTATCATCGGCTTCCACGGCGCGGCTGACATACGCTGCGCCACTGGCCAAACTTTGCGCCAGCTGCAATTTAAGTTCAGGGTAACCGCTGACGCCGAACGAACGGCAGAAACGGTTGACCGTCGGTTCGCTGACCGAGGCGGCTTGGGCGAGGGCGGCGATAGAGAAGCGGGTCGCCTGCTGCGGGTTGAGCAGGATGACCTCGGCGACTTTTTTCTCGGCCTTGTTCAATTCTTCGAGGCGGTTCCGGATCTGTTCCAGAAGATTTCGCACGCGGTCCATTCAGTCTTTCCTTCGGGCGACGATGCAAATTAAGGGCGATAACCAATCGACGAGTGGTTCTTTGCGGTGGCCTATCCTACTGAGGGTAGCTGAACACCACCACTCGGAATGCGTATTTCGGGAAAATGTTGTGGTTATTACTACATTTTTCCTTGAGTGATGCCTTGAAAAAAGGTATTTGTAGCTTAACTTGATAAAAGAACAAACATCATGCCTTCGATAACCGTGGAACCCTGCACCTTTGCCCTGTTTGGCGCGTTGGGTGATCTGGCGCTGCGCAAGTTATTTCCTGCTCTCTATCAACTCGATGGCGCAGGCCTCCTGCACGACGACACGCGCATTCTGGCCCTGGCCCGTGAGGCCGGCTCCGAACAGCAGCACATGGCCCACATCGAGAAAGAACTGCGTAAGTACGTCGGCAAGGAACTCGATGAAGCCGTGGCCACACGCTTCCTCGCGCGCCTGGCCTATGTGCATGTCGATTTCATGAAAGCCGACGATTACGTCGGCCTGGCCGAGAAGGTCGGCAGTGACCAACGCCTGATCGCCTATTTCGCTACTCCGGCGGCTGTTTACGGGGCGATCTGCGAGAACCTGGCCAAGGTCGGCCTGGCGGAAAACACCCGCGTCGTGCTGGAAAAACCCATCGGTTCGGACCTGGAGTCCTCGCGCAAGGTCAACGACGCCGTGGCGCAGTTTTTTCCGGAAAACCGCACCTACCGTATCGACCACTACTTGGGCAAAGAGACGGTCCAGAACCTGATCGCGTTGCGTTTTGCCAACAGCCTGTTCGAAACCCAGTGGAACCAGCACTACATTTCCCACGTGGAAATCACCGTTGCCGAGCAGGTCGGTATCGAAGGCCGCTGGGGTTACTTCGACAAGGCCGGCCAGCTGCGCGACATGATCCAGAACCACCTGCTGCAACTGCTTTGCCTGATCGCCATGGACCCGCCGGCCGACCTGTCCGCCGACAGCATCCGTGACGAGAAGGTCAAGGTGCTCAAGGCGCTGGCGCCGATCAGTCCGGAAGGCCTGACCACCCAAGTGGTGCGCGGCCAGTACATCGCCGGCTATAGTGCCGGCAAGCCAGTGCCGGGTTATCTGGAAGAAGAGAATTCCAACACCCAGAGCGACACCGAAACCTTCGTCGCCCTGCGTGCCGATATTCGTAACTGGCGTTGGGCCGGGGTGCCGTTCTACCTGCGTACCGGCAAGCGCATGCCGCAAAAGCTGTCGCAGATCGTCATCCACTTCAAGGAACCGTCCCACTACATCTTCGCCCCCGAGCAGCGCCTGCAGATCAGCAACAAACTGATCATCCGCCTGCAGCCGGATGAAGGTATTTCCTTGCGTGTGATGACCAAGGAGCAAGGCCTGGACAAGGGCATGCAACTGCGCAGTGGCCCGCTGCAACTGAATTTTTCCGACACCTATCGCAGCACCCGTATTCCGGATGCCTACGAGCGGTTGTTGCTGGAAGTGATGCGCGGCAATCAGAACCTGTTTGTTCGCAAAGATGAAATCGAAGCCGCGTGGAAGTGGTGTGACCAGTTGATCGCCGGGTGGAAAAAATCCGGTGATGCGCCCAAGCCGTACGCGGCGGGTTCCTGGGGGCCGATGAGCTCAATTGCACTGATCACGCGGGATGGGAGGTCATGGTATGGCGATATCTGAATTGAAACTGCCTCAGGGCGTAAATGCTCATGAGTACCGCACGCCCGTATTGCTGGCCGATGGCCTGGCCAATGACGTGGCCGAGCAACTGCGCGCGGCCATCAGTGCCCGTGGCGAGGCGACCCTGGTGGTGTCCGGTGGCCGCAGTCCCGTGGCGTTTTTCCAGAACCTGGCCAAACAGGGCCTCGACTGGTCCAAGGTCACCATCACGTTGGCCGACGAACGTTGGGTGCCGGTGGAACACGCCGACAGCAACGCCGGCCTGCTGAAGAAATACTTGCTGCAAGGTCCGGCGGCCAAGGCCAAGTTCCTCAGCCTGTATCACGTTGCGGCCACGCTTGAAGACGCCGCCGAACTGGCCGATCGCCAGTTGGCAGAGTTGCCCGCCATCGATGTGCTGGTACTCGGCATGGGCGACGACGGCCACACCGCGTCGCTGTTCCCCAACAGCCCGAACCTGGCTGAAGCACTGAAGCCCGACGGTACCCGCCGTTGCTGGCCGATGCTCGCGCCGACCGTGCCGCACCAGCGCCTGACCATGAGTCGCGCGTTGCTGGCCACGGCCCACTGCACCGTGCTGTCGATTTCCGGCAGCGCGAAATTGACCACCTTGAGCGCCGCGCTGGCCAGTGACGACGTTGCTGCCATGCCGATTCGCGCGTTTTTGCAACCTACTTTAGAGATTTACTGGTGCCCATGAGCCAAGGATCAGCCGCTATGAAAAGCCCTCAACCGACCGTGTCCATGGCGGATAAAGTTGCCTTGATCGACAGCCTCTGCGCCAAGGCGCGGATCCTGCCGGTGATCACCATCGCCCGCGAACAGGACATCCTGCCGCTGGCCGATGCCCTGGCAGCCGGCGGTTTGACCGCATTGGAAGTGACCTTGCGTTCCGAGTTCGGCCTCAAGGCAATTCAAGTGCTGCGCGAGCAACGCCCTGAATTGTGCACCGGTGCCGGCACCGTGCTCGACCGCCACATGCTTGAAGCCGCCGAAGTGGCGGGCTCGCAGTTTATCGTCACGCCAGGCATTACGCGTGACCTGCTGGAAGCCTCGGTGCACAGCCCGATCCCGTTGCTGCCAGGCATCAGCAACGCCTCCGGCATCATGGAAGGCTATGGCCTGGGTTACCGTCGCTTCAAACTGTTCCCGGCTGAAGTGAGCGGCGGCGTTGCTGCGATCAAGGCGCTGGGTGGGCCGTTCGGCGAAGTGAAGTTCTGCCCTACCGGCGGCGTTGGCCCGGCCAACATCAAAAACTACATGGCGTTGAAAAACGTGATGTGCGTGGGCGGTAGCTGGATGCTTGATCCGGAATGGATCAAGAACGGCGACTGGGCCCGCATCCAGGAAGTCACCGCACAGGCGCTGGCGCTGCTGGATTGAGCTGATTTACCGAATCGTTGTTGCTGTGCTTAACGGCATTTTTGCGGCGCACTTGGTCGGTGTGCCGCTTTTTTTTGCCTGTAGAAAACCTCAAATTCAACGCCGATCAATGTGAGAGCGGGCTTGCGCGCGAATGCGCTGGTTCAGTTGGCCTATTCGTCGACTGACACAGCATATTCGCGCGCAAGCCCGCTCCCACATTTCAGTCCGCGCTCAGCTCGGTTATTGCTTTGACCAAGACATCGATGTCCGCCGCCGAGGTCACCAACCCCGGCGTCACCCGAATGCAGCTACCAAAGGCCGCGCCGACACGGGTGGTGGTAAACAGGTCGTAGTCCTTGAGCAACCGATCCGCCATCACCTGCTGATCACGCCCGGTGAACTTGAACGCCGTGATCCCGCAATACAGCCGTGGGTCATCCGGCGTCAGCACCTCGATGCCCGGCAACTGACGCACCTGGTTCACCCACAGATTCCGCAGATAATTGACCCGTGCGCCCTTGGCTGCCGAGCCACCCAATGCACGGTGCTCTTCCAGCACCAGCGGCAAGGTCATCAGTGCCGGGAAATTCGGTGTGCTGTAGGGCGTACGCGCGCGAACATCGGTGGCCGGGTAATGAAACTCGCCCATGTCCGGGTCGATAGCGGCCAGGCGCTCCGGGGCGATGTACAGAAAACCCAGGGTCAGCGGCGCGCCGATCCATTTGTGCAGATTGAAGCCCGCAAACTGGATGCCCAGTTGGGCGAGGTTGAATTCGATCTGGCCCAGGGCATGGGCGCCATCAAGGATCACATCCACGCCGTGCTCACGTGCGGCGTTGGCAATCGCCTCGACGGGCATTACCAGGCCGGTGCGGTGGGTCACATGGGTCAGGGCCATCAACTTGAGGCGCGGGTGCTGCACAAACGCGGTGCGATAAGTCTGTACCAGGCTGTCGAAACTAGCCGGGTGGGCGTGGGATAACTCGATCACCTCCACACCGCGATAGCCCGCCAGCCAGCGCATCGCGCCTTTGACCGTGTCGTACTCCAGGTCGCTGATCAGCACTTGGTCGCCCGGTTGCAGGTTGTTGTAGTTGCGGATCAGTGACTGCAACGCCTCTGTGGCATTGCGGGTGAAGGCAATCGACTCCGGGTCGGCGTCGATCAGCCCGGCCAGTTGGCGGCGCACCTCGACGTTTTCACCCTGCTCAAAGCGCTGGCGCACATACAGCGAGTTGCTGCGGTTGATAAACGCGACGTGCTCCAGGTACTGCGCTCGTACCGCGCGGCTCATACGCCCGAAGTAGCCGTTTTCCAGATTGATCGGGCCAGGTTCCAGCTCATAGCGCTGGGCGATGGCCTGCCAATGACGTTCGTTATCTGCATTCCTTGGCATGGCGAGACTCTCAGTGGCGGGGGGCAGGTTTGCCGTGCTTTACGCGCAGCGGTTCCAATAGTTCGGACAGGCCGTTGTGGTCAATTTCCTGCATCAATGCCAGCAAGCCGCCCAACTCGCCGTGAGGAAATCCCTCGCGGGCAAACCAGTTCAGGTAGGGGCCGGGCAAGTCGGCGATGATCCGCCCCTTGTATTTGCCGAAGGGCATTTCGCGGGTGATCAGCAATTCAAGTTTTTCGGGGTTCATGGCATCAGGCGTTTAAGTCGAGACCTTGGAAAATACAGGCATTCTGCATGAAGGCCAAATGACAGATCATGCAAATAACTCGCATACAGATGGTTCAATAATTTTTATCTCGTTGAAAAATAAGGGAAAAGTTGTTTTTAAAAACTTGGCACGGGCGCTGCAATCATTAATACACGTTTCTTAACCCGCACAAGGAATTGAAAAATGACTGACATCAACAAAGAATCGATCTCTGTACTCAACGACCTGATCGAGACCAGCAAAGACGGCCAGAAAGGCTTCGCAACTTGTGCTGAAGACATCAAGCACCCAGAGCTCAAAGCGCTCTTCCAGAAGCGTGCCGCCGACTGCGCCAGCGCTGCCGCCGAGCTGCAAACCGCAGTGAAAGCCCTGGGTGGCGATCCCGAAAAATCCGGTTCGGTTGCTGGCGCACTGCACCGTGGTTGGGTCGACGTGAAATCGATGGTCACCGGCAAAGATGAAGAAGCCGTGTTGAACGAAGCCGAGCGCGGTGAAGACCATGCACTGAAGGCTTACAAAGAAGCGATCGAGAAGATCAACAAGCACAACCTGCTGGGTATTCGTGACCTGGTTGAGCGTCAGTTCCATGGCGCCCAACGTAACCACGACCAGGTGAAAGCCCTGCGTAACCAGGCTCGCGCTCAGTCTTGAGTCGCTCCTGATTAGAAAAAGCCCCGCTGATGCGGGGCTTTTTTTATGGGCGATTTTTACACCCAGGCATCAGCCGATGCTGATCGGCGGCAGTTCGGTCAACGTCACCACCTGCTGCTTGCGGGGCGCCAGGATTTCCGCCTCACCGTCCACTACCAGCTCATCGCGCTGGTTGAACACGCGAGTGGCGATGCGCACGCGAAACTTGGGCAGCTTCTCGAGGATTTCCAGACGCACGGTCAAGGTGTCGCCGATTTTCACTGGCTTCTGGAAGCTCATCTGCTGGCCGATGTAGATAGTGCCCGGCCCGGGCAGTTCGCAGGCAACGGCCGCGCTGATCAGGGCGCCGCTGAACATGCCGTGGGCGATACGCTCCTTGAACATGGTCGCCTTGGCGTACTCGGCATCCAGGTGCACCGGGTTGTGGTCGCCGGACATCGCGGCAAACAACTGGATATCGCGCTCTTCGACAGTCTTGCTGTAGCTGGCGGTCTGGCCGACTTCGAGGGCTTCGTACGGGGTGTTGGTAACCTGAGTCATCTCGGGGTGCATCCTGTGGCTAATCGGTAATTAAACAGTATGATTTTAAGCGTTTGATTTTAAACGAAAATTTATTCGCGGCGAGTCGGCCTGCGCAAGGTCAGAGCCTGTTGCAACCACGCCAGTACATCCGCTGTGACTTCATCACGGTTGGTTTCATTGAACACTTCATGACGCGCCTGCGGGTAGATATTCAATTGCAGGTGCTGGCAGCCGGCCTCACGCAACGCATGGGCCAGGCTTTTGAGACGCTTGCCTTCACTCACCGGATCACATTCGCCGCCCATCACCAGGATCGGCAGGCCCGGGTCGATCTGCGCGAGATTGGACGCTTTGCTGATTTGCTGCAAGCCGCCCAGCAGGTCGATCCACAACTGGTTGGTGCAGCGAAAACCGCACAGCGGGTCGGTGATGTACTGGTCGACCTCGACCGGGTCGCGACTGAGCCAATCAAACGCCGTTCGGTTGGGCTTGAAGGCTTTATTGAACGAGCCGAACGACAGGAACTCGATCAACGCACTGCGCCCGCGCAAGCCCTGGCGTGCCCGTTCGATACGAGCAATCACCGCCGCCGCGCGGTACAGCGCAATCGGTTGGAAATTCGACCCGCTGAGAATCGCGCCAGTCAGGCTGGCGCTGTGGTGCAGCAGGTAGGCCTGGGCGATGTAGCTGCCCATGCTGTGGCCCAGCAGGATAATGGGCAGCCCCGGCTGCTGCTGGCCGATGTGCTGGTTGAGGCTGGCCAGGTCGCCCACCACTTTGTTCCAGCCGTCCTTTTCGGCGTACAACCCCAGCGTGCCTTCATCGGCGGTGCGGCCATGACCGCGCTGGTCCAGCGCATACAGACCGTAACCGGCACCGCACAGGGCTTGGGCCAGGCGTGCATATCGACCACTGTGCTCGGCCATGCCGTGGGACAGCATGACGACTGCCCGGGTCTCGCCTTCCGGCAGCCATTGATTGACGTACAGGCGGCTGCGGTCATTCGCGGTCAGCCAGAAGGTGCTGTGGTTCATGGCGCTTCCTTTGCTCAGGGTCGTTGCAGTGTATAGCTCATCCTCGGGCTTGCGTCTGATCAGTGCAGGCCCTTGTAGGAAGATTCACGCAATTAATGACGCTCTTTCCTGTATTTGCCTGTTTGGCCATAGCTGCTAACGTCCCCAAAGCTCCGCTTTTTATAGCAGCACGTTTTTATCGCTGCAGCGGTCGGACACACTCAGGTAAGAGGACAAGAATAATGCAACCTGATTTCTGGAATGACAAACGCGCCGCGGGCGTTCCCAATGACATCGACCTCACCACGTACAAGTCGGTGATCGAAGTCTTCGAACGTTCCTGCAAGGCCTTTGCCGACCGTCCGGCGTTCAGCAACATGGGCATCACCCTGACCTACGCCGAGCTTGAGCGCCAGAGTGCTGCGTTCGCCGGTTACCTGCAGCAACACACCGACCTCAAGCCGGGCGAGCGTATCGCGGTGCAGTTGCCCAACGTGCTGCATTACCCGATTGCCGTATTCGGCGCACTGCGTGCCGGGCTGATCGTGGTCAACACCAACCCGTTGTACACCCCGCGCGAGATGCGTCACCAGTTCAAGGATGCCGGCGTGCGTGCGCTGGTGTACCTCAACCTGTTCGGTGCGAGGGTGCAGGAGGTGTGCGCCGACACCGAGATCGACTACCTGATCGAAGCCAAAATGGGCGACTTCATGCCCGCCGCCAAGGGCTGGTTGATCAATACCGTGGTCGACAAAGTCAAGAAAATGGTCCCGGCCTACCACCTGCCTCGGGCGGTGTCGTTCAAACGCGCGTTGCGCATGGGCGCGGGGCAGGGGTTGATCCGGCATCCGGTCACGCTGGACGACATCGCCGTGCTGCAATACACCGGCGGCACCACTGGCCTGGCCAAGGGCGCGATGCTCACCCACGGCAACCTGGTGGCGAATATGCAGCAGGCCCGGGCGTGCATGTCCCAGGTCACCGACGATGGCCAGCCGCTGGTAAAGGAAGGGCAGGAGGTGATGATCGCGCCGCTGCCGCTGTACCACATCTATGCCTTCACGGCGAACTGCATGTGCATGATGGTGACCGGCAACCACAACGTGCTGATCACCAACCCGCGCGACATCGGCGGGTTCATCAAGGAGCTGAAAAAGTGGCGGTTCTCCTGCCTGCTGGGGCTCAACACCCTGTTTGTGGCACTGATGGACCACCCCGACTTCAAGACCCTGGATTTCTCCCACCTCAAGATCACCAACTCCGGCGGCACCGCCCTGATCAAGGCCACGGCCGAGCGCTGGAAGGCGGTCACCGGGTGTTCCATCGGCGAAGGCTACGGCCTGACTGAAACCTCACCCGTGGCCAGCACCAACCCGTACGGCAGCCAATCGCGCCTGGGCACAGTGGGGATTCCGGTGCCGGGTACGGCGATGAAGGTGATCGACGATGACGGGCACGAGCTGCCATTGGGTGAGCGCGGCGAGCTGTGCATCAAGGGCCCGCAGGTGATGAAGGGGTACTGGCAGCAGCCGGCCGCTACCGCCGAGGCGCTGGACGCCGACGGTTGGCTCAAGACGGGTGACATTGCGGTGATCGACAACGATGGCTTCGTAAGCATTGTTGATCGCAAGAAAGACCTGATCATCGTTTCGGGCTTCAACGTTTACCCCAACGAGATCGAAGACGTGGTGATGGCCCACCCGGCGGTGGCCAACTGCGCGGTCATCGGCGTGCCGGATGACCGCACCGGGGAGGCGGTGAAGCTGTTTGTGGTGGCGCGTACCCAAGGCGTAAGCCTTGAAGAGCTGAAGGCGTACTGCAAGACCAATTTCACCGGGTACAAAGTGCCCAAGCATATTGTGTTGCGCGACTCGCTGCCGATGACGCCGGTGGGCAAAATTTTGCGCAGGGAGCTTCGCGACATCGCCTGACCATCATTGAAAGCCACTCAAAATGTGGGAGGGGGCTTGCCCCCGATGGCGGTGTATCAGTCAGCAGATGTGTTGGCTGAAACACCGCTGTCGGGGGCAAGCCCCCTTACACATAGATTCTTTATTGCCCTGAAAACCCTATTCCAGAGCCTTTTGCTGGGATATTTGATCGCTGCTTAAAGTGTGACCAAATATTGTAGGACAGTCATGTTTATGACCGTAGGGGCCCCTTTTGGCTCTAGGCGGCCCTTGGCAAAGCTGCTACTCTCGGCGCGCTTTGTGACTTCTCGGCCTGCTTGAAAGCGCCAGACTCACCTTAAAAAAACATACACCAATAATAATCGCATCAAATGCGATGATGAATTCGCGTCGCTGAGGAGTGGGCTTCCATGAACGAAGACTTTTGGAAGGATAAGTACCCCGCCGGGATTGCTGCAGACATCAATCCAGACGAGTATCCAAATATTCAGGCGGTACTGAAGCAGTCCTGCCAGCGCTTCGCCGACAAGCCGGCTTTCAGCAACCTGGGCAAAACAATCACCTACGGTGAACTGTACGAATTGTCCGGTGCTTTCGCCGCTTACCTGCAACAACATACCGACTTGAAGCCTGGCGATCGCATCGCCGTGCAACTGCCCAACGTCCTGCAATACCCGGTTGCCGTGTTCGGCGCCATCCGTGCCGGCCTGATCGTGGTCAACACCAACCCGCTGTATACCGCGCGGGAAATGGAACACCAATTTAATGACTCCGGGGCCAAGGCCCTGGTCTGCCTGGCGAACATGGCGCACCTGGCTGAAAAAGTCGTGCCCAAGACCGCCGTCAAACACGTGATCGTCACTGAAGTCGCCGACCTGTTGTCGCCGTTCAAGCGCCTGCTGATCAACAGCGTCATCAAGTACGTGAAGAAAATGGTCCCGGCCTATCACTTGCCCAAGGCGATCAAGTTCAACGACGTGCTGGCCAAGGGGCACGGCCAGGCGGTCAATGATGCCAGCCCGGCTAGCAGCGATGTTGCCGTGCTGCAATACACCGGCGGCACCACCGGCGTGGCCAAGGGCGCGATGCTCAGCCACCGCAACCTGGTCGCCAACATGCTGCAGTGCAAGGCGCTGATGGGCTCCAACCTCAATGAAGGTTGCGAAATCCTGATCACGCCGCTGCCGCTGTACCACATCTATGCCTTCACCTTTCATTGCATGGCGATGATGCTGATCGGCAACCACAACATCCTGATCAGCAACCCGCGCGACTTGCCGGCGATGGTCAAGGAACTGTCGAAGTGGAAGTTCAGCGGCTTTGTCGGCCTCAACACGTTGTTCGTGGCGCTGTGCAACAACGAAGGCTTTCGCAAGCTGGACTTCTCTGCGCTGAAAGTCACCCTGTCCGGCGGCATGGCCCTGCAACTGGCCGCGGCCGAGCGTTGGAAAGACGTGACCGGTTGCAACATCTGCGAAGGCTACGGCATGACCGAAACCAGCCCGGTGGCCACGGTCAATCCGATCCAGAACATCCAGATCGGCACCATCGGCATTCCGGTGCCTTCGACTGTGTGCAAAGTCATCACCGATGACGGCGTCGAGCTGGCCCTCGGTGAAATCGGCGAACTGTGCGTCAAGGGCCCGCAAGTGATGAAGGGCTACTGGCAGCGCGAAGATGCCACCGCCGAAATCCTCGACAGCGAAGGCTGGTTGAAGACCGGTGACATCGCGATCATCCAGCCTGACGGCTACATGCGCATCGTCGACCGCAAGAAAGACATGATTCTGGTCTCCGGCTTCAACGTCTACCCCAACGAATTGGAAGACGTGCTGGCAACCCTGCCCGGCGTGCTGCAGTGCGCGGCCATCGGCGTGCCGGATGAAAAATCCGGGGAGCACATCAAGATCTTCATCGTGGTCAAGCCCGGTGCCACCCTGACCAAAGATCAGGTGATGGAGCACATGCGCGCCAACGTCACCGGCTACAAGGTGCCCAAGGCCGTTGAGTTCCGTGATGCGTTGCCGACCACCAACGTGGGCAAAATCCTGCGGCGTGAATTGCGTGATGAAGAACTGAAGAAGCTGGGCCTGAAAAAGTAACCCAATAAAAAACCCCGCAATTGCGGGGTTTTTTTATGCCTGGATTGGAATGCAATCCAGATGCGGGAGCGGGCTTGCTCGCGAACGTGGCGGGTCAGTAACACATCCGGCGACTGACACACCGTGTTCGCGAGCAAGCCCGCTGCCACATGTTTGATCTGCGTCTTTACACCGCAAACTGCGCGAAGCTCACACCCGCACCTGCCGGGCGCACATCGGTGAGGAACGAATCCTTGTCCGCGCTCAGCTCCAGCGTGATCTCCGGGCTGCGCTTGCCTGCATTGCGCACTACCAGCCCTTCAAGTTTTTCACGCAAAAATGCTGTCGGCACCTTCAGGTGCAGCAACTGGTCGGACTCGGCGTTGTGCATCAACAAGTGAATCCACTCGTACTGGCCCACGGCAATACGGCCCACCGGCAGGTCGAACCACCAGATGTTGCGTTTGCGGTCCAGGTCGGTGAAGTGGCAGTTGTTGAGGCCGAGTACGGCACCGCCCAGTTCCTGGTTTCTGCGGGCGATAGCCTGTGCTTTATTGAGTTTCATAACCTTCCTACGGGATCTGTTATTCAGCGTTATAGCCTGAATGTGCGGGGCATTCTCGTGGGTTGGCTGCAAAACATAAAGCCAAACCTGCAAGCGGCGATGAAATGCCCGTCGAAAAATAATTGAAACTCTGCCGAACAGCCTCGGGTCAATCTCTACGTAATGACCAAAAACCTCGATTGTTCCAGGAGAAATACCATGAGCAGCACATCGGATAAGGCAAAAGGTTTGGCTAACGAAGCCGTCGGCAACGTCAAGCAAGGTGTTGGCAAAGTGACTGGCAACGACAAGCTGCGCGCCGAAGGCGTGGTTCAGGAAAAGAAAGGCGAAGTGCAGAAAGCGGTGGGCGATACCAAAGACGCGGTAAAAAAAGCTACCAAGTAAGTCTGAATCGTTGGCTGTATGCGTGCAGCCCGACGGCCATCCACGGATGGCCGTTTTTATGTCAGATGCTGCAACTAAAATCTGGTAATTGTTTCAAAGTCGCCAAGTAGGCTACTTTTGATGTAGAAAACGGCCCCTGAGTCGCCCACGACCTCACCCTTTTGCGGCGAAAGGAGACGCTATGATTTTTCCGGTATTACAAGGTTTACCCCTGCATAAGGTGCTGGTGCGCACCGTCAAGGAATTCGTCGATGACGAAATGCCCACCTATGCCTCGGCACTGGCCTACCAGATGCTGTTCTCATTGTTTCCCTTCCTGCTGTTCCTCATCGCCCTGATTGGTTTCCTGCACCTGCCGGACTTCTTCACCTGGCTGCGCATGCAATCGGAACTGGTGCTGCCGCCCCAGGCGCTGGAGCAGGTCAACCCGGTGATCGACCAGTTGCAGCAGTCCAAAGGTGGCTTGCTCTCCGTTGGTATCGTGATCGCCCTGTGGACTGCCTCCGCCGGTGTACGGCTGATGATGAGCGCGATGAACGCTGCCTACGATGTGGTCGAAGGCCGTCCGATCTGGAAGCGCTTCCCGCTCTCGGTGTTCTACACCGTCGGCATCGCCGGCATGCTGCTTGCCGCCGCCGCCTTGATGGTGCTTGGCCCGCAGGTGATGGAGTGGCTCGCCGGGCAGATCGGCATGCAGGAATTCGTGGTGACTTTGTGGACTATCCTGCGCTGGCCGCTGATCGTGATTCTGCTGATGTTTGCCGTGGCCCTCATGTATTACGTGATGCCCGATGTGGAGCAGAAATTCCGCTTCATCACGCCCGGCTCGGTGCTCGCCGTAGTGGTGTGGATCGTTGCTTCCCTGGGCTTTGGCTATTACGTCAAAACCTTCGCCGACTACAACGCCATGTATGGCAGTATCGGTGCGATCATCGTCCTGCTTCTGTACTTCTATATTTCCGCCGCGGTGCTGCTGCTGGGCGCGGAGATGAATGCCGTGATCGAACACATGTCGGCTGAAGGCAAGGACCCGGGAGAAAAGGAGTTCGATGAACCCGCCGAAGAAGTTTCTGACACGGATGAAAAACAGCACGTCTCAGGCCTAGGCCGGGACCACTCCAAGCCCACACCCATTGAGCCTGATCGATGATCCGTGAAATCCTGAAAATGGGCGATGAGCGCCTGCTGCGTATTGCACCGCCGGTTCCGCCGGAAATGTTCGACAGCCCCGAGCTTTGGCAGTTGATTGACGACATGTTCCAGACCATGGAACACGTCGGCGGCGTTGGCCTGGCCGCACCGCAGATCGGCGTCGATCTGCAACTGGTGATCTTTGGTTTTGAAGCCAGCGAGCGATACCCGGATGCGCCGCCGGTGCCGCAGACCATCCTGATCAACCCGTTGATCACACCGCTCAGCCCGGTGGTGGAAGAGGGCTATGAAGGTTGCCTGTCCGTGCCCGGCCTGCGTGGCGCGGTAGACCGTTATCAGCAGATTCGCTACGAGGGTTTCGACCCCAAAGGCGAGCCGATCACGCGCATCGCCGAGGGTTTCCATGCGCGCGTGGTGCAGCATGAATGCGATCACCTGATCGGCCGGTTGTACCCCTCGCGGATTACCGACTTCAGCAAGTTCGGGTTTATCGAAGTGATGTTTCCAGACATGGATCCGAACGCTGACGAATAGCTTTCAGGCCCAATGAGATCCAAATGTGGGAGCGGGCTTGCTCGCGAAAGCGGTGTATCAGTGACTTGTCCTGTGACTGATACTCCACATTCGCGAGCAAGCCCGCTCCCACATGTGCATTGCATTTCAAAGCGGGTTATTTGGCCAGTTTCACAAACCGCAACGTCATCCGATCCGACTCACCAATCGCCACATACCTGGCCTTGTCCTGCTCACCCAACTTCAATGCCGGCGGCAAGGTCCATACGCCACCGGGGTAATCCTTGGTGTCCTTCGGGTTGGCATTCACCTCACTCTGTCCCGCCAGCTTGAACCCGGCGTCCGTTGCCAGCTTCACCACCTGCGCGGTGGTCAGGTAACCACTGTCCTTGATCGCTTCCAGATCCGCCCCATCCTTGGCCCGATGATCTTCCACGCCCAGCACCCCACCGGGCTTGAGCACCGTGTAGAACGCGCTGAAGGTGGCCGGCGCGGTGCCCGCGTCAACCCAGTTATGCACATTGCGAAAGGTCAGTACGGCATCGGCCGACGCAGGCTTGCCGAACACCGGCGCCTTGGGGTCGAATTCGACAACCTCGGCCTTGGCATAACGCGCAGGGTCGGCGGCGAATTTCTTTTTCAGGTTCTGTTCGGACGTCGCGGCGTAAGCACTGCTGCTCGCAGCCTGCACGGCGGCGACGTAATGCCCATGGTCCTTGAGCAACGGTGCCAGCACCTCGCTGTACCAGCCGCCGCCCGGGGTGATTTCGATCACCGTCTGCTTGGCGCCCAGGCCGAAGAATTCCAACGTTTGCTGCGGATGGCGATAAACATCGCGCGCGCTGTTGGCCGGGTCGCGCCAGCTGCCGGCAAGCACGCTGGCGTACTGCGCGGCGGTAATCGGTGCGTCGGCTGCCTGGCTGAGCGTTGGAACGAGGAGGGCGGTGAGGGACAGAGCTGCAAGCGTCGTTTTCATGATCATCCTGTAAGGGGCCACTGTGCCGTCGAGGCTAGCATGGGCCCTCTACCGGGCGATCACACATTATCCGAGGTGCACCTCACCCTTGGTTATAAGCCCCATGGCGATCATTGGTTTATTGCGTTTGTAGCGCACCAGACGCTCGCTGAGCGATTGTGGCAGCACCGTGTCCTGAGTGAAGCCCATACGCCGGTACAGACCTTCCAGATCCGGATGGCACAGCAGCCACACTGTGCCTTCCACTTCGGCCACAGCCTGCAGAATCAGCCGCGCCGCCAACCCGTTGCCGCGATACGCGGGGTCCACAAACACCCCCGTCAGCCACTGCCCACCCAGCACCGGGCTCAGGCACAACCCGGCCACGATCTCGCTGTCGCGCGCCACCCATAAACGCCCGCCTTTGATGGCTTTCATCGACGAGTCGTGGCTACGGTAAAACTTGTTGAGCAGCGGCCACAGCGGCGCTGCCAGCGGTTCGAGGTGCAGTTCGGGCATGGTCTTCAAGCGAGCAATATCAAGGGTCGGGGATTATAAGCGCCTTCTGCCCGGCAATAGGTGGTATACCCACTGTTACATCCCCTTCAGTTGAGCATGCATCATGGCCAAAGGTATGGATTCAAAGAAAGCCGCGAAGAAGAAACCGGCAAAAACCGCCGATGAAAAACGCGCCGACAAGAAAGCCAAGAAGTCCGACACAGGCCTGTTCGGTCACTGAGTTACAAGCTTAGAACCAAACGGTCTGCAAGATTTTCAAGCCTCAATGCACAGAGCAGGAAACACCTGCTCTGAGCTGCCGATGGCCAACTACCTTGATCTGACCCAGCGCCGGGAAATCGAAGCCCTGGTGCACCGTTTTACCGCCCGAACCGAATGGCCGACCTGGCTGTTGCTGATCGGCGTGTACACCGGCTGGTTCGCCGTGATGCTCGCCAGTCAATGGCTGGGCCTGTGGCTGAGCACCTTGCTGCTGATTCCGTTGGTGACGCTGTGGCTGTCGGTGCAGCACGAATTGCTCCACGGCCATCCCACCCGCTCGCTTCTTGTGAACAAACTGCTCGGCTATGCGCCTTTTGCCGTGTGGTATCCCTATACGCTGTACCGCGAAAGCCATTTGTTGCACCACAACGATGAAGACCTGACGCTGCCGGGCATCGACCCGGAAAGCCGCTACCTCAACCAATCCCAATGGGACAACAGCTCGTTGTTCAAACGCAGCGTGCATTGGCTGACCAAAACCGTGCTCGGCCGTTTCCTGCTCGCGGCGCCGTTGGCAATTGGCCGACTGGCGCGTCATGAGTTTCAACGCTTGCCCCACGTGTGGCCGATGTGGCTGGCCCACGGCGCCGTGACCCTATTGATGCTGAGCTTCATTGCCCACTGCAGCGCACTGCCGGTGTGGCACTACCTGCTGCTGGTCAGCGTGCCGGCCTTGTCCCTGGCGTCGATCCGTTCCTACTATGAGCACCGTCCACACCTGCAGCCGGAACAGCGCACCGTCCTCAACGAAGCGGCCTGGCCCTGGACCTGGCTGTTCCTCAACAACAACCTGCACCTGGTGCACCATGACTTGCCGAAACTGCCCTGGTACTTGCTGCCCACCGTCTACCACGCCCGCCGCGAACAATGGGTGGCGCGCAGCGGCGGGTTTGTGGTGCAGGGCTACGGCCAATTGATCAGCCGCCACGGCCTCAAGGCCATCGACAGCCCCCGGCACCCTTTTGCCTGAGAGACGCCCATGAGTGATCACTACGCCGAACTGCTGATGTACGTCGCCCCCGAAGCGGTGCAGCGCGCCAACCAGCAGTGGTTGGCGCGGATAGTCGAGCGTCTGAACCTGAGCCGCCGCAACGCCGACCACCTCGACCTGCACGGCCTGTGGCTGGCGCCCGAACTGCTCGTCACGCAAACCTGCGGCTATCCGCTGATGACCCAACTGCGCGGCCAGGTGCGCGTGATCGGTCGCCCACGCTACGAGTTGGCCCACAGCAGCCAGGGCGAACATTGCAGCCTGCTGCTGGCCCGCGACGACGACACGCGCACCGCACTGGCGGACTTCTACCTCAGCCGTGGCGTGATCAATGGCCATGACTCCAACAGCGGCATGAACCTGCTGCGCGAACGCCTCGCGCCGTTGCAGCGCGGCGGTCGTTTCTTTGCCAGCGTCGGCATCAGCGGCGCCCACCGTGAAAGCCTGCGCTGGCTGCGCGAAAACCTTGCCGACCTCGCCGCCATCGACAGCGTCACCTACGACTACCTGGCGCGTTTCGCCCCGCAGGAAGTGGCGGGGCTGCGCATCGTCACCCACAGCGCGCCGAGCCCGACCTTGCCTTACATCGGGCCGCTTAGGCTGAGCGATGAGCACGTGGCGCAGATCCGCGAGGCAATGAACCTGGCGTTGCAGGATTTGCCGCAGGTGGTCGACACGCTGGGTATCCAGCAAGTGCTGCCCGCGCGCGAAGACGACTACCGCGTGCTGTTGGATTACCAGCAACAGGCGGTCAACGCGGGTTATGCGAAGCTTCAATAAGGTTATATAAAAATACCTTTTAAATATTATTAAAGAATAAGCCGCCTTGCTAGGATCGCTCCACCGGAACACCGGACATAACGCGCAACCTACTCAGATGGAGCCACTATGTCCGGCGCCGACACTTCTCACAGCGATTACGTGGGCGGATTGTTCCGCAGTCATTACGACTGGCTGTGCAGCCGTTTGCACCGCCATCTCGACTCGCGTGCCCACGCCGAAGACATCGCCGCCGACACCTTCGTCCAACTGCTGAGTTCGCCAGGCGTGGTGCCGATACGCCAGCCCCGCGCCTTGCTCACCACCATTGCCCAGCGCCTGATGTACCAGCTGTGGCGCCGGCGGGATCTGGAGCGCGCTTATCTCGATGCCCTGGACAACGACGAAACCTGCACCGCACCTTCTCCCGAAGACCTGGCGCACATGCTCGAAGCCTTGCAGGCCATCGACCAGTTGCTCGACGGCTTGCCGGCCAAGGTCAAGGCGACCTTCCTGCTGTCGCAACTCAATGGCCTGACCTACCCCGAGATTGCCGCTGAACTGGGGATTTCCCAACGCTCGGTCAGCGACTACATGGCCCGCGCGCTCAACCGTTGCCTGCGGCTGTGCCTGGAATGAACGACGCCTTGATCGACAGCGCCACGCGCTGGTACGTGCTGCTGCGTTCGGGCGAGGCCACGGCGGCGGACTGGCAACGCTATCACCACTGGCGCGCAGCCGACCCGCGGCATGACGCGTTGTGCCGGCAACTGGAAACGCGCCTTGGCGTGTTTCAGGTTGCGCAAGCGCAGGGCGTAAGCGGCAAGGTTCTGCAGCAAGCGCTGGATGCGCCTTCCAGCCGCCGCCATGTCTTGCAGGTCGCATTGGCGGGTGCAGGCGTGGCCATGGGCGCTGCGCTGTTGAGCAAACCCATGGGGTTAGCGGACCTGACTGCGGACATCCGCACCGGCACCGGTGAACGTCGCACCGTCACCCTGGCCGATGGCAGCGAGTTGTTGCTCAACGCGCAAAGCGCGGCGGATATCCAGTTCGACCCGCAGCGGCGCCTGGTGCGCCTGCGCGAAGGCGAGTTGCTGGCCAGGGTCGCCAGCGACCGCAACCGCCCGTTTCTGATTCAGACCGAGCAGGCGCAGGTGCGCGCCTACGGCAATCGCTTTGTGTTGCGCGAGCGGCAAGGGCAGGGCCAGGTCGTGGCGCTCGATGGCGCGCTGGAAATCGACCGCCAGAGCGGCGAACGCCTGCAACTCGCCGCCGGCCATGAAGTGCATTTCGACCGCGCCGGCTTCGGCCCGGTGCAGGTCAGTTCGGCCGGCGCCACGGCGTGGATCGACGGCTTCCTGCAAGTGCGTGACCGTCCGCTGGCCGAAGTCATCGACGCGTTGCGGCCCTACCACACTGGCGTGTTGCGCCTGGACCCGTCAGTCGCCGGCTTGCGCGTCAGTGGCCTTTATCGGCTGGACAACCCGCAGCAAATCCTCGACACCCTGGCGCGCACCTTGCCGATCCACATCACCCGCCGCACCGGGTTGTGGGTGACCGTCAATGCGGCCTGACGGACTTGCTCGGCCAATGTGGGAGCTGGCTTGCCAGCGATGGCATCACCTGGTTGTGGCTGATGGACCCAGTCGCCTGCATCGCAGGCAAGCCAGCTCCCACAGGGGTGAGGTTTTCACTTCGCGGGTGGGTTCTATCGACATAACCAAACGATCTGCAAGTTTTGCCCCCGCCATCCCACATCACTCCCGTAAGCGCTGCGGAGAGCAGCGTTCTCGAGTTTCCTTGGGGGGAGCCAAAGTGAGTCAGTTCAACCGTGTGCCGCTTCGAACCTTTGCCCTGGTGCCGTTGGCCAGCCTGTTTCTGTCATTTGCCGCCAGTGCCGAAGAGGCGCGTCAGGTCTACCACATCGCCCCCGGCCCGCTGGATGAAGTGCTGTTGAACATCAGTCGCCAGAGCGGCCAGGTGATTTCCTTCACGCCACAACTGGGCAATTATTCCTCGGCCACGGTCGACGGTTCGCTGTCAGCGCACCAGGCGGTGGACGCCGCGCTCAAGGGCACCGGCCTGCAAGTGCAGGTGAGCCCGGACGGTGCGTTCATCATCAAGGAAGGCGCAGCCAAAAACGCGACCAGCAGCGTCAAGGCGCAGACCAGCGCCGCGCAGGCGCCGACCCTCGACCGCGTGGTCGCCATCGGCACGCGGCGCAGCAATGCCACCGCCCTGACCAGCAGCGCGCCGGTGGATGTGATCAACGCCGAAGAACTCAAGCAGACCGGCGCCACCAGCCTTAACCAAGCGCTGTTCCAACTGCTGCCGTCGTTCAACTTTCCGCAGAACAACAGCGCCACCCGCGGGCAAGACCCCAAGGGCGCTTCCTTGCGTGGCCTGTCGCCTGACCAGACCTTGGTGCTGATCAACGGCAAGCGCCGGCACACCTCGGCAGTGGTGAATATTTCCGGCGGCGTGCCGTTCATTGGCGCCCAGCCGGTGGACCTGGACATGATCCCCATCAGCGCCATCGACCACGTCGAAGTGCTGCGTGATGGCGCTTCGGCGCAGTACGGTTCCGACGCGGTGGCCGGGGTGGTCAACATCGTGCTCAAGGAGCGCGACAGCGGTGGCGGCATCAACACGCAACTGGGCAAATACGCCCAGGGCGATGGCTTCAGCAAAACCACCGACGGCTGGTACGGCATCGGCCTGCCGGGCGATGGCTTCCTGACCCTGAGCTTCAACACGCTGAACAACAAGCCCGACGACATTGGCGACAAGTACATCGCCGACGGTCAGGTGCAAGACCCACGCTGGGGCGGCGCCGGGCGTGACAAATACAACCTGGCGGCCAACGCCGAGATCGGCCTGAACGACCAATGGCGCGTCTACAGCTTCGCCACCTTCGGCCAGGACACCTCGGTGAACAACACGCCGCCGCTGTTGGCCAGCAGCCCGAACAACGTTGCCTCGATCTACCCCGGCGGCACGATTCCCAAGTACCGCTATCGCTACGAAGACGGCGCCATCACCGTGGGCACGCGTTATGAAGACGACAGCATCGGCCGCTTCGACCTGAGCGCCACCTATGGCCGCGACGAGCACGACGAGTTGGCCTTCAACACGGTCAACCCGAGCTACGGCGCCAACAGCCCGACCAAGTTCAACGTCGCCACGCTGGTCAACGACCAGACCAACATCACCCTGGACTACGCCAAGGACCTGGACGTGAACTGGTCCAGCCACCCGCTGACTGTCTCCGGCGGAGTGGCGTATCGGCATGAGCAATATCGCCTCGAAGCCGGCGACTACGATTCCTATTCCTACGGCGGCATCGATGGCGTACAGGTTGGCGCGGTACAAGCCTCGGGCCTGACCCCGGAAGACGCCGGCACGTTTAAACGGGACGTAGGCGGCGTGTATTTCGGCCTCGAAAACCAGGTTACCGACAAGCTGCAAGTCGGTGTCGCCGGGCGCACCGAGCACTACTCAGACTTCGGCTCGGCCACCACCGGCAAGCTCTCGGCGCGTTATGACTTCACCCCGCAAGTGGGCGTGCGCGCCACGGTCAACAATGCTTACCACGCGCCGAGCCTGGGGCAGATCGGCACCTCGTGGACCACCACCACCAACCTGGACGCCAACGGCAACCCGGTGCTGACGCGCATGCTGCCGGCCGACAACCCGGCGGCCCGTGCCCTTGGCGCGCAACCGCTCAAACCTGAGAAATCGACCAACTACTCGTTGGGCCTGGTGCTGCGACCGGCAGAAAATGCCTCGCTCACCATCGACGCCTATCAAATCTCGATTCGCGACCGCTTGCTGTTCAGCGGCGGCATCTCCGGGCCACTGGCCGAGCAGATCCTCACCAATGCCGGTTACGGCCAGTACTCTTGGGCGCAGTTCATGACCAACGCTGCCGACACCCGCACGCGCGGCGTCGACATCGTCGGCAAGTACAACCTGGACCTCGCGCAGTTCGGCAACCTGGCCCTGTCCGCCGGCTACACCAAGGCGCGCACCACCATCGAGAAAGTCCACGAAAACCCCAACGGCTTTGAAGTGCTGACCCGCGAAGCCCGTGGCTTTATCGAACACGGCTACCCCGAAGACAAACTGGTGTTCGGCGCGGTGCACACGCTCAACCAATGGACCATCGCCCTCAACCAAACCCGCTACGGCAAATACCGCAAATACGCGGCCAGCGAGACCAACGCGCAGTACGACCAGGTTTTCAGTGCGCAATGGAGCACCGACCTCGACGTCAACTACGCGTTCACCAAGCAACTGCGCGTGTCGGTGGGCGTGAACAACCTGTTCGACAGCAAGCCCGATGACTTCAACAGCCGCCTGCGCCAGACGCCGGGCCAGCAATACAGCTACCTGTCACCGACCGCGCCGGAAGGAGCGTTTTACTACACCCGGCTCAGTTATGACTTTTAACCCACTGCACTAGCACACCGATCAAGTGTGGGAGCTGGCTTGCCCGCGATAGCGATGTTGAAGCCACCACCGCCTTCGCAGGCAAGCCAGCTCCCACATTGACCATGCCCACTGTGAATACGTTGTGAATCGAATCTCCAAGAGGCTACTCATGAGAACACTAAAAAACCTGCTCGGTGGCTCGCTATTGGCACTGACCGTCCTGGCCCAGCCGGCCCACGCTGCCGATGCCGTCAAACCGATTCACTTCGGTGACATCACCTGGGAAAGCGGCAGCCTGATCACCGAAGTGCTGCGCCTGATCGTCGAGAAAGGCTACGGCCTGCCGACCGACACCTTGCCCGGCAGCACCGTGAGCCTGGAAGCCGCGCTGGCCAAGGACGACATCCAAGTGATCGGCGAAGAATGGGCAGGGCGCAGTCCGGCGTGGGTCAAGGCTGAAGGCGAAGGCAAAGTGTTCGGCCTGGGCGACACGGTCAAAGGCGCCACCGAAGGCTGGTGGGTGCCGGAATACGTGATCAAGGGTGACGCCGAGCGCGGCATCAAACCCCTGGCCCCGGACCTCAAGTCGGTGGCCGACCTGTCGCGCTACAAGGACGTGTTCCGCGACCCCGAAGACCCCAGCAAAGGCCGCTTTCTCAACAGCCCCACCGGCTGGACCTCGGAAATCGTCAACAGCCAGAAGCTCAAGGCGTATGGCCTGACCGACACCTTCGTCAACTTCCGTACCGGCTCCGGCGCGGCGCTGGATGCCGAAGTGGCGTCGTCGATCCGCCGTGGCAAACCGGTGTTGTTCTACTACTGGTCGCCAACCCCGCTGCTCGGCCGCTTCAAGCTGATCAAACTGGAAGAACCGCCGTTCAACGCCGAGGCCTGGAAAACCCTGGCCGACGCCAACAACCCGCACCCCATTGGCACCCGTTCAATGCCGGCGCATCTGGCGATTGGCGTGTCGGCGCCGTTCAAGGCGCAGTACCCGCAACTGGTCACGTTCTTTGAAAAAGTCGACCTGCCGATTGACCTGCTCAACGGCATTCTTGCGCAGATGAGCGAGAAACGTGAACAGCCACGCCAGGTCGCGCTGGCATTCCTCAAAGCGCAGCCGAACGTCTGGCAGCAATGGGTGCCGGCGGATGTCGCGGCCAAGGTCAAGGGAGCCCTCTGATGCTCAAAGCCCTCGCTGTTGTTGTGCTTTCGCTGGTGGCCAGCCATGTGCTCGCCGCCGAACCTTCCACATTGCGCATCGGCTACCAGAAAAGCTCGGTGAGCATGGTGCTGGCCCGCGAGCACAAGTTGTTTGAAGACGCGCTGCCCGGCACCCAGGTGCAATGGATCGAATTCCTTGGCGGCCCGCCGCTGATCGAGGCACTGAACGGCGGCAGCCTGGACATCGGCAACATCGGCGACATCCCGCCGATCTTCGCCCAGGCCGCCGGCATTGATCTGCAGTACTTCGCCGTCGAGCCGAATGAGGGCAAGACCGAAGCAGTGTTGGTGCCCAAAGCCAGCCCGATCCAGCACGTGGCCGAACTCAAGGGCAAGCGCGTGGCGCTGCTCAAGGGTTCCAGCGCACACAACCTGTTCCTCAAGAGCCTGCTGCGCGCCGGTTTGCAGTGGAAGGATGTAGACGTGGTGTACCTGTCGCCGTCCGATGGCCGTGCCGCGTTTGAACAAGGCAAGGTCGACGCCTGGGTAGTGTGGGACCCGTACTACTCCGCGGCCGTGGTCGACGGCTCCGCGCGCGTGCTCGGCGATGGCCAAGGCCTCAACCCGGCGGGCAGTTTCTTTGTGGTCAGCAGCCCGTTTGCCAAACAGCACCCGCAAGCGGTCGGCACGATTATCAACACCCTGGCCAAGGCCCAGCGCCTGTCCCTGGACCAACCCGAGCAAAGCATTGCGCTGATGGCCAAGACCCTGGGCCTGCCACCGGCGGTGGTTAAAAGCTACTTCGAACACCGCTCACCCGCGCCGATTCGTCCGCTGGAAGCCGTCGACATCGCCAACCAGCAACGCACTGCCGACCTGTTCTTTGCCAACGGCCTGATCCCGAAGAAGGTCGATGTGCAGCAGATCGTGTTCAAGGCGCCTTGAATCCTGCGGCCAGCAAGGCTCCTGTGGTGAGCGGGCTTGGTGTGGGGGGCGGGCTTGGTATGGCGAGCAGGCTTGTTGTGGCGAGCGGGCTTGCCCCGCGTTGGGCTGCGCAGCAGCCCCAAAACCATTCACCGCAGTGTGTCAGGGGACGCGCGCAGGTTTGAAATGGGGCCGCTTCGCAGCCCAACGCGGGGCAAGCCCGCCCGCCACGAGAAGCCCACTTGCTACAACAAGCCCACTTGCCACAGGAATCCCCTCGGCACACCAAGCCCGTACGCCACAACAAGTTCTAAAACCTCCCATCAGTGAGCAGACCATGCAACCGATCTACATCGACTTTCTCAACGGCCTGGACATCGACGCGCTCAACCTTTCCAACGAGGAAATCCTCACCGCCATCCAAGCCAGCCTGGCGATTCAGGGCCGTGGCGAGGCGGTGATCGAGCCGCGCACTCACCTGATTCCTGGCGGCGGCATCAACGGCCACTTCAACGTGTTGCGCGGCGTGCTCGGCGGCGACATCGGTTACGCCGGGGTCAAGGTAGTGGGCGACTTTGTCGATAATTACCGCAAGGGCCTGCCGTCGGAGTTGGCGATCCTCAACCTGCTGGACCCGGCCACCGGCATTCCCAGGGCCATCCTCGACGCCTCGGCAATCACCGACATGCGCACCGGCGCCGTCACCGCCATCGGCGCCAAATACCTCGCCCGGCCCGACAGCAAAGTGCTGGCGCATATCGGCGCGCGCGGCACCGCGTATTGGAATGTGCGCCTGCTGGACCATCTGTTCGACTTTGAGGAAATCCGCGTGCATTCGCGCCGCAGCGAAAGCCGCGAAGCCTTCGCCCAACGCCTGCGCCAGGACTTGGGCAAGCCGGTGATTGTCACCGACGACTGGGAGTCCGCCGTGCGTGGCGCCGACATCGTGGTCGAGGCCTCGCGGCTGGATCAGCCCGAGCCGTTGTTGCACACCGACTGGATCAAACCCGGCGCCTTCGTTGTGCCCTACGGCACCATGAGCGCGGTGCAATTGTCGCTGACCGACATCATGAGCAAATTGGTGGTGGACGATTGGGGCCAGTGCAAAGGCGGGATGTTTGGCGCACTGCGCGCGCATGTCGATGCCGGCAAGCTCAGTGCCGACACCCTGCACGCCGAGCTTGGGCAGATTGTCGCCGGCTTGAAAACCGGCCGCGAAAACCCGGAAGAAACCATTCTGTTCTGGCACCGTGGCCTGAGCCTCAGCGACATCGCCCTGGGCCATGCACTGCTGGAAAAAGCCCAGCGATTGGGCATCGGCCAGCGGCTGCGCTGGGCATGATCAGCTTCGATCCCCAAGGTTTGGCGTTGGCAGATCTGCTCGCCATTGCCCGGCACGACACACCGGCGCAGTTCAGCGCGCAAGCGCGCCAACGGATCGACGAAGGCCACCGCCTGCTGCTGAAACGGGCGGCCGAAGGCACGCCGATTTATGGCGTGACCACCGGGCTCGGTGCCGCGGTGGACACGCCGGTGGCACCGTTGCAGGCCACTATTCCTCTGGGCCGAGCGGTGGGCGTGGGGCGTCTGGCCAATCGCCAGGAATTACGCGCAATCACCGCCGCCCGTTTGGCCGGGTTGGCCCAGGGCCGTTCGGGCATTTCACCGGCGGCGGCCGAGGCGCTGTTGGCGTTGCTTAATTCCGGTGCCGAGCCCGAGGTGCCGTTGCTCGGCTCGCTGGGCGAGAGTGACCTGGCGCCGTTGGCTCACTTGAGCTTGGCGCTTACGGTGCCGTTGACCGGCAAGGATGGCCTGGCGCTGGTGTCGGCGAATGCGGCAAGTGTCGGGCTGGGGGCGTTACTGGTGGCCGAGGCGCAGCAGGTGTTACAGGCCGTGTTGGCGGCGCTGGCGTTGTCGTGTGAAGGCTACCGGGCCAACCTCAGCCCGTTCCAGCCGTGGGCCTCACGCTTGCGCCCGGCGCCTGGGCAAACCGAGCAGTCGGCGGCGTTGTTGCACCTGCTTGAAGGCGGCGATTTGGCGTACAGCCCGCGCCGCTTGCAAGATCCGTTGAGCTTTCGTTGTGCCACGGTTGTGCAAGGCGCTGCGCAACAGGCGTTACAGCAACTGCATGAACTGATCGAGTTGGAACTGCGCAGCGGCGCGGATAATCCGGCGCTGATCAGCGAGGAATCTTTGGTGTTGGCCACGGCCAATTTCGACAGCACGCACCTGGCCCTCGCCGCTGAAGGTTTGGGCCTGGCGCTGAGTCGAGTCGCCGCGTGCAGCGCCGAGCGCATTGCCAAGTTGCTGTCGCCCGCGTCCAGTGATTTGCCGCGCTTTCTGATCACGCAGCCGGGGCATGTCGGCATGGCGGCCTTGCAGCGCACCAGCGCGGCGCTGGTCGCAGAGATCGGGCACCTGGCCAACCCGCTGCCCGCCGTCAGCGTGCCGGTGGCCGATCGGGTGGAAGACTACGCCGGGCAGGCGCTGGCGGTGGTCGACAAGACCCGCCGGTTGACCGAGCGGGTGGTGTGGTTGGCCAGCATTGAACTGATCGTCGCGGCGCAGGCGGTAGACCTGCGGGGTGTATCGCGATTGGGGCAGGGCACGCGGCGGGTCCATGATGCGGTGCGCAGCCAAGTGGCGCATCTGGATCAGGACCGGGCGGGTTCGGTGGATGTACTGGCGTTGAGTGCGTTCATCACCGATGGCAGCTTGAAACCCTTTCTTTGAAACGAAGCAGATCAACGGTGGGAGCGGGCTTGCTCGCGACTGCGGTGTATCAGTGAATGCATGTGCTGACTGACCCACCGCATTGGCGAGCAAGCGCGCTCCCACATTTTTAGTTGCATTTCAGGTCATGCGGCCTCGGCGGCCAATGCGGCGATAGCAGCGGGCCGTGATCCTACGCGTAGTTGAAACGCCGCCAACGCCGGCCACTGTTGCAAATCAATAGCGTGGACACCCGCCCAGCGCAGCACCACAAACAAATACGCGTCCGCCACCGAATACTGCTCGCCCAGCAGGTAATCCTGACGCTCCAGTGTCTGCACCAGAATCGCAAAGCGCTTGAACAGCGTGGCCAAAAACATCGCCCGCACTTCGCCTTGAATGGCCGGGTTGAAGAAAATCGCCAAGCCGCCATGAATCTCGCTGGCGATAAAGTTCAGCCATTCCTGCAACCGCACGCGCTGCCAACTGCCATTGGCCGGGACGAGCAGGGCGGCGGGTTTGAGGTCGGCCAGGTATTGCAGGATGGCGCTGGCTTCGGTCAGCACAGCGCCGTTGTCCAGTTGCAGCGCCGCCAAGTAGCCCTTGGGGTTGATCTGCAGGAAATCTTCGCCGTTGCCGAAGGTTTTAGCCTGGTTGTTCACCTGCACCAGCTCGAACGGCAGCGCCAATTCACGCAGCACGATATGCGGGGCGAGCGAACAGGCGTTGGGGAAAAAATACAGTTTCATCAAAGGCGACTCCGTTGGGTTTGCGCCAGTCTCGCGGGCGTGGCACCGTGCGTAAAATTAAACCTGCAGACCCCATCCATAAGGACAGCTACTGCCATGATGAACCTGATGCACTGGCGCCTGCTGGTGGCCGTCGCCGACCACGGCAGCATCACGGCGGCTGCCGAGCAGGTGGGCATGACGCAGTCCGCCGCCAGCCAGGCCATGGCGTCCATGGAGGCGACGCTGGGCGCGCAACTGTTTACCCGTGAACCGCGCAAGACGTTGCCCACAGCGCTTGGGCTCGACGTGATCGCGCAGGCGCGGGTGATGATGGGCGCGCTGCAGGCCATTCGTACCACGGTGGATGAAGCGCGCCCGCTGCTGCGTGGGAACATTCGCATCGCCAGTTTTCCGAAAGTGTTGGCGACTTTTCTCACGCCGTTGCTGCAGCGTTTCCGTCAGTTGAACCCGGGTATCGAGGTCACCACCCTGGAAGTGACTGACAGCGAAGTGCACACCTTGCTCGACGCGGGCCTGATCGATTTGGGCGTGGTGCTCAACCCCAAACCCGAGCGCAACGCCACGGTATTGGGTCGCGACCTGTGGATGGCAGTGCTGCCGGCCCACCATCCATTGGCGCAGTGCCCGCAGGATGCCAGCGTGGCGCTCGAAGCCTTACTCGAACAACCCTTCGTACTGGCCACCGGCGGCTGTACCGCGAATGCCCGCAGCCTGGCGGCCGACGCCGGCCTGCGCCTGCACGATATCCGCGTGGAAGTGCGTGAATGGAGCAGCGCCTACAGCCTGGTGCGCGAGGGCGTCGGTGTCACGCTGGTGCCGGAAATGGCCTTGCCGGCCCAGCGCAATGGCCTGCGCGTGATGCCGTTGACGGTGCCGTTGTACCGTGAGTTTGCCTTGGTCGGTTCGCAGACCCTTCCACCCTCGGCGGCGGCCGGTGCATTGTTAAAAATGCTGGCTGACTAGTGGCCTTGCATAGCGCCATGCCCTGTCTATGCTCACCCAGAACCGTTGATGACGCTTGGCATGTAAAGCGATTCGGATGGTTTTTTCCCCATGAAGGTGTGCCAGCAATAGCCAACTGAAGAATGGAATGCGCCGTTTCAGGCGCCGGGAATCTAGGGTGATCTGACCATGTTCAACCGCCATCACAAATCCGACCTGCAAGAAATCGAACGTTTTTCCTGTGCTCTCACCGAAGCCAACGCCAAGCTTGCTGCCATCAGCCGCTCCATGGCGATGATCGAGTTCGACCGCAACGGCGTGATCCTCGACGCCAATCCCAACTTCTGTAAAACCATGGGCTACAGCGTGGAGGAGATTCGCGGCAAACATCACCGCATCTTTTGCGAAGAGGCGTACACCCACACCGAGACCTACGCCAAGCTGTGGCGCGACCTGGCGCGGGGTGAAGCGCTCAGTGGCACGTTCATGCGCCTGAACAAGCGCGGTGAGGAAGTGTGGCTCGAAGCCAGCTACATGCCGGTGCTGGACAGCAGCAATCAGGTGCAGAGCGTGATCAAAGTGGCGTCGGACATTTCTGCGCGGGTCCACCATGAACACGAGAACCAAAGCCTGATCGATGCGATCAGCCGGTCCATGGCCGTGATCGAGTTCACGCCACAAGGCCAGATCATCAATGCCAACGACAACTTTTTGCGCACCGTGCAGTATGCCCGCGAAGAAATCATTGGCCAGCACCACAGCATGTTTTGCCACCGCGGTGAAGTGGAATCCCCGGCGTACAAGGCCTTTTGGGCCTCGCTCAACCGCGGCGAATACCATTCCCACCGCTTTGAACGCAAAAACAAATACGGCAAAACCCTGTTTCTGGAGGCGTCCTACAACCCGATCTTCGATGCCAATGGGCGCCTGTACAAAGTGGTGAAGTTCGCCAGTGACATCACCGATCAGGTCACCACCCTGCGTACCGCCGCCGATTCGGCCCATGCCACCTCAGTACAAAACGACGCGTGCGCACGCAAGGGCTCGGAGGTGGTGCAGCAAACCGTGCAGATCATCGAAGAGATTTCCCACGACTTGAACCAGGCGGCCCAGAGCATCGATGCGGTGAGCAAGCAGTCGGACATCATCGGTTCCATCGTGCAGACCATTCGCAGCATCGCCGAGCAGACCAATATGCTCGCGCTCAACGCGGCCATAGAAGCTGCGCGGGCCGGCGAGCATGGGCGCGGGTTTGCGGTGGTGGCCGACGAAGTGCGCAGCCTTGCGGCGCGTACCAGCCAGGCGACGGTGGAGATTGTGGATGTGGTGCGCAAGAACCACGACCTGTCGCTGAGCGCGGTTTCGAGCATGCAGTCGAGCCTGAGCCGCACCGGGCTTGGGGTGGAGCTGGCGAATGAAGCGGGGCAGGTGATCCTGGAGATTCAGGAAGGGTCACGGCATGTGGTGGATGCGATCAGCCAGTTCAACTCGACCCTGCAGCTGCAGTAGGCACGGTGTCTGTGGGAGCAGGCTTGCCCGCGATAGCGTCACCTGGGTGTACTTGATACACCGGGTGTCTGCATCGCAGGCACGCCAACTCCCACATTTTGATTGGCCGTGTCGGTTAAATCGCAGCCAGGGTCTCTTTCACCGACTGCGCCGGGTCCGTGGCTTTCGCCGCTACTTGCTGTTCTTGCTGCTGTTTCACACGATCAGCCACTTGCTTGGCAATCGCGTCCTGTTTTTCCTGCGGCATGGCCTGCACCTGCGCTTCGGTCAAACCCTGCTCCTTGAGCAGCTGCTCGCGAATGCGTTCGGCCGGGGATTTGTTCATGTAGTCGGTGAAGTCGGCCCGCGCGCTGCTGGTGGTCGAGCCGGCGGCAGGCACATCGGTGCTTGTTGCCGTCGTGGTGGAGGCCGTCGTGGCGGTCGTTGCCGCCGTGGTGGCTTGCAACTGCACACGGGTCTTGGCAAAGGCTTCGTCGATACGGTCGTTGGCCTTGTCCAGGTCCTTCTGCGCGGCCGGCACGGTCACGCTTTGCTGCGCCGCTTGCAGGGCACCGCTGTACAGCGTGCTGGCGGCGGCATTGGCCGGGTCCATGTCGGGTCGCTTGAGCTGTTGGACGGTCGACACCGCTTGGGCGTTGTTGTTAACCAGCATGATCGGTCACCTGAGGATGTGTTCGGTGTTTGGGGTGGAGCAAATAGCATGCCGAGGGCGATGTGCCTGGTTTTATTGGGGATGACACCGCCGCCGCGGCAACCTTTGGCCCGCCGGCGGCCAAGGCTTGCCGTCAGTGCGCAATATTTTCCAGTGCCAGGTTACGCGTACGCGGCCCGAACCAGCTGATGGTGATCATCACGATCAACATGCTGCTGGCGATAAACGCCAGCACGCCCGGCGTGCCCAGGTGTTCGAGGATAAAACCGATCAACAGGCTGCTGAACACCGTGGACAAACGGCTGAACGAATAGCAGAAGCCCACCGCCCGCGCGCGGATATTGGTGGGGAACAGTTCGCTTTGGTACGAGTGATAACTGAAGCTCAGCCAGGCGTTGCAAAAGGTGATCATCACCCCGCAGATCACCAGCCCCACGGCCGTGGTTTGCAGGGCGAACAGGCTGCCGAAGATCATCGCGCCCATGGCCGAGCCGACGATCTGCCATTTGTTTTCGAAGCGGTTGGCCACCTTCACAAACAGCAACGGGCCCAGCGGGTAGGCGAGGGTGATGATAAAGGCGTACAGCAAGCTGTGGGTCACGCTCACGCCCTGGCCCGAGAGCAACGCCGGCAGCCAATTGCCGAAGCCGAAAAAGCCGATGGCCTGGAACACATGAAACACAATCAGCATCAACGCGCGGCGGCGGTAAGGCGGTTGCCAGATATCGGCAAAACGGCCGTTGCCCTGCACGCTGACGGCTTCGGGTTCGGGTTCATCCAGCGCTTTGCCGTGGTCTTTCTGGCAGCGTGCTTCCAGGCTGTCCATGATCTGACCGGCCTGGTCGAAACGGCCTTTCTGCGCCAGCCAGCGCGGTGACTCCGGCAGACGCTTGCGCAGTTGCCAGATAAACAGCGCAAACACTGCACTGCTGAGCACCACCCAGCGCCAGCCCGACACCCCGAACGGCGCCTGGGGCACCAGCCACCATGACATCAACGCCACCGCCGGCACTGACAAAAACTGGATGAAAAACGCAAAGGCAAAGGCCGAACTGCGCATGCGCTTGGGCACCAGTTCCGAAAGGTAGGCGTCAATGGTCACCAGTTCGATGCCCAGGCCAATGCCCACCAGAAAGCGCATGCAGATGATGCCCAGGGCGGAGGTCTGGATGCCCATCAACACCGTCGCGACGGTGTACCAGATCAACGCGAAGGTGAAGATCGCCCGACGCCCGAAGCGGTCGGCAATGGGACTGAGCAGGCTGGCGCCGAGGAACAGGCCGAGGAAGGTTGCCGAGGCGAAAGCGGCCTGGTCGGAGAACCCGAACACGCCCTCGCTGCCAGTGTGGAAAATCCCGTCACTGATCAGGCCGGGGCTGATATAGGCGGTCTGGAACAAGTCATACAGCTCGAAAAAACCGCCGATCGACAGCAACGCCACCAGGCGCCAGAGCGTGGCGACGGCGGGCAAGCGGTCAATGCGCGCGCTGATGTGGGCGGCACGGATCGGGTCAATGCCGTCCGTGGCTGAGGCGGTGAGTGTCGACATGGGCGGATTCCAGGGGCAGTGACCTGGAATCTTAGCGGGCTAACGTAAACCGGCGCTTGTGAAATTGCGTGCGCCACGGCACGCAATTGCCGATTTATTGCGCCAAGCCTTCCGGTTTGAAGGTTTTATGGCGCAGGGGGTCAGTAGGTGATGGGCATCTCGAAGGTCTGGAATGCATCATCCACCGGCTGATAGCCCAGCACCCGTGTGGTTTCGCTCAAGTCCAGGCGCTTGAAGCGGTTATTGGAAATGCCGTGGGCGATCAGGTGTTTGACCCCTTCGACGTCAACCGAACGTTGCAGCAATTGCACGGCGTCACGCGGGCTGAGCCAGGCGCTGAGGTCGCGGGCGTTGTTCAGGTCGGGGGCTTGGCGCGATTCGAAGGCGCCGATGCGCAGGGCAATGGTCGACAGCGCGGTTTTTGCCGCGTAGTAGCTGCACAGCGCCTCGCCGTAGCATTTGCTCACGCCGTAGAGGTTGCCGGGCATGACCTGCATGCCGGGCGTGATCTGCCGGTCAACCGGATAGCCCTCGATGGCTTGCGCGCTGCTGGCGTACACCAGGCGTGTTACGCCCGCGGCCACGGCGGCTTCGAACAGGTAGGTGGTGGCGAGGATGTTGTTGGGCAGCAGGTCCTCGAACGCGGCGCTGGCGTCGGGGATACCTGACAGGTGCACGATCACGTCGATGCCGCTGAGCAGGCCGGCCAGGCTGGCTTTGTCGCTGAGGTCGGCTTTTATGTAACGGTGCTCGCCCAGGTCGAAGTCCGGTGCGATGCGGTCAGTAAGGGTGAAGCGGTAGCGGTCTTTCGAGGCTTCGAAAAACACCTTGCCGATTCTGCCGCAGGCGCCGGTGAGCAATACGTTGAGTCCTTTCACGGTGGTGTCCTTGTTTCAGTTATGACCGCCGAGGGCGAAGGTCTGAAAGCCCGGGCGTTGGCTGAGGCGCTGGTAGTAGGCCGCCACTGCGGGGTAGGGCGGGCGCTCCATGGGGGTGTTCTGCCAGCGATGCACCGAGAGGCCGATGAGGATATCGGCGAGGGTGAATTCGTCGCCAGCCACGTAGGCGCCGGTCTTGGCCAGCTGTTGCTCCAGCAGGCCCATCTTGTCGTTCCATACCCGCACGGCGGCGACAATCTGCGCCGAGTCGAGACCGTCCGGGTTGTTGCGCACCAGGGCGGTGAACGCATCGCCCCAGGCGCGGTTGAGTTCGGTGGCTTGCCAGTCCATCCACTGCTCGACCCGAGCGCGTGGCGCCGGTTCGGCGGGCAACAGGTCGTGGCGTTGGTAAAGGCCTATCAGGTAGCGGCAGATGGTGTTGGATTCCCACAGCACGCCGTGGTCGTCGATCAGCACCGGCACCTGGGCGTTGGGGTTCAGGGCGAGGAATTCGGCCGACTGGGTGGGTTTGAAACCGATGCCCCAGTCTTCGCGCACGTAGTCGATGCCCAGTTCCTGGCAGGTCCAGAGCACTTTGCGCACGTTGATGGAGGACGTGCGGCCGAGGATTTTCAGTGAGTGTCCCATGGTACTTCCCTGACGATGGAGATGACCCATGGGAATCTATCAGGGGTAAACCTTCGACGCTACGCGGTTGTGGCCGGCAACGCCGACGCGGGCAAACCGAAGGTGCGGTCGAACAGCCAGTTAAAGGCAAACGTGTAGCAGGGAATGAACAGGATCAACGCCAGGTCCAGCACAAACGCCTGGACCAGGCTGACCTTCATCCACCAGGCGATCAGCGGAATCAGGAAGACGATCAGCGTCAGTTGAAACCCGACCGCGTGGGCAATCCGCCGTTTGACGGTGCGCGTGCGGTCGGCTTGACGGCTTTCCCAGCGCTCGAACAGCGAGGTGTAGATGAAATTCCAGGTGACCGCGATGGTCGTGATGACCACAGCCAACGGCCCTGTGCTGGACGGGTGAGTGCCCGACAGCAGCGCCAGCCCGAGCGCCGAGAAGGTCATGCCGATCAGCTCATAGAGCGACACATACACCAGTTTGCGTTTCACGCCTTGCATAGCACTTCCTCTTTTTTACGTGACAGGAACGTCAGAGGGCGCAGACGATAGCGTCAGTTTGGCTGATACTAAAAGTCAGAAGATTTCAGTTTTATTGATAGGTGGCGCGATGAGTTTTACCAGTGACAGTGTCCAGTTGTTCTTGGCAGTGGTGGAGCGTGGCTCGTTTTCGGCGGCGGCGCGGGCGTTGGGCAAGGTGCCTTCAGCCGTGAGCATGGGCATTGCCAACCTTGAAGCCGAGCTGGGCTACCCGTTGTTCGATCGCAGCCACCGCGAGCCGGTGCCCACCGACCTGGCGCTGGCGTTGATTCCCCATGCACGGCTGATGGCCGAGCAACTTAAGCAATTGCAGGTGCATGCGTTGCAGCTGTCCCAAGGGCTGGAGAGCAAGCTGTCGATTGGCGTGGGCGCCGACATCAATACGCGCCGCCTGCTGGCCGCCATTGGCGAGCTCAGTGAGCAATTCCCGTTGCTTGATATCGAAGTGCTGACCGCCCCGCAAGATGACGCTTTGCAGCTGCTGCACAGCGGCCGGGTACAGCTGTGCCTGGCGTATGCGGGCTTGAGCGTGAATGTGCTGGAGCGGTTTCAGTTTGTCGGCAGCGAGCAACTGATGGCCTGTATCAGCCCGCGCCACCCCCAGGCGGGCGGTGAGCCGTTTTTGGAAGACTTGGTGCGGGTGCGACAGATTCTGGTGGCCGGCCGGGACTTGCCTCTCAGCGATTGTCGACCACTGGTGGGGCAATCCTATTGGCGGACCGACACCCTGGGCATGGCGCTGGAAATGGTGGAAGCCGGGCTGGGTTGGGGCAACTTCCCGCAGTCGGTGGTGGCGCCGTTGTTGGCGGCGGGGCGCTTGCGGCGCTTGAACTTCAAGAACATCGAGAACGGGCTGGCCATGGTGGTGAATGCGGTGTGGTTGAAAAATCAGCCGTTGCATAAGGGGGCGTCGGCATTGGTGAACATGCTGGCTTCAGCGGATTAACCCCGCCCTCAAGTGGGCACGGTAAAGGTGGGAGCGGGCTTGCCCGCGAAGGCGGCGGGTCAGTCAGCCCATTTGTAGCTGACCCGCCGCCATCGCAGGCAAGCCAGCTCCCACATTTTTAAACCGAGCGGGGCGTTAGGTGCGCGGTGTGTGCTGGTCCATGGCTTTGCCTACCATGAGCACTGATAGCTCGCTCAATTGGTGAATGGCGAGGGCTATGTCGCGGTGCTTGCCAGTGAGGTCATCGGACAGGTCGAGCAACAAGGCGCTGACGGAACACACGGTTTCGTAGCTGTTGATCAGTAGGGACTCGATGGGTGTATCGGGTGTGATGGTGAAAAGAGTAGTTTCCGGTTTCTCAGTTTCTTTGATCATTTGAGCGTCCTGGAAACAGGCCGCCGCCGGATCGCTACTAAACGAGGGGTGGCAGCTGTACGCAGGTTAGTAGACCGGTGGACACTCAAAGCCGGCGCACCCGAAGATGCCCTACGCACAGCCGCCATCAAACTCAGATGAGGCTCATGCACTAAGAGTGTCCAAAAGTAGGGCTACTAAACCCGATCACCGAGAAATTCAGCGACCGGCAAACCTTAAAGACCACCACCCAAGCGCACAAGCCGGCGGATTCTGACGTAAGCGTAGGCAGCCGGGCAAGGCGCTGACCGCAATGTCAGCCGCGTCCTACAGGCGTCCTACATCTCAAGCGGGCACGGTAAAAAAGGTGGGAGCTGGCTTGCCTGCGATAGCGGTGAGTCCGTCAACACATCGTTGCCTGACACTCCACCATCGCCGGCAAGCCAGCTCCCACACGTTGAGTGTGTCTGGCCTTCAACAATCAGGTGCTCTCGCGCACTTGCAACTCAAAGCCCATGTCCACCACCGGCTTGGCGATCTTGTTGCCGGCCATGATCGTCAACAGATGCTCCGCCGAACGCCGGCCAATCGCTTCACGCGGTGTGCTGATGCTGCTCAAGCGCGGCACCATGAAAGAAGAGGCGGGCAAGTCGTTGAAACCCAGCACGGCCACGCGCTCCGGTACGTTGATGCCGTGGCGCAGGGCTTCGAGCAGTGCGCCCTGGGCCAGGTCGTCGTTGCCGAAGAAAATCGCATCCACCTCCGGATGCGCCGCCAGCAACTGCAGAAACAACTCGCCACCCAAACCCACGGAGGAGGGGCGCGGCGTCAGCAATTCCAGCGCCGGGTCATACATGCCGGCCTGTTGCAGCGCGCGGCGGAAACCTTCGCCGCGCAGCAACGTGCGCTGGTCCAATTGCGCGCCGATGTAGGCCAGGCGCTTGCGCCCACGTGAGATCAGATGCGCCGCCGCCGTTTCACCCGCGGCCAATTGCGAGAAGCCCACACAGTTCACGCCGGCATTCGGGTCCAGGTCCATCATGTACACACACGGCACATTGCTCGCCTCGACCATCCGGCGCGCGCTTTCGGTGCGGTCAAAGCCGGTCAGCAGCAACCCGCGTGGCTGGTAGGCCATGTAGTTGCGCAACAGGTTTTCTTCTTCGTCGCGCGAATAGTGAGAGTTGCCGATCAGCACTTCAAAGCCCTTGGGCCGCAGCACTTGGTGGATGGCTTCCAGGGTTTCGATAAACAGCAGGTTGGACAGCGACGGCACGATGACCACCACCGAATGGCTTTGCGCCGAGGCCAGGGCGCGGGCGGCGGGGTTGACCACGTAGTTGAGTTCGGCGGCGGCCAATTGCACTTTTTCCACCAGCTCGGTGGCCACGGTGCTGATGCCACGCAGGGCGCGGGAGGCGGTGATCGGGCTGACGCCGGCCAGGCGGGCTACTTCATTGAGGGTCGGGCGACCGGTGGTGCGGGTATTTTTATCGTTCTTGGAGGTCATCAGGCGGTTGCCAAACAAAAATCGAGGCACTAAGGTAGCGCTGTCTCCAAAAGGCTGCAAATTCTTGAACGCAGGGTTGCCTGATCCGGTTCAACGGTGTTGGAGAGGATGCACGCGTCACTCCATAAAAATGACAAGTCGGCGCGGGAAAAGCCTGTTTTTGCACTAGCCTTACAGCGTGCGAAGGTAGCGCTATCTGCGTCCTGAGGTGTTTCATGAGTCAACCTGTTACCGCCCTGGTCATCATGGGTGTTTCTGGCTGTGGCAAGTCCAGCGTCAGCGAAGCCCTGTGCCGCCTGAACGGCGCCACCGCCATCGAAGGCGACAGCTTTCACCCCGCCGCGAACATCGAAAAGATGAGCGCCGGCCATCCCCTCAACGACGACGACCGCGCCGGCTGGCTCGACATCCTGTGCGATGAACTGCGTCGCTCGCTCAAAGCCGGCGAGCATCCGGTGCTGACCTGTTCGGCGCTGAAGAAAAAATACCGCGACCACCTGCGCGAAGCCGCGCCGGGCCTGGGCTTTGTATTCCTGGAGCTGACCCGCGCCGTGGCCGCCGACCGCGTGTCCCATCGCCCCGGCCATTTCATGCCGGCCAGCCTGATCGACAGCCAGTTCGCCACCCTTGAATCGCCCGTGGGCGAGCCGCTGACCCTGGCGCTCAACGCCAGCGAAGACAGCGTCGAGGACCTGGCCGAGCAAACCAATGCCTGGTGGCTGCAACACGGCTTTGAACCAACCCATTAATTTTTTGCCGGAAAAGATAGCGCTATCCCCGGCAGGAAATTCAACACCCGCTTTAATAACAACAACAAACAGGAGAGACCCCCCATGTTTGGCATGTCCCACGAGTCTTACCTGCTGCTAGATGCAGTGGTCACTATCATCGGGCTGATCTTTTTGATCACCAAGTTCAAGGTGCACCCGTTCATTGCACTGATCATCGCGGCCGGCTTCCTCGGCCTGACCTCGGGCATGCCCGTGGACAAGATCATCAAGGCGTTCCAGGACGGCTTTGGCGGCGTGCTCGGCTTTGTCGGCATCATCCTCGCGCTGGGCACGATGCTCGGCAAAATGATGGCCGAGTCCGGCGGCGCCGATCAGATCGCGCAGACCTTGATCCGCGCCTTCGGCAAAGAGAAAGTGCAGTGGGCGATGATGTTCGCCGCGTTCCTGGTGGGCATCCCGCTGTTTTTCGAGATCGGTTTTGTGTTGCTGATCCCGCTGGTGTTTATCGTTGCGCGCCGCACCGGCGTGTCGCTGATCAAAATCGGCATCCCGCTGCTCGCCGGCCTGTCGGCCGTTCACGGCCTGGTGCCACCGCACCCGGGCCCGCTGTTGGCCATCGGCGTGTTTGGCGCGGACATCGGCAAGACCATCCTGTACGGCCTGATCGTCGCACTGCCGACCGCCATCATTGCCGGGCCGATTTTCGGTACGTTTATCGCCAAGTACATTCCGGGCAACCCGTCCCAGGAACTGGTTGATCAACTGGCCCGCGAGCCGGAGTCCAAAGACCTGCCGAGCTTCAGCATTACCCTGATCACCGTGCTGCTGCCGGTGTTCCTGATGCTGCTCAAAACCTTCGCTGACGTCGCGCTGCCGGACGGCCACGCCATTCGTAACTGGATGGACATGATCGGTCACCCGATCACCGCGTTGCTGCTGGCGTTGCTGTTGTCGCTGTACACCTTTGGCCATCGCCAGGGCATTCATTCCAAGCAGATCCTCAAGCTGCTCGACGCCAGCCTGGCGCCGACCGCTGCGATCATTTTGATCATCGGGGCCGGCGGCGGTTTCAAGCAGATGCTGGTGACCAGCGGCGTGGGTGATGTGATCGGCCACATGGCCGTGAACGCGCAGATCAACCCGATTTTGCTGGCGTGGCTGGTGGCGGCAGTGATTCGCGTGGCGACTGGCTCCGCGACCGTGGCGACCATTACCGGCGCAGGCATCGTGGTGCCGGTGGTGGGCATGATTCCAGGGGTTAACCGTGAGCTGCTGGTGTTGGCGACGGGCGCAGGCTCGCTGGTGTTGTCTCACGTCAACGATGCGGGTTTCTGGCTGGTGAAGCAGTACTTCAACATGACCGTGGTCGAGACGTTCAAGACCTGGACAGCGATGGAGACCATCCTGTCGGTGGTGGCGCTGATCTTTATCATGTTGCTGTCGATGGTGGTGTAACAGGTTCACCGCAAAACAAATGTGGGAGGGGGCTTGCCCCCGATGGCAGTGGACCAGTCACCCAATGCAGTGACTGACACTCCGCTATCGGGGGCAAGCCCCCTCCCACAGTGTTGACCGAGTTATGACCCGGTTTTGGCAACCAGCCCATCCGCGCGGAACATCCCGCGAATCCCGCGCACCGCCTGGCGAATGCGGTCCTGGTTTTCGATCAGCGCAAAGCGCACATGATCGTCCCCATACTCACCAAAGCCGATGCCCGGCGACACACACACCTTGGCTTCCAGCAGCAGTTTCTTGGCAAATTCCAGCGAGCCCATGGCGGCATACGCGTCGGGAATCTTGGCCCAGACGTACATCGACGCCTTCGGGTTCTCAACCATCCAGCCCAGTTCATGCAGGCCCTTGACCAGCACATTGCGGCGCTGACGGTACTGCTCGGCGATGTCTTTGACGCACTGCTGATCGCCTTCGAGCGCCGCAATCGCCGCCACCTGCAGCGGGGTGAAGGTGCCGTAGTCGTGGTAGCTCTTGATGCGCGCCAGCGCGTTGACCAGCTCCGGATTGCCGACCATGAAGCCGATGCGCCAGCCGGCCATGTTGTAGCTCTTGGACAGGGTGAAAAACTCCACCGCAATGTCCTTGGCGCCCGGCACCTGCATGATCGACGGGGCTTTCCAGCCGTCGTAGACGATGTCGGCGTAGGCCAGGTCGTGCACCACCAGTACGTCGTACTGCTTGGCCAGGGCGATCACCCGTTCGAAGAAGTCCAGCTCCACGCACTGCGCGGTGGGGTTGGACGGGAAGCCGAGGATCATCATCTTCGGCTTGGGGATCGAGCCACGAATGGCGCGTTCCAGTTCAGCGAAAAAATCCACCCCCGGAATCAGCGGCACCGAGCGCACCTGGGCACCGGCAATCACGGCACCGTAGATGTGAATCGGGTAGCTCGGGTTGGGCACCAGCACGGTGTCGCCCTGGTCGAGGGTGGCGAGCATCAAGTGCGCCAGGCCTTCTTTGGAGCCGATGGTGACGATGGCTTCCGTTTCCGGATCGATGTCCACTTCATAGCGGTCCTTGTACCAGCGCGAGATCGCCCGGCGCAGACGCGGAATGCCTTTGGAGGTGGAGTAGCCGTGGGTGTCTTCACGCTGGGCGACGGTGACCATTTTTTCCACGATGTGTGCAGGCGTGGCGCCGTCAGGGTTACCCATGCTCAAGTCGATGATGTCTTCGCCGCGCCGACGCGCAGCCATCTTTAGCTCGGCAGTGATATTGAAAACGTAAGGGGGGAGTCGATCTATGCGCGCAAAGCGGCGCGGCGAACCTTGGTCTGCCATTGTTGCCTCAAGAGTACGTAAGCGCCCGGAACCGTCCGAGCGACGTCGGCCACTGCGGTGGCCTGCGGGGCAGACAATACGGTCGATGATGGCCAGTTGTCCAGATGGCGCAGGAAAAATTTCTGATTGGGGTGAGGCGTCAATAAGCCCCTATACTCGATGCGGGTTTGTGCCCTCACAAGAAGGAGACTGTTCAGATGGATCAGCAGACAAAATTACCGTTGCAGCCACGCCTGGAAGAGGGCAAAGCCCTGGTGATTGCCGGGCTCAAGGGCCATTACGACAAAGCCACCGTGGGGGACATTCCCAAGTTGTGGGAAGTGCTCGACAACAACATCAAAGACATCAGCAAGCGCGTTGACCGCCAGACATACGGCGTGTGCTACAACGCCAAGCAAGGCGAGTTCGACTATCTGGCCGGCGTTGAAGTGCCGGCCAAAAGCGATGTACCCAGCAATTTCCAGTCGGTTGAATTGCCTGCCCGCCATTACGCGGTATTCGCGCACCACGGCCCGGTGCAAGCGCTTGAGCAGACCTACGAGCGCATCATGTTCGAGTGGTTGCCACACTCGGGCTACAAGGTGGCCGGGGCGGATTTCGAGCGCTACAGCGCGGATTTTGATGCACGCAAAGGCACGGGTTCCGTCGAGATCTGGATGCCGGTCGAAAAGAAAGCCTGATGAATCACAGGGGCCGGCGCTCCGGCCCCACAGATCCTTCAATACAGCGTGGCCTTGACCCGCTCCGGCATCTCCCGGTCATACGCCTCGGCGTCAAACTGCCCATCATTGAGCCGCTTGTGAAACGCCCCGGCCGACGGCAATGCCGAACGGTCCAGGTGCTTCTCGGGGTTCCAGCAGTCCGAGCGCACAAACGCTTTTGAGCAATGGAAATACGCGGCTTGCACCTGCACCAGAATCACCGAGCGCGCAGGCTTGCCATTCACCGCAAAACTCTCCAGCAACTCGGGCTCGATGCAAATTTGCGCCCGGCCATTCACGCGCAAGGTCTCGCCAATGCCCGGGATGATGAACAGCAATGCGATGCGAGGGTCCTGCACCAGGTTGCGCAGGGTATCGAGGCGGTTATTGCCCGGCCGATCCGGGATCGCCAGGGTGCGCTCATCCACAATCCGCACAAACCCTGGCACATCGCCGCGCGGCGAGCCATCGATGCCCTCCGGCCCGGATGAACTGACCACCACCAGCGGCGACGCCCGCACCATGGCCTGGTAATCCTCGTTGAGAAACGGGATCTCCTTGCGCACTGCCCGCTCGTGGGGGAGGCCGTAGAGGGTTTCGAGTTGTTCCAGGGTTGTCAGCATGTTCACCACCTCCTTATCGTTTCAAAACACTAACGCCAGCCGGCGCTCATGGCCAATCCGGCCCTTATACGCCTCGCCGCTGTCGACCCAGCCCGCCGCCAGATACAGGCCCATCGCCGCCACATTCTGCGCGTCCACCGACAACTCCAACGCTTTGATCTGCGGCCACGCTTGCAGGGCCGCCGCCGGCAGCGCCTGCAAACAGGCTTTGCCGAACCCACGCCCCTGCTGATGCCGATCAACCTGCAACGCATGCAGTGTGGCGCTGTGTTCATCGGCCCAATGAGGCAGGCAGGGCGGGCGTTTAAGCAGCAGGAAAGCGACGGGAACGTCATCGGCGAGCAGGGCGAAGCCTTTGATGGCGTTGGGGCTGGGATTGACCAGCAGGCTGTTCAGTGCGCAGTAGATATCGCCTGAATACGCCAGTTGCTCGGGATGCACTTGCAGGGTGTCGAGTTGCTGTTTTTGCACAAGGCTCAGCGTCTCATAGGGCACGAGGCGAGTTTCCATCGAGGGCGCATACCAAATCCTACAAAGAGGCGTGGATTCTAGCGGGTTTGCGCGTGGCGAAATTATTTTTCAGCGCGTTGTCGATTTACCCAAAGCGCGTTCGACTAAGGGTGTCCCTCGTGATTTTCCACCCTCAGGAGTATCGCCATGAGCACTGCAATCACCCGTCTGATCGATGAATGGCAGCAGGCCGTGCTGGCCCGTGATATCGATAAAATTGTCAGCTTTTACGCCGACGATGTCGTCGCGTTCGACGCCGTCACTGCGTTGCAATTCAAGGGCCGGGCGGCCTACCGCACGCATTGGGAAGACTGCATGAAGCATTGCCCCGGCCCGGGTATTTTCGAGTTTCATGAGCTGCATATCGTCGAGGCCCCAGAGAGTGCGTTTGCCCATTGGCTGGCCCATTGCGGCGGCGCCGGGCCCGATGGCGTGGTGAAGGCGTGCTGGATGCGGGTGACCGCCGGTTACCAGCGCATCGAGGGTCAATGGCGCGTGGTGCATGAGCATTGGTCGGCGCCCTTCGATATGGGCAGCGGCAGCGCATTGTTCGACCTGAAACCCTGACCGCCACCAACTATAGTCAGTAGTCCGAAAACGGAGACGCCCATGAAATACCTCTGCCTGATCTATAGCGACGAGCAGGTGTTGCACACCTCGCCGGACAGCCCTGCGGACCCTGAGTGTTTTGCCTACGCCGAGGCAATCCAGGCCAGTGGGCGCATGCTCGCCGCCGAGCCACTGGAGTCGGTGAGCACCGCCACCACCGTGCGCATGCGCCATGGCAAGTTGTCGATCACCGACGGGCCGTTTGCCGAAACCAAGGAGCAGCTTGCCGGGTTTTACCTGATCGAGGCCAAGGACTTGAACGAAGCGATCCAGGTGGCCGGTGGCATACCGGCAGCCAGGGTCGGCAGTGTGGAAGTACGCCCCGTGCGTGAATTGAATCTCTGAAAACAACAACCACAAGAGGTTTATCCCATGACAACGCCAATTGCCGAATTTGAACTGTCCATCAGCCGCTTGATCGACGCCCCGCGTAACCGTGTGTTTCGCGCCTGGACCGAACCTGCCTTGTTGCAACAATGGTGGGGACCCCACGGCATGACCACGCCCGAGTGCGAAATGAACCTGTGGGTCGGTGGCCTGTTTCGTACCTTGATGCGCGCACCGGATGGCGCCGAGTACCCGACCCAAGGCGTTTTCCTGGAGATCCAGGCGCCGAGCCGGCTGGTGTTTACCGATGCTTACGCGCCAGGCTGGGTGCCGTCGGGCAAGCCGTTCATGACCGCCGAAGTGACCTTCGAAGAGGTCGAAGGCAAGACGCTGTACACCGCTCGCGCCATGCACTGGAGCGAAGCCGATAAACAGGCGCACGAAGCCATGGGGTTTCATGACGGCTGGGGCCAGAGCCTCGACCGCCTGGTGACGCTGGTGACCCAGGGCATGCCCGATTGACGCCTGAACTCGAGGCGATCTACCGCAGCGAGTCACGCCGCGTGCTCGCCACGCTGATCCGTTTGCTCGGTGATTTCGACCTCGCCGAAGAAGCCCTGCACGAGGCGTTCTTCGTCGCGGTCGAGCGCTGGCAGCGCGACGGTGTGCCGAGCAATCCACGCGCCTGGCTGGTCTCGACCGGTCGTTTCAAAGCCATTGACCGCCTGCGCCGCCAGGCCCGTTTTACCCCCTTGTTGCAGGAGCAGGCCGACGCGCTGGAGGCGGCCGAGTGGAATGAGGACGACGTGGAAGACGACCGCCTGCGCCTGATGTTCACCTGCTGCCACCCGGCGCTGGCGCCTGACGCCCAGGCGGCGCTGACCTTGCGTGAGATCTGCGCCCTCACCACCGAAGAAATCGCCCGCGCCTTTCTCGCCACGCCCACCACCATCGCCCAGCGCATCGTGCGCGCCAAGGCCAAGATTCGCGAAGCAGGGATTCCCTATCAGGTGCCGTCCCGCGACGAATTGCCCGAGCGCCTGGACAGCGTGTTACGCGTGGTTTACCTGGTGTTCAACGAGGGCTATTCGGCGTCCATGGGCGCGAACCTTACGCGGGAGGACCTGACCCGCGAAGCCATTCGGCTGGGACGCCTGCTGGTGGAACTGCTGCCAGAGCCGGAAGTCATCGGCCTGCTGGCGCTGATGCTATTGCACGAGTCACGCCGAGCGGCGCGCACCTCGGCCGACGGCGAGTTGGTGTTGCTGGATGAACAGGACCGTGGGTTGTGGGACGCGTCCTTGATTGCTGAAGGCTGCGCACTGGTGGAGCAGGCGTTGAGCACACGGCGTTTTGGCCCGTATTGCCTGCAAGCCGCCATTGCGGCGGTGCACGCCGAAGCGTCGAGCGCGGGGGAAACGGACTGGCCGCAGATTGTCGGGCTCTACGACGTGTTGCTCAGGGCTGTGCCGTCGCCGGTGATCGAGTTGAACCGCGCGGTGGCGCTGGCCATGCGCGATGGGCCGTGGGCAGGGCTGCAGGCAGTGGAAGCGATTTTTGCGCGAGGCGAGTTGCTGGATTACCACTGGGCACATTCGGCGCGCGGGGAGTTTTGTCGGCAGTTGGGGCGTACCGAGCAAGCCTGTGCTTCGTACGAAAAAGCCCTGTCACTGACTCAGCAAATCCCAGAAAAGCGCTTTTTAGAGCAGCGCCTGGCCGAACTCAAAACCATCAGACCATAAGGATCAACACTGTGGGCACTGGCACGCCTGCGATAACGGTGTATCAGCCAACAGATTGACAGCCTGACACCTCGCCATCGCCGGCAAGCCTGCGCCCACATTCAACAGGGGTGTTTGCAGTTTTTTCGGTTAAGGCTGCTGACGAGTAGCCGCCAACACAATCTCACGAATGCACACATGCTGCGGCTGCTGGTAGGCGTAGGCAATCGCCGAAGCCACATCATCGGCGCTCAACACGGTGCCGCCCATGTCCTGTTTCCAGGCTTGGTAGCCGGTCTTGATCGCCTCATCAGTGGTGTGGCTGAGCAGTTCAGTTTCCACCGCACCCGGCGCAATGGTGATTACCCGCACGTTGCTTGGCGACAATTCCTCGCGCAGGTTTTCCGAAATCCCATGTACCGCGAACTTGGTGCCGACATACGCGACATGGTTCGGGAAGGTCTTGCGCCCGGCCACCGAGCTGACGTTGATGATCGTGCCGCCCTTGCGCGCGACCATGCTGCCGGCCACCGCATGGATACCGTTGAGCAAGCCTTTCACGTTGACGTCGAGCATCTGCTCCCACTGCTGCGGGTCTTGCTCGCTGACGGCGCCCAGCAGCATGACCCCGGCGTTGTTGATCAGCGCGTCGGCCGGGCCGAATTGCGCCTCGGCTTCTTTAACGGCGGCAACCAGTGCGGCGCGGTCGGTGATGTCGACGCCGCGGTTCAAGGTGTTTGGCAGCGCCAGGTCGTTCAGGCGCTCTATGCGCCGCGCCAGCAACAGCAGTGGGTGGCCGGCGGCCGACAACAGGCGGGCGGTGGCTTCGCCAATACCGGAACTGGCACCGGTGATGATGATCAGTGGCTTGCTCATGAATGCACTCCTGGAATAAGAAATATCGATAACTGAACGGTCGGCGCAGTATATTTACCGCCGCCGAGGCTGAAAAATGCCTTATTCCTCTGTCTGCCATCGGATAAAGCTATGGATGTGCGTCACCTCAGGGCCTTTCTCGCGGTGTTCGAAGAACGCAACATCACCGCGGCCGCCCAGCGTTTGTTTATCAGCCAACCAACGCTGTCGGTGACCATCAAGCAGCTGGAAGACGAACTCGGTGTGGCGTTATTTGTGCGCCAACCGCGGGGTGTAGAAGTCAGTGCCGAGGCCCGGGTGCTGTACCCGCAGGCGCGGCGCATGGTCGCTGAAGCGGACGCCTTGAGCGGTTTGTTTCGCGGGCGCGAAAACCGCATCGCCCTGGAGCTGGGCGTGGAGGGCGATATTGCCGAGAGCCAGATCGAGACTTTCCTGCGTATGGCGCACCACGGCCTGCCGGGTTTGCTGCTGACCTTGCAGGAAGGTTGCGAAGGCGACGGGCGCTTGGCCGTGGAGGAAATGTGCTGCGAGGACGAGCTGTTCCTGCCGCTTTGGGAGGAGTCCTACGTGATGGCATTGCCCGAGGCACACCCGATGGCACACGCCGGTAAAGCGCAGGCCTGGGCGCCGATTGAGGACTGGATCACCTGCCCACAACACGATTCGCACCAACGCTTGATGGCGCTGTACGGCCGTTCGCCGCATGCAGTGGCCGGGCATGCCGGTTCGTTGACCCAGGCACTGCACATGGTCGCGGCCGGTGTGGGCGTGGCGATGTTGCCGCAGTCGATGGCGGCCGAACGGGCCGGCGTGGTGATTCGCGAATGGCACCTGCCGGCACCGACGCGGCGCGTGGGGTTGTGCTTTGCCGCGCAGGCGTTGGAGCTGCCTGCATTGCGCGCCCTGCATGAATATTTCCAGAACAATCGGCCGCCACAGCTCTCTGCGGCGTGACACAAATCTCCTGTTCGAAGCAGTTCCAATGTGGGAGCGGGCTTACTCGCGAAAGCGGTGTGCCAGTCAGCGCATTTTTTACTGACCCACCGCCTTCGCGAGCAAGCCCGCTCCCACATTTGGATCTCTATCGGCTGCAAGTAATCACTCCAACATCTGCCCCAACATCCAACTCCCCGCCGGCCCCGGCGGGTGCTGGCGTGACCACAGCGCATCCACCGCCACCGAACGTGGCCAACTGCGCACCTCAAGTTCCACCAGCCCGGCATTCCCAAATCGCTCCACCAGCCAGCGCGGCAGCGCCGCCCAGCCGAAACCGAGCTGGGCCATTTCCATCAGCATCAGAAAACTCGGCGCCGACCACACACGGCCGGTCGGGCGGGTTTCGTTGGGGTTGATGATGCTGGCCAGACGCAATTCGCGGTGTTGCTGCAAGGCCTGCGGGTCAAGGTTTTGCACGTTGGCCAAAGGATGAGTGGGGGCCACGAACACGGCGATTTCCGTACGCTCTGCCACGGGCGCGCGGGTCAGGTCGGGCGGGTAAACCTCCTGGGCTTCGATCAAGGCAATCTGCGCGCGGCCGCTTTGCACCAGGGCGATCAGGTCTTCGCATTCGGCGATCAGCCATTCCAGCTCCAGGTCCGGGTAGCGTTGTTCAAACGCTTTAAGCGCGAGCTCGAAACGCTCCGACTGATACGTATCGGACATGGCGATACTCAACTTCGGCTCCAAACCCATTGCCAACTGGCTCGCCGCCAGCTCCAGGCGGCTGCTGGCTTCCAACACCTGCTCGGCCCGTTGCAATAACACATGGCCGGCGGGCGTGAGCGTTGGCTTGCGGCTGCTGCGATCAAACAGCACCACGTCCAGGTCAATCTCCAGACTCGCGACCGCCGCGCTTACGGTGGACTGGCTCTTGCCTAACTTGCGCGCCGCGGCGGAAAACGAGCCTTGGGTGGCCGCCTGGACAAACGCCTGCAGCACTTCATGAGAGGCCATGACTATCGCCTTGATCGATGGTTATTAGTTATGAAGTATCGATTCAAAGGGTAATCATGGCAACCGTCGTCACTCACGGAGCCGGGTCATGAACCCTACCAAGTCGATTACTGAACGTGTTTGCCAGGCCATTGGTTTTGAAGGTTTGGCGTTGTTGATCTGTACCCCGTTGCTGGCATGGATCATGGACAAGCCCGCCCTGGAGATGGGCATGGTCACCCTGGCAATCAGCCTGATGGCGCTGACCTGGAACGTGATCTTCAACGGCCTGTTCGATCGCCTCAAGGCACGCTGCAAGCTCGCCAACAACGGCTGGACGCGTGTGCTGCACGCGCTGATGTTCGAGGGCGGCCTGATTCTGGTGTGCGTGCCGTTGATCGCCGCGTGGCTGAACATCAGCCTGATGCAGGCGTTTATTCTCGACATCGGCGTGCTGCTGTTCTTCCTGCCGTACACCTATGTGTATCACTGGGGCTATGACGTGCTGCGGGAAAAGTTCTTACAGCGGCGGCTGGTCAGCCAAGCTTGAGCGAGGCGACAAACTCCAGAAACGCCCGCACCTTGGCGGCGGGCAAATGCCGCGACGGGTAGTAGGCGTACAGCGGAAAACGCTCGTCCGGCCAGTCGGGAAACAACTCCACCAGGCTGCCGGCATCGAGCGCCGGCGTGAGGCCCAGGTCGAGCATTTGCGCCACCGCGTGCCCGTGTTCACACACGCTGTATAACGTGCTGGCGTCGTTGACCACCAAACGACCGTCGGTGCGCACGATCACCTGCTCGCCCTTGCGGTGGAACTCCCAGGCAAACGGGCGCCCGGTTTGCGAGTCGCGAAAGTCCAGGCACATATGCCCGGTTTCCAGGTCTTGTGGCGTGGCCGGTCGGCCGTATTGCTCAAGGTAAGCGGGAGAGGCCACGGTGAGCACGCGCACTTCCATCAGTTTGCGCGCGATCAGCGAGGAGGATTGTGGGATGCCGAAGCGAATTGCCACGTCAAAACCGTCGGCGACCAGGTCGCCGAGTTGGTCGCGGGTGTGCAAGTCCAACTGCAGTTGCGGGTAGCGCCGCATGAAATCGCCCAGCACCGGGCCCAATACCAGGCGCGAGAAGTACGGATCGATGTTCACCCGCAAGCGCCCGCGCACGGTCAATGCACTGTCGGCGGCGGAGCTGGCGGCTTCTTCAAGACCGGCCAGCAACGGCGCGATTTGCTGGTAAAAGCGTCGACCTTCGTCGGTCAGTTGCACCGAGCGCGTGGTGCGGTCGAACAGGCGAATCCCCAGGCGCTTTTCCAGGCGCGAAATCGCCCGGCTGACCCCTGAGGGCGTCATGTCCAGGCTGTCGGCGGCGCGGGCAAAACTGCCGCTGTCGACCACGGCTGCCAATACGCCCATGCCGCCGGCCAAACCTGGATCGAAACTCATCGGTGATTGCCTGTCTGTGACTTGAAGGCATTGATGCTAGCGCACAATGCCTACAGAAACATGCCGCCCGACGCTTCGATGCGCTGCCCGGTGATCCAGTTGCTGCCATCGGCCAGCAAGGTCGAGATCGCGCCGCCGATGTCGTCTGGCAAACCGGCACGGCCCAGCGCGGTGTTGTTGGCGACCATTGCGTTGACGTCCGGGTTGTCGCGCACTGCGCCGCCGCTGAAGTCGGTGGCAATGGCGCCCGGTGCCAGGGTGTTGACGGTAATGCCGCGCGGGCCCAACTCTTTGGCCTGGTAGCGCGACAGCACTTCAACCGCGCCCTTCATCGAGGCATACGCCGAATACCCTGGCAGGCTGAACCGCGCCAGGCCGCTGGAGATATTGATGATGCGCCCGCCATCGCTGATCAGCGGCAGCAACTTTTGCGTGAGAAAAAACGGCGCCTTGAAGTGGATGGCCACCAGGCGGTCAAACTGTTCTTCGGTGGTTTCGGCGAAGCTGGCGTGAGCGCCGATACCGGCGTTGTTGATCAGAAAATTGAAGTGATCCTGTGCGAAAACATCCTTGAGTACTGTGCTGACCTCGCCGACGAAGTCATTGAAGGTGCCGCTTTGGCTGACATCCAGTTGCAACATGGCAGCACGGCCACCCAGCGCTTGAATCTGTTCCACCACCGCTTGGGCTTCAGCTGCGGCGCTGTGGTAGGTGCCGATGATGTCGACGCCCTGTGCCGCCAGGTGCAGCGCTGCGCTTTTGCCCAGGCCGCGGCTGGCGCCAGTGATGAGTGCGATTTTACGAGTCATGGTGCAGTCCTCGTGTGTGATCAACGGGACAGAGTGTATTTGTCCGCTTGTAACGTGATAAACAGGGCGCTATCGGAATCACTGGCCGGATAAGGCGAACAATCCCATGAACAAGCTTGAGCTGTTGCGCACCTTCGTGCGGGTCACCGAACTGTCGAGTTTCACCCAGGCGGGCGAGAGCCTGGGGCTGCCGCGCTCCACGGTGTCCGAGCACGTGCAGGCACTCGAAGAATTACTCGGCGCGCGCCTGTTGCAGCGCACCACGCGCAAGGTCCAGGCCACTCAGGACGGGCGCGTGCTGTATGAGCGCAGCAAGGATTTGCTGTCGCACATGGAAGAACTTGAAGGCCTGTTTCGTCAGGATGAAGCGCAACTGACCGGGCGCATTCGCGTGGACATGCCCAACGTCATGGCGCGGGACCTGATCCTGCCGCGCCTGCCCGAATTCATGCACGCCCACCCCTTGATCGAGCTGGAAATCAGCACCACCGACCGTCAGGTAGACCTGCTCGCCGAAGGTTTCGACTGCGTGTTGCGCGTCGGCGCGCAGCCTGATCAGTCGGTGGTGGCGCGCCTGCTGTGCAGCATGCCGATGATCAACTGCGTCAGCGCCGAGTATGTTCGGCGCCATGGCAAGCCCGAGACCCTGGCCGACCTGGCGCATCACCAATTGGTGCATTACGTGCGGCCATTGGGTTCGCGTTCGCCGGGGTTCGAATACCAGCAGGGCAACAAAGTGCACCGCGTGCCGATGGCCGGGCGCGTCACGGTCAACAGCACCGATGCCTACAAGTCGGCGTGCCTGGGCGGTTTTGGCATCACGCAGGTGCCGGTCCTGGGAATTCGCGATTTACTCGAGCGCGGTGAACTGGTGGCCGTGTTGCCTGACTACCCCGCGCCGGCGTTGGACGTGTCGTTGCTCTATGCCGGGCAGCGGCATTTGCCACAGCGCGTGCGGGTGTTCATGGATTGGCTCGCCGCCACCGTGCAAGCCCAGATTTAACGCCGCGCCGACAACTGCTGCGGTGCCAGGAAAGCATCGTGGAAGTAATCCCGAAACGCCTGCATCGCCGGTGTGAACGCGCGCTCGCGGTGCCAGGCCAGGCCGACGCTCATGGGCGTCACCGGGTCGGTCACGGTCAGCGTCTCGATGCGCTTGCCTTCCAGGGACCAGGGCCGGTGCACCAGGTCCGACAGAATCGCCACGCCGCTGCCATTGGCAACCATGCTGCGCACCGCCTCCACCGAGCTGGTGCGCAGCCGCACCCTGGGCGTTTGTCCGGCCTGTTCCCAGTAGCGCATGGCGCTGTGTTCGGCCTCGTCGACGGTGAGCAGGATGTAAGGTTCCTGCGCCACATCGGCCAGGCTCACGGCGCCGCGTTCGCACAACGGGTGGTGGCTGGGCAGCCACAGGCGGCGTTCCGAATTGAACAGGATCTCGGAGACGATATCCGGGTGAGTGAGGTTGGCGGTGAGCACCACGGCCATGTCGAATTGACCGTCGAGCAGGCCGTGTTCGATGGCCTGGCGCTCCTGCTCGAACACCTCGATGGTCACGTCCGGGTGCCAGTGTTCCATGCGTTGCAAGTGATGCGGCAGGAAATAGCCGAGCACCGTGTAACTGGCCGCCACGCGCAGCACGCCGCTGGCGCGGTAATCCGGCAGCGGGCTGTTCAGCGCGTCGTCCACGCTGCGCACAATCACATAGGCACGGTTGAGAAAGTGCCGTCCGGCATCGGTCAGGTTCATGCCTTGGGCCGAACGCACAAACAGCTGCACGCCGAGCATGGCTTCCAGTTCCTTGATCGCCGTGGTCACCGCCGACTGGGAGATGTTCAAGTGAATGGCCGCCTGGGAAATCTGGCCGATCTCGGCAGTAGCGACGAAGTAGCGAACTTGGCGCAAGGTCAGGGACATGGTTTTATCTGATTTTCAGAAGATGGGCCATCTGATAATAGATCTTCCCAAGGGGTCAAGCGCCAGCCTACTTTCCTGGCATCACCTTTGGCGGAGCGACACCGATGCAGGCAGTGGATTTCAATTCAGACATGGGCGAAGGCTTCGGCCCCTGGACCATCGGCGATGGCGTGGATGCTGAACTGATGGCTTACATCAGCTCAGCCAACATCGCCACCGGCTTCCACGCCGGCGACCCCGGTACCATGCGCCGCACCGTTGCGCGCGCCAAGCAACTCGGCGTGGCCATCGGCGCGCACCCAGGCTTTCGTGACCTGGTGGGGTTTGGCCGTCGGCATATCAACGCACCGGCGCAGGAACTGGTGGACGACATGCTCTACCAGCTCGGCGCCCTGCGCGAAATCGCCCGCGCCCAAGGCGTGCCCCTGCAACACATCAAGCCCCACGGCGCGCTCTACATGCACCTGGCTCGCGACGAAGAGGCCGCGCGCTTGCTGGTGCAAAACCTGCAACTGATCGAACCGACATTGTTGCTGTACTGCATGCCCAACTCGGTGATCTGGCGCGTTGCCAAGGAACTCGGGCAGCCTGTGGTGCGCGAGTTTTACGCCGACCGTGAATACGACCTGACCGGCTCCATCGTGTTTACCCGCCATGTGCGGGCGCTTGACCCTGCAACGGTCGCGGCGCGGGTCTTGCGGGCTTGTCAGACGGGGTTGGTGCGCACGGTAGAGGGCGAAGACCTGCCTATCGCATTCGACTCCATCTGCCTGCACAGCGACACGCCCGGCGCGCTGGAGTTGGTCGAGGCCACCCGCGAAGCGTTGGACCGGGCGGGCATCGTAGTCACAGCGGCGAGTGGACGTGTCGGGGCGAGAGGACTCTCTGAGGGCGAGCGGGCTTGCTGAGACAACCGGGCTTACTGAGGTAGCCGGGCTTACTGTGGCGAGCGGGCTTGCCCCGCGTTGGGCGGCGAAGCCGGCCCAATAAACGCCGCGTCGTGTCAGGTAGCACCCGGTCGCCTGATTTAAGGGCTGCTGCGCAGCCCAACGCGGGGCAAGCCCGCTCGCCACAGTAAGCCCACTGACAACAGTAGGCCCACTGACCACAGTAAACCCACTGGCAACAGTAAGCCCGCTCGCCACAACAACATGCGCTCACCCCAACAAAAAGCATGCACACACACATTATTTTTTGCCTGCCTTTCTACAATGATTCCAAGAGGAACAGACATGGCTGAAACGTCCCCCATCCGCTACAGCTTCGGCGGTGATGAACACTTGTTTGCCGAGGTCAGCGACAGCATGTCCCTGCAGGCCTTTTTCAAAGGCATGGCCGTGACCCGCGCCGTGGAGCGTCTGGCGCTGGACGGCGTATTGGATGTGTGCCTGGCCAATGCGTCGTTTCAGATTCGCTTCGACCCCGACCGCATCGCGCCACACGTGCTGCTCGACGCCGTGCAAAGCGCCGAAGCCCAGGCCGTGGCCGAGCGCACGTTGCACACGCGCATCATTGAAATCCCGGTGCTCTACAACGACCCCTGGACCCACGAAACGCTGATGCGTTTTCGCGACCGTCACCAAGACCCCACGGGCACGGACCTGGAATACGCTGCGCGCATCAACGGCCTGGCCGATGTCGACGCGTTTATCGCCGCCCACAGTGGCGCGCCGTGGTTTGTGTCGATGGTGGGCTTCGTCGCCGGCCTGCCGTTCATGTTCCAGATGGTTGAGCGCGAACGGCAATTGCAGGTGCCCAAGTACCTGCGCCCGCGCACCGACACCCCCAAATTGACCCTCGGGCATGGCGGCTGCTTTGGCTGTATTTACTCGGTACGCGGCGCCGGGGGTTACCAGATGTTCGGCGTGACCCCGGCGCCGATCTACGACCCGGCGCAGCAGTTGGCGTACCTCAAGGAGCACATGGTGTTCTTCCGCCCCGGAGACATCGTGCAGTTCAAACCGCTGGACCGCGACGCCTATGACCTGGCGGTCGCCGAGGTGGACGCGGGGCGTTTCGACTTGCGCATCCGCCCGGTGGAATTTTCCCTCGACGCCTTTGTTGCCGACCCCGTTGGCTATCCGAAAACCCTGCAGGAGGCGCTGGCATGATCAAAGTCATCAAACCCGGCCTCGCCACCTCTGTGCAGGACCTTGGTCGTGAAGGCTATTACCACTTGGGCATCCCGCCCTCGGGTGCGCTGGACCAATACGCCTTGAGCGCGGCCAACCACCTGGTGGGCAACCCGGTGGGTGCGGCCGGCCTGGAATGCACCTTGATCGGGCCTGAGCTGCTGTTTCAACAGGACGCGTTGGTGGCGCTCAGCGGTGCGCTGATGGCGCCGCGCCTGGACGGTGACGTGGTGCATCAGGACACCGCGTTCCAGGTGCGCGCCGGGCAGGTGCTGCGCTTTGAATTTCCCAAGGCGGGCGCGCGCACCTACCTGGCGGTGGCGGGCGGCATTGATGTGCCATTGGTACTCGGCAGCCGCTCGACGTACACCCTCGGCGCGCTCGGTGGGTTTCAGGGACGGCGCTTGCAGGCGGGCGATGAACTGCCGATCGGCCAGGACTTTGGGCTGGGGCGTGCGGGCAACAGTTTGCCGATGGCGCTGCGTCGCTCAGTCGGCGGCGATGTGACCTTGCGTGTGGTGCCGGGGCTGTATTACGACCGGCTGACTGACGGCGCGAAAAGCAGCTTTTTTGCCGAACCGTGGACAGTGGGCTCCGAGGCGGATCGCATCGGCTATCGCTTCAAGGGCGGCAGCGCGTTGAGTTTTCAGCCGCGTGAGCAGCCGTTTGGCGCGGGCTCGGACCCGTCGAATATCGTCGACAGTTGCTACCCCATTGGCTCGATCCAGGTGCCGGCGGGGTTGGAGCCGATTGTGCTGCACAGGGATGCGGTCTCGGGCGGTGGCTACGCGATGATTGGCACGGTGATCAGTGCGGATCTGGATTTGATCGGGCAGATGCAGCCGAACCAGCGGGCGGGGTTTGTGGCGGTGACGCTTGAGGAGGCATTGGAGGCGCGGCGGGTGTACAAGAAGCGGCTGAAAATAATGGGCGGTTTATTCACTCCCTGAAAACACATAGGACCCATGTGGGAGCGGGCTTGCTCGCGAAGGCGGTGTGTCAGCCAGCCTATTCGGTACTGACACACCGCCTTCGCGAGCAAGCCCGCTCCCACAGTTTTTAACAGTGTTGTGTCAGAACAGTTGGGTGAACAGCCAGTACAAACTGCCCGACAACAGAATCGCCGCCGGCAACGTTAGCACCCAGGCCATCAGCAAATTGCGGATGGTCTTCATCTGCAACCCCCCGCCATTGGCCACCATGGTCCCGGCCACACCGGACGACAGCACATGAGTGGTCGACACCGGCAACCCGAACATGTCCGCTGCGCCAATCGTCAGCATCGCCACTGTCTCGGCCGAGGCGCCTTGGGCATAGGTCAGGTGGGTCTTGCCAATTTTCTCGCCCACCGTCACCACGATGCGCTTCCAGCCAACCATGGTGCCCAGGCCGAGAGCGATGGCCACGGCGATCTTCACCCACAGCGGAATAAAGCGCGTGGAATTGTCGATCTGTTCCTTGAACAGCTTCAGCTTGCCTTGGGTGTCGGCGTCGAAGCTGCCGACCTTGTCCTTGTCCATCAGGCGAATGGTTTCGCTGGTCAAGTACATGTCGTTGCGCACGTTGCCTACCGCTTCGGCAGGGACTTTGGCCAGGGAGCCGTAGCCTTTGACTTCGTCACCTATCTGGCCTGCCAGGGCGGCGAGGGCGGGTATCAGTTGCGGGGTGGCTTCCTTGGTGCGCACGTAGGTCGACAGGATCGGCCGTGGGTCGCCCGGCAGTGCTTGCGGTGCGCTTTTCATCAAGGCGACCTGGGTCACCTCGGCCACTGCCGCAAACTGCAACGACTGCTCGGCCGGCATGGTGCGGTTCAGCGCGTAGGCCATTGGCAGGGTGCCGACCAGGATCAGCATGATCAGGCCCATGCCTTTCTGGCCGTCGTTAGAACCGTGAGCGAAGGACACGCCGGTGCAGGTGGCGATCAGCATGCCGCGAATCCACCACGGCGGCGGGGTGTCGCCCTTGGGCGCCTTGTACAGCGAGCGATTTTTTACAAAGGCGCGCAGGGCCAGCAACAGCAAGGCGGCAAACGCGAAGCCGATCAGCGGTGACAGCAGCAGCGCATAACCAATCTTGATCGCCTGGCTCCAATCGACGCCGCTGGTGCCGTCACGCCCGTGCATCAAGGCGTTCGCCACGCCGACGCCGATGATCGAGCCGATCAGGGTGTGCGAAGACGAGGCCGGCAGGCCCAGCCACCAGGTGCCGAGGTTCCACAGGATCGCGGCGATCAGCAAGGCGAAGATCATCGCGAAACCGGCCGAGGAGCCCACTTGCAAAATCAGCTCGACCGGCAGCAGGGCAATGATGCCGAACGCCACGGCGCCGCTGGACAGCAGTACGCCGAGGAAGTTGAAAAAGCCCGACCACACCACTGCAAAGTGCGGCGGCAGCGAGTTGGTGTAGATCACCGTCGCCACTGCGTTGGCGGTGTCGTGGAAGCCGTTGACGAACTCGAAGCCCAGGGCGATCAACAGCGCCACGCCGAGCAGCAGGAACGGTGTCCAGGTGGTGACCACCGTGCCCAGCTCGTGCATGTCGTGCATCAGGCTGTAGGCGGTAAACAGCAGGCCCATGGCGAGCACGGCGAAGAAGATGATCACCGTCACCAGGCCGGGTTTCTTGTCCAGCCGTGGTTTGGGGTCTGCGTGTGAAGCGGTGGTGGAGGCAGTCAGGGAAGGGGTGGCCATGCCGGAGCATCCAGTGTGGGGAGGATGTCGTTGATGATCATTGCAGAATGTTACAGAGATGCTGCGGTAAGTCAGTGTTTAGGGAATTGGACGTGCCACTGGTCTACAAACGTCCACAAAAGTAATGTCAGAGTGCAATCAATGTGGGCGCTGGCTTGTGTGGGAGCCGGGCTTGCCCGCGATGCAGGCACCTCGGTATTTCACAGACACCGGGGTGATGCTATCGCAGGCAAGCCCCCACCGTTTTGTAGCATTCCACGGTCAGTAGTCTTTGCGCTTTCTAAAGGCCCAGCGCCCGGCTATCAAGGTGAACGTGGCCACCAACGCCACCAGAATCCAGAAGCCTTCCGGGTCAGTGGAGAGCGGCACGCCGCCCACGTTCATGCCGAAAAAACCGGCAATGATGTTGATCGGCAACGCCAGCACTGTCACCACCGTAAGGGTGAACAGCGTGCGGTTGCTTTGTTCATTGAGGTTGGCGGCGATCTCTTCCTGCAACAATTTGATCCGCTCACCCAGGGCCATCAGGTCGTTGATGATCAGCGCAAACTCCTCGGTGGATTTGCGCAATTCCTTCACGTCCTCCTTTTGCAGCCACTGCGGCGGGCGATTGAGCAGGCGCAGCAACGAGCCCGGTTCCAGCGCCAGCAGGCGTTGCAGGCGCACCAGCACCCGGCGTGCGGCACCCAGTTCGGCGCGGTTGGTAGACAGGCGCGAAGACAGCAATTGGTCTTCGATGTGGTCGACGCTGAGGCTGGTCTTGCGCACGATCTGGGTCAGCACCTCGCCCTGGTCGCGCAACAAATGCACCAGCAGCTCCAGCGGCGAGCGAAAGCGTTCACCGGCTTTTACCGACGAGCGCAATTTGTCCACCGAATGCAACGGTTGCAGGCGCGCACTCACCAGCAAGTGGCTGCGGGCGCACACCCACAGCGTGGAAATATCCGAGGAAACCATGCTGCTGAAGTTGAACACCACGTCGTTGACCACCGCCAGCAAGGCCGAGTCAACGTGTTCGATGCGCGTAGAACGTGAACCTTCGTGCAAGGCTTCGAAAAACTCTTCCGGCAGCGCCAGATGCGTCTGCATCCAGCGCTCGCACGCGGCGTGCGCCAGGTTCAGGTGCAGCCAGAGAAATTCATCCGGGTTGTGCGGCGCCTGCAAGGCTGCGAGCGCCGTGGCCGAATCAATCTGCTCGCCCTTTTCGCCGGGTCGAAAACGAAAACCGTAAAGCAGGCCAAACAGATCGGGATCCTGATGGCCGTGGTCGATGCTGTGGTTCATGGAGGCTCGCAGAGAAAGCGCCTGTAGGACGTTTCACAGGTTCGCGTGGGCGAATCATTGCAAGGCCGGATGACGATTTTGTGACGGTATGAAAACGAGTTCAGCGAGTTTTCAGTGTGAAGGTGAAGCGCGTGCCATTTTCTGCGCAGGACGATACCTGCAGCTGTCCGCCGTGGGCATCGGCAATCTGCTTGACGATATACAAACCCAGGCCGAGGCCGGCTTGTGGCGTGTCCCTGAGCGGCCGCGAGTAGGGCTGAAAGAGCCGAGGCAACGCCAGTTCGTCGATCTGGCCGGGGTTCTTCACGGTCAGCGTGAAGTGGTCATGCTCAATCCGCGCCGTGACCTCCACCGGGCCGTCGTGGCTACCATGATGGATGGCGTTGGCCACCAGGTTGGAGAGCAATTGCGCCAGCCGATCGCGGTCGCCGTAGACGCCACGCAGGTCGCCGATATCGGCCTTGATCAAGCGTTGCGGGTGCACGCTTTGCACTTCGAAGACCACGTGTCGAAAAGCGTCCTGCAAATCCAGGCAATCATTGAGGTGCAGCGGAATGCCGCTGCCCATGCGCCCGCGAGCGAAATCCAGTACATCTTCGACCAGTTGCGACGCGCGCCGGCCACTGGCGAGGATGTGCCGTACGAGCGGGTCGGTCGCCGCGTTGGGGTGTTTGCGCAGTAGCCGCTCGGCACCGAAGTTGATGGCGAACAGCGGGTTGCGCAGGTCATGGCCGAGCACGGCGATGAATTGCTCGCGCAGTTCGGCCGTGCCGCGTTCTTCCTGCAATTGCGCCTGGGTATCCTGCAAATCCTCCTCGGCTTCGATCTGCAAGGACAGCACCCGGGCGAACGACTCCATGGTCGATTGGATCGTGCTGCTGCGCAGCTGCGCCGGGTTGGGGTCCAACGCGCAAATAGTGCCGAAAAAGCGCCCGTCAGTGCGGAACACCGGCACCGAGATGTAGCTTTCAAACTGGTACATGCGCGGGGTGTGGTGGTCGTGGTAGCGCGGGTCTTCGCTGGCCTTGTCGATCACCACGGAGACGTGGGAACCCCGGATTTCGTGACAGATAGTCGTGGAAAGGTCCAGCTCGCCACCCACACCGAGGCCGAACTCCAATTGATCGAGCACAGCGCAGGCGGTCCAGGTGTCCTCGGTCACGCGCGCCACGGCGGCAAAACGCAGGCCGGTCATGTCGCTGATGACTTTGAGCATCGCAGGTACGGCACTGATACGGCCAATAGTGGCGATGTCGGCGGCTTTCTGCCCCATTCAGCGGTCTCTATAGGGAGGAGGGTGGGCGTTGTGCCCACGTTAATGGTGGGATTCTAGCGACCTTGCGCGTTGTAGGTGTAATTTCATTAACTATGTGGGTACTTTTCCTGCCTCTGGCTTTCCAGCGCGCATAAAAAAACCGCGCCACTTAAAAAGTGGCGCGGTTTTTTTGGCGGTTGACTCAAGTGTCTTGCTTGTTTTCCAGCACCGCGCCGGTCTTGGCGTCGAGCTTGACTTCAAAGCGCTTGCCAGCGGTGTCGGTCACGTCAACTTCGTAAACCAGTACACCGTTTTTGTGGTCCAGCTCGGTGTCGGTGATGCTGGCGCCGGGATGAGTGGCCACGGCGGCGGCGTTGAGTTTCTCGAACGGCATGACTGCACCGGATTTGAGCAGGCCTTCAATGTGGTCCGGACGAACGTCCGCCTGGGCCAGGCCGGCAGTCAGGGTCAGGGCGGTAGCGGCAAACAGGGCGGTCAGGGTTTTCATGGTGTGTCCTTCTGGGTGAGCTGTTTAAGTGGCGCCAGATTAACCAGCGCAACTTAATTCATCCTTAATGGCGAACCGACACCTATTGCGGCCTGACGCTTAGTACCCGTTGTCCTTAAGCAGGTCTTGCACACTCGACGACGGCCAGCGCTTGTAGAACTTCAGCAGTTCGGCGGCGCGGTTGGTGAAGATGCCATCGACGCCAGCGGCCATCACTTTCTCGAAGTCCACCGGTTCATCGACGGTATAGACGTGCACCAGCAAGCCTTTGTCGTGGGTCAGCTTGTTCATTTGTGGCTTCACCAGGTCGGTGTAGCTCTGGTCGCCATGGTTGGTCAGTTCGGCCGATGGGCCGGTGCCGATGGCGCCGAGGCTCTTGGCTTCGTCGACCCACTTTTCAAACTCGGCAGCGTCTTTCGGCTCTTGCTTGGCGTAGTAGGCCGCTTTGGTGGTCTCGCCGGATTCGGCGAATGTCTGCGCGGACTTCGGCTCGATGCTGCCTGGGCCGACCCACAGCAGCAGGATTTTCGGGGTGTTGGGCATTTCTTTCTGCAGCTCTTTCAAGCTGTCTTTTTCAAACGTTTGCAGCACGACGCGGCCCTTGCCCTGGCCGACGCCCGTGTTGCTCTTGCCCAGCTTGGAGCCGGCAGAGCTCAACCAGCCCTTGTCCAGCAGCTTGTTTTTCAGGTCGGCTTCGATGCCCGGAAATTGCTTGGGCTCTTTGGTTTCGATGTACAGGCCGGGTTTGTGCTGCGGGTTGCCTTCGGCGATCTTGATGATTTCGTCCAGGCTCTGGATTTTCAGGCCGACGAACGCTGGGCGCGCACGATCCGGGTAGGCGGCGTTGAACCAGCTGCCAGCGTCCAGGGTGCGCAGTTCGGCCCAGGTGAACTCGTTGGCCGGGGCGTCTTTGCGCTCGGGGAACTTGGTGGCCACGTCGGTGGTGCGCTGCAGGTTGTTGTCGTGCAGGGCGAACAGCACGCCATCTTTACTGCGCTGCAGGTCCATTTCCAGGTAGTCGGCGCCCAGGTCGCGAGCGAGCTTGTAGGAAGCCGCGGTGGATTCGGGAGCGTCGTAGGAAGCGCCACGGTGCGCAATGACGGCCGGGTACGGAATGCCTTCGTTTGTTGCCAATTCAGCCGGGCTGATCGGGTCGGCAGCCTGTGCCTGGCCAAGGCCGAGCATCAGAGCGAGCAGCAAGGCGCTCTTGGTAAACGTGACAGGCATATGCGAAGTCCTTTCGTGGAGGTAACTTTGAGAAGGCGTCCTTTTTAACAATTGATTGCGAAAGGCGCTATCACCAAACCGACATTAAGGTGCTCAGGCGCCATTTTTCTGGGTTTTTTTGTGCTGTGTTGCAGTATTCTTGGCCGCAGCTGCCCCGTCAGAGGGCCGTAATTTCTGCCACGCGTGTAAACCATCTTTCCAGTCCCAGTGGGACTTTTCAGTGAGGTTTACCATGCGCATCACTTCAGAACTCATCTGCCAGGCCGCCGACCAACTCCACGGTTTTGTCGGCCTGAACCGCAAAACCGGCCAGTACATTGTGCGTTTCAGCGAAGATGCCTTCGGCATGGACGTGGCCGATGACGGCATCATTCCTACTGCTGAATTTGTCTGGCTGCCGGCCGCCGACCACGCCATGACCCTGTCGCGCGAACGCCTGCAGTTGCTGCTGGACCAGAACATCGACGACCGCATCAACATCTCCGAGCCGTTGCGCGTGTACATGCGCCGGGTCGAAATCCCGCAAATCAGTGCGTTGCGCAGTTTGGTCAGCTAAGCACCTGTTGTTTTGCAGGCAATCAAGATCAGAGGTGGGAGCTGGCTTGCCTGCGATGCAGACGACGCGGTCTTTGGGTGGAACCGAGTTGATGCCATCGCAGGCAAGCCAGCTCCCACCGGGGCACGCATGTCACTTCTGGAAGGTGTAGGCCCGCTCCACCTTGCACACCCGCGTGTGAAACGCCGAGTACCAGATGGCGCGGCCTTGCTCACGCACTTCGCGGTGCTCGGCCTGCTGTTTCCAGGCCAGGATCGCCGCCTCGCTTTCCCAGTAGGACACGGTGATCCCCAAGCCGTCCTCGCGCGCCGATTCCACCCCGAGAAACCCCGGTTGTTCACGCGCCAGTTCCAGCATGCGGGCGGCGGCCTGGCCGTAGCCTTGATCGCCCTCGGTGCGCACTGAGCTGAAAATCACTGCGTAGTAGGGCGTGGCGGGAGTGATGGCGATCATCGTGACAACTCCAGACAGGCCTTGAGCAGAGCGATCGCCAAGGGTGGCGTGACGTGTTTGAGCGCGGCACGTTCCGGTTGGAACAGCGTGGCGACGAAAAACGGATGGTCGAGCAATTCGATGGCGCGCAGATCGCCGGCCGAGTCGTGGCCGCTGGGGATCAGGTCGCTTTCCAACAGTGCGTTGGCGAACTCGGGGTTGATGCCGTAGCGGCAGCGATAACTCTCGTGGATATCCAGCGTGCCATAGGCCTCGGCGATGCGGGTGTAGGGCGCCAGACGCACGGTGTCCGTGGCCTCTACCCGCGCGCAACTGAGCGGTGTGATCACCGCACGCTTGGCGTGCGGGGCCAGCTCGCCATGTTCGGCATCCGCCCAACCCAGCACGTTGCGGGCATATTCCAGCACCGCATGCTGAAAACCGCCGCACGTGCCGAGGAAAGGGCGCTTATGTTCGCGGGCAAACCGGATCGCCCGCAATGCGCCGTCGGTGTCGCGGTAGGGGCTGGCGGGCACACACCAGAAACCGTCGAACGCATGCAATTGAGGGGTGGGCGTGATCGAGTCCGTGTCGAGCCATTGCACGTGAACGTTCAGGTTCAAGGCGTCGGCCGCCTGTTGCAGCGCCACGGGGATGGCCTGGTGCGCGGTGACGTCGGGGTTGTAGTCGCCGATCAGGGCAAGGTGCAAGGTGCTGGCTTTCATCGGGTACGCCTCATGGCTTGTTGTGTCCTGGTGCCCACTATAGATTGGCGCTCACGCAATCAAAATTGGCGTTCGCCCACATGCTCAATGCAGCCACGCACTATCAAATCGACTATCCCGACCTCTCGCTGATCCTCGCCCTGGTACGCGGCGGCACCCTGGCGCGCGCGGCGGCGCTGTTGCGGGTGGATGTGTCCACGGTGTTCCGCGCGGTGCGCCGGCTGGAAGCCGCCTTGGGCCAGACCCTGTTTGAAAAAAGCCGCGCCGGTTACCTGCCCACCAGCCTGGCCAGCAACCTGGCGCAGCAGGCCGAGCACGCCGAACAAGCGTTGGAGGCGGCGCGCATTGGCGTGGAGCAGGGCGGCGAAGTGATCAGCGGCACTGTGCGCCTGACCTGTACCGACTCGGTGCTGCAAGGTTTGCTGCTGCCGGCGCTGGCGCGGTTCATGCCCGACTACCCGGCGTTGACCCTGGAGTTGAGCACATCGAATGATTTCGCCAACCTCAGCCGCCGCGATGCCGACATTGCCCTGCGCCTGACCAAGACGCCGCCGGAGCACCTTGTCGGTCGTTGCCTGGGCACGGTCGCATATCAAGTGTGTGCCAGTGCCGATTTTGCTCGCCAGCACGCAGGCCGCGAGTTGGCCGACCTGCCGTGGATCGCCCCGGACGACTTCCTGCCCGATCACCCCACCGTCGCCTGGCGCCGCGAGCATTTGCCGGGTGTGCGTCCCAGCTATCGCTGCAACAGCATGTTGTCGGTCACCGAGTTGGTACGTGCAGGCCTGGGCGTGGCGGCGCTGCCGGATTTTCTCTTGGGCGATGGTGTGCAACCACTGGGGCCGGCGTTGGCCGCACGGAACACCGCACTGTGGCTGCTGACGCGTCCGGATTGCCGGGCGTTGCGTTCGGTGGTCACGTTGTTTGATGAGCTGGGGCGGCATGTGCGGTTGCCGTGAACGGCATCTTTTGTGACTGGCGGGATAGTTGTGGCGCGCGCGGCTTGTTGTAGCGAGCGGGCTGCTGTGGCGGTCTTGTTGTGGCGAGCGGGCTTGCCCCGCGTTGGGGCGCGAAGCGGCCCCAGATAGGCCAACGCGATGCTTCAGGTAAACCGCGGTGTCAGGTTTTGGGGCTGCTTTGCAGCCCAACGCGGGGCAAGCCCGCTCGCCACAGCAGCTCGCTCGCTACAACAAGCCCGCTCGCCATAACAGGCTTTCCTTAAGGCAACTGCGTTGCCCTCAGGGTTTACGCATGAACTGCTCATGCATCTCGCAGGTCAGGGTCTCGATACGCTCGGTCAGTTGCTTGGTCATTTCTGTCAGGCGGGTGTTCTGCTCCAGCAGTTCCAGCAACTGCTTGGTGGTTTGTTCGGCTTGGGCCTGGCGCTCGGTGTTGGCGATGGCCAGCGCTTCGCGGTGCTGCGCATCGGCGTCGGACTGGGCTTTGTCGCGGGCGGCCTGGCGTGTCTGGGCCAGCAGGATCAGCGGCGCGGCATAGGCCGATTGCAGGCTGAAGGCCAGGTTGAGCAGGATGAACGGGTACACGTCGAAGTGGGTGATGCCGGTCATGTTCAGCACCACCCACAAGATCACGATCGCGGTTTGCGCGCCGAGAAAGGTGGGCGTACCAAAGAAGCGCGCGAACGCTTCGGCCTTGAGCGCAAAGGTGTCGTTGCCGAAGGTCGGCGCCAGGTGGGCGTGGCCTCGGTGGAAACGCAGGTGATCGACGGGGGCTGCTTCTGGCTTGTCTGGGGTCATGGCGGGCTCGAATCCTTGGCGTAAAGACTAGTCAGCACTATAGACCGAGCCCCTGGGCAGACACATGAAGATCAGGTCAGTTGTTGCCCCGCTCATTGGCAAACGCGCTCACCGCCTGCACAGCCTCGCCCGTGCCTTCGCGAATCTGCAGGATCACCGTGCCGGCCTGGTTGGCCAACTCCACACCTTGAGCGGCGCGGTCGCGAGTCCCTTCCATGCTGTCGATGGCTTGGCGGGTTTCCTCCTGGATCATCGCGATCATGCCGGAGATTTCCGCCGTCGAGCCGCTGGTGCGTGCCGCCAGTTGCCGCACTTCGTCGGCCACCACGGCAAAGCCCCGGCCTTGTTCGCCAGCGCGCGCCGCTTCGATGGCGGCGTTGAGGGCCAGCAGGTTGGTCTGGTCGGCGATGCCGCGGATGGTGTTGACGATGGCCGTGATCTGCTGCGAACGCTCGCCCAGCTTGGCGATCAGTTGCGAGGAGCCATCGATGTCGGCAGCAATCTCGCGCATGCCGCTGGCGGTTTGCTGGATCACATCGGCGCCCTTTTCGGCGATATCCCGAGTGTTCAGCGAGATGTGATAAGCCTGGGCAGCGCTGGCGGCGTCGGCGGCATGCTGCTGCACTCTGGCGGTGATGTCGGAGGCAAACTTCACCACTTTGCACAGGCGCCCGCTGGCGTCGTACACCGGGTTGTAGTTGGCCTCCAGCCACACCGTCTGGCCGTTTTTGTCGATGCGTTCAAACTGGCCGTTGAACAGTTCGCCCTGGTTCAAGCGCTTCCAGAACTCACTGTAGGTCGAGCTGTTGGCCAGGTCCGGCTTGCAGAACAGGCGGTGATGCTTGCCCTGGATCTGCGCCAGGCTGTAGCCCATGCGCTGCAGGAAATTTGCATTGGCGGTAATGATGGTGCCGTCGAGGTTGAATTCGATCACCGCCATGGCCCGGTCGATGGCACCCAACTTGGCGTTGGCTTCGCTTTCGGCCTGCAGGCGCGGGGTGACGTCCATGGCGTATTTCACCACTTTGATGACCTGGCCGGTGTGATCGCGCACCGGGTTGTAGCTGGCTTCCAGCCATACCGATTGGCCGTCGCCGCCGACGCGTTCAAAGGTGCCCGACTGAAATTGGCCATTACGCAGCTGCGTCCACAACTGGTTGTACTCGGCACTGCGCGTGAACGCGGGGGTGCAGAACATCCGGTGGGGCTGGCCCTCGATCTGTTCGGCGCGGTAGCTCATGGTCTTGAGGAAATTCTCATTGGCCCGCAGGACGGTGCCTTGCAGATCGAATTCGATCACCGCCATGGAGCGCTCGATGGCATCCAGCAAGCTGGCTTGTTGGGCGTTGGTGTGTTGCAGGGTGTTGATAGTTTTTTTGTGGGCGTTGAATAGCATGTTCGAGAGCTCGGGGAAGCACGCGTCAGAGGTATCCATGAATATGCGCCTGCCCCCGTAGGGCACCAGGCCTTACGGTTGACTTGCTCATTGTCAGCTTCCTTGTGCTGACAGAGGGGGGTTGAACAACGGGTTCAGAGTGATCGGCCGGCCAAGAAGTTCGCCTTCAGGGCGGTGGCATCAATGAGTAGGCGACCAATGGTGGCATTATGCTTCTGCAGCAGTGCGGCGGAAGAGAAATCAGACGAGGTGTTGTAGGACGACTTAGGCGGAGTGGGCGACGACACAGTGGCTGACATTCACCCGGTTGCGGCCGGTGTCCTTGGCGGCATAGAGCGCGCGATCCGCGGCGTTGAGCCACATTGCCGCATCGCTGAAGACGGGTTGGAAGTCTGCCAGACCAATGCTCAGGCTCACGCGCAACGCTGGGATCTGCGAATTGCGATAGTTACTAAAGGTTTCTCGCATGTGTTCCATGACCAGCGCGGCTTCTTCCAGTGGCATTTGCGGAAGAATCACGCAGAACTCATCGCCGCCGTAACGGCCGGCCAAGTCATTTTCCCTCAGGTGTTGACGCAACTCCTTACTCAGCTGGCGCAACACCTGATCACCGACAATATGGCCGTAGGTGTCGTTGATCTGTTTGAAATGGTCGATATCGATCAAGGCAATGGTGGCGTGGCCTTGTTGCTGCTGGCATTTGTGGAACTTGAGATTGAGCAGGTCTTTCCACGAGCCATGATTGAGCAGGCCGGTAAGGCTGTCGACGCGGCTGAGGGCGCTGAGGGCGCGTTTGTGTTCCGAGAGTTTGATTGCCAACTGATAGCAGACCATGCCGATCGCCATCGGGTACAGCGTCAGCATCGGCAGGCAGGTATACACCTGGGCAAGGCTGACGTTGGGATTGAACTTGATCCCCAGCAGCGCCCACGCCACGCCGATACCGCCCGCCTGTGCCACCAGCCCGCGCAGAAACAGGCGCTTGCCCCCGGCCGCGACGTTGTTCATGGTCATCATCGACAGGATGGTCACGGTCGTCAGCGGTGTGAATTGCGTGGCCGCCGCCCAGAAACCGCCGAGCAGCGAGTCATAGAGCAAGTTGCGTTGTTCGGCCTGGTAGGGAAATTGCGAGCGCGTGGAGAGCTGGTACGCCACATGGGCCCAGGCATAACCGTTGAATATCAGTAGCGCCCATACCCAGCCCGGCATGGCCAACGGGTAAAGGGCGCCGATGACGCTGATACAGCCGATTCCCAGGCCGATAATCCTTGGCTTGTAGATACGTCTGGCAAATGACAGCCCTTTGCCTCGTCTGTTTTCCATAGTGTTCCGGGTCAGCTCTTTTTTTTGCAGATACGACAGCGTGCGTCAGCGGCTTGAACCGTTGATCGGATATTAGGTGGGAATATTGTCAGTTATTCACGTGGGAATAATCAGTGTCCTTCCAAGCCATTTGCGCAGCACACCGGGTGAATGCGCTAAAAACGACCTGGAATGTCGCTCATGCAACAGGCTTTATTAGGAACGGGCAGGGCTGACTTCGTAGCCGGCCAGGAACAGGTCGATGGCCGATTCGATCACGCTGGCCTGTGTGGCAGCGTCGAGGGTAGGTTGGCCCAGCGTAATTTGCGGCCAAAAGGCGAACGCCTTGAGCAGGCTCTGGATCTGATGGGCCGCAAAGGCCGGGTCGGTGCAGGCCAGGCGGCCATCTTCCTGGGCCGCGCGTACCCACTGGGTGAAGCCTTCCTCGCGTTTGCTCAAGCGGTTGACCATGTCTTGCGCGCGCTCGGGCGAATGAATGGTGGCGGCGATCGCGACACGGGCCAGGTCGAGGAAGTTGGCGTCCGACATCATCTGCATCTTCGCCTGCAGCAAACCGCGCAATTGCTCGCGCAGGGGTCGGTCACTGGCGTAGCTGGCGTCCAGTTGGGCAACGCTGCTGGCCCACAACTGGTGCAGAATTTCTGCAAACAACTCTTCCTTGCTGGGAAAGTGGTTGTACACCGTGCGCTTGGAGACTCCGGCGGTGGCCGCAATTTTGTCCATGCTGGTGACCTCGAACCCGTTAGCCCGAAACTCGGTGATGGCCGCTGCCACGATGGCTTCGCGTTTGCGGTCGGTGAGGCGTTGGGGAGCAGTCATGGAGGGCGTTCGGCTCTTGGATGAAATTACACTCGGTAGTTTACTTGCTCCGGGTTTTGTTGCAATCTAGAAACTACACTGTGCAGTGTAATTTATGAGCGGACCCCAGGAGTCACTCTGTAATGGCCACGATTTCAAGCCGTCTTGACCCTTCGCCTGAAGCACTCAAGCCTGCCGAGCAGGAGCAAGGGCATTTCACCAACGATGCCCCAGTGCAACATGGCGGCTTTGGCAAGACGTTGCGGATTTTCTGGAACATGCTTTTCAACAAGCCGCGCAGCACGCGCCCTGTGGGCAAGATCCCGGTGCAACCGCTGACACGCGAGCAACTGCTGGCCGCTCCCGATCACAGCGTGTTCCGTCTGGGGCATTCCACCGTGTTGCTGAAAATGCGCGGTAAGTTCTGGCTAACCGACCCGGTGTTTGCCGAGCGCGCCTCACCGTTCAGTTGGGCCGGGCCCAAGCGCTTCCATCAGCCACCCATTAGCCTTGAAGACTTGCCGCCGCTGGAAGCGGTGATTCTTTCGCACAATCACTATGACCACCTGGACCATAAGGCCGTGGTCCAGCTGGCCGACAAAACCCGCTACTTTCTCGCCCCGCTGGGTGTGGGCGACACCCTGGTGAAATGGGGTGTGGACGCCAGCAAAGTCAGGCAACTGGATTGGTGGCAAGGCACCGAGGTCGATGGCATTCGCTTTATCGCCACGCCGGCCCAGCACTTTTCCGGGCGCGGTCTGTTTGACGGCAACCAGACCCTGTGGTGTTCCTGGGTGATGATCGACGGTGCGCGGCGGGTCTTTTTCAGTGGCGACACGGGTTATTTCGACGGTTTCAAACGCATCGGCGAACAATACGGCCCGTTTGATCTGACGCTGATGGAAACAGGTGCTTACAACGTCGACTGGCCCCATGTGCACATGCAGCCGGAGCAAACCTTGCAGGCGCATATCGACCTTAAAGGCCGTTGGCTGCTGCCGATTCACAACGGCACGTTCGACCTGGCGTTCCATGCCTGGCACGAGCCGTTTGACCGCATCATGGCCCTGGCCTGGGAGCGAAACGTTTCGATTACCACGCCGGCGATGGGGCAAGCGTTCAATCTGAACCAGCCTGAGCGTGGGCATGCGTGGTGGTTGGACGTGGAAACTCAAGGTGCGAAAGAGCACGCGGCGGGCTGAAGTTTGGGGCCGTAGGAAAATGAGTTTTCAGGGTATTTCAGCCCTGCGACAACCATCAGGTCCGAGTGCGATGATCCCGCACGGTCATTGTCGGGGTGCGGGTTCTGATGGAAAAAAACTGTAGGGAGCATTGGCGATTGGGCTTGCCTTGTCGACTTGGGCCTTCCTTGCCGGAAGCGGGTGAAGCGGGCGGCTCAAACGCTGCGCCGGCCCAGGCCCAACCCGATAAAGCCAACCCGGGCGGTATCGTCTTCGGCGCTGATTATCCAAAGGGTGTCGCACTCATTCCCGGTTACAACGCCGTGGCTGCGCCGATAAAACCCGTGCGGGATCCTGCGCTGTCACTCGTCGCTTTGAGTGGTATCGAGCCCACTGGGCCTGTGATGGTTGAAGTGCCTCTGGTACGCAATAACAGCACTTTTACCGCTTCCAAGGTGCTCGCAGGGTGGCGCATCGGGTTCGCTGACCGGTATGTGCACGGGGCTCATTACGAACCCGTTGAACACAGTGCAGCCTTGCGCCGAGCGTTCGACATCCTGCAACTGGCCGGTGCGCAATTGGTACCGGTAGATGCACGACGTGAAGACCACAGCCTTCAATTCTCTTTGCAAACGCGTGAAATCGACGATCTGGTGACCCGGCATCGGCTTGATGCCTTGGTGTCTGATGATCAATCTGCGGCGTTTCATGGTGCGTGCATAAGCGGGTATCCCGCCGTTTGCGAGCCGTTGGCAGAGGGCGCGAAACTCTGGTTTTATGGCGCTCGGTGGTCTCGCGATGCTTTGCACGCGTTGCTCTACGCCTATCGGCAAAACAACGCCGGCGGCCCAGGCGGCCACTGACCTGGGCTTCAGTCTATTAGCTGACTACACGCCGTAACGTGGGGCCGGGCTGCTGTGTGACAGGTTTGGCCCCAAGGCCAGGCGCGCGGTTTCGTAAGCGTCCCAATCCAGGCTGTCGGGCAGTGACGGGATGGTGACTTTTTCACCTTGTGCGAGCCCTGCCAGCGCGGCATCCACCAGGTTTTGCGTGGTCATGACCATTGTCTCGGGCAGGTTGCTCACCGGCAGGCCGGCAACGTCCCAGAACTCGGTGGCGATGGCACCGGGCAACACCACTTGAACCCGTACTCCCTTGTCGCTCAGCTCATGCTCGAGTGATTCGGTAAAGGCCTGCACAAACGCCTTGGTGCCTCCGTAAACGCCATTCAGCAGCTTGGGTGCGACCGCCACGATCGAACCGATGTTGATCAGGGTGCCGCGACCCTGGGCGACAAAGTTGGTTGCTGCGGCTTTGGCCAGGCGGGTGAGGGCCAGCACATTGAGCAGGATCATCGCCTCCATCTTGTCCGCATCGCTGTCCAGCAAGGACGCGGTGGCACCGATGCCGGCGTTGTTCACCAACAGGCTGATGCGGCTGTCGTCGTGCAGGATCTGTTCAACACGGGCCAGATCGGCCGGCAGGTTCAGGTCGGCCACCACCACGTGAATATCCCGTTGGGTGTTGGCGTTGAGCTGAGTCGCCAGTCGCTCCAGCCGGTGCTGGTTACGTGCCACCAATATCAGGTCGTAACCCTGGCGAGCCAGGCGATCGGCGTAGGTGGCGCCAATACCCGAAGAAGCGCCGGTGATCAGCGCATAACCTTTGGATTGAGTCATTGCAGTTGCTCCAGGAGGGCCGAGGAAGGAGGGCCTTGTTGCAACCAAGATTATGGGTGTAATGTCATGGCTGCAATGTCGTATATCCCTCCTTTAGAGACATGAGGTTTGACCATGGTGTCTGTCGGTATTTTGCTGTTTCCGGGTTTTCAGATGCTCAGCCTGAGCACCAGTACGGTGTTTGAATTCGCCAACCTGGAGGTGCAACGGCCGTTCTATCGGGTAGACCTGGTATCCGAGGAAGGCGGGCCGATCAAAAGCTCCATGGGTTTTGCCATTGATACCGTGCCTTTTGGTCCATACGACACGGTGTTGGTGGTGGGCGATAACGAAGTGCTCGACGCCACGCCTGGCCTGCTCAGCTACTTGCAGCAGGCAGTGGTGACGTCGCGTCGTGTGACGTCTGCCTGCACCGGCTCTTTCCACCTGGCGGCCGCCGGACTGCTGGAAGACCGCAAGGCAACCACTCACTGGTACCACGCCCGTGCCTTTCGTCAGGCTTATCCCACTGTGAGGCTTGAACAAGACCGCATCTTCACTGTCGACGGCCCACTCTGGACTTCTGCCGGCATGACTGCCTGCCTTGACCTGGCCCTGGCCCTTGTCGAAAACGACCTGGGTGTAGAGGTGGCCCGCGAGGTCGCGCGCAAGTTGGTGATCTACCATCGCCGCGCGGGCGGCCAGTCGCAATTTTCCGCGCTGCTGGACATCGACCCCAAGTCCGACCGCGTGCAAACCGCCCTGGTCTACGCCCGCCAGCATTTACAGGAAGAGCTCTCGGTTGAACGGCTGGCCGACGTCGCGCACCTTAGTCCGCGCCAGTTCAGCCGTCTGTTTCGCAGCGAAACCGGCCACACCCCGGCCAAGGCGATCGAACGCCTGCGCATTGAAGCGGCGCGCCTGATGCTTGAATCCGGCGACCACCCTATCGACATCATTGCCCGCGACACCGGCTTCGGTGACCCGGAGCGCATGCGTCGCGCCTTCCTGCGTGCCTTCGGCCAGCCGCCACAAATGATGCGCCGTGCGCTGCAATTGCAGGCCTGATGCCCCAGCGGCTTACACTCAAGTTAAGGGGGAAAGTTATGCGCCATAAAATTCACATCCTCGGCGCTGCGGGCGCAGGCACCACGACACTGGGCAAAGCCTTGGCCGAACGCTTGAATGTGGTTTATTTCGACTCCGACGACTTCTTCTGGCAGCAAACTCCGGAACCGTTCACCGTTGCTCGGTTACGGGATGAACGCACGCGTCTGTTACAGGAACAGAGTGCCGGCCTCGAAGGCTGGGTGCTGTCCGGCTCGGTGTGCGGATGGGGCGATGCCATGATCCCGCAGTTCACCCAAGTGGTGTTTCTGCGCGTAGACCCGCCAGTTCGCCTGCACCGGCTGCAACTGCGCGAAGAGCAGCGCTATGGTGACCGGATTCTGGAGGGCGGCAGCCGCCATGAAAACAGCGTCGCGTTTCTCGCCTGGGCTGCTCGTTACGATGATGGTAACCACAGCCTACGCAGCCTGCGTCGGCATGAAAGCTGGCTGAAACCACTGAGCTGCCCGGTGATCCGGCTGGACGCTACGCACCATTCGGTTGAGGCGTTGGTGAATCAATTGATGCCGCTGTTGAGCCCATCAGCCGCGAAATGATGCCTTGTGCAGCGGGCTCGGCCGGGGCCTTGTCGAACTTGCGCGCACTCATGCCCCAACCCGGCGCAAACCCCGGGAAAAACACCAGCCCCTCAGCTTCCAGCCGAAAGGCCAATACCAGGCGAGTTTCATCGTCTACATCGCCCTGGTTTTCAAAGCGTTGCACCGTTTCGACCGCCAGCCCGGCTTGGCGGGCGAGTTCTTCCCGGCTCCAGCCAAGCATCGCGCGGGCCTGCACACTGTGCTTGGCGGTGAATTGGTGCAGGACGATCTGCTGTTCTACAAAAGAGCTCATTGCCAGAGAGGACATGGGGGGTTCTCCAGGTTCGACGGGGGAAGGCAAACTATACTGTGTTTTTGTACAGTTGTTTTGACCGCTCATCAACTGGATTTTTTTAAGGCGTTTGGGCCGCGCGTTATTCCACGCCCGGCGCTTCTCGAATGATCAGGTGATCCAGGTTCTCGATATTCGCGCTGAAGACCCCGAATGTCTGCTCGGGGTTTTTCTTGCTCGGCACCTGTTTCAATTGAGGCGTGACCCCATAAAAGAAGCAATATAGCGCCTTTTTACTGTCTGCTGCCGCCTTGATCTGTTCCAGGAACGCCGTGCGCTTGCGGTAGTTTTCGATGAGTTTTTTGCTCAGGTAGACGTTGACCGAGTAGGGCTTCTTGTCGAGCCACACCTTCTTTTCGAAATCGATGCGAAAGCTGGCGGTGTAATCCTTGATCTCCTTGATTTTCCCCCAGTAGATCAGGCCGTTGTTGTCCTGCAGGTACTCGATCTTCTTGAAAAACGGCCAATAGGTTGCCGTGTGATCGCCGATCTTCAGCGGCATGCTCTTGAGCTTGTCTTTATCGTCGATATTCGACACATAGCATTCCACCGGGTGGGCGAACACGCTGGTTTTGTCTGGGGTAGAGTCGCTGGCGCTGGGGGACGAACCGGTACGAGTAGACGCAACCTTCGTGGGATCGCGTGGGACGCCGGCTTCAGTGCCGGTCACGGCCGGCTTGCGCTCGTACTGGCGCCGCCTCAGTACCCATTCCGATGGGAAACTGTCCTCGCGCTCATCATCAGTTTCGCCGGTCGCAGTCTTGTGCGTGCTGGCGTAGCGGCAGCCGTCAATGTGCTGGGTACTGGCCTTGTTCTTAAAATGCGGCGTGCGCTGATAGTTGACGTTTTTTGCGTTGAAGGTGCTGAGCGCATTGCCCGCATCGAACGCTGCGCGGCACTCATCGTTGGGGCACAGGAAGCTGTCCTTGTCGGAGTCGAAAGGGCTGGTTTCGTCGAAATTCAGGTCTCGTACGTCGTAGATCGACAGCTTGTCATCGAGACTCAGGCTGTAGGCCGTGTCGAATTTCATGGGGCTCGGGTCCGTGAGATGAATGACTGGATATTACGCAAAACTTCGCCGTTACGGAGATCAAAAAATCTGGGAGGGGGATTGAGTGGGAGCGGGCTTGCTCGCTAAGGCGGTGTGGCAGTTCCGAGTGCATTGATTGATCCACCGCGTTCGCGAGCAAGCCCGCTCCCACATTAGATAGGCGGTGTTCCGGCCACCCGCCGTCCACTCAGGAAACACAAGGTGCCACCCACGGCGGTCAACGCGCCGAGTGCGTAGAACATGCTGACCGGCGCCGCATTGATCAGCAGGTACCCGCAAATGACCGGGCTCATCGCCCCGCCAAACGCCGCCAGGTTTTGCGCGCCGTAATAACTGCCGCGCAGTGCATCCGGGGCGATGGTGTCGATGAACAGGAATTCCGAGGGGTAAATGATCATCTCGCCCAAGGTGAACACGAACATCGCCAGGCACCAGGTCACCAGACTGTCCGCCAGACTGAAACCGATCAGCCCGACAATGAACAGCAACGTGCCCAGCACAATCCAGTAGCGCAATTGCTCGCGTTTCAGAAATCGCCCGATCTGGTACTGCATCAAAATCACGGTGATAGCGTTGCAGGCCAGCACCGCCGACAGAATCTTCAGCGCCTCGGCGGGTTTGTAGGCCACCAGCAGAAACTGTGACAGATAAAGCGTATAGCGCCCGTGGACAATGGTGCTCAACAGGCTGCCGCTGGTGAACAGGATCAGTGTGCGGTCGCTGCGCAGTGTGCGCAGGGTCGTGAGAAAACTCAGGGGTTTATTGCTGTTGTCGCGTTGGGTCGGCGCAATACCGATCATCAGGAACACACTGCCCAAGGCGATGGCGCTGGCGATCAGGAACGGCGCCCAGGGGATCTGCCCGGCAATCACCACACCCACCATCGGGCCGGTGGCATAGCCGACGTTGGTCAGGGTGTAGCGCAGGGAAAATACTTTGGCGCGGTCGCCCACCGGCAGGTTTTCGCTGATGATGGCCTTGGAGCCGATCAGGAACAGTGCCGACGCGGCTTCGGTAATCACCAAGGTCAGGGTGGTGAGGTAGAGGTTGCTGGCAAAGGTCAGCAACAGAAATCCGATGGCGCTTGAAAGCATGGCCAGGATCAGCAGCTTGCGCTTTTCCAGGCGGTCGATGACGTAGCCGCCATAGAGGCCGAGCAGCGTTGCGATGAACACGGCGATGCCCATCAGCAAGCCGATGTCCTGCTGGTTGAGGCCCAGGCGCGTGCTCAGCCAAAGGGCCAGCAGCGGACTGGTCATCGCGCGGCTGACGACGATGGTCACCGAGCAGATCATCAGGCGGCGGATTACCAGGGAGTAGGTGGCCACGGTGGGGCGGATGTCCTTATTATTTTTCCAATACAACACAATTCAAATGTGGGGGCGGGCTTGCTCGCGAATGCGGTGGATCGGTCGGTAAATTTGTCACTGACACATCGCATTCGCGAGCCAGCCCGCTCCCACATTCAGATCAAGTTACTGCCCGGCATTGATGCTGATTTTTTCCACCGCACCCTGTTCCAGATCCCACTTCTTCAGGATCTTGCCGTACGTCCCATCATCAATCATGCCCTGCAGCGCCTCACTGATCGCCGTGACCAATTCGGTGTTGCTTTTCTCGATCCCAAGCCCCGTGAACTGCTTGGAAATGGCCAGGCCCACCGGCTTGTACTTGCCCTTGTCCAACGACATCAAATAAGGAATCGTCTCGCTGCCCTGCATCGCCGCGTCCAAACGGTTTTGCTGCAATTGCGCGCGCGCATCCGCAGAGCCTTCAGTGCCGATCACCACGATTGCCGGCTTACCCGCCGCTTCGCAGTTTTCCTTGCTCCACGCGGCAATTTCCGACGGCCAGGTGGTACGGCGGCTGGTGCCGACTTTTTTACCGCACAGGTCAGTCAATTCCTTGAGGTCTTCACGCTTGGCCAGGGTGTACAGCTGCGGACCGCTGGTGAAGTAGTCGATGAAGGTCACGGCCTTCTGGCGCTCGGCGGTGTCACTCATGCCTGACAGCACGATGTCGACGCGCTTGGTGGTCAGGCCGCTGAGCATCTGCTCGAAGCCGGTTTCCTGCCACTTGATCTTCACGCCCAGGCGCTCGGCCAGGGCGTTGCCCAGGTCGAAGTCCAGCCCGGTGAGCTTGTTGGTCGCGGTGTCCTTGAAATCCATTGGCGGGTAGTTCGGCACGATGGCCGCGCTGATCTCACCCTTGTCCTTGATTGCCGCCGGCAATGCCGCGAATACACACGAGGAGGCCATCAGGCCTGCGAGCAACGTTGGGATAAACAATTTTTTCATGGGGGCGTTCTCGTTAGTTTTTTAGTTAAGTGCGAACGGCAGAAATAAAGCTTTGGGTACGTGGGTTTTGTGGGCTTATTAGAATTTCTTCAGGGCTGCCGGCTTCCACAATCTGGCCGGCGTCCATAAACACCATGCGGTTGGACACTTCGCGGGCGAAGCCCAACTCATGGGTGACCACAATCATGGTCATGCCGGTGGTGGCCAAATCGCGCATCACCGACAGCACTTCGCCTACAAGCTCCGGGTCGAGGGCTGACGTGGGTTCGTCGAACAACATCAGCTTGGGACGCATCGCCAGCGCGCGGGCAATCGCCACACGCTGTTGCTGGCCGCCGGACAATTCCACCGGGTAGGCATTGCGCTTGTCTGCCAGACCGACGCGGGCCAGCAGTTCCAGCGCATCTTCGATGGCTTCCTTGGGCGAGCGCTTGAGCACCTGCACCGGGCCTTCGATGATGTTTTGCAGCACAGTCATGTGCGGGAACAAATTGAAGCGCTGAAACACCATGCCGGTCGCCAGGCGCTGGCGGGCAATCTGCGATTCATTCATTTCATGCAGCTTGTTGCCGACGACGCGGTAACCCACCAGTTCGCCGTCGACCCACAGGCCGCCCTTGTCGATTTTTTCCAACTGGTTGACGCAGCGCAGCAGCGTGCTTTTACCCGAGCCGGACGGGCCAATAATGCACATGACTTCGCCTTGCTCGACCTCAATATTGATGTCGCGCAGCGCGTGATACTCGTCGTAATACTTGTTCAAGTTGACGGCCTTGACGATGCTTCTCATGGGGCAAATCTCCTCAACCCAGACTTACGAGCGCTTGCCGGCGCCGCGGGCAAAACGACGCTCAAGGCGGCTTTGACCAAATGAAAGAACAGTCACCACCGCCAGGTACCAGATGCCGGCCACAATCAGCAGCTCCATGACGCGGGCGTTGGCGTAGTAGATGTTTTGCGCGTTGTGCAGCAGCTCCGAGTACTGGATCACACTGGCCAGGCTGGTCATTTTCACCATGCTGATGAACTCGTTGCCTACCGGCGGAATGATCACCCGCATCGCCTGCGGCAGAATCACCCTACGCAGCGCTTGCAGGCTCGGCATGCCGATGGACTTGGCGGCCTCGTACTGGCCGGTGTCGACCGACAGCAAGCCGGCGCGCACCACTTCGGCGGTGTAGGCGCCCTGGTTGATGCTGAGGCCGAGCAGGGCGGCCACGAATGGCGTCATCAGGTCGACGGTGTCGATGCTGAACAGGCCGGGGATCGCGATCACCGGGAAAATCAGCGCCAGGTTGAACCACAGCAACAGCTGCAGAATCAGCGGCGTACCGCGGAACAGCCAGGTGTAAGTGATGGCCACATAGCGCAGGATCGGGTTGGCCGACATGCGCATGATCGCCGTGATCACCCCGATGACCACGCCCAGTGCCATTGCCAGAATCGACATGACGATGGTGTTGACCAGGCCCCACAGAATGGCCTCAGACGTGAGGAACTGCCCGATGTAGGACCATTCGATCTGGCCATTGGCAAAGGCGCGCAACAACGCGGCCAGTGCGATCACGATCAACGTGGCAAAAAACATCCGCCCGTAATAACGACGCGGCACATGCTCGTACTGCGTGATATCGAACTGGTTCTCGGACAACTTGCGCTCAGCTTCCAAGCGCTCCGCCGGGGTTTGGTTCATGGTGTTACTCCACTGCTGTACTCGATCCAACTGTTAAAACACAGCCTAAATGTGGGAGCTGGCTTGCCTGCGAAAGCGCCAGCAAACTCACCACAAAGGCCCAGGTTTAAATCCGAAACCCCTGATAACTCTCAGCCCATTTTTGCTGAGCCGCCAACGCCACCTTCAACCGCCCAATCTGCTCCCGAACCCGCTCCGGCGCCGTCCCACCCCAACCACTGCGCGCCGCAATGGCCGCTTCCAGGGTCAAGCAGTCCCGCACCTCAGGCAGCAACCGCGCGTCCACCTCCGCCAACATCGCCGGCGAGGCTTCCCACAACTCAATCTCGTGTTTCTCGCAGGCCTGCACCAACGCGCCGGTAATCTCATGCGCCTCTTTAAACGGCACGCCTCGCGTGGCCAACCAATCCGCCACCTCAGTCGCCAAGGTGAAGCCCATCGGCGCTTGCAGGCGCAGCTCTTCCACTTGCACCTTCATGGTCGCGACCATCCCGGCCATCGCCGGCAGCACCAGCAGCAAGGTGTCCACACTGTCCAACACGCTGTGCTTGTCTTCACTCAAGTCGCGGTTGTACGACAGTGGCAATGACTTGAGCGTCGACATCAGCCCGGTCAGGTTGCCAATCAAACGCCCAGCTTTGCCGCGTGCCAGCTCGGCAATGTCCGGATTCTTTTTCTGCGGCATGATCGAGCTGCCGGTGGCGTAGGCATCGTCCAGCACCACCCAGCGAAATTGGCGCGACGACCACAGGCAAAACTCCTCCGACAGCCGCGAAATATTCACCCCCAGCATGCCCGCCACAAACAGGAACTCCGCCACATGGTCACGGCTGGCGACGGCGTCGATCGAGTTTTCGCACGGCCCGGTGTAGCCCATTTCCTTGGCCGAATGCTCTGGCTGACGCGCAATCGCCGAGCCTGCCATCGCGGCAGCACCCAACGGTGACAACGCCGTGCGCGCATCCCAATCCACCAAGCGCTGCACATCGCGCAGCATCGACTGCGCATGAGCGAGCAAGTGATGGGCAAACACAATCGGTTGCGCCTGCTGCAAGTGGGTGAAACCCGGGCAGATGCTCTCGATATGCTGCTCGGCCTGGTCCACCAGCGCCTGCTGCAAACCCAACACCTCGGTGGTGATGGTGCGCGCATGGTCGCGTAGGAAAAGGCGCAGGTCATTGGCTGTCTGATCGTTACGCGAACGCCCGGCGCGCAACTTGCCACCCAAGGCGCCCAGGCGCTCGGTCAATACGCGTTCGATAAAGGTGTGCACGTCCTCGTCATCCAGGGTTGGATGCAGGCGGCCGGCGGCGAAGTCCTCACCGATTCGGTCCAGGGCCTCGAGGGTGCGCAAAGTCTCCGACTCATCCAGCAAACCGGCGCGCTGCAACTCCCGGGCATGAGCGCGGGAGCCGGCCAGGTCGTAGGGCGTCAGGCGGAAATAGCGCTCGGGGCAACGCGACAATGCGGCCAAAGCAGCAGACGGGCCGGTCTTGAAACGAGCACCCCAAAGGCGGTCGGTGGGCTGGGACATCGGTATTCCTCACGCTTGTTTTTAGAAGAGTCGGAGGCAGTAAAAAACTAAAAAGACCTGATCGTAGTGTCAGGTTTTTGCGGGTGTTAAATCAGCCTCTGTGTGCTGTTCAACCCGCTATATTCAAGGTTGCCAAGGGCGGATGTTTACGGCCATTATCGCCGCCTGGCTATGTTCAAGGATTGGGTTGAAGCCTGTTGAATATGGCACTTGAGGTCAACGCGTATTATGGAAACCCCACTTTCCACTTCTGGAAACATGCCACCAAAACCCGGCACCCGGCCGCCCCTGCAACTGAGCGGGCTGGATTTCAAATTGCTGCGCGTGTTCATGGCCGTGGTCGAAGCCGGCGGCTTCAGCGCCGCGCAAAACGAGCTGAACGTGGGCCTGGCGGCCATCAGCAAACAGATCTCCGACCTCGAAATCCGCATCGGCATGCGCCTGTGTACGCGGGGCAGGGAAGGCTTCGGCCTGACCGAAGAAGGCAAGTTGGTGTATCAGGCGTCCATCGAATTATTTACCTCGGTGGACAGTTTTCGCGACAAGCTTAGTTCGGCGCAAAACGAGCTTATTGGTGACCTAAGTGTGGGCGTTATTGATAACACCGTCTCCGACGTTAATTCGCCGCTGATTACCGCCTTAAGTAAATTACACAGCGAATCGCCAAAAATTAGATTGCGTCTACATGCCTCGCAATTGGATGAAGTTGAGCGCGGCGTGGTGGAAGGGCGGCTGATCGTCGGCATCGTCCCGGTGTATCAACGCCGCGAAGAATTCGACTACTTCCCGCTGTACGAAGAAAAAGCCCACGCCTACTGCGCCGTAGGACACCCACTGTTCAACGCGAGCGACCTCACGCCAGAAGTGCTGCGCCAATACGAAGTGGTCAACCACCGGTATGCGATCCATCGCGACAAAGCCGACTTTGTCACCTACGACAGCCAGTCCGCCTCGGCCTCACAGGTTGAAGCCGTCGCCATCCTGATCCTCACCGGCCGCTTCCTAGGCTTCCTGCCGGAACATTACGCCGCGCCCCTGGTAAGGGAAGGGCGCCTACGCGCACTGTGCCCGGAGCAAGTCCACCTGAGCACCGCCTTCAACCTGATCCTGCGCCACAACGCCCCGCGCAGCCCGATGGTAAAAGCCTTCGCAACAGCCCTGGGCGTCAACCTCAAGGCCGCAACATAAACCGCGCCTAACACCGATCAACAAGCAACAAAGCGCAAATGTGGGAGCTGTCGAGCCCCCGCGAGGCTGCGAAGGGATCACCTCGGTCCGCTGCCGAACCCGCTATGTGTATCGACCCCCAGCCCCCCATGCTAGTGCGCTGTCCGGCCTGAAACCGATCAAAATGTGGGAGCTCTCGAGCCCCAGCGAGGCAGCGATGGGATCACCTCGGTCCGCTGCCGAACCCGCTATGTGTATCGACCCTCCAGCAACCCATGCTAGTGCGCCGTCCGGCCTGAAACCGATCAAAATGTGGGAGCTCTCGAGCCCCAGCGAGGCAGCGAAGGGATCACCTCGGTCCGCTGCCGAACCCGCTATGTGTATCGACCCCCAGCACCCCAAGCTAGTGCGGTGTCCGGCCTGAAACCGATCAAATGTGGGAGCTCTCGAGCCCCAGCGAGGCAGCTAAGGGATCACCTCAGTCCACCCGCCGACCCCATCCACGCATCAGCGCTGCAACTTGCCTCGCTTCTTCTTCGAATGAAAATGCCGAAAATGCGCATCCTGCGCCGCCGCCAACAACTCCCGATCCCCGCGGGTATCGCCCCAGGCCCTGAGCCGATAATCGCCCAAATCCCCATACACCGCCTCAAGCCGCAGCACCTTATTCTCACAGCGGCAATTATTCCCCGTGAGCTTGCCCGTCAACACCCCGTCGACCACTTCAAGCTCAGTACCAATCAACTTGATCCCCAGCCGATTCGCAAACGGCTGCAACACCAAAGCCGGCGACGCCGAACACAACGTCACCTCCGCCCCGGACTTCACCTCATCCGCCACTGATTGCAACCCAGTCGGGCGCATCAGCTTGCTCCACGTACGCTGGCAATACGCCTCAGCCTGCTGCTGAACCCACGCCTTCTCCACCCCCGTCATAAAGGTGCGAATCAACTGCGCCTTCAACTCATCCCGGCTGATCTGCCGCAGCAAAAAGCGCAGCCCCGGCACCGCCAGCTTGACCATCCGGCCATAGAACTCACCGGTGCCAAAGGCAAACTTGAGGAAGGGCACGAAACTGTCGTGATGGGTCAGGGTGCCGTCGAAGTCAAAGACGGAAAGTACTTTGGCGTCTGCAGGGCCGGCTTCGAGCATGTCTGGGTTCACGGGTTGGCCTCGGTCCTATCTAGTGTTTATTAAGCGTGCATCAGGTGTGACAGCAGGAGTTTACTCCCGTGCCAATCTTCCGATCTTGGCGTAAAGCGACTCGGTGAAAGCATCCCAGTCACTCGACCGGTGGCAACGCTGATGGCAATTGGGGCACAAGGCTACAGCATTGGTGATGCGATCCGAACCCTTCCGGGCGAGGTGCTTGACGTGATGTACTTCGAGAAATGGCTGGCCGTTGTCGAGATTAAACGGCGCAAGCACCCCGCACCCCTCACAAACACCTGCCGCCTGCTGACGTACCCAGGCGCGTACTTCCGGGTCACGAACGTAGGATGTGCTGGTGGTGCTGACTGGTTGCGGCGCGGTGATGCCTTCGGGTTTGGTCTTGATAGGTTCGCTTTGAAGCCTTGTCGCGCGTAACTCCAGTAACGCTTCGTCGGACGTGGGGGCGTTGTCTTGATATTCAATGATGCCGCGTTGCTCAAGTATGCGACGTATACGAGAGATGATTCCAGAACCGACGTTATTCGCCGCGGTGTAACCAGCAATTGGCCTGTGATTCAGCGCCTCAAAAACAGCAGAAATGTTGCGCATACGGTAGTCAACCGATGCCAAGGATCGCGCGCTTAGAGCCCCTTCACGAAGAAGCTCGTGTTCGGCTGTCTTGTTAAACGACTGTTTTGCCTTTTCCAATTTCAACATTTTCAAATAGCCGTCGACGGAAGCTTCAAGCTCTTCATCGCTCCATCCGATATTGCTTTTTTTCGTATCCATACAGCCGCCAAGGGTAGAAAACCCTCGGACGATACTGAGTAGCCATTATTGCGTCTACGAAATTTCCTACAGTCTGCTGGGATTTGACCGTCTCTGAATTTGGGAATATTCAGATCACTGAGCATAAAAAAGCCCTGAACATGTCAGGGCTTCTCGGTGGGGCCGACTCTAGGATTAATCCCAGCTCAACGCGCCGCCGGTCTGGTACTCGATCACGCGGGTTTCGAAGAAGTTCTTCTCTTTCTTCAAGTCCATGATCTCGCTCATCCACGGGAACGGGTTGGTGGTGCCCGGGTACTCTTCCTTCAAGCCAATCTGCGACAAACGACGGTTCGCGATGAACTTGAGGTAGTCCTCCATCATCGCCGCGTTCATGCCCAACACGCCGCGCGGCATGGTGTCACGAGCGTACTCGATCTCCAGCTGAGTCCCTTGCAGGATCATCTGGGTCGCTTCTTCCTTCATCTCGGCATCCCACAGGTGTGGGTTTTCGATTTTGATCTGGTTGATCACATCGATACCGAAGTTCAGGTGCATCGACTCGTCGCGCAGGATGTA
>NZ_CAWOAW010000027.1:723897-768106 GCF_963879675.1 Pseudomonas sp. Larv2_ips
CTTAGGCGCCCCGTTAAACCACGCTGGCCGAACGCAGGCTTGAATTCGTGGGTAACCCGGCAGGACGCCGGGTTAGCCGTGTTGGGCCATGGATGGCCCGTCACGGCGGCCCACGGATTCAAGCCTGCGTGAGGGCACACCGAGCCCAGGCGAGGTGCCGAGTGGTGGGGCAAGAGCCCTTTGGTTACTTTGGGGCTTTTCCAAAGTGACCCGCCGTAAGGGCGGAACCCATCTCAGCCATCACCCAATAACGGATATACACCCCGTCACGCCCGTACCCCAGCCGGCACCAAAAACGCCGCCTCCAACAACTGCCGCGTATAAACATGCTGCGGCTCAGCAAAAATCGCCGAAGCCTCCCCCTGTTCCACCACCTGCCCATGCTTGACCACCATCAACTGGTGACTCAACGCCTTCACCACCGCCAAATCATGGCTGATAAACAGGTAAGTGAGGTTGTACTTGGCCTGCAAACTGCGCAACAACTCCACCACCTGCCGCTGCACCGTACGGTCCAGCGCCGACGTCGGCTCATCCAGCAAAATCAGGCGTGGCTTGAGCACCAGCGCGCGGGCGATAGCAATCCGCTGCCGCTGCCCCCCGGAAAACTCATGCGGATAACGATGCCGCGACTCCGGATCCAGCCCAACCTCACGCAGCGCCGCAATAATCGCGGCCTCCTGCTCAACAGCCGTGCCCATCTTGTGAATCCGCAACCCCTCGCCAACAATCTCGCTGACACTCATCCTCGGGCTCAAGCTGCCAAACGGGTCCTGAAACACCACCTGCATTTCTCGCCGCAACGGGCGCACCTGCTGCTGAGTCAGCCGGTCCAGCTGCTGGCCCTCAAAACGAATCCCACCTTTGCTGGCAATCAAACGCAGAATTGCCAGGCCCAAGGTGGATTTGCCCGAACCGCTCTCGCCGACAATGCCCAGGGTTTGCCCTTGGGGCAGGCTGAAATTGATACCGTCCACCGCCTTGACGTAATCCACGGTGTTACGCAAAAAGCCCTTCTTGATCGGAAACCACACCCTCAGGTCATCAACCTCCAGCAAGGGCGGCCCGACGTCATTGGTCGCCGGCCCGCCACTGGGTTCCGCCGCCAGCAACTCCTGGGTGTAAGGGTGCTGGGGCGCCTGGAACAGCGTCTCGCAGTCAGCCTGCTCGACGATGCAACCCTTCTGCATCACGCACACGCGGTGGGCGATGCGCCGCACCAGGTTCAAGTCATGGCTGATCAGCAACAACGCCATGCCAAGGCGCGCCTGCAATTCCTTGAGCAGCTCAAGAATCTTCAACTGCACCGTCACGTCGAGGGCCGTGGTCGGTTCATCCGCGATCAACAACTCCGGTTCGTTGGCCAGGGCCATCGCGATCATCACCCGCTGCCGCTGGCCGCCGGACAGCTCGTGGGGCAAGGCCTTGAGGCGCTTGTGCGGCTCGGGAATGCCCACCAGCTCGAGCAGTTCCAGGGTGCGCCGGGTGGCGACCTTGCCAGTGAGCCCCTTGTGCAGGCCGAGCACTTCGTTGATCTGCTTTTCAATCGAATGCAGCGGGTTCAACGAGGTCATCGGCTCCTGGAAGATCATCGCAATACGGTTGCCGCGAATATGCCGGATGGTTTTTTCTTTGAGCGTCAGCAGGTCCTGCCCGGAATAGGTGATGGTGCCGGCCGGGTGGCGGGCCAGCGGGTAGGGCAGCAGGCGCAGGATCGAGTGGGCAGTGACCGATTTGCCCGAGCCGCTTTCGCCGACCAGGGCGAGGGTCTCGCCGCGTTTGATATCGAAATTGACGTTATTGACCACCCGGTGGTGATGGTCGCCGGTGACGAACTCGACACACAGGTCGCGGACTTCGATCAGATTGTCCTGATTCATCTCATTTCCTCGGGTCGAAGGCATCGCGAGCGGACTCGCCGATAAACACCAGCAAACTCAACATGATCGCCAGCACGGCAAAGGCACTGATGCCCAGCCACGGCGCTTGCAGGTTGGATTTGCCCTGGGCCACCAGTTCGCCCAGCGACGGCGAGCCGGCTGGCAGGCCGAAGCCGAGAAAATCCAGCGCGGTGAGAGTGCCGATGGCGCCGGTGAGGATGAACGGCATGAAGGTCATGGTCGACACCATGGCATTGGGCAGGATGTGCCGGAACATGATCGCGCCGTTCTGCATCCCCAGCGCGCGGGCCGCGCGCACGTATTCGAGGTTGCGCCCGCGCAGGAATTCGGCACGCACCACATCGACCAGGCTCATCCACGAAAACAGCAGCATGATCCCCAGCAGCCACCAGAAGTTGGGCTGCACAAAGCTGGCGAGGATGATCAACAAGTACAGCACCGGCAAGCCGGACCAGATCTCCAGAAAGCGCTGCCCGGCGAGGTCGACCCAGCCACCGTAGAACCCCTGCAAGGCGCCGGCGATCACGCCGATGATCGAGCTGAGCACGGTGAGGGTCAGGGCGAACAGCACCGACACGCGGAACCCGTAGATCACTCGCGCCAAAACATCGCGGCCCTGGTCATCGGTGCCCAGCAGGTTGACCGAAGAGGGCGGGGCGGGGGCCGGCACTTTCAGGTCGTAGTTGATGCTCTGGTAGCTGAACGGGATCGGCGCCCACAGCGTCCAGGCGTCCTTGGCCTTGAGCAGTTCCTGGATGTACGGGCTCTTGTAGTTGGCCTCCAGCGGGAATTCGCCGCCAAAGGCGGTTTCCGGATAGCGCTTGAGTGCCGGGAAGTACCAGTCACCGTCGAAGTGCACGGCCAATGGCTTGTCGTTGGCGATCAACTCCGCGCCCAGGCTCAGTACGAAGAGGATCAGGAACAGCCACAGCGACCACCAGCCACGCTTGTTGGCCTTGAAACGCTCGAACCGACGGCGATTGAGGGGGGACAGGTTCATCTCAATGCTCCCGGCTGGCAAAGTCGATACGCGGATCGACCAGGGTGTAAGTGAGGTCGCCGATCAGTTTCACCACCAGCCCCAGCAAGGTGAAGATAAACAGCGTGCCGAACACCACCGGGTAGTCGCGGTTGATCGCTGCTTCAAAGCTCATCAGGCCCAGGCCGTCGAGGGAGAAGATCACTTCCACCAGCAACGAGCCGGTGAAGAAGATACCGATAAAGGCAGACGGGAAGCCGGCAATCACCAACAGCATCGCGTTGCGAAACACGTGGCCGTAGAGCACGCGGTGGTGGGTCAGGCCCTTGGCCTTGGCGGTGACCACGTACTGTTTGTTGATCTCGTCAAGGAAGCTGTTTTTGGTCAGCAGCGTCATGGTCGCAAAGTTGCCGATCACCAGCGCCGTGACGGGCAGGGCCAAATGCCAGAAGTAATCGAGGATCTTGCCGCTCCAGCTCAGTTCGTCGAAATTGTTCGAGGTGAGCCCGCGCAGGGGGAACCAATCCAGGTAGCTGCCGCCGGCAAACACCACGATCAGCAGGATCGCAAACAGGAACGCCGGGATCGCATAACCGACGATGATTGCCGAACTGGTCCACACGTCGAAGTGACTGCCGTGGCGCGTGGCCTTGGCGATCCCCAGCGGAATCGACACCAGGTACATGATCAGCGTGCTCCATAACCCGAGGGAAATGGACACCGGCATCTTTTCCTTGATCAGGTCGATGACTTTGGCGTCACGAAAGAAGCTGTCGCCGAAATCCAGTCGGGCGTAGTTCTTGACCATGATCCACAACCGTTCCGGCGCCGATTTGTCGAAGCCGTACATCTTCTCGATTTCCTTGATCAGCGCCGGGTCCAGGCCCTGGGCACCGCGGTAGCTGGAACCGGCCACCGACACTTCGGCACCGCCGCCGGCGATGCGGCTGGTGGCGCCTTCAAACCCTTCGAGTTTGGCGATCATCTGTTCCACCGGCCCCCCGGGAGCGGCCTGGATGATGATGAAGTTGATCAGCAAAATCCCGAACAGCGTGGGGATAATCAGCAACAGACGGCGAACAATATAAGCCAGCATTTAATCGCCTCCGCTCGCCGGATCGGCGCTTGTGTCCGGGGTTACGGCTGGTTTTACGTCAGGTTTGGCCCACCAGGTCGCGGTGCCGACGTCGTAGCGTGGCGAGACTTTGGGGTGGCCCAGGTGATCCCAATAGGCCACACGGAAGGTTTTGATGTGCCAGTTGGGGATCACGTAGTAGCCGAACTGCAATACCCGGTCGAGGGCTTTGGCGTGGGCCACCAGGCTTTTACGCGAGTCTGCATCGATCAGCTCTTCGACGAGTTGGTCGATGACCGGGTCCTTGAGGCCCATGTAATTGCGGCTGCCGGGTTTGTCGGCACTGGAAGACGCCCAGAATTCGCGTTGTTCGTTACCCGGTGAGGTCGACTGCGGGAAACTGCCCACCAGCATGTCGAAGTCGCGTGAGCGCAAGCGGTTGATGTACTGCGAGACGTCAACGCGGCGGATCACCAGATTGATGCCCAGGTCCGCCAGGTTGCGTTTGAACGGCAGCAATACGCGTTCGAAGTCGGTCTGGGTCAGCAGAAACTCGATGGTCACCGGTGTGCCGGTGGTGTCGACCATCTTGTCGTCGACAATCTTCCAGCCGGCTTCTTGCAGCAACTGGTAGGCCTCGCGCTGCTGGGTTCGGATCATGCCGCTGCCGTCGGTTTTGGCAGGCGCGAACGCCTGGGTGAAGACTTCGGCGGGGAGCTTGTCGCGAAACGGTTCCAGGATTGCCGTTTCATCCGGCCCGGGCAGGCCGGTGGCGGCCATTTCCGAGTTTTCAAAGTAACTGCGGGTACGCGTGTAGGCGCCGTTGAACAGCTGTTTGTTGCTCCACTCGAAATCCAGCAGCAGGCTGATCGCCTTGCGCACCCGCACATCCTGAAACATCGGCTTGCGTGTGTTGAACACAAAACCCTGCATGCCGGTGGGGTTGCCGTTGGGGATTTCTTCCTTGATCAGCCTTCCTTCGCTGACGGCCGGGATGTTGTAGGCGTTGGCCCAGTTCTTCGCGCTGAATTCCAGCCAGTAGTCGAATTGCCCGGCTTTCAAGGCTTCGAGCGCCACGGTGCTGTCGCGGTAATAGTCAGTGATGCGGTTATCGAAATTGTAAAAACCCTGGGTGACCGGCAGGTCCTTGGCCCAGTAATCCTTGACGCGTTCATAGCGAACCATGCGCCCGGCCTTGACCTGCGCCACCTTGTACGGCCCGCTGCCCAGCGGTATTTCCAGGTTGCCCTTGGCAAAGTCACGGGTGGCCCAAAAATGCTTGGGCAATACCGGCAACTGGCCGAGGATCAGTGGCAACTCACGGTTATTGGTGCGCTTGAACTTGAACAGCACGCGCAGCGGGTCTTCGGCCACCACTTCATCAACGTCGGCGTAGTAGGTGCGGTAGAGCGGCGAGCCGTCCTTGAGCAAGGTCTGGAAGGTGAAGACGACGTCTTCGGCGCGGATCGGGTGCCCATCGTGAAAGCGCGCTTCGGGGCGCAGGTAGAACCGCACCCAGCTGTTGTCCGGGGCCTTTTCGATCTTGCCGGCCACCAGCCCGTATTCAGTCACAGGCTCGTCCAGGCTTTGCATGGCCAGGGTGTCGTAGATCAACGGCAGGTTGTCTGCGGGCACGCCCTTGCTGATGTAGGGGTTGAGGCTGTCGAAGCCGCCCATGCTCGATTCGCGAAAGGTGCCGCCCTTGGGCGCCTCGGGGTTTACGTAGTCGAAGTGCTTGAAGTCGGCGGGGTACTTGGGAGGCTCGTTGTAGAGGGTCAACGCGTGTTGCGGCGCGGCGTTGACCGCGCTGCACAGCAACAGGCTGCTCAGGAATGCGGTGCGCAATTTCATCATTGGGCTTTCTCCGAAGCTTTCAGCCACCACGCGCTCAGGCCCAGGCTGTAAGGCGGCGTGGTGACAAAGGCGAACCGGTTGCGGTACGCCAAGCGATGATAGTTGAGGTACCAGTTGGGAATGCTGTAGTGCTGCCACAGCAGCACCCGGTCAAGGGCGCGGCCGGCGGCCAGTTGTTCTTCGCGGGTCTGCGCCGCCAGGAGTTGTTCCAGCAGGCGGTCGACCACCGGGTTGGCGATGCCGGCGTAGTTCTTGCTGCCCTTGATACTGGCCTGGCTGGAGTGGAAGTACTGCCACTGCTCAAGGCCTGGGCTCAAGGTCTGGTTGAGGGTGATCAGGATCATGTCGAAGTCGAACTGATCCAGGCGCTGTTTGTATTGCGCCCGGTCAACGGTACGCAGGCGTGCGTCGATGCCGATGCTGATGAGGTTCTCGACATACGGCTGCAGGATGCGCTCCAGGTTCGGGTTGACCAACAGAATCTCGAAGCGCAGCGGCTGCCCGTCACTGTTGAGCAGGCGCTGTCCCGACAGCTTCCAGCCGGCTTCACCCAGCAAGGCCAGGGCGCGGCGCATGGTTTGGCGCGGAATGCCGCGACCGTCGGTCTGCGGCAGGCTGAAGGCTTGTGTAAACAGGTTGGGCGGCAACTGGTCGCGGTACGGCGAGAGCATCAGCCACTCATGGCCCACCGGTACGCCAGTCGCGGAAAACTCGCTGTTGGGGTAGTAACTCAGGGTGCGTTTATAGGCGCTGCTGAACAGGGTGCGGTTGGTCCATTCAAAGTCGAACATCAACCCCAGGGCCTCGCGCACCTTGGTCTGGGCGAAGGTCGGCCGCCGTGTGTTCATGAACAGACCCTGGCTCTGGGTCGGGATCTGGTGGGCGATCTGCGCCTTGATCACGTCGCCGCGGTTGACCGCCGGGAAGTTATAGCCGGTGGCCCAGTTCTTGGCCTGGTGCTCGATATAGATATCGAATTCGCCGGCCTTGAAGGCTTCAAAGGCCACGTCGCTGTCGCGGTAGAACTCCACCTCGACGTTATCGTAGTTGTAGAAACCCTGGTTCACCGGCAGGTCTTTGCCCCAGTAATCCTTGACCCGTTCGAACACCAGCTGCCGGCCAGGTGTGACCTTGGTGATGCGGTAGGGCCCGCTGCCCAACGGTGGCTCGAAGGTCGTGGCCTTGAAGTCGCGGTTTTTCCAGTAGTGCTGGGGCAATACCGGCAGTTCGCCCAGGCGCAGGATCAGCAGCGGGTTGCCGGCGCGCTTGAACACAAAACGAATGCGATGACGGTTGAGGATATCGACCCGCGCCACTTCCTGCAGGTTGGTGCGGTATTGCGGGTGGCCTTCGGTCAGCAGGGTGCGATAGGAAAACGCCACGTCATAGGCGGTGATCGGCTTGCCATCGTGGAAACGTGCTTCGGGACGCAGGTTGAACACCACCCAACTGCGGTCCTCGCTGTACTCCACCGACTGGGCGATCAGCCCGTAGCTGGAGGTGGGCTCATCGCCGGACGGCGCGTACTGGCCGGTGCCAACCATCAACGGCTCGTTCAGCTCATTGACGCCGTATTGCAGGAAATTGGGCGTGGAAACCGGGCTGGAGCCCTTGAAGGTGTAGGGGTTGAGCGTATCGAAGGTGCCAAATGCCATGACCCGCAGTGTCCCGCCTTTTGGCGCTGCAGGGTTTACCCAATCGAAGTGGGTGAATTTGGCCGGGTACTTGAGCGTGCCGAACTGCGTATAACCGTGGCTCTCGGTAATTGTCGCGTTCGCCGCAAAGCTCAAGGCCAGACTTATTAGTAGAAGGAGGGGACGCTTCAAGTCAGAGATCCGATCCAGGCGGCTTGGGCTTTATGATCGGTACAGTAACAGCTTGTTCCGGCTGGAAAAAGGCTGTTGGAAAGCCCCCGGTCAGGGGCCGATAAGGGTTTGAACGCTGTGCAGAACAAATGTGGGAGCGGGCTTGCCCGCGATGCCATCAACGCGGTGCAACGGATGCACCGAGGTGTTTGCATCGCAGGCAAGCCAGCTCCCACACAGGCCAGCGCTTACGCAGGTTTACCTTGGTCCGGAAACCACCAGCATCTGGCCTGGCTTGAGTGCCTGGCCCGTGCGCGGGTTCCAACGCTTGAGATGTTGCATCTCAACGTTGAAGCGCTTGGCGACGATGTACAGCGAGTCGCCTTTTTTGACCTTGTACTGCACCGGCTTCTGGCTGTCAGCCTTGGCCACCAGCTTGCGCGTGTCCTGCATCACCAGGGTCTGGCCGACCTTGAGGGCCTGGCCGTTGAGCTTGTTCCAGCGCTGCAGGTCATGCACATCGACCCTGTTCGCCTTGGCGATCAGCGTGAGGTTGTCGCCAGTGCGCACTTTGTAGCTGCGGCTGCGCCCGGCTACGCGCGCGGTCTCGACTTCGTCGAACACCTGCTTTTTCGGGCGCATGGCCAGCAGTTCTTCGGGCTTCATCGTCGAAAGCGTGCTGGTAAGCAGATGCGCCTTGGAACTCGGCACCAGCAAGTGCTGGGGGCCGTCGAGGGTGGTGCGTTGTTTCAGGGCCGGGTTGAGCTGGAACAGTTCGTCTTCATCGATTTCAGCCAGCGCGGCAACCCGTGACAGGTCCATGCTTTGCTTGACTTCAACCACTTCGAAGTACGGGGTGTTGGCGATCGGGTTCAGGTTGACGCCATAGGCCTCGGGGGCCAGCACCACCTGGGACAATGCCAGGAACTTGGGCACGTAGTCCTTGGTTTCCTGGGGCAAGGGCAGGTTCCAGTAGTCGGCCGGCAGGCCGAGCTTTTCGTTACGCTCGATGGCCCGGCTGACCGTGCCTTCACCGGCGTTGTACGCCGCCAGGGCCAGCAACCAGTCGCCGTTGAACATGTCATGCAGGCGTGTCAGGTAGTCCAGGGCGGCGGTGGTGGAGGCGGTGATGTCGCGGCGCCCGTCGTAGGCGCGGGTCTGGCGCAGGTTGAAGTAGCGCCCGGTGGAGGGAATGAACTGCCACAAGCCGACTGCATCGCTGCGCGAGTAGGCCATTGGGTTGTAGGCACTTTCAATCACTGGCAGCAGCGCCAGCTCCAGGGGCATGTTGCGTTCTTCAAGGCGTTCGACGATGTAATGAATGTAGAGGCTGCCGCGTTCTCCGGCGTTCTCCAAAAAGGACGGGTTGCTGGCGAACCACAAACGCTGTTGCTCGATGCGCGGGTTGACGCCCAGGCCGTCCTGCAATTGAAAGCCCCGTCGCATGCGTTCCCAGACATCCTGGGGGACTTCGGGGCTGGGCTTCTCTGAGAGCCAAATGGGTTTTTGCTTGATCTTGGCGGCAAGATTGGGTTTGGGTTGCACGGTGGATTGTGCAGCGAAATGAGTCGATTGGCAGCCCGCCAGAGTAGCGGACACAGCCACCGCCACGGCTTGAGCCAGGCGGGTCAATGCGTCTGAAGAAATGGATTTACGAATAGATGACGACATTGGCTGGAAGTAAGTTCCGGGCAAAAATGTCGGGCGATTCTAGAAAGCGCTTTGGTTCCGGTCAACCATTCAGAAAATCCGTATCAGATTGCATCCGCTTAGAACTTATCTTTCCACGCCCTCAAGCTAGCAAACACCTCGGCCCCAGCGCGGTTATCGCGCCCATTCCGTTCGTCCGCTTTTTGTTTAACGGATGTTTCGGCGGTACGAAGAAAAGGGTTAGTACGTTTTTCCAGGGCGAGATTGGACGGCAGCGTCATCTCGCCGCGGGCCCGCAATTGCTTGACCTGTTCGACCCGTTCGGCGATATCGCCGTTGTCAGGCTCCACCGCCTGGGCAAATTTGAGGTTACTTTGTGTGTATTCGTGGGTGCAGTACACCAGGGTCTCGGCTGGCAGGGCGGCGAGGCGTTCCAGCGAGGTGTACATCTGTTGCGGCGTGCCTTCGAACAGACGGCCGCAACCGGCGGCAAACAGCGTGTCGCCACAAAACAGCAGGCCTTGATGGTAAAAGGCGATATGGCCGAGGGTATGGCCCGGCACGCTATAAACGTCGAAGTCCAGGCCCAGTACGTTGATGCGGTCGTTGTCCTGCAATGCGACGTCCCGCGCCGGGATGTTCTCGTTTGCCGGGCCGTAGACCTTGGCGTTTGTCACACGTTTGAGTTGCTCGACGCCGCCGACATGATCATGGTGATGGTGGGTGATCAGGATGTCGCTGAGGGCCCACTGCGGATTTTGCTTGAGCCAGGCCAGTACCGGCGTGGCATCGCCGGGGTCGACCACGGCGCAGCGCTGGGTGTGCGGGTCTTGTAACAACCAGATGTAGTTGTCGGTGAAGGCGGGTAGGGCACTGATCTGTATCATTCTTCGATTCGCCAAGCTGAACACATTGGTGCATCTTAGAACGTCTAGGCGAGTTGGAGAATGCAATGACTGATAAAGCGTTCGCCCAGGCCGATCCTGAGTGGCTGGCCCTGATCGGCGCAGCCCGTGAATGGCTGTCCGGGCCGATCGGGCAATTTTTGCTGGATGAAGAACGGCGCATGCTCGAAGACGAGCTGGGCCGGTTCTTTGGTGGCTATCTGGTGCATTACGGCCCGTCTGCGCAGACGCCGCCTTCTGCGCCGCAGGTGCAGCGCAATGTGCGCCTCGGTGCGCCGTTGCCGGGTGTGGAGATCGTCTGCGAGGAGCAGGCCTGGCCCTTGAGCGAGCATGCCGCCGACGTCGTGGTGTTGCAGCATGGCCTGGATTTTTGCCTGTCGCCCCATGGTTTGTTGCGCGAAGCCGCGAGCAGTGTGCGCCCTGGGGGCCATTTGCTGATTGTCGGCATCAACCCCTGGAGCAGTTGGGGCCTTCGCCATGTGTTTGCCCATGATGGCCTGCGCCAGGCACGCTGCATCTCGCCGTCGCGGGTGGGCGACTGGCTGAACCTGCTGGGCTTTGCGCTGGAGAAACGCCGCTTCGGGTGCTATCGTCCGCCGCTTGCGTCGGCCAAGTGGCAAGGCCGTCTGGCGGGCTGGGAGCGCCGGGCGGGCGCCTGGCAATTGTCGGGTGGCGGCTTCTATTTATTGGTCGCGCGCAAGATCGTGGTCGGGCTGCGGCCGGTGCGTCAGGTGCTGCGCCAGCCGATGGGCAAGCTGGTGCCGATGCCGATGGCCAAGGTCAATCGCAAGCAAAGCGAACCGTAAACCTCTTTTTGATGACCCGCCGAATTTTTCGGCCTCGGGATACTGTCGGTCGATGATCGCCAGCCCGTTTTGATGGATGCAACCGATGACCGATAGCGTAGAACTCTTCACCGATGGCGCCTGCAAAGGCAACCCCGGCCCCGGCGGCTGGGGCGCCTTGCTGGTGTGCAAGGGCGTGGAGAAGGAATTGTGGGGCGGCGAAGCCAACACCACCAACAACCGCATGGAGCTGATGGGTGCCATTCGTGGCCTGGAAGAGCTCAAGCGCCGTTGCGACGTGCTGTTGGTGACCGACTCGCAGTACGTGATGAAGGGCATCAACGAGTGGATGGTCAACTGGAAAAAGCGCGGCTGGAAAACCGCGGCCAAGGAACCGGTGAAGAATGCCGACCTCTGGCAGTTGCTCGATGAGCAATGCAATCGCCATAACATCACCTGGAAATGGGTGCGTGGGCACATCGGTCACCCCGGCAACGAGCGCGCCGACCAACTGGCCAACCGGGGTGTGGATGAAGTGCGCGGCTACAAACAGAGCTGAGCCGACTGACGTGTTAACATCGCGCCCTTTGACGCACACCACACTGCATACCACCGTTGAGAGCTGAACCCTGATGGCCATCCGATCTGTTGTACTCGATACCGAAACCACCGGCATGCCGGTGACCGATGGTCACCGGATCATCGAAATCGGCTGTGTCGAATTGATAGGTCGCCGTCTTACCGGGCGTCACTTCCACGTCTACCTGCAACCGGACCGTGACAGTGACGAGGGCGCGATCGGCGTCCACGGCATCACCGATGAGTTCCTCAAGGGCAAGCCGCGCTTCGCCGAAGTGGCCGACGAGTTTTTCGAATTCATCAACGGCGCCCAACTGATCATCCACAACGCGGCGTTCGACGTCGGCTTCATCAATAACGAATTTGCCCTGATGGGGCAGACCGAGCGTGCGGATATTTCCCAGCATTGCTCGATCCTCGACACCTTGATGATGGCGCGCGAGCGTCACCCAGGCCAGCGCAACAGCCTGGATGCCTTGTGCAAACGCTACGGCGTCGACAACTCCGGCCGTGAACTCCACGGCGCCTTGCTCGACTCCGAGATTCTGGCCGACGTTTACCTGACCATGACCGGCGGGCAAACCAGCCTGTCCCTGGCCGGTAATGCCTCCGACGGCACAGGCTCGGCAGAAGGTTCGGGTAATCGCCCTTCAGAAATCCGCCGCCTGCCGGCTGATCGCAAGCCGACCACCATCATCCGTGCCAGTGAGCAGGATCTGGCTGAGCACGCGGCGCGTCTGGAAGCGATTGCCAAGTCGGCGGGTGCGCCGGCGTTGTGGTCGCAGCTGACCCAGCAATAAACGCGGTCGAACACGGTTAAAAAATGTGGGAGCTGGCTTGCCTGCGATAGCGGCAGGCCAGCCAACCTATCTGTGACTGATCCATCGCCATCGCAGGCAAGCCAGCTCCCACGGTTGATTTGCAGCGCCTTGGAAATCTTCATTCGCCACATCCGCTCCCAGCTTCTACCCTGAGTACATAGCCCTGGGGACTGCCCGCACTCATGTACAAAGACCTGAAGTTTCCTGTTCTGATTGTGCACCGTGATATCAAGGCCGACACCGTTGCCGGTGACCGGGTTCGAGGTATCGCCCACGAACTGGAACAAGAAGGCTTCAGTATTTTTTCTGCAGTGGATTACGCCGAAGGCCGCCTGGTGGCTTCTACCCATCACGGGCTGGCGTGTATGTTGATCGCCGCTGAAGGTGCCGGGGAAAATACCCACTTGTTGCAAAACATGGTCGAACTGATCCGCCTGGCGCGGGTGCGGGCGCCCAACCTGCCGATCTTTGCCCTGGGCGAGCAAGTCACGCTGGAAAACGCGCCCGCCGATGCCATGAGTGAGCTCAACCAGTTGCGCGGCATTCTTTATCTGTTTGAAGACACCGTGCCGTTTCTGGCCCGACAAGTGGCTCGCGCGGCGCGCGCTTACCTGGATGGCTTGTTGCCGCCTTTCTTCAAAGCCCTGGTGCAACACACCGCCGACTCCAATTACTCCTGGCACACGCCCGGCCATGGCGGCGGCGTGGCGTATCGTAAAAGCCCGGTGGGTCAGGCGTTTCATCAGTTCTTCGGCGAAAACACGCTGCGCTCGGACTTGTCCGTGTCGGTGCCGGAACTCGGCTCGCTGCTCGATCACACCGGGCCGTTGGCCGAAGCCGAGGCCCGTGCCGCGCGTAACTTTGGCGCCGATCATACGTTCTTTGTGATCAACGGCACCTCCACGGCCAACAAGATCGTCTGGCACTCCATGGTCGGCCGGGACGACCTGGTGCTGGTGGACCGCAACTGCCACAAGTCGGTGCTGCACTCGATCATCATGACCGGTGCGATCCCGCTGTACCTGTGCCCGGAACGCAACGAACTGGGGATCATCGGCCCGATCCCCTTGAGCGAGTTCAGCCCCGAGTCGATCCGCGCCAAAATCGCAGCCAGCCCTTTGACGCGTGGCCGGCCACCGAAAGTGAAGATGGCGGTGGTCACCAACTCCACCTATGACGGCCTGTGCTACAACGCCGAGCTGATCAAGCAACAATTGGGCAACAGTGTCGAGGTGTTGCATTTTGACGAGGCCTGGTACGCCTACGCGGCGTTTCACGAGTTCTTTGCCGGGCGTTACGGCATGGGCACTTCACGCACGCCCGACAGCCCTCTGGTATTTACCACGCACTCAACCCATAAGCTGCTGGCGGCCTTCAGCCAGGCCTCGATGATTCATGTGCAGGACGGCGGCGCGCGGCAGCTGGACCGTGACCGTTTCAACGAAGCGTTCATGATGCATATCTCCACCTCGCCGCAGTACAGCATCATCGCATCGCTGGACGTGGCCTCGGCGATGATGGAGGGCCCCGCCGGGCGTTCGCTGCTGCAGGAAATGTTTGATGAGGCGTTGAGTTTTCGGCGCGCCCTGGCCAACCTGCGCCAGCACATCGCTGCCGAGGACTGGTGGTTCTCCATCTGGCAGCCGCCTTCGGTAGCGGGTATCGACCGGGTTGTCACCGCGGACTGGCTGTTGCATCCGCAGGACGACTGGCACGGTTTTGGCGATGTGGCCGAAGATTATGTGCTGCTTGACCCGATCAAAGTGACCCTGGTGATGCCCGGCCTGAACGCCGGCGGCGCCTTGAGCGACTGCGGGATTCCCGCCGCAGTGGTCAGCAAGTTCCTCTGGGAGCGTGGGCTGGTGGTGGAAAAAACCGGCCTGTATTCCTTCCTTGTGCTGTTTTCCATGGGCATCACCAAAGGCAAATGGAGTACCTTGCTCACCGAACTGCTGGAGTTCAAGCGCAATTACGACGCCAATGTCAGCCTGGCCAGTTGCTTGCCCTCGGTGTTTAAGCAAGGGCCGGCGCGCTATCAGAACCTCGGTTTGCGCGACCTGTGTGACCAGCTGCACGGCTGTTATCGCAGCAATGCCACGGCCAAACACCTCAAGCGCATGTACACGGTGTTGCCGGAAATCGCGATGAAACCGGCTGACGCCTACGACCAGTTGGTCAGGGGTGAAGTGGAGGCGGTGTCGATTGACGCCTTGCCAGGTCGCATCGCAGCCGTGATGCTGGTGCCCTATCCGCCGGGCATTCCGTTGATCATGCCGGGTGAGCGCTTTACCGAGTCGACCCGATCGATCATTGACTACCTGGCGTTCGCGAGGACGTTCGATAGCAGTTTTCCCGGTTTTGTCGCCGATGTTCATGGATTGCAACACGAAGACGACGGCAGTGGTCGTTGTTACACCGTCGATTGCATCAAAGGGTAAAGGATGTTTATGCAAGCTGTAATGAACCCGAAGTACCCGGGGCTCAGCGTACGGGTCGCCGACGAAGGTTTTGATGCCTACGTGTGGGGCAATGATTTCAGTTTTGAAGTCAGTGCCTACGGCGTGCCGGAGATGGGCAAACGCGTCGACCAGTGGGCCGTTGAGCGCATCCTGCCGTACCGCAAATGTTATGGCATCGACCCGGAGGAATTCGCCAGTTTTCGCGATGCGCCCGACAGCGCGATCTTCATGGCGTACCTGGATGACCGTGCGGTGGGTCATATCGTGGTCAGCACCAACTGGAACGGCTTTGCCCACGTCGATGAGCTGGCGGTGGCCTTGCCTGCGCGCCGTCATGGGGTGGCCAAGGCCTTGCTGGACGTGGCGCAGTTCTGGAGTCGCAAGAAAAACCTGCCGGGCATGATGCTGGAAACCCAGAACAACAACCTCGGCGCCTGCCGACTGTATGAGCGTTGCGGCTATGTGATGGGCGGGATTGATCAGCTGCGTTATCGCGGTATTGACCCGCAGACGCGTGAAGTGGCGATTTTCTGGTACCGGTTGTTCAAGACTGAACTCGAACAGGTTTAACTCGCCAGCAGGCTATCGGCCTTCTGCGTGACAATGTCCAGCAACGCATTGAGTGCCGGTGACGTCTGGGCGTCCCTGAGAGTCAGTGCGTACAGGCTGACCATGATCGGCGGCGACACCGGGCATGCATCCAGCCCAGCCTCGCGTGCACCGGACGCGGTGAACGGGTCGACAATCGCCAGGCCTTCGCCGGCTTCCACCATGCTGCGCATCATCTGGTAGGTCTGCACCCGCGTCTGTACCACCGGCAGCGGGCGCAGGGCCTGCAGCTTGGCGTCCAGCACGCGGCTCAAGGGGTCATGCCCTTCAAGCCCGATCAGCGATTGCCCGGCCAGGTCCTGCAGGGCGATGTACTTTTGTTTGGGTTTCAGCCAGCCATGGGGCGCGAGCAATTGCAACTTGCCCTCGGCCAACACGCTGCTCTGGATTTGCGGGTGCTGCGGGTCATGCAGGCTCAGGCCCACATCGGCTTCGTGCAGCAGCAGGCTTCTGACAATCTCGCGGGTCGGCTGGCTCGACAGGTTGCATGGCGTGTCCTGGAAGCGCCGGCGCAGTACGGCGATGCTTTGCGGCAGCAACTGATTGGCCAGCGGCGGGGTGCACAGCGCGCGCAAGGCCGGAGCATGGTGGAGTTTCAAGCGGCTGGCCAGGCGTTGCACCGGCTCCAGCGCCTCATAGAGGTGACTGATGTGTGCCTGCAGTTCGAGTGTTTCGCGCGTCGCTTGCAAACGCCCGCGCACACTGGCAAACAGCATGAAGCCCAGTTGCTGCTCGGCATCCTTGAGCGTTGCGTCTACATCGCCCACGGGAAGTTGCAACCACTCGGCGGCCGTGCCGAGGTGTCCGGTCTGCAAGATGGCCTGAATCACTTCGATATGACGTAAACGCATCGCCGGAGTCTAGGGTCAGTGGGGCGTGGATTCAATGGCTGGGAAAAAAACAGCGCGGGCCTTGATGCGCGTCGTCTAACGTTCACCTTGCGTGCGCTGCAACGAGCGGGTCATATAAAGAGCGTATCAACCGAGGTTCAACAGGGAGCCCTTCCAATGCCCGGATACACCGCAGTCACAGGCAAACCGCAACCCCAGCAAGGTTTTACACGCTGGGCGGTGCTGGTGGTACTGGTCATCATTGGCTTGCTGGCCCTGGCGGTGGGGCCGCGCTTGTTTGGTGATGTAACGCTGGCGGAGATCGCGACGGCCAAGGCCCAGGTGGCCGAGTTGGGCAAGGCGGTTGAGCAGTTTCACCAAGACACGGGTCGCTACCCCACCGATGAGGAAGGTCTGGAGGCGCTGACCACGCGACCTGCGCAGGACGCCCAGTGGAAAGGGCCCTATGTCAGTGACGAGTTGTTGACCGACCCGTGGGGCGTTGCCTATCAGTACCACTACCCGGCAACCCAGCCCAACACGGCGTTCGACCTGTTTTCGTTCGGCAAGGACCGTACGCTGGGCGGGGTCGGCGATAACAAGGACATTACCTACGGCGACAACTGATTCATCTGGCATTAGCCATCGAGCTGATTAGAATGGCTGCGCTGATCAATAACGACCAATACAACAAAAACAGGTCTGGTCTCGAATGCCTATTCCCTCACGTTTCTTCGGGGTAACGGCCAAGCAACTCCTGGTGCTGGTGACCGTGGGGTGCGTGGCTGCTTATCTCTTCGATAATCACGATGAACACACACCGGAAAGCCGCGCACTCGAGGCGTTTATCCGTTCCCAGGAACAGGTGGATGCGCAGGTGGGGGCAGTGCTGGAGGTGGTGTTGGTCAGGCAGGTGGTGGCCTATCCCGCTAACGGCGCGCCAGGTTACAAGCGTTCGCTGTATGCGGTTGAAGGCGAGCGGGGGCGTTTGATGGTGACGCTCAAGCAGATGGAGGGCGAGCAGGGCGTGGAAGTGACGCAGGTACGCCGGCCGTGATCACCCAGCCCAGTCAATGCCATCAATGGCCAGGACTGAGCAGGTCGATAAGCCGGGATCTTATGACGCGAGGGTCGTTTGCGATTCGCGGACGATAATGGTCCCCGACTGGATCAATTTGAATTCATCGCCTTCCAGTTTCTCTACACGATCGCCAATGGCCAGCTTGTAGGTAGTGGTAGGCGCCGAGCCAGCCAGGTCGCCTTGCACCGGGTTGGATTCCTGGAACTCATGCACCGAATACACGCGTCCTTCCGCGTCTCTGGCATGGAACTGTCCGACAAGTACTGCAGCCATCTGTTTAGAACCTCTGGAGATAAACACTCGATTTGCGGTTCTGTAGACCGTCATGGAGCGGGGTAGTTTACCTATGGAAAAAAAATACTATTCGTTGATATTTTCAGAGTCTTCCTACGCAAGTCACTGCTTGGCAAACGTCTGCGGATTTATCAAAACCTTCTGGTGAACCTGCCGCGAAGACTTTATAACTGCAAGCTCCTTAGTCAAACGTCGGGAAAACCTCAATGAGCAAGGTCTACACGATTGCCGTCCTGGTTGGCAGCTTGAGAAAAGAGTCGATCAACCGCAAGGTCGCCCTGGCACTGGCCGAACTGGCCCCTGCCACTCTCAAATTGAACATTGTGGAAATTGGCGATTTACCGCTCTACAACGAAGACCTCGAGGGAGCATCGCCGCCCGCAGCCTACAGTAGTTTCCGTCAGCAAGTACGTTCATCCGACGCGGTGTTGTTTGTGACGCCCGAATACAACCGTTCCGTGCCCGCACCGTTGAAGAATGCCATTGACGTAGGGTCTCGTCCTTACGGGCAAAGTGTCTGGGGCGGCAAGCCGGGTGCGGTCATCAGCGTGTCGCCCGGAGCGATTGGCGGCTTTGGTGCCAATCACCACCTGCGCCAGTCGCTGGTGTTCCTTGATGTGCCGTGCATGCAGCAACCGGAAGCGTACCTGGGGGGCGCGGGCAGCGTGTTTGATGACGCAGGAAAACTTTCGGAAAAGACCAGGCCGTTCCTGCAGGCGTTTATCGACGCCTACGGCAAGTGGGTAGAAAAGCTGTCCGCCTGATGCGTCTGCCTGTGTAGGAACCTGCCTGCCGGCGAGTGGCCCTCACGCCTGGCGCTGCTCATCACATCGCCTTCGCCGGCAAGCTGGCGCCTGCCGCGGTCCGTAGTCAAGCGAGGCGGTCCGCCAGCGCGAGGGCCTGCTCGGTGGCTGCCTGGCGAGACGCCTGATCCACCTCTGGCCCCAGGATAGTTTTTTCCACAGACAGCGAGTGCACATCGGTCACGCCGATAAAGCCCAGCCAGGCTTCCATGTACGGCTTCTGAAAGTCCATCGCCTGAGCGTCGGGCGCTGAAAAATCCATGCCCCGCGCGTACACATTGACCGCCGTCTTGTCATGCAGCAACCCGCGCAAACCATGCTCCGGGCTGAACTCGAACAGCACGCCCTTCTGCGAGACTACGTCGATAAAGTGCTTGAGCTTGTAGGGCAGCGCGAAATTCCACAGCGGCACCGAGAACACCAGCAGATCAGCCTGGTGCAGATGGGTCGCCAGCGACCTCAGTGAGTCCCAGGCCGCCGCCTGTTCCTCGGTCAATGCCGTGCCGCTGAGGCCGGCGTATTTGGCCTCCATGATCGGGCCATCAAACTCCGGCAGGTCCAGAGCCCAAAGGTCCAGCGTCACCACGCGGGTGTCCGGGGCGTTGTGCTGATAACGCGCGATAAATTGTCGGGCGATTTCCAGCGACGCAGAGCGCTGTTTGCGCGGCGAGCATTCGATGTGCAGAAGAGTGGTCATGACAGGCCTCAGGAATGATGACCTGAACATTGCAACATAGCGCTCGATGAAATATAAATCGTATTTCCATCGCCTATTGATCACCTATCAGAATATGTTTGATGCCTTGCTACTCAAGACCTTCGTCGCGGTCGTGGACGAAGGCGGCTTCAGTCGCGCCGGTGAGCGCCTGCACCTGACGCAATCGGCCGTCAGCGGGCATTTGCGCCGCCTCGAAGAACAGGTCGGCAAGCCACTGCTGACGCGCACCACGCGTTCCCAACAGTTGACGCCGGACGGTCAGCGATTGATCGCCTACGCGCGCGGCATCCTGGCGCTGCATCGTGATGCCTGGGCAGAACTGACGCGTTCGGCGTTTGAAGGAAGCCTACGTGTAGGCGTGTCGGAGGAGTTCGCAGAGGCGCGTTTGCTGCGCGAGCTACAGGACGTTGCCGCGCAGTACCCTGGCCTGCATATCAGCGTGCAAGTGGGCATTCCCGGTTCGTTGCTGAGTTTGATGAAACAAGGCGAGCTGGATGTGGTGGTGGGTTCGTTGTGCGAGTCCAGCGAACCGGGCCTGGCGTTATGGCGCGAGCCGTTGGTGTGGGCCTGGTCGGCGCAACCGCTGGCGGCATTGCCGACGCCGTTGCCACTGGCCTTGTTCCCCGAGCCCTGTCCGTACCGCGAGGCGGCGCTGTCACGGCTTGCCCAAGCTGGCATTGCTCAGCGTACCGCCATGCAGTGCGCCAGCTATGCGGCGTTGCACGCCGCGGCATCGGCCGGTTTTGCCGTGGCCCCGATGGCGCAAAGCCAAGTGGGCCCAGGCTTGGCGGTCCTCGGCGCCGAGCACGGGTTGCCCGCGTTGCCCGATGCCGAGTTTCGCCTGTTCAGCGCGCCGGATGCCGACCCGCGCATGGTCGAGGTCGTCACCCAGGTGGTGGTCCGCTATGGCGCGGCCCGGCGCCACTGAAACACCTTGCGACGGAAGCTCAGCGCAACCAGTTGGTACGCGCCAGCTCGATCACCTCGTCGCCACGCCCGCTCATCACAGCCTTGAGCATGTACAGGCTGAAACCCTTGGCCTGTTCCAGCTTGATGCTCGGCGGCATGACCAGCTCCTGCGTGGCCGTGACCACGTCCACCAGCACCGGGCCGTCATGGGCCAGGGCGCGACGCAAGGCCGGCTCGAGGTCTTCGGACTGCTCCACGCGGATGCCCAGGATGCCCATGGCGTTGGACATGGCCGCAAAGTCCGGGTTTTTCAGCTCGGTGCCGGTGTCGAGGTAGCCTGCGGCTTTCATTTCCATGGCGACGAAACCCAGTGATGAGTTATCGAACACAATGACTTTGACCGGCAGTTTCAGTTGCGCCAACGAGATGAAATCGCCCATCAGCATGGCGAAGCCGCCGTCGCCGGACATCGAAATCACCTGGCGTCCGGGAAAGGCCGCCTGAGCGCCGATGGCCTGAGGCATCGCATTCGCCATCGAGCCGTGATTGAACGAGCCGATCAAGCGGCGTTTGCCGTTCATCTTCAGGTAGCGCGCGGCCCACACGGTGGGCGAGCCGACGTCGGCCGTGAAGATGGCATCGTCGTCGGCCAATTCACTGAGCAAGCGTGCGACGTACTGTGGGTGGATCGGCCGGTCGGCCTTCGAAGGTTCTGCCAGGTCGTCCAGGCCCTGGCGGGCTTTTTCGTAATGCTTCAGCGAAGTCTCGAGGAAACTGGGGTCGGTCTTGCGCGTCAGGCGGGGCAGCAGCGCGTTGATGGTTTCGCTGACGTCGGCGGCAATGCCCAGGTCCAGCGTGGCCCGACGCCCGAGCGCCTGCGGATTGCGGTCGACCTGGATGATTTTTGCGTCGGTCGGGTAGAACTGGCGGTAGGGGAAGTCGGTGCCGAGCATGATCAGCGTGTCGCAGTTGAGCATGGCGTGGTAACCCGAACTGAACCCGATCAGGCCGGTCATGCCCACGTCAAACGGGTTGTCCCATTCCACGTGCTCTTTGCCGCGCAAGGCGTGCACCACCGGCGCGCCAAGGGCATCGGCCAGGGCCACGACCTGGTCATGGGCACCGGCGCAGCCGCTGCCGCACAGCAGGGTGACTTTCTCGCTGCTTTGCAGGATTTCGCTGAGGCGTTGCAGGTCCTGTTCGGCCGGCAAGGTGCGCGGCGCATGCAGGGCTGGCCACGGCTTGAGGGTGTTTTCCACTTCCAGCAACGACACGTCGCCTGGAATGACGACCACCGCCACGCCACGGTTAAGAATCGCCGAGCGCATGGCGCGGTGCAGCACTTGAGGCATTTGCGCAGGGTTGGTCACCAACTCGATAAAGTGGCTGCACTCCTTGAACAGTTCCTGGGGATGGGTTTCCTGAAAGTAGTTCAAGCCGATTTCGGAGGAGGGGATTTGCGCAGCAATGGCCAGCACTGGCACGTGGTTGCGATGGCAGTCGAACAGGCCATTGATCAAGTGCAGGTTGCCCGGCCCGCAGCTGCCGGCGCACACCGTCAATTCGCCGGTGGCGGCGGCTTCGGCACCGGCAGCAAACGCAGCCACCTCTTCGTGGCGCACGTGCATCCACTCGATGCTGTCCATGGTGCGCAAGGCGTCGGTCAAGCCATTGAGGCTGTCGCCGGTCAGGCCCCAGATGCGCTTGATGCCCGCCTGTTCAAGGGTGGTCGCCAATTGCTGGGCCAGGTTGATTTTCGCCATGAAGAACTCCAATCGTCAGTGAGTTAAAAGCTGCTGATCAGTAGAGGACAGCTCGATCACGGCGGATGTTCACCTGCGAGTGTGAAGATTACGTCATCGGCACTGGCAAAATCCGCCCTGGCGTGGCTCGGCGTCATAGCGGCGGTGCGGGCACCGATCAAACTCAAGCCATAAAAAAAGCCCTGGCAGGCCAGGGCTTTTTCAGTCGCGAAGACTTAACGGCGACGAAACAGCGGCAACGGCTCATCCGTGGCAGCCTGGTACGTCACCGAGAAATCCTTGAGGCTTTCCAGCGCTTCGTACGGGTCTTTGTCGGCACGCAAGGCAAAGGCGTCGAACCCGCAACGGTGCAGATAAAACAGCTGGTCGCGCAGCACGTCGCCAATCGCGCGCAGCTCGCCTTTGAAACCGTAACGGTCACGCAGAAGGCGTGCGTTGGAGTAGTTGCGCCCGTCGGTGAAGGCCGGGAAGTTCAGGGCGATGACCTGGAAGTGCTCCACGTCGTCGCCGATCTCTTCGGCTTCTTCATCGGCGTCCAGCCACACACCCAGGCCGCCGTCGCGGGCCTTGAGGGCATGGCCGTGCTCGCGCCACAGGGCCAGCGGCACGATCAGGTCGTCGCAGTTGGAAATGCCGTCGAAGCTCGCGTCCTTGGGCAGCAGGTGCCAGGTTTCGTCGAGGACTTCGTTGTTCTTAATGATTCGCTGCATAGACGCGCTCCTTGAACAGGTCGATGCCGATGCGCTGGTAGGTGTCGATGAAACGCTCATCTTCGGTGCGCTGTTCGATGTACACATCGATCAGTTTGCCGATCACCTCGGGCATGGCTTCCTGGGCGAAGGACGGGCCGAGGATCTTGCCCAGGCTCGCATCGCGGCTGGCGCTGCCACCCAGGGACACTTGGTAGAATTCTTCGCCTTTCTTGTCCACGCCCAGGATGCCGATGTGGCCGACGTGGTGGTGACCACAGGCGTTCATGCAACCGGAGATGTTCAGGTCCAGCTCGCCGATGTCGAACAGGTAGTCCAGGTCGTCGAAACGGCGCTGGATCGATTCGGCAATCGGGATCGATTTGGCGTTGGCCAGGGAGCAGAAATCGCCGCCCGGGCAGCAGATGATGTCGGTCAGCAAGCCGATGTTCGGCGTGGCGAAACCGCCTTCGCGCAGCTCGCCCCACAGGGTGAACAGTTGGCTTTGCTCGACGTCCGCGAGAATGATGTTTTGCTCGTGGGAGGTGCGCAGTTGGCCAAAGCTGTAACGCTCGGCCAGGTCGGCGACGGCGTCCAGCTGCTTGTCGGTGATGTCACCCGGCGCCACGCCGGTGGGTTTGAGCGACAGGGTCACGGCGACATAGCCCGGCTTTTTATGCGCCAGGGTGTTGCGGGTGCGCCAGCGGGCGAAACCTGGGTGCTGCTGATCGAGTGCAGCCAACTCGGCGTCCTGATTGCTCAGGGCCTTGTACTCCGGATCGACGAAGTGCTTGGCCACGCGGTGTACTTCGGCTTCGGTCAGCGTGGTCTGGCCACCGCGCAGGTGTTCCATTTCGGCGCCGACTTTCTGCGCAAATACCTCAGGGGTCAGCGCCTTGACCAGAATCTTGATCCGGGCCTTGTATTTGTTGTCACGACGGCCGTAGCGGTTGTAGACCCGCAGGATGGCGTCGAGGTAGCTCAACAGGTCTTGCCAGGGCAGGAACTCATTGATGAACGCGCCAACGACCGGCGTACGGCCCAGGCCACCACCGACCAGCACGCGGAAACCCAGCTCGCCGGCCGCGTTGTGCACCGGCTCAAGGCCGATATCGTGCACTTCGATGGCTGCGCGGTCCGAGGTCGAGCCATTGATGGCGATCTTGAACTTGCGCGGCAGGTAGGCGAACTCCGGGTGGAAGGTGGTCCACTGACGGACGATTTCGCACCACGGACGAGGGTCGATCAGCTCATCGGCGGCCACGCCAGCGAATTGGTCAGTGGTCACGTTGCGCAGGCAGTTACCGCTGGTCTGAATGGCGTGCATCTGCACCGTGGCCAGCTCGGCCAGGATGTCCGGCACGTCTTCCAGCGCCGGCCAGTTGAACTGGACGTTCTGGCGGGTACTGATGTGGGCGTAGCCCTTGTCGAAGTCGCGGGCAATCTTGGCCATCATGCGCGTCTGACGGGAAGTCAGTTGGCCATAAGGCACGGCAACCCGCAGCATCGGCGCAAAGCGCTGAACATAAAGGCCATTTTGCAGGCGCAGAGGGCGGAACTCTTCTTCGCTCAGTTCACCTGCTAGGTAGCGTCGGGTCTGATCACGGAACTGCTTGACGCGGTCCTCGATGATGCGCTGATCGTATTCGTCGTATACGTACATATAGGTCCTGTTCTCGGCAAATCTGCGCGCACGGCCGCGCACTCCCAACGGAGCCGGCGCACGATACCAGTTTGCGTTTATGCGCAAAAGTGATGTTTGAGTATATGTAAATAACCAAATTGACTAATGAGAACGGTTATCGCGATACCCACATTTGTCATGCGGGCAATCATCAACTTTACTGTGATCGTGTTTGAGTGCAATCACCTATAAAACCGATAAGAGGCGATGCAATGAGCAATCCGACCAAAGCCCGTAAACCCGACAGTACCGTTGATGCCTGGGCGATTTTGTTTCTGATAATCCTGGTGGTAGGAACCGCCGTATTCTGGGTCAGCCACCAATAAACTCGCGTTGATTGGACCTCGATTGACTGTCGTATTGCCACTATCATGGCCGTCAACGTTCAAGGTTCAGACAACTATGTTGAAGGTTCTTATTACGTGTGCGTGGTTGCTGGGATCGACGTACGGGGCCATGGCCCACGCCGCGTCGGTGGTGTTTCTCAACCCTGGCACGTCCACGGAAACCTTCTGGGTCAACTACGCGCAATTCATGCAGGCCGCCGCCAAGGACCTCGGCCTGGATTTGCGCGTGCGTTATTCCGAGCGCGATCCTCGTAACACCCTGGCCCAGGCCCGGGAAGCGCTGCAAGGCAGCGAGCGGCCTGATTACCTGGTGCTGGTGAATGAGCAATACGTCGCCCCGCAGATTCTGCGCATGGCTCAGGGCAGCCGGGTCAAGTTGCTGATCGTGAATAACGCCCTGACCAGCGACCAGGTGCAACTGCTGGATGCCCACAGCTATCCCAACTGGCTCGGCAGTCTTATCGCCAATGATGAGGAGGCCGGTTACCTCATGCTCACAGAGCTGCTGCGTCAGCATGGCCCCGTCGCACCCGGCCAAACCCTCGATCTGCTGGCGTTTTCCGGGGTCAAGACCACGCCGGCGGCTCAGCTACGCGAGCAGGGTTTACGGCGGGCCCTGGTCGATTTCCCCTACGTGCGTATGCGCCAGCTGGTGTATGGCGAGTGGAGCCGCCAGCGCGCGTTCGAACAGGCCACGCAACTGTTCAAACGTTATCCGCAAACCGCCTTGGTGTGGTCGGCCAATGATGAAATGGCGCTGGGCGCGATGGCGGCGCTGCAAGCCACTGGGCGTACGCCGGGCAAGGACGTGCTGTTCAGCGCCGTCAACAGTTCGCCCGAGGTAGTGCGGGCTCGCCTTGATGGGCGCTTGAGCGTTTTGGTGGCAGGGCACTTCACCCTTGGCGGCTGGGCGATGGTGTTGCTGCATGACGATGCGCTGGGGCTGGACATCCGCCAGAACGGCGTGAATGAACGCAAGCTCGATCTGTTTGAGTTGATCGGCCCGGACCTTGCCCAGCGGCTGCTGGACATCAACGCGGCGCAGGTCTACGGCGTGAATTTTCGGGCGTTGTCGGCCCAGGGCAAACCGGCCGGTTACGTTTACCCGTTCGGCTTGCAGCTGTTAACGCCTTGAGCGCACTCAAACGCCTGCCAGGTGCAGCACCAGCTTGACGATGGCGAACAGGGTCAATGCAAACACCGCCGTGAACACAATTCCCAGGATCACGAAGTGGCTGGGCTTGCCGTGCGTGAAATCGCGCGCGCGGTTCTTCCCGCTTTGCACCCCGAAGGCCGCGGCCATCACGCTGTGCAGCATTTGCCAGAAAGTAGGGGGCTTATTGGGTGAGTCGTTCATAAAACCCTCGTCATGCGGATCCGGTCGATCCTGAGCAAGCATAGTCAATTCCCCGGAGCAGGCCATAAAAGTGCACCGCTTCGGGGGGCCGCCAGCGTGATTTTCTGATGCTTCTTCAAGACGCATCAGGAATCGTCAAACATGCCCACCTCTTCACTTCATGCTCCGTTCATCAAGGCCCGTCTGCCCGGGTGGATCAAACACCTGACGGCGGCGGATATCGAGGCCCTCAACCGCGCGCGCGACCCGGTGCAGCGCTTCAAACGCGGCTATCCCGAGGCGATTGCCGCCGCCAGCCCAGCAGTGCGCCAAGCCCTGGAAGACAGCGGCCGCCGGCGCCAGGCCTCCAGCCAGGCCCTGGCCGAAACGCTGAAAGACTTCAAAGGCCTCACTGAATTTGCCGAGCCGTTGCTGGCCGAGGCATTGCACAAGACATTCGCCCAAACACCCGACGTCAACACCACCGCGCTGTTCCACCTGCGCGCGCCCAACCGGCTCGAACAGCATTCGCTGTTGCAAGCCGCGCTGCGCAACTTCGAAGACGGTGAGCGGTTTGATGAAACCGCGCTGCAGGAAACCAGTGCGCTGGCGCCGGCGGGGTCGCTGGACATCCTGGCGTACGATGAAAGCAACCGTTATCCGTTTGCGAAATGGCGTTACCGCCTGCGCGACAAGCTGTCGATCAAGCCTGCGGATTTCGCCAACCTGTGCCGCGAGCTGGACCTGGGTCAGCAATACCAGCAACACCTGAGCCGCGTGTTTGAGACGCCAGCCACTGCGGCGCAGGTGCGTCGGCAGATGATCGAGGCAAACAAGGACACGCTGCGGGTGCACGCCCACATCGCTCGCTTGCGCAACACCCTCAGCGCCACGGCCCACGCCACGTTGCTGGCGATACTCGATGCCCATCCCGCACCGACCCTGGATGGCAAGCCGGTGGCTTACAGCCAGTTGAACCTGTTGGGGGCGCAGGTGAGCGAGGTGCTGATCATCGGCGCCAGCACACGCAAGCCGTTGCCGGGCATGGCGACGCTCATCGACGTTATCCTGCCGGCGGCCGAGCTGCTCAAACTCCGGGCTGGCGACAGTCGAGTCATCGTGTGGATCCCCGGTGATCCGCGCAACCCAGTCAGGGAATACGCATCGCTCAAGGCGTTCACCACACAGTTGGCGCTCAACTTGCGCTCGGTGGGTTACCAGCGGTTTTTTACCGGCTTCTTGTCCCAGGATGAAGCGCAGACGTTCCTTCGGCGGCTTAAAAGCCAACTGAAAACGATGCGCTGGAACCCGAACCCGGTGCCACCAGGGCCCCATTACAACCCTGCGGCCTATGCTCACGGGATGTACGAGGAAGTCTGGAACGACAGCGTCAAGCTGCAGCCCGAGGAGACGTTCATCAGCGCCGAGGTGTTCGGTCACCTGTACGAATGCCACCTTGCGCGCCTCAGGTCCAACGCGAAGTTGCTGGCGGTACCCACCGCGCAAGTCGATCACGACGCCTGGGTCAATCGCCTCAAGCACTGGGCCGAATGGGGCCTGAACCTGGTCAATGTCGCGGCGTTTTTGGTGCCGGGGCTGGGCGAAGTGATGATGGCCGTGACCGCCGTACAGCTCGGCTATGAGGTTTATCAAGGCGTGCAAGCGTGGAACGCTGGCGACGGGGAAGAGGCCTGGGCGCATCTGGCCTCGGTGATGCAGAACGTCGCGTTCATGGCCGCGCTGGGTGCCGTGGCGGGCAGGGCGCCGCCGATTATGCCGTCGCGCTTTGTCAACGGCATGAGCCGGGTGGTCACGCCGTTCGGCAAACTGCGCTTGTGGCATCCCGACCTTGCGGCCTACAAAAGCAGCGTCTCGCTCAGGGGGCTTGAACCCAACGCATTGGGGCAATACCCGGTAGCAGGCAAAACCTACATTGCGCTGGAGGGCAATGTTTACGAAAAGACTTTCGACCCGGTGCGCAAGCAATGGCGGATCAAGCACCCGACTGAAATCGACGCCTATCAGCCGGTTGTGCAACACAACGGGCACGGTGCCTGGCGGCACACGCTGGAGCGGCCGTTGGCATGGCGTCGCAGCACGTTGCTGCGCCGCTGCGGACTGCACATGGAGCCATTTTCCGATGCACAACTGGAACAGATCGCCGACGTCTGCGGGATCAGTGATGATCAATTGCGCAAGCTGCACATGGATCAACAGGCGCCGCCGCCAGAGTTGTTGGAGGTGGCCCGGTTATTCGAGGCAGACCGTCAGGCGGACGAGGTAATTAAACAAATCCGCGAAGGCGCCTGCCTGGAGGGCCTCTGCCAGTTCATGGTGCCGCTGGCAGTGGACATGCCGGGCTGGCCGGTCGAGGAGGTGGTGGAGGTGTTCAGCGGCCCCGAACCCTGGGGCGCTTCCCAGCGGTTCGGCGCAGAGTCGCCGGGCAGCGCAAGGCCCACGATCAAGATGACCCAGGCGCAAGTCGATGCCGGGCAATTGCCGGTGCACGTGCTGGCCGCCCTCAATGAGGCGCAAATCAGCCGTTTGCTCGGCCGCGAAAGCATGCCGGCCGGCGCCGATCCGGTGCAGGTGTTCAGAGAGCGTCTGGCCGATCAGGCGCAGGCTCGCAAGAAGGCCCTGTTCGACAGCCTCCTGAGCCGACGAGCGCCGCCAGAGGCGGATATTCGCGCGCTGCAGCGCAGTTTTACGTCGCTGTCGCCAGAAGCCGCGCAGCGGGTGCTGGCCAGTGCCGGCGCTGCCGAGTTGAGCCAACTGCGCAGCAGCGGCCGGGTGTCCCTGCGCCTGGCCAAAGTCATTCGCGAGCACCTGCATCGGGGCAGTGTGAGCCGCGCCTTGGCAGGCGTGTACCGCGACAACCTGGCCTCTGCGGCCAGTGACCGTGTGGCGCTGCACAGCCTCGAGCAACTGCCCGGTTGGTCGCCGGCTATACGCATAGAAGAACGGTCGCTGGGCATCAACGGGCCGCTGGTGGACAGCATCGGCACTGAGCAGGCCGCAACGCGTTATTACCTGATCAAGGCGGGGGAGAGTTTTCGCCTGCTGGATGCCGAGGGCAGGGCACTCAATAGCCTTCCCCGGTATGGTCGCAATCTGTTTGAGTCGCTGCTGCACGCGCTGCCCGAGACGCTACGCGCGTCCTTACAGGGCGAGCCGGCTGAGGCGTTGCGCAAACACGTGGCGGACTACGCGTGCAGCCACCGCGAGGCCATGTCGCGCATCCTCAAGCGCGAGCCGCTCACACCCGGCGCCGGTCGCCGGGTCCGAAGCCCGACCGGTCAACTGGGTTACGCGGCCAGCGGTGATGCGGTGGGGTTCGCCGACGAGCCGTTGGTTGCCAGGGTGCGGGACATTTATCCCAATCTGGATGATCAGCAGGCGTTGCAGTTCGTCAGGAGTCGACTGCTTGCCGGTGACTCCGACCAGCAGGTGTTTCACCTGTTGGAGAACCGGCGCAGGGAGTTCGAGGGCTTGCGCGCAGCGCTGGACACCTGGGTCGAGGGCGACGTGCCTGCGTATCCTCGCGGAGCCAACTGGCCAACCCGACGCGATATCGCCGAGCGGCTCATTGACGGCTGGAGAAACGGTTTGTACCGCGGGCAAGCCCCGTTGTTCGAGCTCAATCTGTTGGGCACCGAGCCGTTGCCGACCTGGGCTGCCGATTTTTCCCATGTGCGCAAGCTGCGAATCAGCAGTTCACAGCTTGCCGCAGGTGCGCTTTTCGAACAGTTTGGCGCGCTTGAAGCCCTCGATGTTTTCATTGACTCAGCCAACATGGCTGCATTTGCCGACGCGCTGCCGGGCCTCACCCGCATCACTGAGCTCAAGCGCGAACTGCCGACGTTTTTCGGTGAGTATTCACCGGCATTGACCCAGGCCCTTCAAGGCATGAACCAGCTGGAGCAGTTGCACCTGACCGGCAGTCTTCCGGCCCTGGATTACCGTGCGCTGCCACGTTTGCGCACGCTACGGCTGGCCGGCAACCTGCGTGAATGGCCGGCAGGGCTGCTGGCGCTTGAGGCGCTTGAATCGGCGGACCTGACCGGTGTGCAGATCGCCTCACTGCCCGATGAACTGTTCACGGGGCATGAGCGTTTGTGGCGCCGCTTGAGGTTGAACTGGAAGGCGCTGGAACCGCAGGCGTTCCGCAAGGCGTTTGACTACGTGCAGGGCAATCCGGCGCACCTGGTGGACGAGCCCTACATCGTCGCGCAGCACTGTGAGCGGCGCCTTGAGGCGCTGGTGCCGCACGTACCGGCCTTCGCCGCCAATGCACTCGCCGCGTTCAGCGAGGACGGCCTGGCGGGCCGTGCGTTGCTGGATAAAGTCGAGGCGCTGCACGCGGAGTATCGCGCCTGGGATGCGCCACTGGTTGAATGGCAGAGCCGCGATGGCGTGCGCGTCGAGGGCGAGCAGATGCCCTCCCATCATCGCCAGACGCTGGCGGACAGGCTGCGTGTGTGCTGGCGTGACGCTTTGGCTGCCCGGTACGCGGCCCGCGAGCCGCTGGCGGGTCCGTCGCGAGGCCGTGGCGAGCCGATGAGAGAAACGTTGGACTTGCGCGAATACGGCGCGCCGGGCGATTTACCGGCGCTGGGCGATACGGTGTTCCCGCAGATCCGGCGTTTGATCCTGGCCGGCGCAAAGCTCACGGCGGCGCAGGTGAATGCATTCGTGGGCCGGTTTGTGCAGCTGCGCGAACTGGACCTGAGTCACAACCGCCTGACCGAGTTGCCTCAGGCCCTCGAGACGCTGGAGCACCTGAGCGACCTGAATCTTTGTGGCAACGAACTGACGATCACCACGCCTATCCAGACGCGGCTCAACCGCCTCCAGGCACTGCGACGGCTGGACTTGTCGATGAACCGCGTCGGCCGGCTGAGCGTCACGTCGCTGACAGAACTGGTGTCGCTGAACCTGGGGCAGACCGCGATCCTCGACTGGCCCGAGGGCGTGCTGAACCTGCCGCGTCTGGGGTTTCTCGACCTCAGCCACAGTGCGGTCACCGGCATTCCCGAGGCGGCGCTGGCGGGGCACGATGCGCTGCTGGCCGGTACCACCTTGCGTGGTTGCCGCTTGAGCCCGGCGGCGCTGGCCGTGGCGCAGGCCTTTGCCCGCCGCACCAGCGCCGGAAAACCCATGGCGAGCATGTTTGTCAGGCCGTTCGGGATTGATCGAAACGTACTGGCGGCCGGCATGACCGGCGGCGATCCCCTGTTCTTCCCGGTCGAGGTGTCGCAGCAACCGGACCTGATAGTGCCACTGGCATTGGCGCCAAAAGCCACCGAGGCGTCGCTGACCTCGGCCGAGCGCTTGCAGCGCCTGGATCCACAGCTGGATGCCACCCAGGCCGGCAAGCGAATCGACACATGGCTGGCGCAGGACGTCAGTGCCACGCAGATCGAAACGGCGCTGCGCCAATGGCAGGCGCAGCACACCCAGATGATCGAGCGGTTGAACGGCTGGATTGACAGGCCCGCCGTGCGCAACCGTAACGAGTGGGTGAACGCGACCGACCGCCGGCGCGCCGCTGATCGGCTGCTGGCCTGCTGGCGAGAGACGCTGAGCGACGTGCGGGGCATCGAGGTACCCGCCAATGACGCTGCGCTGGACTTGAGCGGCCTGATCCTCGGTGACCTGCCGGCGCTGCCGGTTACCTTCAACCATGTGCGGGCGCTGGATCTGAGCGGTGTACGCCTCACGGCCGCCTCGAACGATTTTTTACGCGCCTTTGCGCGCGTGAACCGCCTGATGCTCAACGGCAACCGCATGGGCACGCTGCCCGAGGCCGTAACGCAGATGGCAGACCTGACAGAGTTGGGCATTAACGACAACGCGCTGGCGGCCAACGTGCCGTTGCAGCGCCAACTGCGTGACTTGCCGCGCCTGCAAGTGTTGGACTTGGGGCGCAACGCCCTGAGTACCTTCGACCTCACCGGTCTCGACCGCCTGCAAAGCCTGGATCTGAGTCGCAACCGGCTGTCTGAATGGCCCACCGGCGCATTGGAAGCTCCCGCGCTGACCCGTCTGGATCTCAGGAGCAACTACCCGATAGCCGTCATCCCTGCCGAGGCATTTGAGCCACAACATGCTGCCTTGATGGCCGGTACCGACCTGTCCGACAACCTGCTGCTTGAGGAAGCGTTCATCCGCCTGCGCGAGTATCAACGCGAAACCGGCCGTGGGCTGGGTTTCAGTGCCGAGGAAATTGACGATCAACTGGCGGGGTATGGGGCCGAGTCCGATGACGAACATCCTGACGCTCACCCAGAGCTTGAGCCGGCAGATGTGCAAAAGGCACGCTGGTTTACCGGCGTGGCCCTCGACTCGGAAAAACACAGGATATGGGACACGGTGATCGCCCGTGACGACAGCGGTGATTTCTCCAACATACTGGCGCAACTGCGTAATACCCGAGACTTCGAACTCGACCGCGCCGACCTGGCCGGGCGGGTTTGGCAAGTGCTGGAGGCGGCCTATGGCGATGCAGCCTTGTGCGAGCGGCTGATGGGCATCGCGCGTGCTTCCAGGCTTGCGGTGACCTGTGGGGATGGTCGCATGCTGTTGTTCAACGCGCTGGAAGTCGAAGTCTATGAGTTCAATGCCCTGCGTGCCATCGACCCCACCGACAAGGGGCGCGCCCTGTTGAACCTGTCCAGAGGCTTATTCCGCCTGGACCAGCTGGAGGAAGTGGCGAGCGTGCGGATTCGCGAAAACCCGGGCACCGACCCGGCCGAAATACGCCTGGCCTATCGCATCGGCCTGGCCCGGCGCCTGGGTTTGCCCAGGCAACCTGCAAGCATGCTCTACGAAGGTCTTTCCGGAGTACGGCCAGTCGACCTGGAGGCGGCCTATACGACGATCATGGCCCGCGAACAGACATCGCTGTTCATCGAGCAACTGACGGCGCGCACGTACTGGGTCGATTATCTGCAGCAACAATACCCGGACGCTTTCGCCCGGGTGCAGCAGACGCTGGCGGACAGCGCGTCGGCGCTGGAGGATCGCTACCCCGACATGAATTCGGCGTACCTCCAGCAGATGGAGGCGTTGCAGAAGGCCAACAAGGTGCAGCGTCAGGCCTTGATAAACGTGCTGTCAGCGCGGGAGATCGCCGCGCTGAGCCAGTAGCCGATCAGTTGTCGTAACCCAGGTTCGGCGCCAGCCAGCGCTCGGTCACGGCCAGGTCCTGGCCTTTGCGCGCGGTGTAGCTCGCGACCTGGTCCTTGTCGACCTTGCCCACGGCAAAGTACTGCGCCTGTGGATGGGCGAAGTACCAGCCACTGACCGCCGCCGCCGGGAACATCGCGTAGTGCTCGGTGAGGAACACGCCGCTGCGCCCGGCGTGCATTTCGCGCGCCTCGGGGTCCAGCAGTTGGAACAGCTGGGCCTTCTCGGTGTGATCAGGGCACGCCGGGTAGCCGGGAGCAGGGCGGATGCCGCTGTATTGCTCCTTGATCAGCGCTTCGTTGTCCAGTTGCTCGTCCTTGGCGTAACCCCAGTGCTCTTTACGCACTTGCTGGTGCAACCACTCGGCGCAGGCTTCGGCCAGGCGGTCGGCCAGGGCCTTGACCATGATTGAGTTGTAGTCGTCGCCCGCGTCCTGATAGGCCTTGGCGACTTCTTCTGCGCCGATGCCGGCGGTGGTGATGAAACCACCGATGTAGTCGGTCACGCCGCTGTCTTTTGGCGCCACGAAGTCGGCCAGGGAGAAGTTCGGCTTGCCGTCGGTCTTGATGATCTGCTGGCGCAGGTGATGCAGCCTTGCAATCGGCTGGCCATCGTCGCCGTAGACTTCCAGGTCATCGTCCTGCACCTGGTTGGTCGGCCAGAAACCGAATACCGCGCGGGCGCTGATGAGTTTTTCGTCGATCAGCTTCTTGAGCATTTCCTGGGCATCGGCGTAGAGCGCGGTGGCCGCTTCACCAACCACTTCGTCTTCGAGGATGCGCGGAAACTTGCCGGCCAGGTCCCAGGAGATAAAGAACGGCGTCCAGTCGATGTACTCGGCCAGCACCTTGAGGTCGATATTGTCCAGCACCTTGGCGCCGGTAAAAGTCGGCTTCACCGGGGTATAGGTGCTCCAGTCGAACTGCGGCTTCTTGGCGATGGCCGCCGGGTAGCTCAGGCGCTCGGTGCGGGCGCTGCGGTTAGACGTACGCTCGCGCACGTCGATGTATTCCAGGCGGGTTTTCTCGACGAAGCCGGCCTTCAGCTCCTTGGACAGCAATTGCGTGGCCACGCCCACTGCGCGCGAAGCGTCGGTGACGTAGATCACCGCGTCGTTGCTGTACTTGGGCTCGATCTTGACCGCCGTGTGGGCCTTGGAGGTGGTGGCGCCACCGATCATCAACGGCAGGTGAAAGTCCTGGCGCTGCATCTCGCGGGCCACGTGAACCATCTCATCCAGCGACGGCGTGATCAGGCCGGACAGGCCGATGATGTCGCACTTCTGTTCCCTGGCCACCTGCAGGATCTTCTCCGCCGGCACCATCACGCCCAGGTCGACAATGTCATAGCCGTTGCAACCGAGCACCACGCCGACAATGTTCTTGCCGATGTCGTGCACGTCGCCCTTCACCGTGGCCATCAGGATCTTGCCCTTGGCTTCCGGTTTGTCGCCTTTTTCCAGCTCGATAAACGGAATCAAGTGGGCCACGGCCTGCTTCATCACCCGGGCCGATTTCACCACCTGGGGCAGGAACATTTTGCCGGCGCCGAACAGGTCGCCGACGATGTTCATGCCGGACATCAGCGGGCCTTCGATCACTTCGATCGGGCGCGCGAACGACTGGCGCGATTCTTCGGTGTCTTCAACGATGTGCGTGGTGATGCCTTTGACCAGCGCGTGTTCCAGGCGCTTGTTGACGTCCCAGCCACGCCATTCTTCGGTCTCGGCCTCTTTGACGCTGCCGTCGCCCTTGTACTTGTCGGCAATGGCCAGCAGGGCGTCAGTGCCTTCCGGCGTGCGGTTGAGCACCACGTCTTCTACCGCATCGCGCAGCTCGGCCGGGATCTGGTCGTAGATCTCCAGTTGGCCGGCGTTGACGATACCCATGCTCAGGCCGTTGCGGATCGCATACAGCAAAAACACCGAGTGAATCGCCTCACGCACCGGGTTGTTGCCGCGGAACGAGAACGACACGTTGGACACGCCACCCGAGGTCAGCGCATACGGCAGCTCGTCGCGGATGTAGGCGCAGGCGTTGATGAAGTCGACGGCGTAGTTGTTGTGCTCCTCGATACCGGTGGCGACCGCGAAGATGTTCGGGTCGAAGATGATGTCTTCCGGCGGGAAGCCGACGTCATTGACCAGGATGTCGTAGGAGCGTTTGCAGATTTCTTTCTTGCGCGCTTCGGTGTCGGCCTGGCCGGCTTCGTCGAAGGCCATCACCACCACCGCCGCGCCATAACGCTTGCACAGTTTGGCGTGGTGAATGAACTGCTCGACGCCTTCCTTCATGCTGATGGAGTTGACGATGCCCTTGCCCTGGATGCATTTGAGGCCGGCTTCGATCACTTCCCACTTGGAGGAGTCGATCATGATCGGTACGCGAGAGATGTCCGGCTCGCCGGCAATCAGATTGAGGAAGGTCACCATGGCCTTCTTCGAATCGAGCATGCCCTCGTCCATGTTGATGTCGATCACCTGGGCGCCGGCTTCAACCTGCTGCAGGGCGACTTCCAGGGCTTCGGTGTAGTTGTCTTCACGAATCAACCGGGCGAAGCGGGCGGAACCGGTGATGTTGGTGCGCTCGCCGACGTTGACGAACAACGAGCTGCGATCAATCGTGAACGGCTCCAGGCCCGACAAGCGGCACGCCTTGGGAATGTCCGGGATCGGGCGCGGCGCGTAGCCGGCCACGGCCTTGGCGATGGCTTCAATGTGGCCTGGCGTGGTACCGCAGCAGCCGCCGACGATGTTCAGGAAGCCGCTCTGGGCGAACTCTTCGATGACCTTGGCGGTTTGCGACGGCAACTCGTCATATTCGCCGAATTCGTTGGGCAGGCCGGCGTTCGGGTGCGCCGAAACGTGGGTATTGGCCTTGTTCGACAGCTCTTCCAGGTACGGACGCAACTCGCTCGCACCCAGTGCGCAGTTGAGGCCCACGGACAGTGGCTTGGCGTGGCTGACGGAGTTCCAGAACGCTTCGGTGGTCTGGCCCGACAGGGTACGGCCGGAAGCGTCGGTGATGGTGCCGGAAATCATGATCGGCAGTTCGACGTTCAGTTCCTCGAACACGCCCTGTACAGCGAAGATCGCGGCCTTGGCGTTGAGGGTGTCGAAAATGGTCTCGATCAGGATCAGGTCGGCGCCGCCCTCGATCAGGCCCTTGGTGGCTTCGGTGTAGTTTTCCACCAGCTCATCGAAGGTCACGTTGCGGTAGCCGGGGTTGTTCACATCGGGCGACAGCGAGCAGGTACGGCTGGTCGGGCCAAGCACGCCGGCGACAAAACGCGGCTTGGCCGGGTTTTCCAGGGTCTTGGCGTCGGCGATTTTGCGTGCCAGTCGCGCGCCTTCTACGTTTAATTCGTAGGCCAGTTCTTCCATGCCGTAATCGGCCATGGAAATACGCGTGGCGTTGAAGGTGTTGGTTTCCAGAATGTCGGCACCGGCATCCAGGTAGGCCTTTTCGATGCCGCCGATCACGTCGGGGCGGGTGAGCACCAGCAGGTCGTTGTTGCCCTTGACGTCACTCGGCCAATCGGCAAAGCGTTTGCCGCGGTAGTCGTTTTCCTCAAGCTTGTAGCTCTGGATCATCGTGCCCATGCCGCCGTCGAGGATCAGGATGCGTTCCTTGAGGGCTTGGTGAAGGGCTTGCAGACGAGCGCTACGATCGGACATGGGACTACTCTGGTCAGGCATTTCGGAGGGCGTGAATCATAACAAACCTGTGCCGATTTAGAGCATGTCCAGGTTTTGCATGAATATCGTTCATGTTGGCGGATGGCATGGCCCGGTAGACTGCTGGCACTTTTATATCGCACGCATTGAATCGGGACCGGATACATGTCACTTCGCCTCATCATCAGCGCCGTTCTGGCCTTGATAGCCAGCTGCGCTCAGGCACAGGCTTTACCGGTCAACAGTCCCGCCCCGGCGATCTCCTATACCCGCGACGTCCAACCGATCTTCACCGAGAAGTGCGTGGCCTGCCACGCCTGTTACGACTCAGCCTGCCAGCTCAACCTGGGCAGTGCTGAGGGCGTTGCGCGCGGCGCGACCAAAATGCCGGTCTACGACGGCGAACGCAGCCAGGCCGCACCGACCACCCGTTTGTTCTCAGACGCCTTCGGCAAGCAGGCCTGGCAGCAGAAGGGCTTTTACTCGGTGCTGGACGCCCAGGGCAGCCAGGCCGCATTGATGGCGCGCATGCTGGAGCTGGGTCATAACGCGCCACTTGAACCCAATGCCAAACTGCCCGACGAGATCATGCTGGGCCTGAACCGCCAGAACCTGTGCGCCATGCCCGGCGAGTTCAATGCCTACGCCGGCGCGCATCCCAAGGAAGGCATGCCGCTGGCCGTCACCGGCCTGACCGACCAGCAATACCAGACGCTGCAGCGCTGGCTGGCCTCCGGCGCCCCGATTGATGACCAAGGCCTGGCGCCCAGCGCCAGGGAAGCCTTGCAGGTGCAGCAGTGGGAAAACCTGTTCAACCAGCCCGGCGCCCGCGAAAGCCTGGTGGCGCGCTGGTTGTATGAGCATTTGTTCCTGGCGCACATTTACTTCGAGAACGGCGAGCCGGGGCATTTCTTCCAGTGGGTGCGCTCACGCACGCCGAGCGGCCAGCCGATTGATCTGATCGCCACCCGTCGCCCCAACGATGATCCAGGCACCAATGTTTATTACCGTCTCTGGCCGATGCAGGGCGTGATCGTGCACAAAACGCACATCACTTACCCGTTCAGCGCGGCGAAAATGGCGCGCATCAAGGCGCTGTTCTACGCCGGTGACTGGCAGGTCAACGCCTTGCCAGGCTATGGTCCGGGGCGCCGGGCCAACCCGTTCGAGACCTTTGAGGCAATTCCAGCCAAGGCGCGTTACCAGTTCATGCTCGATAACGCCGAATACTTCGTGCGCACCTTTATTCGCGGGCCGGTGTGCCGTGGGCAGATCGCCACGGACGTGATTCGCGATAATTTCTGGGCCCTGTTCCAGGACCCGGACCACGACCTGTACATCACCGATGCGCGTTATCGCGGCCAGGCCACGCCATTGCTGGCGATGCCGGGGCAGAACGACGACGTGGGCAGCGTGCTCGGCCTGTGGCTGGCCTATCGCGACAAGCGTAACCAGTACGAGGCCTTGCGCCGTGACAGCTACGCAGACTTGCCGCCGCCGAGTTGGTCGACCCTGTGGACGGGTAACGACAATGCCTTGTTGAGCATTTTCCGCCATTTTGACAGTGCCTCGGTGACCAAGGGCCTGATCGGCGAGGTGCCGCAAACGATGTGGTTGTTCGATTACCCGTTGCTGGAACGCACTTATTACCAGTTGGCGGTGAACTTCGATGTGTTCGGCAACGTGTCGCACCAGGCCCAGACCCGGCTGTACTTCGACCTGATCCGCAATGGCGCCGAGCAGAACTTCCTGCGTCTGATGCCGGCGGATACCCGCGATGATTTTATGGACGATTGGTACCAGAACAGCGGCAAGCTCAAACTGTGGCTGGACTATGAAGCGATTGATGATGACAAGCCGAGCGGCTTGCACCTGGATGAAAAGGACCCGAAGCGCGATTTTGCCAAGCAGTTGCTGACGCGTTATGGCTATTTGAATGCCAGCCCGGATCCGATCAACCGCTGCACCAGTGCCTATTGCTCGCGCGACGGCATTGAGCCGGCGTTGCAGGCTGCGGAGCAGGCGCTCAGTCGCCTCACGTCGAGGCCGGCAGCGGGGCTCAAGGTGATTGATCAATTGCCCGAGGCGAGCCTGCTGCGGATCGAAACGGCCAGTGGCAAACGCGAGTTCTACAGCATGCTGCGCAACCGGGCGCACAGTAATGTGGCGTTCCTGTTGGGTGAGGCTTATCGCTATCAACCGGGCCTGGACACTGTGACCATCTACCCCGGTGTGCTCAGCAGCTACCCGAATTTCATCTTCAATATCCCCGCGCAGGAAGTGCCGGAGTTTGTGGCGGCAATGGAAAATGCCAGGGACGCCAAGCGCTTCGAGAAGATCGTCGATCGCTGGGGCGTGCGCCGCAGCCATCCGCTGTTCTGGCAGTATTTCCATGACGCGTCGCGGTACATCCGCGAAACCACGCCGGTGGAAGAAGGCGTGCTGGACATGAACCGCTACGAGAATCTTTGATCGACCTTTGGCCGTCCGCCATGGTCCCAACTTCATCTAGATGAGTTGGGAAGGGCGGCAAACAATGTTGATCTCGGTACAGGCGTTGCGCGCGCTGGCGGCCTGGACGGTGGTAGGGCACCACTTCATGCAGATTTTCTTCGGTTTCAAGGCGGACACGGCCTTGGGAAGGTTATTTGTCGAAAAGGGCGCCGCGGGCGTGGACGTGTTTTTTGTCATCAGCGGCCTGGTGATTTTCCTGTCTACCCAGGACAAGGACCTGCCGCCCTGGCGTTTCCTGTTGTACCGTTTGCTGCGCATCGTGCCGGCCTACTGGTTCTACACGCTGCTGATGGCATTACTGGTGGTGGTCGCCCGGCCAATGCTGCCGGACCAGAGCGTCGATGCCGCCCATGTGTTGATGTCGCTGTTGTTTATTCCTTCGCAAAACCCCGGCGGTTATGGCGTGTACCCGACCCTTAACGTCGGTTGGACGCTGAACTACGAGATGCTTTTTTACCTGCTGTTTGCCTGGGCCTTGCTGTTCCGTCGGCAATGGCGACTGCTGGTGGTGGCGGCGTTGTTGTTTGCGGTCTGCGAGGCCTGGACCTCGTTTGGCTGGATCAGTGAGTTCTATCGCTCGGACATTGTCGTCGAATTTCTGATGGGCATCGGCATCGGCATGCTCTACCGCAAGGGCTGGATTCGCCCGGGGTTATGGCTGCCGCTGCTGGGAATCGTCGCAGCGCTGCTGGCGATCTATCATTGGCCGGCCTCGCCCCGCGCCTTGACCTGGGGCCTGCCCAGCGCGGTGTTGGTGGTGGCGTGCGTGGCGCTTGAGCGATTCTTCGTCAACTATCGTCTGTTTAAAGTACTCGGGGACTGCTCCTATTCGGTGTATTTGCTGCACGTGCTGGTGCTTTCGGCCGGCGGTTATCTGGCCCAGCGTTACGCCCTGAACCCTTATGCCGTGCTGGCCGTGTGCGTGGTGATCATCGGCCTGAGCGCCATGGGCAGCTACCGATGGCTGGAGCAGGGCAGTTATCGCGTGCTCAAAGGCTGGTTTGATGGCGACGAGCGGTCGAATTTATCCCGACAAAAACACTAGGACTTTGTACCTCTGTAATGATTTGGCGTAAACTGCCCGCAAGCCTGTGAGGAGTTTCCATGACTGCCATAACCATTACCGACGCCGCCCACGATTACCTGGCCGACCTGCTGTCCAAGCAGAACACCCCAGGTATCGGCATCCGCGTCTTTATCACCCAGCCCGGCACCCAATACGCCGAGACTTGCATTGCCTACTGCAAGCCCGGAGAAGAGAAACCTGAAGACACCGCCCTGGGGCTGAAAAGCTTCACCGCGTACATCGACAACTTCAGCGAAGCCTTCCTCGATGACGCCGTGGTCGACTACGCTACCGACCGCATGGGCGGCCAGTTGACCATCAAGGCGCCCAACGCCAAGGTGCCGAATGTCAACGCTGACAGCCCGGTCAACGAGCGCATCAACTACTACCTGCAAACCGAGATCAACCCGGGGCTGGCCAGCCACGGCGGTCAGGTCAGCCTGATTGATGTCGTCGAAGACGGCATTGCCGTACTCAAGTTCGGCGGCGGTTGCCAGGGCTGCGGCCAGGCAGACGTGACCTTGCGTGAAGGCATCGAGCGCACCTTGCTCGAGCGCATCCCCGAGCTCAAGGGCGTACGCGACGTCACCGACCACACGCAGAAGGAAAACGCCTACTACTGAGTAAGGTGTTCGCTGCGAACAAAAAAACGGCGCCCCGTGAGCGCCGTTTTTTTATGCTTAAAATTCAGTGACTTGCGCGGTATTCCTACCAAAGAAGATTAACTGTGGGAGCAGGCGTGCTCGCGAATGCGGTGTATCAGTCACTACATCTGCAACTGACCCACCGTCTTCGCGAGCAAGCCCGCTCCCGCATTGTTTGAGCGCATTGCTTCAAGGGCGATAAAGGTGGGCGTGGCCTGCACGGTACAGCGAGGACTCACTGAAGCTGTCATTCGCCAGCACCCGCCCGACCACAATCAGTGCCGTACGCCGAAAGCCTTTAGCCGCCACTTTCTCGGCAATATCACTCAGCGTACCCACCACCCAATCCTGATCTGGCCACGTCGCCCGGTGCACCACGGCAATTGGGCAGTCTGCGCCGTAATGCGGCAGCAGCTCGGCGACGATCTTGGCCAGATGATTAACCCCCAAGTGAATCGCCATGGTCGTGCCGTGGCGCGCCAGGCTGTCGAAGTCTTCACCGGCCGGCATGCTGGTTTTATCCGCATAGCGCGTCAGGATCACGCTTTGCGCGATATCCGGCAGGGTCAGCTCGGTCTCCAGCAACGCCGCACACGCCGCCACCGCCGTAACGCCCGGGATGATCTGGAACGGTATGCCCAACTCGCGCAAGCAGCGAATCTGCTCGCCAATCGCTCCGTACAGGCTGGGGTCGCCGGAGTGCACGCGCGCCACATCCTGGCCCTTGGCATGGGCAGCCTTGATCAGGTCGATGATCTGTTCCAGGTGCAATTCGGCGCTGTTGACCACCTGCTCCGCCTGATGACCTTCCAATACCGCCGCTGGCACCAATGAGCCGGCATAGATGATCACCGGGCAACTGCGGATCAACCGTTGGCCTTTGACGGTAATCAATTCCGGGTCGCCGGGGCCTGCGCCGATGAAGTAGACGGTCATGGGAATTCCTGTTGAAAAACGGGCGAGCATGAAGATTGCTCATGATCGAGAAGGGCAATTATCGGGTTTTTAGTCAGCGCCGGCCAATGCAAAGGTGGCCTGGGCGACTTTTTTGCGCGTGATCAGCAGGTGGGCGGGGCGGTGGGAGAGCTGTTCAGCCAGGGCCAGGGCGGCACTTTCGGCGATGCCGTAACAGCCGGTATGGGCAAACGCGACTGCCGATCTGTGACTGAGGCGCGGTTCAAACACCGCCAATTGCGTTGCGCTGAAACACCGCAACGGCAGGTTCAACATGTGCGCCAGGGCAAGCAGCCCCGGTTCATCCCGTTTGCGGTCGATACTGGCCAGCGCGGTGATGCGCTGGCGCTCGATACCGCCCTCGGCCAGGGCGGCGTCAAACAGGCCGAGCAGGGTGTGAACATCGCACCCGCGCTGGCAACCCAGCCCGACCACCAGCGTCATGCCGAGTATTGATCGTCGCGGTTGCGGCGAAACAGCCAGGCGCTGATCAGACCCAGTGCCAGCCAGAACGCGACGTTGGTCAGTTGCGAGGCGATCTTGAACTGGGCTTCCAACGCTTCTGGAGCCAGCATCGAATGCACTTCAGGTTGCGGCGCGCCGATCACATGCGGCACGGCCAGGATCGCCACGCCCAGCACTTTGAGCAGCCAATTGCGACCAAATACCAGCAGCGCGATACCCGCAGCCGTGGACGCCGCCGTGCCGATCCACCAGATCTGCCGCTGCGCCAAGTCGGCGGCAGCGGTGCCCGGCAACTCCGGTGGCAGGCCCAGGGTGGGCGCCAGTACAAACGTCGCGTAACCGGCCAAGCCCCACAGCAGCCCTTGAGCGGTGCGGGTTGGCGCGCGCAAGGTGTAAAGGCCGGCCAGCATCAATGCGAAACCGACCGCAACCACCAAGTTACCGCCAGTGGTGGACAGCACGCGCTGCCAGCCGTTTTCCGGCTCCCAGGCTTCGGCGTCGTGGGTGTGAGCGGCGGCGCCTTCAGCGTGCACATGGGGCACGACTTCGGCAGCGGCCGGGGCGTTTTCAAAGGTTTCCGCCTGCAGAATCAGCGGGGCGACCCAGAAGCTTTGCAGCAGAGTCAGCAGCAGGGCGGCGAGCAAGCCGGTGAAGCCTGCGGTTTGGGCGATGCGCTTGATCATGTCGGCAGGTCTCAGTGGCACGGGAACGCGGCGCTGTGGCGGGTATCGTGGGCAGCGTTGTGCACCGCCTCGATATGCGAGAAACCGGCGAAATACACCAGGCACGCGCCGAGGATCGACGCACCGATGGCGGCGGTCAGGCGTTGGCTCAGGGTGGCGGTGCTACTGGCGGAGTGCGAGGTGCTGCTGATGATCGACATGGGCGCGTCCCTTCGGGTTTCGGGGTGAAACGAGCGCATGAAAACCCTGCGAGCCGGGCACGCAGGGTTCTGAACAGCGCCCGCCCACCGCGGGTTTGTTATCTGAAATTTTTCGGGCCGGTCTCCGGGCTTGCGAGGGACGCTGGGTCTAAAAAGCATCGCCTTCCCATGCCGTACAGGCACAGTGGTTATGATACTTCGCTCGCTTACCGTTGCGGGGGCAGCACCGGACTTCTCATGCGCAGGCATAAGTCACCGGTTTCCCGTTTCACCCTGTGAAGGGCACCCGAAACAAGGTGTGTAGGAGAGCATGGGGGTGGGAGGGGAGTCAAATGGGATGTTTGGTGTACATATCCGTTGCTGCGGTCACGGCCACTTAGGGTTCCGCTCTTACAGCGGGTCACTTTTGGCAAACGCCCCAAAAGTAACCAAAAGGTCTTTGCCCCACCACTCGGCCCCTCGCTTGGGCTCGGTGTGCCCTCACTCCGGCTTGAATCCGTGGGCCGCCGCGACGGGCCATCCATGGCCCAACACGGCTAACCCGGCGTCCTGCCGGGTTACCCACGGATTCAAGCCTGCGTTCGGCCAGCGTGGTTTAACGGGGCCTGTCAGATCAAAGTCAAAAGCAGATCAAAAGCAGAGCACGGCGGCCTGAAAGCCGACCTGAGTGGTTGAAGCAAAAGCGGATCAAAAGCGGAGAAACACATCTCATATCTGATGCACTGAGCTCCAAATGTGGGAGCGGGCTTGCTCGCGAATGCGGTGGGTCAGTTAGCTCATGTGTAGCTGACACACCGCCTTCGCGAGCAAGCCCGCTCCCACAGTTTGACCGAGTACAGACCGCCAGCACCGCACTGCCTTTGCTTTTTCTGTGGGAGCTGGCTTGCCTGCGATGCAGGCACCTCGGTGTATCAGGCACAACCAGTTGATGCCATCGCAGGCA
>NZ_CAWOAW010000027.1:768221-837945 GCF_963879675.1 Pseudomonas sp. Larv2_ips
TGATTGAGTTCAGCCTCCAAGATCAGGCCGGCTGTCAGGCCGCCTCGCGTCCGCTTTTGATCTAACCACTCAGGTCGGCTACTAGGCCGCCGTGCTCTGCTGTTGATCTTGATCTTGATCTGCTTTTGACTTTGATCTTAGGCGCCCCGTTAAACCACGCTGGCCGAACGCAGGTTTGAATCCGTGGGTAACCCGGCAGGACGCCGGGTTAGCCGTGTTGGGCCATGGATGGCCCGTCACGGCGGCCCACGGATTCAAGCCTTCGTTCGGGCACACCGAGCCTAAGCGAGGTGCCGAGTGGTGGGGCAAGAGCCCTTTGGTTACTTTGGGGCTTTTCCAAAGTGACCCGCTGTAAGAGCGGAACCTATAGCCGCCGTGACCGCAGCAACGGATGTGTACACCAACCAACCAACCAACCCAGCCCAGCCCAGCCCAGCCCAGCCCAGCCCAGCCCAGCCCAACCCAACCCAACCCAACCCCATCATTGACCATCCCCCACGCACTGCGTAGCCTTGCACCCTCGAGGTTCTTCGGCCCACGCCGAAGCTAAGAAGGGAACGCGGTCCAAGCCGCGGCTGCCCCCGCAACTGTAAAGGGTTCAACTGCCTGCCACGCCACTGCCATTAACCCATGGCGGGAAGGCGCAGCCAGCGCCGGTCGCAAGACCCGCAAGCCCCAAGCCAGGAGACCTGCCTCGTAACCGATTTTCTACTTCAACCGGGCGGGGTGATCCGGTGACGAAATCCGCTCCTGCGCGCCGCCGCAGGGCCTATCGTCCCGTATGCCCGCCCCAAAGGGCATCCGATGAAAACACTGGCCAAACTCCCCGTCACCATCGTTACCGGCTTTCTCGGCTCGGGCAAAACCACCTTGCTGCGCCACATGCTCGACAACGCCCAGGGCCGTCGCATCGCCGTGATCGTCAACGAGTTCGGCGAGTTGGGCATCGACGGTGAAATCCTCAAGCAGTGCTCCATCGGTTGCACCGAAGAAGAAGCCAACGGCCGCGTCTACGAACTGGCCAACGGCTGCCTGTGCTGCACCGTGCAGGAAGAATTCTTCCCGGTCATGCGCGAACTGGTCGCCCGTCGCGGCGACCTCGACCACATCCTCATCGAAACCTCAGGCCTGGCCCTGCCAAAACCGCTGGTGCAGGCCTTCCAGTGGCCGGAAATCCGCAGCGCCTGCACGGTTGACGCCGTGATCACCGTGGTCGACAGCCCAGCCGTGGCCGCCGGTACCTTCGCCGCGTTCCCGGACCAGGTCGACGCCCAGCGCAAACTCGACCCGAACCTGGACCACGAGTCGCCACTGCACGAACTGTTCGCCGACCAACTGGCCAGCGCCGACCTGGTGATCCTCAACAAGTCCGACCTGATCAGCCCTGAAGACCTGGCCCGCGTGCGCCTGGAAGTCGCCGAAGAGCTGCCGCCCGCGGTGAAAATCATCGAAGCCAGCAGCGGTCGCCTGCCACTGGATGTGCTGATTGGCTTGGGCGCCGGCTCCGAAGAACACATCGACGGCCGCCACAGCCATCACGATCATCACCACGACGGTGAAGACGACCATGACCACGATCACGACGCCTTCGACTCCATCTCCATCGACCTGCCGCAAGCCGACGAAGCGCTGCTGCTCGACGCCCTGACCCAGTTGGTGGTGCAACACGGCATCCTGCGCGTCAAAGGTTTTGCGGCAATCCCGAACAAGCCGATGCGCCTGTTGATTCAGGGCGTGGGCACGCGTTTCGACAAACACTTCGACCGCGCCTGGGGCGCCGACGAAGCGCGCATCACGCGCCTGGTGCTGATCGGCCAGGAACTGGATGCGGCGGGTCTTGAAGCGCAACTGCGCGCCGCCCTCAGCGTTTAACCCATGCACCTGCTCAGGACCCAGCCCGGTGGTTTCGTCTCGGACGACAATATCGCCGACTTAGGCCAAACCCCCGCTGAACTGGTGATCCTGTGCAGCGGCGACTCCAGCCTGGCGCTGCTGGCCGAAGCGGCTCAGCAGTTGCCCGACGACTACCCCAGCGTTCGCCTGGCCAACCCGATGCAGGTGCAAAACCATGCCTCGGTCGACCTGTACGTCGATGAGGTGCTGCGCCACGCCAAGGTCATCCTGATTTCGCTGCACGGCGGCATCGGTTATTGGCGCTACGGCATTGAACGCCTGGTGGAGCTGGCCGAGCGCGGCGTGCAACTGATTCTGGTGCCGGGCGATGATCGCCCAGACCCGGAACTCAGCGGCTTGAGCACCGTAGACGCTCAAGCGCGCGATCGGCTCTGGCACTTCCTGCGCCAGGGCGGCCTGGGCAATGCGCTGGATTTCTATCGCTGCCTGGCGAGCAGCTACCTGGGCCGCGACTACGCCTGGTCCGAGCCGCAAACCCTGCCGCGCACCGCGATTTATCACCCGCATAAAGCCAACGCTCGCCTCAATGATTGGCTGGCGGACTGGCAGACCGATGTTCCGGTGGCGGCGGTGCTGTTCTACCGCTCGCATTTGCAGGCGGCCAATACCGGTTTTATCGACGTGTTCTGCCAGCGCTTGCAGGCGGCAGGCCTCAACCCGTTGCCGATAGCGGTGGCCAGTCTGAAAGAGCCCGGCTGCCTGAAAGTGGTCGAGGACTTGCTGGATGAAGTGCAGGCGGCGGTGATTCTGAATACCACCGGCTTTGCCCAATCCAGCCCCGAAGCGCCGCACCTGCGCCCGTTTCGTCGCAATGTCCCGGTGATCCAGGCGATTTGCGCCCAGGACAACCAGCCCGGCTGGGAGGCCAGCGAACAAGGCCTCGGCCCGCGCGACCTGGCCATGCACATCGCTTTGCCGGAGCTGGACGGGCGCATCATCAGCCGGCCGATCAGCTTCAAGGACCTGGCCTGGCGCAGCGAGCGCAGCCAGTCCGACGTGGTGTGCTACCGCGCCGCGCCCGAGCGCATGGATTTTGTCGCCGAGCTGGCACGGCGCTGGGTCGAGCTGGCGCGGGTGCCGAATGCACAAAAACGTATTGCGCTGATCCTCGCCAACTACCCGACCCGTGACGGCCGCATCGGCAATGGCGTGGGGCTGGACACGCCGGCAGCAGCGCTGAATATCCTGCGCGCGCTGCAAGCCGAAGGTTACCCGGTGCCGAGTGAATTGCCCGACAGCGGCACCGCGCTGATCCATGAACTGCTCGGTGGCGTCACCAATGACCTGGACAGCCTCGACCTGCGCCCGTGTCATCAAAGCCTGGGCCTGGACGACTACGAGGCAATGTTCAAACGCTTGCCCGAGGCCAATCGCCAAGCGGTCATGGAGCGCTGGGGCACGCCGCACAACGACCCGATGTGCCGCGACGGGCGCATGATGATCGCCGGCCTGCGCCTGGGCCAGACCTTCGTCGGCATCCAGCCCGCGCGCGGTTATCAGGTCGACCACAGTGCGGTGTACCATGACCCGGACCTGGTGCCGCCGCACGGCTACCTGGCGTTTTACTTCTGGTTGCGCCACACCTACGGCGCCCACGGCGTGATCCACGTCGGCAAGCACGGCAACCTCGAATGGCTGCCGGGCAAAGGCGTGGGACTGTCGGAAAATTGCTGGCCCGATGCGCTGCTGGGGCCGCTGCCGAACATCTATCCCTTTATCGTCAACGACCCGGGCGAGGGCGCCCAGGCCAAGCGCCGCACCCAGGCGGTGATCATCGACCACCTGATGCCGCCGCTGACCCGCGCCGAAACCTACGGCCCGTTGCGCAACCTTGAGCTGTTGGCGGACGAGTACTACGAGGCGCAATTGCTCGACCCGCGCCGCGCGCTCGAACTGCAAAAAGACATCCTCAAGCTGGTACGCGAAACCCGTATCGACCAGGAACTTGAGCTGGATAACGACGCCGACGCCGCGGTCTGGCTGCCGCGCCTGGACACCTACCTGTGTGACTTGAAGGAGTCGCAGATCCGCGACGGTCTGCATATCTTTGGCGAGTCGCCCGACGGCCGCTTGCGCATCGACACCTTGTTGGCCTTGCTGCGCATTCCGCGCGGCGATGGCCGTGGCTCGCAATCGAGTTTGCTGCGCGTATTGGCCAAGGCCTTCGAGCTGGGTTTTGACCCGCTCGATTGCGCCCTGGCCGAGCCCTGGACCGGGCGCCGACCCGAGGTCTTGCAAAAGATCGATCAACAGTTGTGGCGCACCGCCGGTGATACCCGCGAGCGCCTGGAGCTGTATGCCGCGCGTTTGATCGAACAGGCGCTGGAAGGGCCGCTTGAGCAGCTTGAAGAGCCCGGCTGGGAAGACGTGAAGTCGGTCATCGAGAGCCTGCGCATCGTCGTCGCGCCCCGCCTGGACGCCTGCGGCCCGGCGGAAATGCGCGGCTTGCTGGATGCCTTGAGCGGTCGCTTCGTACCGGCCGGCCCCAGCGGCGCGCCGAGCCGTGGACGCCTGGACGTGCTGCCCACCGGGCGCAATTTCTTCAGCGTGGATGTGCGCAACCTGCCCACCACCACGGCCTGGCGTATCGGCTTCCAGTCCGCCAACCTGATCCTTGAACGGCACCTGCAGGACCACGGCGATCATCTGCGCCAGCTCGGCCTGTCGGTATGGGGCACCGCGACCATGCGCACCGGCGGCGACGATATCGCCCAGGCCATGGCGCTGATGGGCGTGCGCCCGGTCTGGGCCACGGGCAGCCAGCGCGTGGACGACTTTGAAATCCTGCCGATCAGCCTCCTGGACCGTCCGCGCGTTGACGTAACGCTGCGCGTGTCCGGGTTCTTCCGTGATGCCTTCGCCAACCTGATCCGCCTGTTCGACGCGGCGGTGCAGGCGGTGGCGGCGCTGGATGAACCGGATGACATGAACCCGCTGGCGGCCAAGGTGCGTAGCGAACGTGAGGCACTGCTCAGCGCCGGTCTGGATGAGAGCGCCGCTGCAAAACAAGCCGGCTGGCGCATCTTCGGCGCCAAACCGGGGGCTTATGGCGCAGGCGTCCAAGGCGCGATTGACGCACGGCTGTGGCAGAGCCGCGAGGATTTGGCCGAGGTCTACTTGAACTGGGGCGGCTACGCCTACGGTGGTTCCGATGAAGGCACCGCCGCCCGCGAACAGTTCGCCCAGCGCCTGAGCCAGGTGCAGGCGGTCTTGCAAAACCAGGATAACCGCGAGCACGACCTGCTCGATTCCAATGACTACTACCAATTCCAGGGCGGCATGCTCGCCGCCGTGGAAACCCTGAGCGGCGACAAGGCCGCCAGTTACCATGGCGACCACAGCCAGCCTGACTTGCCCAAGATCCGCACCTTGAAGGAAGAGCTGAACCGGGTGATCCGTGCCCGCGCGGCCAACCCCAAGTGGATCGAAGGCGTGAAGCGCCATGGCTATAAAGGTGCGTTCGAAATGGCCGCGACGGTAGACAACCTGTTCGCGTTCGATGCCACCACGGCGCTGATCGATGATCACCAATACGCTTTGCTTGCCGACGCTTACCTGCTTGACGCTGACACCCGAGCCTTCGTGCAGCAGCACAACCCTGACGCGTTGCGCGACATGACCGAACGCATGCTCGAAGCCCAGCAACGTGGCCTGTGGCAAGAACCCGGCGCATACCGCGAGGCGTTGGAAAACCTGTTGCTGGACATAGAAGAAGACAGCTAGCGTACGAGCACCGACTGTTGTCGCGAGCAGCTTTGTTGTGGCAAGCAGACATGTGGCGATCGGGCTTGTGGCAAGCGGGCTTGTTGTGGCGAGCGGGCTTGCCCCGCATTGGGTCGCTAAGCGGCCCCAAAACCGCACGCCCGGTTCTTTCAGAAAAACCGCGTTGTTTGTATTAGGGCTGCTTCGCAGCCCAACGCGGGGCAAGCCCGCTCGCCACAACGAGCGCTAGCCACGATAAGCCCGGCCACCTCAGGGGATTGCCTGTGCCGCAGAATTTAACGAGAACTTGCATGACCGACATTCCACATTTCCCGCTGTCCGCCGTGGTCGGCGCCGATGAACTGAAACTGGCGCTGTGCCTGACCGCCATCGACCCGAAAATCGGCGGCGTGCTGATCGAAGGCCCGCGCGGCATGGCCAAGTCGACGCTGGCGCGTGGTCTGGCGGACCTGCTCGCCAGCGGCCAGTTCGTCACCCTGCCGTTGGGCGCCACCGAAGAACGCCTGGTCGGCACGCTGGACCTGGACGCCGCATTGGGCGAAGGCCGCGCGCAGTTTTCCCCTGGCGTACTGGCCAAGGCCGATGGCGGTGTGCTGTACGTCGATGAAGTCAATTTGCTCGCCGATCACATGGTGGACCTGCTGCTGGACGTCGCCGCCAGCGGCACCAACCTGATCGAGCGCGATGGCATCTCGCATCGGCATTCGGCGCGCTTCGTGCTGATCGGCACCATGAACCCGGAGGAGGGCGAGTTGCGCCCGCAACTGCTCGACCGTTTCGGCTTCAACGTGGCGTTGAGCGGGCAAACCCTGCCCGCCGAGCGTGGGCAAATCATTCGTCGGCGCCTGGATTTCGACAGCGACCCCGCCGCGTTCTGCGCCCAATGGGCCGAGCAGCAAGGCGCCTTGCGTGAGCGTTGCACGCAGGCGCGGGCGCGGCTCGACAGCATTGAGCTGGATGACCGATCCCTGGCGCAGATCACCGAGCGCTGTTTCGCCGCCGGTGTCGACGGCCTGCGCGCAGACCTGGTGTGGTTGCGCGGCGCACGCGCCCATGCCGCCTGGCGTGGCGCGACCGCCATCGCCGAGCAAGACATCGAAGCCGTGGCTGAGTTTGCCTTGCGCCATCGGCGGCAAGAGCAATCCCCACCGGCGAGCCCGCCCAATCAAGGCCAGGCTCCCAAACCTTCCGACTCTTCACCCGGCCAGGGCCAGTGGGGCGACATGCCCGCGCCAGCCTTGCCCACGGGCGCACGCCGGGAAGTGCCTGCCTGGCCAAAAAAGCCTTAGGCATTCGCCCTCGTCCTGACGCGGGGGCGGATGCCCGGCCCAAGGCGGGGCGACTGGACAACGGCAGGCACGGCAAGGCGCGCAGCGCAAAACACGGCACGATCAACTGGCCGGGCACCTTGCTCGGCGGGCGGCCGCACTGCCGTGAGGATGTGCGCTACCACCTGCGCACCCGCGCGGCCCACGAGTTGTGGCTGGTGATCGTCGATGCCTCGGCCTCCACGCGGCGCCATGGTGCGTTGAGCGACGCCAAAGGCCTGCTGGCGCAGCTGTTCGACGATGCCTACCGCCAACGCGCGCGCATGGCATTACTCACGGCCAGCGGGCCGTCGCCCACCTGGCAAGTGCAGGGCTTGAAGGCCGCCAAAGGCTTGACCGGATGGCTGGCGCAACTCGGCGCGGGTGGCGGCACGCCGTTGCTGGCGGCGCTGTCCGAGGCGGGGCATTGGCTGCAGGCGCGACGCCAGCGTTACCCCGCCGAGCGACAGCGTCTGCTGGTGATCACCGATGGCCGGCTCAAGGATATTGCCGGTTTGCCAGCGCTCGATTGCCCGGGGCTGCTGGTGGATATCGAGCGCGGCCCGATCACACTTGGGCGAGCAGCACAGCTGGCGCTGGCGCTGAACCTGGACTATCGGCATATCGACAGTCTGTAGCGTCAATAAAACTGAACTCTGGCCGATTTCCGCTTGTCCCCGCTTCCCATGTCACCCCCCGCCTGCCAAATCCCTTAATTTTCCAAGCCTGCCGGAAGCCTCTTCAGGCTTGCGGCTGCGCCTGCTTTTTATCAGGCGCCCAGCACACCCGATCCTAACGGCAGCTGAAAACGGACTTTCTCCTTCACCGTGACTTATCAGGCAGGTTACCCCCATGCAGTTCAGCGAATTATTGGCAGCGATTTCCACCCACGCGATCCGTCTGCAACTGGAAGAAGGCGACCTGATCATCCTGGGCGACGACGAAGCGCTGGATGATGCGCTGTGGGATCAACTGATCGCGCACAAGCCGCGCTTGCTTGAGTGGGTGGCCGAGCAGGGCGGCGACTGGCTGAGCCCGGCCTACCGGATTACCCCGGACATGCTGCCGCTGGTCAGCCTCGACCAGCCGGCCATCGACCGTATCGTCGCGGCCATCCCCGGCGGCGCGGCGAATGTGCAGGACATCTACCCGCTGGCGCCGCTGCAGGAAGGCATGCTTTACCATCACCTTTCGGCGCAGCAGGGCGACCCTTACGTGCTGCACGCGCAGTTTGTGTTCGACAGCCGCGCACGCCTGAACGCCTTTGCGCAAGCGTTGCAATGGGTCATCGACCGTCACGATATCCTGCGCACCTCCATGGCGTGGGAGCGCCTCGACGAGCCGCTGCAAGTGGTGTGGCGCAAGGCAAACCTGGTGTGCGAAGAAGCGCACTTCAAGGGCGGCGACGCCCTGGCCCAGTTGCTCGCGCGCTACGACGCACGCACCTACCGCATGGACCTTGGCCAGGCGCCGCTGCTGCGCCTGGTGTTTGCCGACGACCCGGCCAACAGTCGGGTGGTGGCGATGCTGCTGTTCCACCACACCATCCTCGACCACACCGCCCTTGATGTGGTGCGCCATGAAATCCAGCTGTACCTGGCCGGCGAGCAAGCCCAGGCGGGTGCGCCGGTCGCGTTTCGCGGCTACATCGCCCAGGTGCGCCACGGCGTCAGCGAGCAGGCGCACGAGGCGTTCTTCCGCGAAATGCTGGCCGATATCGATGAGCCGACCTTGCCCTTCGGCTTGCAGGATGTGCAAGGCGATGGGCAGGGCATCGACGAGGCACGCATCCCCGTGGACAGCGCCCTCAGCCGGCGTCTGCGCAGCCTGGCGCGACCATTGGGCGTGAGCGTGGCGAGCATGATGCACCTTGCATTGGCGCGTGTATTGGGCGTGGTGTCCGGTCGTGACGCGGTGGTGTTCGGCACGGTAATGCTTGGCCGGATGGGCGCCGGCGAAGGCGGTGAGCGGGCCCTGGGCATGTTCATCAATACCTTGCCATTACGCGTGGATGTGGGCGAGCAGGGCGTGCGTGCCGGGGTCAAGGCCACCCATGCGCGTCTGACGGCTTTGCTCAACCACGAACATGCGTCCCTGGCCCTGGCTCAGCGTTGCAGTGGTGTGGCGGCGCCGACGCCGCTGTTCAGCGCCATGCTCAATTACCGTCATAGCGCCGCTACCGATATGGCCGCTGTCATCGACGTGGCCGAAGGCATCCAGGTGCTCGGCGCCCAGGAGCGCACCAACTACCCGCTGACCGTCAACGTGGATGACCTGGGCGAAGACTTTGCACTGACGGTGATGGTCGATGCCGTCATCGGCGCACAACGTGTTGCGGCTTACCTGCACACCGCGCTGCACAGCCTGGCCGATGCGTTGGAGCAGCGACCGGATCAGCCGCTGAGCGGCCTGAACATCCTGCCTGACACCGAGCGCCACCACCTGCTGCACCGCCTCAATCAAAGCCCCGCGCACTACGCCGACACCGCCCTGATCCATCAGCAAGTCGAAACCCATGCCGCCGCCCGTCCCGAAGCCATCGCCGTGCGCTTCGACACTCAGCGCCTGACCTACCGCCAACTCAATGAACGCGCCAACCAGGTCGCCCACCGTTTGCTTGCGCAGGGTGTGCGCCCGGATGACCGCGTGGCGATCTGCGTTGAACGTGGCCCCGAGATGATCATCGGTCTGTTGGGCATCCTCAAGGCCGGCGCCGGTTATGTGCCGATTGACCCGGCCTACCCGCTGGAGCGCATCGCCTACACCCTGGCTGACAGCGAACCGCTGGCCGTGCTGGTGCAAGCCAACACCCACCACTTGGTGGGCGAGCTCGCGCAGATCGACCTCAACAGCCTGCGCGGCGAATCCATCGTCAACCCGCGCATCTCCCTCAGCCCGGCGAACCTGGCCTACGTGATCTACACCTCAGGCTCCACCGGCCTGCCCAAAGGCGTGATGATCGAACATCGCCAGGTCGCACGGCTGTTCACCGCCACTGACCACTGGTTCGGTTTCAATCGCAATGATGTATGGGCGCTGTTCCATTCCTTCGCGTTCGATTTCTCGGTGTGGGAAATCTGGGGCGCGCTGATGCACGGCGGCCAATTGCTGATCGTGCCGCAACTGGTCAGCCGTTCGCCGGATGAGTGCTACGCGCTGATCTGCGACGCGGGCGTGAGCATTCTCAACCAGACGCCCAGCGCGTTCCGCCAGTTGATTGCGGCCCAAAGCGCCCAGTCGCACTCCTTGCGTCAGGTCATTTTCGGCGGCGAAGCCCTTGAGCCCGGCATGCTCAAGCCGTGGTACGCCCGCGCCATCAACGCCGGTACGCAACTGGTCAACATGTACGGCATCACCGAAACCACCGTGCATGTGACCTATCGCGCGCTGGAGGCCGCGGACGCGCAGTTGGTCGGCGTCAGCCCGATTGGCGTGCGCATTCCCGACCTGCAGCTGTACGTGCTGGATGAGCGTCGCGAGCCGTTGCCGTTTGGTGTGGTCGGCGAGCTGTACGTCGGCGGCGCCGGGGTGGCGCGGGGTTACCTCAACCGTGACGCGCTCAATGCCGAGCGTTTCCTGGCCGACCCGGCCACCGGCCTGCGCATGTACAAGACCGGTGACCTCGGCCGCCTGCTGCCCGACGGCAGTGTCGAGTACCTGGGCCGCAACGACGACCAGGTGAAGATCCGTGGTTTCCGTATCGAGCTGGGTGAAATCCAGGCGCGCCTGGCCACCGCCGACGGCGTGCGTGATGCGGTGGTGATTGCCCGTGAAGACGCACCGGGCGACAAACGCCTGGTGGCGTACGTGATCGCCGAGCGTGAACTTGGGGCTGCCGAGCTGCGTGATCACCTGTTGCTCAGCCTGGCCGAGTACATGGTGCCCAGCGCCTTCGTACGGCTGGATCAATTCCCGCTGACCACCAACGGCAAATTCGACCGCAAGGCCTTGCCCGCACCGGACGCCGACGCGCTGGCGCGGCGTGACTATGCCGCCCCGCAAGGTGCGGTTGAAGCCGCCATCGCCAGTATCTGGCAGCAGTTGTTGAAGCTCGACAAGGTCGGCCGCGACGATAATTTCTTCGAACTCGGCGGCCACTCGCTGCTGGCGGTCAAGCTGATCGAACGCATGCGCCAAGTGGACTTGAGCTGTGATGTGCGCGTGCTGTTCGGCCAACCCACGTTGGCTGCACTGGCCGCGGCGGTGGGCGGGCAGCAGGAGGTGCAGGTGCCGGCCAACCTGATCGTCGACCCCTGCGAGCGCATCACACCGGACATGCTGCCTCTGGTGGCCCTGGACCAGGCCGCTATCGACCACATCCTCGAAAGCGTGCCTGGCGGCATTGCCAACGTGCAAGACATCTACGGTCTGGCGCCGTTGCAGGCCGGCATTCTTTACCACCACCTGGCAACCACCGAGGGCGACCCCTACGTGTTGCAGGTGCAGTTGCGCTTTGCCGACCAGGCGGCGGTGGATGCGTTTATCCAGGCGCTGCACAGCGTGATTGAACGCAACGACATCCTGCGCACCGGGATTGTCTGGGAAGGCCTGGATGAACCGGTGCAGGTGGTGTTGTGCCAGGCGCCCTTGGCGGTTGAGCGCATTGACGCGCACGGCCTTGATGCCCTGGCGCTACTGCAACAACGCTTCGATCCACGCCATTATCGCCTCGACCTGTCGCGCGCTTCACTGATGCACTTTGGCTACGCCGAGCAGCAGGGCGGTTACGTCGGCATTCTGCTGCTGCACCACATCCTGCTCGACCACACCGCCTTGCAAGTGCTGGTCGAAGAAATGAGCGCCAGCCTCGCCGGCACCAGCGCGCAGCTGCCGGACGCGGTGCAGTACCGCAACTACGTGGCCCAGGCGCGCTTGGGGGTGACGCAGGCGCAACACGAAGCCTTCTTCAGCGACATGCTGGGCGATATCGACGAGCCGACGCTCGCGTTCGGTTTGCACGACGTGAATGGCGACGGCAGCGGCATCGTCGACGCGCACGTGCCACTGGAGCCGGCGCTCAGTCACGGCCTGCGCGAACAGGCGCGACAACTTGGCGTGAGCACCGCAAGCCTGGTGCACCTGGCTTGGGCCCAGGTGTTGGCCCAGGTCTCCGGCCAGCAGGACGTGGTGTTCGGTACCGTGTTGCTGGGCCGTATGCAGGGCGGCGAAGGTGCCGACCGTGCGCTGGGGATGTTCATCAATACCTTGCCGCTGCGCGTCAGCCTTGGCGCCGTCAGTGTGCAAGCCGGCGTGCGCGCCACCCACGCACGCCTGGCGCAGTTGCTTGGGCATGAGCATGCCTCACTGTCGCTGGCACAGCGTTGCAGCGGCGTACCGGGTTCGTTGCCGCTGTTCAGCACGCTGCTCAATTACCGCCACAGCGCGCCGGGCGAAGCCCCGGGAGACAGCCCGTTCGCCGCGTCCGGGATCGAGATTCTCAGTTCGCAAGAACGCAGCAACTATCCGCTGGTGCTGAACGTCGATGACCTGGGCAGCGGGTTTTCCCTGACCGTGCAGGGCGTGAACAGCCTGGATGTACAGCGCGTAGGCGCCTACATGCTCACCGCGTTGAGCCATCTGGTGACCGCGCTGCAGCAAGCGCCGACCACACCCTTGCAGGCCGTGTCGATCCTGCCGGCTGCCGAACGCCACCAACTGTTGGTGGCGTTCAACGCCACCGCGCGTGACTACCCGTCGCAGCTCACGGTGCACCAACTGTTCGAAGCTCAGGCGCTGGCCCGTCCCGACGCTGTGGCGGCGGTGCAGGGCGCGCTGTCGTTGAGTTATCGCGACATCAATCGCCGTGCCAACCGCTTGGCCCACCACCTGATCAGCCAGGGCGTGCAGCCGGGCGAAAGCGTGGCGATCGCACTGCCGCGCTCGCTGGATTTACTCGTGTGCCAACTGGCGATCCTCAAGTGCGCGGCGGTGTATGTGCCGCTGGACGTCAATGCGCCGGTCGAGCGCCAGGCTTTCATGGTGCAGGACAGCGGTGCGCACCGCGTGCTCAATACCCTGGCCGACCTGAACCTGGACGCGCAGTCGCCGCGCAACCCCGACCTGGCCCAGTCGGCGCAAAGCGTGGCGTACATCATGTACACCTCCGGTTCCACCGGTGCACCCAAAGGCGTGCAAGTGCCGCACCGCGCGATCTCGCGCCTGGTGCTGAACAACGGCTATGCCGACTTCAATGAGCGCGACCGCGTGGCATTCGCCTCCAACCCGGCCTTCGATGCCAGCACCCTCGACGTGTGGGCGCCGTTGCTCAATGGCGGTTGTGTGGTGGTGGTCGAGCATGCGGTGCTGCTGTCCCAGGCGGCGTTTGCCTCGCTGTTGCAGGAGCAAGCCGTCAGCGTGTTGTGGATGACCGCAGGCCTGTTCCATCAATACGCCGATGCGTTGCTGCCGGTGTTCCGCCAACTGCGCTACCTGATCGTCGGCGGCGATGTGCTCGACCCGCAGGTGATCGGCCGTGTGCTCCAGCACGGCAAACCCCAGCACCTGCTCAATGGCTATGGCCCGACCGAGGCCACCACGTTCTCCACCACCTTTGAAATCACCGCGCCGGGTGCGGGCAGTATCCCGATTGGTCGCCCCATCGCGAATGCCCAGGCCTACGTGCTCGACGCGCGCCAGCAACCGCTGCCGCTGGGTGTGGTTGGCGAGCTGTATATCGGCGGCGCCGGTGTGGCCAACGGGTATTTGAACCAGCCGCAATTGACGGCAGAAAAATTCATCCCCAACCCCTTCGGCGAAGGCCTGCTGTACCGCACCGGCGACCTGGCCAGCTGGCAGGCCGACGCTACCTTGCTGTATCAGGGGCGTAACGACCTGCAAGTCAAGATCCGCGGTTTTCGTATCGAGCCGGGCGAAATCGAAACCTGCCTGGCCGCGTTCCCCGGCGTAAAAGACGCGGTGGTGCTGGCCCGCGAAGACGAGCCGGGCGACAAGCGCCTGGTGGCGTATTACACCGCCCAGACACCCTTGGACATCCAGGCACTGCGCGCTCATCTGCAAGGCCGGTTGCCGGACTACATGGTGCCGTCGGCTTACGTGTGGCTGGCACTGTTGCCACTGACCGCCAACGGCAAGCTCGACCGCAAGGGCCTGCCCGTGCCCGATCAGAGCGCGCTGCTCAGCCGGGGTTACGAGGCGCCGGAGGGCGAGGTGGAAACCTTGCTGGCGCAGATCTGGCAGGACGTGCTCAAGCTTGAGCGTGTCGGCCGGCATGACCATTTCTTCGAGTTGGGCGGGCATTCCTTGCTGGCGGTGAGCCTGATTGAGCGCATGCGTCAGGTGGGCCTGAGCGCGGATGTGCGTGTGCTGTTCAGCCAGCCAAGCCTGGCGGCGCTGGCAGCGGCAGTCGGCAGCGGGCGTGAGGTCGAGGTGCCGGCCAATGGCATTCCAGCCGGCTGCGCCCAGATAACGCCGTCGATGCTGACCCTGGTGCAACTCGACCAGGCAGCGATCGAGCGCATCGTCGCCACGGTGCCGGGTGGCGCGGCCAATGTGCAGGATATCTACCCGCTCGCGCCGCTGCAGGAAGGTATTCTTTATCACCATATCAGCGCCGAGCAGGGCGACCCGTACCTGCTGCAGTCGCGCATAGCGTTTGACAGCCTTGAGCGTTTGCACGCCTTCATGGGCGCGCTGCAACAGGTGGCGGCCCGTCACGATATCCTGCGCACCGGCGTGGTCTGGGAAGGTCTGGACAGCCCGGTGCAAGTGGTCTGGCGCGAGGCCCGGCTGGTGGTGCAAGAGGTTGTTCTGGACCCGGCTGAGGGCGGCGTCATCGAGCAACTGCACGAACGTTTCGATGCCCGCCACTATCGCCTGGACATCACCCAGGCGCCGCTGCTGCGCATGGTCTATGCCCAGGACCCGGCGAATAATCGGGTCGCGGCAATCCTGTTGTTCCATCACCTGGCGCTCGACCATACCGCCATGGAAGTGGTCGGCCAGGAGATGCGTGCGTTCCTGTTCAACCAGGCCGAGGCACTGCCCGACGCTGCACCGTTTCGCAACTACGTGGCCCAAGCGCGCCTCGGTGTCAGCGTGGCGGAACACGAGCAGTTCTTTTGCGACATGCTCGCCGATGTCGATGAGCCGACCTTGCCCTTTGGCGTGCAGGACGTGCAGGGCGACGGCCGCGCTATCGAAGAGGCCGAACAGCCGCTGGACGCCGCGTTGGCAATGCGGGTGCGTGAACAGGCGCGGGTGCTGGGGGTGAGTGCGGCCAGCCTGATGCACCTGGCGTGGGCGCAAGTGCTGGGGCTGGTGTCCGGGCGCGATGAGGTGGTGTTCGGCACGGTGCTGATGGGGCGTATGCAGGCGGGTGAGGGCGCTGACCGTGCGTTGGGCATGTTCATCAACACCTTGCCGCTGCGCGTCGATGTGGCGTGCGCTGCTGCGGCGGCCGTCAAGAAGACTCATGCCCGCTTGAGCGCGCTGCTGGGGCACGAGCATGCGTCGTTGGCCCTCGCCCAGCGTTGCAGCGGCGTACCGACGGCCGTGCCGTTGTTCAGCGCCTTGCTCAATTACCGTCACAGCACCCCCGGCGAAATGGCCCGCGATGGCCATGGCATCTGGGAAGGCGTGCAACTGCTGGGCGGTGAGGAGCGCAGCAATTACCCGCTGACCCTCAGCGTCGATGACTTCGGCACAGGCTTTGGCCTGAGCGTGCTGGCACTGCCGCAGATCGGCGCCCAGCGCTTGTGTGGCTACATGCACGGCGCCGTGGAGCAGTTGGTTGCGGCGTTGGAACGCTCGGTGAGCACCCCGCTTAATCAATTGCCAGTGCTGCCGCCGGCAGAGTGCGAAACCCTGCTGCGCGAATTCAACGCAACGGCCGCAGACTTCCCGACCGGGCACACCGTGCACGGCGCCTTCGAAGCCCAGGTCGAACGTCAGCCTCACGCGATTGCCGTGCAGCAGGACGGCGAAGTCCTGACCTATCAGCAGCTCAATCAACGCGCCAACCAGGTGGCCCACCACCTGTTGACACTCGGCGTGCAGCCGGACGACCGCGTCGCGATTTGCTGTCGCCGTGGACCGCAGATGCTGGTCGGGCTGCTGGGCATTCTCAAGGCCGGCGCCGGCTACGTGCCTATCGACCCGGCTTACCCCGCCGAACGTATCGCCTACCTGTTGCAGGACAGCACGCCGGTAGCGGTCTTGGCCGAGGCAAGCACCCGTGACCTGCTGGGCACGCAGGCCACTGTCGACCTGTTCGACGAGTGCTTGCGACACCACGCCGTCAGCAACCCGCAGCTGGCCGGCCTGACCCCGGCGCACCTGGCTTACGTGATCTACACCTCCGGCTCCACCGGCCAGCCCAAAGGCGTGATGGTCGAACACCGCACTGTGGAAAACCTGGTGCACTGGCATTGCGAGGCCTTCGGCCTGGACGCGCGCAGCCACACCAGCAGCGTCGCCGGGTTTGGCTTTGACGCGATGGCCTGGGAGGTCTGGCCGGCACTCTGTGCAGGCGCGACCTTGCACGTGCCGCCTGCGGAGATCGGCAATGAAAACATCGACGAATTGCTCGCCTGGTGGCTGGCGCAGCCACTGGACGTCAGCTTCCTGCCCACGCCAGTGGCCGAGTACGCCTTCAGTCAGAACCTGCACCACCCGACCTTGCGCATCCTGTTGATCGGCGGTGATCGCCTGCGTCAGTTCACCCAGGAGCGGCGCTTTGCGGTCATCAACAATTACGGGCCTACCGAGGCCACGGTGGTCGCCACCTCCGGCCGCGTGCGCGCCGGGCAGGCGTTGCATATCGGCCGACCCATCGCCAATGCCAGCGTGTATGTGCTCGACGCGCAGTTGCGCCCGGTGCCGGTGGGTGTCGCCGGTGAGCTGTATGTGGGCGGCCGTGGCGTGGCGCGGGGGTATTTGAACCGCCCGCAGATGAGCGCCGAACGCTTCCTGCAGGACCCGTTCAACCCTGGGCGCATGTACCGCACCGGTGACCTGGTGCGCTGGCTGCCCGACGGCAATATCGAGTACCTGGGCCGTAACGACGACCAGGTCAAAGTGCGCGGTGTGCGCGTCGAACTCGGCGAAATCGAAAGCCGCCTGGCCGCGCTGGACGGTATCCGCGAAGCCGTGGTGCTGGTGCGCGAGGGGCGTCTGGTGGCCTGGTTCACCGAACACTGGCCGCTGGCGATTGAAACCGTGCGTGCGCAACTGCAGCAACAGCTGCCCGACGCGCTGGTGCCAGCAGCCTACGTCAGGCTCGACACGCTGCCGCTGACCGCCAACGGCAAGCTGGACCGCAGGGCCTTGCCGCAACCCGACCAAGCCGCGTTGCCGAGCCGCGATTACGCAGCGCCGGAAGGCGCGGTGGAAACCACCCTGGCGCGGATCTGGGCCGAGGTGTTGCAGGTGGAGCAAGTCGGCCGGCATGACCATTTCTTCGAATTGGGCGGCCATTCGTTGTTGGCGGTCAGCCTGATCGAACGCATGCGCCAGGTCGGCCTCAGTGCTGACGTGCGGGTGCTGTTCAGCCAGCCCACGCTCGCGGCGTTGGCCACCGCCGTGGGCAGTGGCCGCGAAGTGCAGGTGCCGGCCAACCGCATCACCGCCGACTGCCAGCGCATCACTCCGGACATGTTGCCGTTGGTGGAACTCGACCCCTCAACCCTCGACGACGTCGTCAGCCGCGTGCCCGGCGGCGCTGCCAATGTGCAGGATATCTACCCGCTGGCGCCGTTGCAGGAGGGCATTCTCTACCACCACATCACCGCCGAGCAGGGCGACCCTTACCTGCTGCAATCGCACCTGGCGTTCGACAGCATTGAGCGCCTGAACGCCTTTGCCCAGGCGCTGCAACAGGTCATCGACCGCCATGACATCCTGCGCACCGGCGTGGTCTGGGAAGGCCTGGCGCAACCGCTGCAAGTGGTGTGGCGCAAGGCTGAACTGCCGCGTGAAGAGCTGCACCTGCAAGGTGATGTACTGGCCGGCCTGCATCAGCGTTTCGATGCGCGACGCTACCGCCTGACGCTCAGCCAGGCGCCGTTGATCAGCCTCAAGTACGCCCAGGACCCGGCCAACCAGCGTGTGGTGGTGGTGTTGCTCTATCACCACATCGCCCTCGACCACACCGCATTCGACGTGGTGCTGCGCGAAATGCAGGGCCACTTGCTTGGCCACGCCGCGCCAACAGCGGCGCCGATGCCGTACCGCAACTACGTGGCCCAGGCGCGTCTGGGCGTAAGCGAGCAGGAACATGAAGCGTTCTTTCGCCAGATGCTCGGTGACGTCGATGAACCGACCTTGCCGTTCGGCTTGCAGGATGTGCGCGGCGACGGCAACGCGATCCAGGAACACCGCTTGCGCCTGGACACTGACCTCAACCGCCGGCTGCGCGCCCAGGCGCGCTTGCTGGGGGTAAGCACGGCGAGCCTGTTCCACCTGGCGTGGGGCCAGGTACTGGCGGCCACCTCGGGTCGCCACAGCGTGGTGTTCGGCACGGTGCTGGTGGGTCGCATGCAAGGCGGCGAGGGCGCCGACCGCGCGCTGGGGGTGTTCATCAATACCTTGCCGCTGCGCCTGGACATCGACGCACAAGGTGCGCGCGCTGCGGTGCGGGCCACCCATGCACGGCTTACCGCGCTGCTGGGGCACGAACACGCGTCGCTGGCGCTGGCCCAGCGCTGCAGCGGCGTGGCAGCCCCGGCGCCGTTGTTCAGCTCAATGCTCAACTACCGCCATCGCGGCGCCGCCACGCGGTCGGCCGAGGCGCAGCAGGCCTGGGAAGGCATGCAGACGCTGGTCAACGACGGGCGCACCAACTACCCGCTGACCTTGAACGTGGATGACCTGGGCGATGGTTATGACGTCACCGCGCTGGCGCAAATCGACGCGCAACGCGTGTGCGCTTACATGCAGACCGCTTTGTCAGGGCTGGTTGAAGCCCTCGAGCAGGCGCCGCATCAGCCGCTCAATCGCCTGCCGATTGTGGGCAGTGAGGAACGGCAAAAACTGCTGGTGGAATTCAACGCCACCGACGTCAACTACAACCTCGACCAAACCCTGCACGGCCTATTCGAAGCCCAGGTCGAGCGCACGCCGCAGGCCGTGGCGGTCAAGTCCGGCGATCAGCAACTGACCTACAGCGCGCTCAACGAGCGCGCCAACCGCCTGGCCCATCACCTGCGTGAAAGGGGCGTGCAGCCGGATTCGCGCGTAGGCATCTGCGTGGAGCGCGGCCTGGACATGGTCATCGGCCTGTTTGCGATCCTCAAGGCCGGCGGCGGCTATGTGCCGTTGGACCCGGCCTATCCTCGCGAGCGCCTGGCCTACATGCTGCAAGACAGCGCGCCGGTGGTGGTGCTCGCGCAAGACACCACCCGCGCGTTGCTGGGTGACGTGCCGGTGATCAACCTGGACCACGCCACCTGGCAGCACCAACCGGCTGGCAACCCCCACGTGCCAGGCCTTACCGCCCGGCACCAGGCCTATGTGATCTACACGTCCGGCTCCACCGGCCAGCCAAAAGGCGTGATCAACGAGCACGCCGGGGTGGTCAACCGCCTGCTGTGGATGCAGGACGCGTACGGTCTCAAGGCCAGTGATAGCGTGCTGCAGAAAACCCCGTTCAGCTTCGACGTGTCGGTGTGGGAGTTCTTCTGGCCGCTGTTCACCGGCGCACGCCTGGTCATGGCGCGCCCGGGTGGCCATAAAGAGCCTGAGTACCTGTGCGAAGTGATCGAGGCCGAACAGATCACCACGCTGCATTTTGTGCCCTCGATGCTTGACGTGTTCCTGGCCCACGGCGATGTCAGCCAGGCGAACGGCCTGGTGCGCGTAATGTGCAGCGGCGAAGCCTTGCCGGGCAGCCTGGTGCGGCGCTTCAAGCAGCAACTGCCGGGCATCGGCCTGTACAACCTGTACGGCCCCACCGAAGCGGCCGTGGACGTGACCGCCTGGAACTGCGCGCGTCCCGAGGTGCCGGACAACACGCCGATCGGCAAGCCGATTGCCAACACGCGCATGTACCTGCTGGATCCGCAATTGCAGCCGGTGCCGTTGGGCGTGGTCGGCGAGCTGTTTATCGGCGGCGTGCAAGTGGCGCGTGGCTACTTGAATCGCCCCGAGCTGACTGCCGAACGCTTCCTCAAGGACCCCTTCACCCATGGGCGCCTGTACCGCACCGGCGACGTTGGCCGCTACTTGCCCGACGGCAATATCGAGTACCTGGGCCGCAACGATGACCAGGTGAAGATCCGCGGCCTGCGCATCGAGCTGGGGGAAATCCAGGCGCGACTGCTCGAACATGCGCAGGTCAACGAGGCTGCGGTGGTGGCCCGCGAGGACCGGCTGGTCGCTTACTACACCGGCGTACCCACCGACATCGAGCAACTGCGCGCGCACCTGCTGCAGCACCTGCCGGACTTCATGGTGCCTGCGCTGTTCATGCACCGTGACGCGCTGCCGCTGAGCCCCAACGGCAAGCTCGACCGCAAGGCCTTGCCTGCGCCGGGCATGGACGCGCTGATCGTGCGCGAGTACGCGGCGCCAGAGGGTGATACCGAGATCCTCCTGGCCAGGCTGTGGGCCGAGTTGCTCAACGTCGAGCGGGTCGGGCGTCATGACAACTTCTTTGAACTGGGCGGGCACTCGCTGCTGGCCGTGAGCTTGATCGGACGCCTGCGCCAGGAAGGCCTGGAAGCCGATGTGCGGGCGTTGTTCGAACAGCCGACGCTGGCCGGCTACGCCGCCATAACCGAACGAATGGAGATCGTCCTGTGAGCATTTCTGAGCTGTTGGCGACGCTGAAAACCAAGGATGTGCAACTGGCGCTCAAGGGCGAACAGTTGTCGGTGCAGGGCAATAAACAGGCGCTGAGCGACCCGGCGATTCTTGCCGCGTTGCGCGAGCACAAGCCGGCGTTGATCGAGCTGATCAAGGCCGGTGAGTATTCGCCGACCAAGGCCGGTGAAGTGACGGTGCCGGCCAATGGCATCCCGGCGGGCGCCGAGCGCATCACGCCGGCCATGCTGACCCTGTCGACCCTGAGCCAGGACGAGATCGACCGCATCGTCGCCACAGTTGATGGCGGTGTGGCGAATATCCAGGATATCTACCCGCTGGCGCCGTTGCAGGAAGGCATTCTGTTCCATCATGTCAGCGCCGAGCAGGGCGACCCGTACGTGATGCAGTCGCAGTTTGCGTTCGACAGCCTGGCGCGTTTTGAGGCCTTTGCCCACGCCCTGCAAAGCGTGATGAACCGCCACGACATCCTGCGCACCGGCGTGGTCTGGGACGGGTTGCAGGAACCGTCGCAAGTGGTCTGGCGCCAGGCGCAACTGCCGGTGCAGGTGTTGGCGCTGGACCCGGCTGAGGGCGATATCGCCGCGCAGTTGCACGCGTTGTTCGATGCCCGCCACTATCGCCTCGACGTGACCCAGGCGCCGCTGCTGCGCCTGGTGCGTGCCGAAGATCCGGCCAATCAGCGCATCGTCGCCACCTTGCTGTTTCACCACATGGCCCTCGACCACAGCGCCCTGGAAGTGGTGTGCCATGAAATGCAGGCGTGCCTGCTGGGGCAGGGCGCAGCGCTGGGCCAGGCGGTGCCGTTTCGCAACTATGTGGCGCAGGCGCGGTTGGGGATCAGCGAGCAGGAGCACGAGAGTTTCTTTCGCCAGATGCTCGGCGACATCAGCGAGCCGACCTTGCCATTTGGCCTGCAAGACGTGCAAGGCGATGCCCGCGGGATTGCCGAAGTCAGCCTGCCGCTGGCAGCACAGCTGGGCCAGCGCCTGCGTGCGCAGGCCCGGCAACTGGGGGTGAGCGCCGCCAGCCTGTTCCATATGGGCTGGGCCCAGGTGCTGGGTGTACTGGCCGGTAAAGAGCACGTGGTGTTTGGCACCGTATTGATGGGCCGCATGCAGGGCAGCCATGACACCGATCGGGCACTGGGCATTTTCATCAACACGCTGCCGTTTCGCGTGGACGTGGGCGCCGAGGACGTGCGCGCCGGGGTCAAGGCTACCCACGCGCGGCTGACCACCTTGCTGCGCCACGAACACGCCGCGTTGGCCCTGGCCCAGCGCTGCAGCGGCGTGGTCGCGCCGACGCCGCTGTTCAGCGCGTTGCTCAACTACCGCCACAGCGCCCCGGCCGCCAGCGCCGCTGCCGTGTCGGCCTGGCAAGGTATCGCGGCGCTCAGCGCCGAAGAACGCACCAACTACCCGCTGACCCTGAGCGTGGATGACCTCGGCGAAGGCTTTGCCTTGAGCTTGCTCGCCAGCACCCAGGTGGACCCGCAGCGCGTCTGCGCCTACCTGCAAACCGCGCTGGAAAACCTCGTGACTGCGCTGGAGCAGGCGCCACAGACACCGCTCAATCAAGTCTCGGTCGTGCCCGCCGCCGAACAACAACAAGTGCTGGAGCAGTTCAACGCGACCCACGCCGACTTCCCTCAAGGCACCACGTTGCACGGGCGTATCGAAGCTCAGGCGGCCTGCACGCCCGAGGCCATCGCCGCCGTGCAGCAAGGCCGCCAACTGACCTACGCCGAGCTGAACCAGCAAGCCAACCTGTTGGCCCATCACCTGCTGGCGCTGGGGGTCAAGCCCGACGATCGCGTGGCGATCGTCGCCCGCCGTGGCCTGGATACCCTGGCCGGGTTGCTGGCGATCCTCAAGGCCGGCGCCTGCTATGTGCCGGTGGACCCGTCCCACCCGGCCGAGCGCCTCAATTATTTGCTCACCGACAGCGCGCCGGTGGCGGTGCTGACGCAACAGGGGCTGCTGGACCGACTGCCCGCGCTGCCAGTGCCGGTGATCAACCTGGACCGCTTTACCTGGCAGCATCATTCGGCGAGCAACCCCACGGTCGATGTCACGCCCTCTAACCTCGCCTATGTGATCTACACCTCCGGTTCCACTGGCCTGCCCAAAGGCGTAATGGTCGAACACCACACCGTGGCCAACCTGGTGGACTGGCATTGCCGCGCCTTTGACCTGTGTGCCGGGCGCCACACCGCCAGTGTCGCCGGTTTCGGCTTTGATGCGATGGCCTGGGAAGTGTGGCCGGCGCTGTGTGTCGGCGCGACCCTGCACCTGCCGCCGGCCCATGACGGCACCGAAGACATCGACGCCTTGCTCGCGTGGTGGTGCGCGCAGCCGTTGGACGTGTGCTTTTTGCCCACGCCGGTGGCCGAGTACGCCTTCAGCCAACAGATCGAACACCCGACCTTGCGCACCTTGCTGATCGGCGGTGATCGCCTGCGCCAGTTCGCGCGGGCCCAGCGTTTTGAGTTGATCAATAACTACGGGCCTACCGAGGCCACGGTGGTCGCCACGTCCGGCAAGGTGGAGGCGGGCCAGCCGCTGCATATCGGCAAGCCTGTCGCGAATGCCACGGTGTACTTGCTGGATGAGCAGCAACGGCCGGTGCCGCTGGGGGTTGCCGGCGAGCTGTACGTGGGCGGCAAAGGCGTAGCGCGCGGTTACCTGAACCGCCCTGAGCTGACGGCCGAGCGCTTCGTGCAGGACCCGTTCAACGCTGGGCGCATGTACCGCACCGGCGACCTGGCGCGCTGGCTGCCGGACGGCAATCTCGAGTACCTGGGGCGTAACGACGACCAGGTGAAGATCCGTGGCGTGCGCATTGAGCTGGGCGAGATCGAAACCCAGCTCAACCAATTGCCGGGTATTCAGGAAGCGGTGGTGCTGGTCCGTGAGGATCGGCTGGTGGCGTATTTCACTGAAAACCCGTCGTTCGCGCCGTTGGCGGTTGGCGATATCCGCGCCCATCTGGTGGCGCAGCTGCCGGACTACATGGTCCCGGTTGCCTACGTGAAGCTCGAGGCATTGCCGCTCACCGCCAACGGCAAACTCGACCGCAAGGCCTTGCCCGCGCCGGACATGGCTGCGGTGTTTACCCGCGAGTACGAGGCGCCCCAGGGCGAGATCGAAAGCGTGCTGGCGCAGATCTGGGCCGATGTACTGCACGTGGCGCGCGTCGGGCGTCGCGACCATTTCTTTGAGTTGGGCGGGCACTCGTTGCTGGCAATGCGCATGGTCTCCCAGGTGCGCCAGCGTCTGGGTGTCGAGCTGATCCTTGGCGACCTGTTTGCCAATGCCGAGCTGGCGGCGGTCGCCGAAGTCCTGGCCCAATCGGGGCGCAGCACGTTGCCGGATATTCTCCCGGCCAGCCGCGATGAACCCGTGCCACTGTCGTTCGCCCAGCAGCGCCTGTGGTTCCTCGCACTGATGGAAGGCGCCAACACCGCCTATAACATCCCCATCGGCCTGCGCCTGCGTGGGCAGTTGCATGTCGAGGCGCTGCAACGGGCGCTGGCGCGGATTGTGGCGCGCCACGAAACCCTGCGCAGCCGCTTTGCTCAACACGGCGACGACGCCCAGGTGCTGATTGTGCCGGCCGAAGACGTGCTGCCGCTGCAAGTGCAGGACCTGCGCCGCCACCCGCAACCCCAGCAGGCGCTGGATGCCTTGATTCATGGCGAAGCCTCGGCGCCATTCGACCTGGAGCGCGGCCCGCTGCTGCGCGGGCGGCTGGTGGTGATGGCCGACGATCACCATGTGCTGTTGCTGACCTTGCACCACATCGTCTCCGACGGTTGGTCGATGGGCGTGCTGACCCGCGAGCTGATGGCGCTGTACCAGGCCTTCAGTCACGGCCTGCCCGACCCGTTGCCGCCGCTGGCGATCCAGTACGCTGACTTCGCCGTGTGGCAACGCCTGTGGCTGAGCGGCGACGTGCTGCAGCGCCAGAGCAGCTATTGGCAGCAGGCGCTGGCAGGCGCGCCGGCCTTGCTGACGTTGCCCACCGACCGCCCGCGCCCGGCGCAGCAGGATTACGCCGGCAGCAGCGTCGAAGTGCGCCTGGATGAACGCCTCACCGCCGGGCTCAAGGCCTTGAGCCAACGCCACGGCACCACGCTGTACATGACCTTGATGAGTGCCTGGGCCTCGCTGCTGGCGCGGCTGTCCGGGCAACACGATCTGGTGATCGGTTCGCCGGTGGCCAACCGCACGCGCAGCGAGGTTGAAGGGCTGATCGGCCTGTTCGTCAACACGCTGGCAGTGCGCATCGACACCTCGGGCGAGTTGAGCACCGAGGCGCTGCTGGCGCGGGTCAAGGCATTGACGCTGGAAGCCCAGGCCCATCAGGACCTGCCGTTCGAACAGGTGGTGGAAATCACCCGGCCGCCGCGCAGCCTGGCCCACAGCCCGTTGTTCCAAACCCTGTTGACCTGGCAGGACAGCAGCGCACCGACCCTCGCATTGGGCGACCTGGCTCTGGAAGGCATCGTCGAAAACAGCCACTTTGCCAAATTCGACCTGTCGCTGAACCTTGGCGAAGTGCAGGGCAGCATTCTTGGCGCGCTGGAATATGCAGTGGCGCTGTTTGATGAGTCGACCGTGCAGCGTTACGTCGGCTACTTCACCCGCGTGTTGCAGGCGATGGTCGAAAACGACCAGGCGGTGCTTGAGCATGCGTCGCTGGTCGATGACCGTGAGCGTCAGCACCTGCTGTTTGATTTCAACGCCACCGAGGTCAATTACAACCTCGACCAGACCCTGCACGGGATGTTCGAGGCGCAGGTCAAGCGCACCCCGGACGCGATTGCGGTCAAGGCCGGCGAACGGCAGCTGACTTATGCCGAGTTGAATGGGCAGGCCAATCAGTTGGCCCATCACTTGCTGGCGCTGGGTGTGCAGCCGGATTCGCGCGTGGCCATTTGCGTGGAGCGCAGCCTGGAAATGGTCGTGGGCCTGTACGCCATCCTCAAGGCGGGCGCCGCATATGTGCCATTGGACCCGGCCTACCCGCTGGAGCGTATTGCCTACATGCTGCAGGACAGTGCGCCGGCAGTGGTGTTGGCTCAAGGCTCTACGCGTGAGTTGCTGGGTGCGGTGCCGGTGGTCGATCTGGACCACCCTTGCTGGCAGCACCAGCCGCTGGATAACCCGAAGGCAGTGGGCGTGACGGCGTATGTGATCTACACCTCCGGTTCCACCGGCCAGCCCAAGGGCGTGATCAACGAACACGCCGGGGTGGTCAACCGCCTGCTGTGGATGCAGGACGAATATGGCCTCAAGGCGCAGGACTCGGTGCTGCAGAAAACCCCGTTCAGCTTCGACGTGTCGGTGTGGGAATTCTTCTGGCCGCTGTTGACGGGCGCACGGTTGGTGATGGCGCGCCCTGGCGGGCATAAAGAGCCTGAGTACCTGTGCGATGTGATCGAGGCTGAGCAGATCACCACGCTGCACTTTGTGCCGTCGATGCTGGATGTGTTCCTGGCCCATGGCGATGTGCGCCAGGCGGCGGGGCTGGTGCGTGTGATGTGCAGCGGCGAAGCCCTGCCGGGCAGCCTGGTGCGGCGCTTCAAGCAGCAGTTGCCGGGCAGTGAATTGCATAACCTGTATGGCCCGACCGAAGCGGCGGTGGATGTCACGGCGTGGAATTGCGCGGGCACAGTGACGCCGGACAACACGCCAATCGGCAAACCCATTGCCAACACGCGCATGTACCTGCTCGACAGCCAGTTGCAGCCCGTGCCGTTGGGGGTAGTCGGCGAGTTGTTCATCGCTGGCGTGCAAGTGGCGCGCGGTTATCTGAATCGGCCTGAGCTGACGGCCGAGCGCTTCCTGAATGATCCCTTTACCCGCGGACGCATGTACCGCACCGGTGACGTCGGGCGCTACTTGCCGGACGGTAATATCGAATATTTGGGCCGCAATGATGACCAAGTGAAGATCCGCGGTTTACGCATCGAGCTGGGCGAGATCCAGGCCCGCCTGACCGAGTATCCGTCGATCAATGAAGCGGCCGTCATCGCCCGCGAGCAACGCCTGGTGGCGTACTACACCGGTGCGCACTGCGAAATCGACGTGCTGCGCAGCCATCTGCTGCACCACTTGCCGGAGTTTATGGTGCCGGCGATTTTCGTCCATCTCGACGCCTTGCCACTGAGCCCCAACGGCAAGCTCGACCGCAAAGCCTTGCCGGAGCCAGGCCTGGAGTCGGTGGTGATGCGCGAGTACGAGGCGCCCCAGGGTGATACCGAGATCGCCCTGGCCAGCCTGTGGGCCGAGCTGCTCAACGTGGAACGTGTGGGCCGTCACGACAACTTCTTCGAGCTGGGCGGGCACTCGTTGCTGGCCGTGAGCCTGATGGGGCGCATGCGCCGCCTCGGGTTGTCGGCGGATGTGAAGGTGCTGTTTGGCCAGCCGACCTTGTCGGCCCTGGCGACGGCGCTGGGCAGCGGGCGTGAAGTGGCGGTGCCGGCCAATGGCATCGCACCCGGCTGCACGCACATCACGCCGGACATGCTGCCCCTGATCCAGCTGGATCAGCCGGCCATCGAGCGCATTGTCGCCCGCATTCCCGGCGGGGCGGCCAATGTGCAGGACATCTACCCGCTGGCGCCGTTGCAGGCCGGCATTCTCTACCACCACCGCGCCGTACTCGAAGGCGATGCGTACCTGCTGCAGGCGCAGTTTGCGTTCGACAGCCGGGTGCGCTTGCAGGCCTTTGCCCAGGCGTTGCAGGCGGTGATCCAGCGGCATGATGTGCTGCGTTCCTCTTTCCATTGGGATGGCCTTCATGAACCGGTGCAGGTGGTTTGGCGTGAAGCCTCGTTAAGCGTCGAAACAGGGCCGTTGCCGTCGCGTCTCGATGTGGCTCAAGCGCCGCTGATGCGCCTGGTTTACGTGCAGGAACCGCAGCGCGTGGTGGCGACCTTGCTGTTTCATCACCTGGTGATGGACCACATCGCGCTGGACATCCTGCAGCACGAAATGCAGGCGTTTCTGTTGGGTCGCGACGCGGCGTTGGGCGCTGCAGTGCCGTACCGCAATTACGTGGCCCAGACCCGTTTGGCGGTTAACGATCACGAGGCGTTTTTCCGCGACATGCTCGCTGAGATCGACGAGCCCAACGAGGTCGAAAACCTGGGTGTCGATGAAAAAGCGCATCTGACCATCGACCCTCAGTTGAGCCAGCGCCTGCGCACCCAGGCCCGTCAAGCGGGCGTGAGCGCCGCCAGCCTGATGCACCTGGCCTGGGCCCATGTGCTGGGCAAGGTCAGCGGGCGCGAGCGTGTGGTGTTCGGTACCGTGATGCTCGGCCGTCTGCAGGGCGGCGAAGGCGCCGAGCGCGCCATGGGCGTGTTTATCAACACCTTGCCGCTGCGGGTCGATCTGGGTGAGCACTCGGTGCGTACGGCGTTGCGTGCGACTCATGCTCGCCTGACCCAACTGCTCGGCCATGAGCACGCGCCGCTGGCGCTGGCCCAGCGTTGCAGCGCAGTGCCGGTGGCGACGCCGCTGTTCAGCGTGCTGTTCAACTACCGCCACAGCGCGGCGCAAACCGGCGGCGTGGCGCAGGCCTGGCAGGGCATCGAGTTGCTCAAGGCCGAGGAACACACCACTTACGGGCTGTCGGTGAGTGTCGATGACCTCGGCGACGGGTTCAGCGTGCATGCCATGGGGCAGGGTGCCCGACGTTTGTGTGGCTACCTGCACCAGGCACTCGAACAGGTGGCGCATGCGCTGGAGCACAACCGTGAAATCGCCATCAGCCGCCTGCCGATACTGCCCAGCGCCGAACGCCAACAGCTGGCGGTGTTCAACGCCACCGCGCGTGCATTCCCCCGCGAGCACACGGTACAGCGCCTGTTCGAAGCCCAGGCGCAGGCGCGGCCTGACGCGGTGGCGGCGTTGCATGGCGAGCAGGCAGTGAGCTACGGCCAATTGAACACCCGCGCCAATCGCCTGGCCCATCACCTGCTGAGCCTGGGCGTGCGGCCCGCCGATAACGTGGCGATCCTGCTGCCGCGCTCGCTCGATCTGCTGGTCAGCCAACTGGCGGTTCTCAAATGCGCGGCAGCCTATGTGCCGCTGGATATCCACGCGCCCGCCGAGCGCCAGGGCTTTATGCTGCAGGACAGCGGCGCGAGCTGGCTGCTGACCCGCAGCGACGCGTCCATCGATTACGCCGCCCGGCGTCTGGACCTGGACACCCTGACTCTTGACCCGCAACCGAGCCACAACCCGGACTTGTCACAAGCCTCGGACAGTGTGGCGTACATCATGTACACCTCCGGCTCCACGGGTACGCCCAAGGGCGTGTTGGTGCCGCATCGCGGTATCACGCGGCTGGTGCTCAACAACGGCTACGCCGACTTCAATGCGGCCGACCGCATTGCCTTCGCCTCCAACCCGGCGTTCGACGCCAGCACCATGGACGTGTGGGGCGCGTTGCTCAACGGCGGGCAGGTACAGGTGATCGACCACGCGACCTTGCTCGACCCGGCCGCGTTCGGCAGTGCGCTGCACGGCGCGACTGTGCTGTTCGTCACCACGGCGCTGTTCAACCAGTACGTGCAGCTGATTCCGCGAGCGCTGGCCGGCTTGCGCATGTTGCTCTGCGGCGGCGAGCGCGCCGACGCGGCGGCGTTCCGCAGCCTGTTGGCGCAGGCGCCAGGGTTACGTTTGGTGCATTGCTACGGGCCGACGGAAACCACCACCTATGCCACCACCCATGAAGTGCAGGCGATTGCCGATGACGCCGACAGCGTGCCCGTCGGCCGGCCGATTTCCAACACGCATATTCACGTGCTGGATGCCTGGTTGCAGCCGGTGCCGGTGGGGGTGACCGGTGAGATCTGCATCGGCGGCGATGGCGTGGCCAGGGGGTATTTGAACCGCCCTGAGCTGACCGCTGAAAAGTTTGTCGACGACCCCTTCAACGCCGGTGCCTTGATGTACCGCACCGGTGACCTTGGTCGCTGGACCCAGGAGGGTTTGCTGGAGTGCATCGGACGCAATGACGACCAGGTGAAAATCCGTGGTTTTCGCATTGAGCTGGGTGAGATCGAAGCGCGCCTGGCGACCTTCGCGGGTATTCAGGACGTGGTGGTCCTGGCGCGTGAGGACGTGCCGGGTGACAAGCGCCTGGCGGCTTACTTCACCTGGGCTGACGCACCTGTTGACCTCGACAGCGTGCGGGCGCACCTGCAGGGCCAGCTGCCGGACTACATGCTGCCATCGGCCTATGTACCGCTGGCGCATTTGCCACTGACGGCCAATGGCAAGATCGACCGCAAAGCCTTGCCGGTTCCGGCGCTGGACGCATTGAATCGCCGTGATTTCGAAGCGCCTGGCGATGCGCTGGAACAGCAACTGGCCAACCTGTGGGCCGAAGTCTTGAAGCTGGAGCAGGTTGGGCGACATGACAGCTTCTTCGAGCTGGGCGGGCATTCGTTGCTGGCAATCCGGCTGGTCAATCTGATGGAAGAGGCCGGGTTGCAGGTGTCCCTGGCCGAGCTGTTCCAGCATGCCAGCGTGGCTGGCGTCGCGGCGATGCTGCAGCAGCGCACGCAGGCGCCGGCGCGCGAGACGTCGGTGATTACCGTGCGCAGCAGCGGTTCGCAGCCGCCGCTGTTTCTGCTGCATGAGTTCAGTGGCATGGACGTGTACTTCCCGGCGCTGGGCCAACACCTGCCCGGCGACTATCCCATTTATGGCCTGCCGGGCGCGGCGCTTGGCGAAGCGCATCTGAACACCATGGAAGGCCTGGCCGCGCGCCTGGTCGGGTTGATTCGGGGCATCCAGCCCCACGGGCCCTATCGGCTCGCAGGCTGGTCGTTTGGCGGCGTGCTGGCCTATGAAGTGGCGATGCAATTACTCGGGCTGGATGAGGCGGTGGCCTTCCTCGGCTTGATCGACAGCTATGTGCCGCGCATGACCGATCAGGGCAAGGCGCGCTGGAGCGGGCCGGATGCGCTGAAACGGCATTTGTTGTTGCAGTGCACGGCGTATTGGAAAGCACAGGGAGGTGTGGATGAGCTGGCGAGCCTTGAATACTTGGAGGCGGGCATTGGACAGCTGGACTTTGCGGGTCTGCTGCAACGCTGTCGCGGTCAAGGTTTGCTATACGCGCAAATGGCAGCGGCTGCGGACGCGGACCTCTTGAGTTTTATCGAACGGGAGGTCGGGCATGGGCATGCGCTGGCGCATTACAGCCTGTTCCCGTTGCCGGTCGCGGTGCATTTGTTCAGCGCGCAAGAGCGGCCCACCGAGTTGTCGCGGCGCAGTGTTTCGCTGGGGTGGGAGGATGCGTTGGCGCCTGGGCAGTTGCGCCGGGTGGAGGTGCCAGGCGATCACCAGAGCATGATGCAGGCGCCGCATATTCAGGCGCTGGGGCGAGCGATGAGCGAGGCGTTGGCCGTGTGTTCGCCGGTGGCGCAGGTGGCGCATCAACCGCTGCTGCGCATTCAGAGTGGGCGGGCAGGGTATGCGCCGGTGTTCTGCGTGCCGGGTGCGGGCGATAGCGTCACCGGGTATGTGGGGTTGAGCGAAGCGCTGGGGCGTGACTGGCCGCTGTTCGGCTTGCAGCCGCGCGGGCTCGATGGCCAGGCGGTGCCGCATAGCCAGGTCGAAGCGGCGGCGCAGTGTTATCTGGCGGCGCTTGCACAGGAGTGTCCGCAAGGGCCGGTGCACTTGGTGGGGCACTCGTTTGGTGGCTGGATCGCGTTGGAGATGGCGCTGCGGTTGCAGGCGATGGGCCGTGAGGTGGCGTCGTTGACGGTGATTGACAGCGAAGCGCCGGGCGGCGCCGGGCGGCCTTACACCACCACGGCGGCGATGTTGCGATTGATCGAGGCGATGCAACTGGCCGCCGGCAAGTCGCTGGGTATCGACCGCGTGGACTTTGCCGGGCGTGATGAAGTGGCGCAGCGGCAATGGCTGCATGCGGCAATGGTGGGCGTTGGACTGTTGCCGGGGCGCTCTGCGGTGGATGCCATGGACGGACCGGCGCGCACTTATGCAGCGGCGTTGCGCACGGTGTATCAGCCGCATCAGCGTTACAACGGCGTGGTGCGGTTGGTGTTGGCTGAGGACCCTTCGCTGGATGCGGCGGGCAATCAGCGCGAACAGAGCCTGATGATTGAGGGGTGGCGACGGCAGGGCAGCGGGCTGGAAGTTTGGTATGGGCCGGGGAACCACTTTACGTTGCTTAAAACGCCGAATGTTCAGGGGTTGGCGCAGTGGTGGCTTGAGGGTGTGGTGATTGGGGAGGTGGTGTCGTGAGCGGCATACACCGATCTGAAAGTGGGAGCTGGCTTGCCTGCGACAGCGGTGCGGCAGTGTACCTATCCATTGCTGCGGTCACGGCCACTTATGGTTCCGCTCTTACAGCGGGTCACTTTTGTAAAGACACAAAAGTAACCAAAAGGTCTTCGCCCCACCACTCGGCACCTCGCTTTGGCTCGGTGTGCCCTCATGCAGGCTTTGGAGCGTGGGCCGCCGCGATGGGCCATCCTTGGCCCAACGCGGCTAACCCGGCGTCCTGCCGGGTTACCCACGCTCCAAAGCCTGCGTTCGGCCAGCGTGGTTTAACGGGGCGCCTCAGAGCAAGATCAAGGTCAAAAGCCAATCAAGAGCCGCTCGATCTGTTCCTGACGCGTGGCGCTCCTGAGGTGGGAGCTGGCTTGCCTGCGACAGCGGCGTATCAGCCCGACGTAGGGCGCCAGACACTCAGCAACCACAGGTAATCCAGCGGCCACGCCAGGCCGTTTTCGCTTCAGACCCTCTTCATCTTTTTATGGTCATTTATGGATAAGTCAACGTTTCGCAAACTCGGAATGCTCGCGGTATTGGCGGTTGCCATCGGCCTTGTCGTGTACACGGTGCAAGCGCCCGCCGACACACCGCAATACCTCACCGCCACGGCTGAACGGGGCGATATCGAAAATGCCGTATTGGCCACGGGCGTGCTCGAAGGCATCAAACAGGTTGACGTCGGCGCACAGGTTTCGGGGCAGTTGAAGTCGCTCAAGGTGAAGGTCGGTGACAAGGTCAAAAAAGGCCAATGGCTCGCCGAAATCGACCCGCTGATCCTGCAAAACACCTTGCGCAAAGCCCAGGTCGATGAAGAGAACCTGCAGGCCCAGCGCCGCGCCACGGCGGCGCAGCTCAAGCAGGCCAAGTCCGTCTACGAGCGCTACAAAGGCTTGCAGATCGACGAGTCGGTGTCGCGTCAGGATTTTGAAGACGCGGAATCCACCTTCCAGGTGCAGCAAGCCAACCTGCTGTCCCTGGATGCGCAGATCAAGAGTGCGCACATCCAGATCGACACCGCCAAGGTCAACCTGGCCTATACCCGCATCGTCGCGCCCATTGACGGGGATGTGGTCGGCATCGTCACCCAGGAAGGCCAGACCGTGATCGCCAACCAGCTGGCGCCGGTGCTGCTCAAGCTGGCGGACCTGGACACCATGACCGTCAAGGCGCAGGTGTCCGAGGCGGATGTGATCCACATCAGCCCGGGCCAGCAGGTGTATTTCACCATCCTCGGCGAGGCCGACAAGCGCTACTACGCCAAGCTGCGCGGGACCGAGCCGGCGCCGCAGAACTTCCTCGAAACCCAGACCGCCGGCACGCCCAAGCAGAACACCGCGGTGTTCTACAACGCGCTGTTCGACGTGCCCAACCCTGACCATCGCCTGCGCATCGCCATGACCGCTCAGGTGCGTATCGTGCTCGACACCGCCCAGGCCGCGCTGATGGTGCCGGTGGCGGCACTCGGGTCGCGCAACGCTGATGGCAGCTACCCGCTGCGCGTGCTGGATGCCAAGGGCAAAGCCGTGTCGCGGGATGTGAAGACCGGGATCAACAACAACGTCAAAGTGCAGATTCTGGACGGCCTGGTCGAGGGCGATAAGGTCGTGATCGGTGACGCATCGCCTGTTGCGGCGGGGAACTGACGCATGACCCAACCACTGTTGGAACTCAAGGGCATCACCCGCAGTTTCATGGCCGGCGAGCGCGAATTCATCGCGCTCAAGGGCATCGACTTGACCATCCATGCCGGAGAAATGGTCGCGATCATCGGCGCCTCGGGCTCGGGTAAATCCACGCTGATGAACATCCTCGGAGGCCTGGACTACGCCACCGCCGGCAGCTACAAAATCAATGGCATCGAAACCCGCTCGCTCGGCGATGAGCAACTGGCGGAACTGCGCCGCGATTACTTCGGTTTTATCTTCCAGCGCTACCACTTGCTCGCGCACCTGAGCGCCTTGCACAACGTGGAAATGCCGGCGATCTACGCCGGCACGCCAGAGACGCAACGCCACAGCCGCGCGCGGGATTTGCTCACCCGCCTGGGCCTGGCGGGGCACACCAGCCACCGGCCGAGCCAGCTTTCCGGCGGCCAGCAACAGCGCGTGAGCATCGCCCGCGCGTTGATGAACGGCGGTGAAGTGATTCTCGCCGACGAACCCACCGGCGCCCTCGACACCCACAGCGGCAAGGAGGTGATGCGCATCCTCGCCGAGCTGCACGCCGCCGGACACACAGTGATTATCGTCACCCACGACCCCAAGGTGGCCGCCAATGCCCAGCGCATTGTTGAGGTGTGTGACGGTGAGATTGTCAGCGACAAGGCCAACGACAGCGTCGGCCTGGAGGTGCCCGCTGAGGCGCCCATCGAGACCCGGCGCAGCGGTGCACGGCGTCTGGTGGCGAGCCTGGGGTTGTTCAAGGAAGCATTCAACATGGCCTGGGTGGCATTGATTTCCCATCGCATGCGCACCCTGCTGACGATGCTCGGGATTGTCATCGGCATCACCTCGGTGGTGTCGATCTCAGCCATTGGTGAGGGCGCCAAGCGTTACGTGCTCAAGGACATCCAGGCGATTGGCAGCAACACCATCGATATCTTTTCCGGCACCAGTTTTGGTGACAGCCGCGCCTCCGCCATCGAAACATTGATGCCCTCGGACGTGGAGGCGTTGAACCAGCTGTATTACGTCGACAGCGCCACGCCGGTGGTGGGCCGCAACCTGCTGCTGCGCTTTGGCAATATCGACCTGGATGCGCAGGTCAATGGCGTCAGCGACCGCTACTTCAAAGTGAAGGGATTGAAGCTGGAAGCCGGGATTGCCTTCAGCGAAAGCGACGCGCGGCGCCAGGCCCAGGTGGTGGTGATCGACCACAACACCCGACATCGCTTGTTCGGACCGAATGTGGACCCGTTGGGCCAGGTGATCCTGGTCGGCAATCTGCCGTGCACGGTGATTGGTGTGACGGCCGACAACAAAAACATGTTTGCCGCCAGCAAGGCGCTGAACGTGTGGGTGCCTTATGAGACGGCGGCGGGGCGTCTGTTGGGCCAGCGCCATCTGGACAGCATCACCGTGCGCATCAAGGACGGCCAGCCGAGCAAAGTGGTGGAAGAAAACGTCAATAAACTCATGCTGCAACGTCACGGCACCAAGGATTTTTTCACCAATAACCTCGACAGCATCATGCAAACGGTGCAGAAAACCAGCCGCTCGCTGGCGCTGCTGTTGTCGCTGATCGCGGTGATTTCGCTGCTGGTGGGCGGTATCGGGGTGATGAACATCATGCTGGTGTCGGTGACCGAGCGGACGCGCGAGATTGGTATTCGCATGGCTGTGGGCGCGCGCCAGTCGGACATCCGCCAGCAGTTTCTGGTGGAGGCGGTGATGGTGTGTTTGATCGGCGGGATGATCGGGATCTCGTTGTCCTTTGCGATCGGCTATCTGTTTTCATTGTTTGTGAAGGAATGGGAAATGGTGTTTTCCCTGGGCTCGATCATCACCGCGTTTGCGTGTTCGACCCTGATCGGCATTGTGTTTGGCTTTGTCCCGGCCAGGAATGCGGCGCGGCTGGACCCGATTGAGGCGTTGGCCAGGGACTGACGGCAGCGGTCAAATGTGGGAGCAGGCACGCCAGCTCCCACAGGTTTTTGGGTGATTCACAGGGTGGTGAGCGTGCCTTCCTCGGTCGCGTACATCCACCGCAACAACGAATGCCGCCCGCTGATGCCTAGCTTGATCGCCGCGCGTTTGAGGTAGCTCTCGATGGTGTTGACCTTGAGTGCCAGTTGCTCTGCCAATTGCGGTGCGGTACGCCCGGCCAGCAGGCCGACGCACACTTCGAGTTCGCGGTTGGAAAGCGTCAGGCCCGATTGCACCAGACGTTCTTCAATGCGCCGGCGCAGGGTTTCGATGCCCTGGTTTTCCGGCATCAGCGGTTCGCTGGTCGGGCGGCAAGGCTGGATCGCGGTGATGTGTTTTTCGACCATGGGCAGCAGCAGCGTGGAGAAGTCCTGCAGCATGCTGCGTTCCTGCGGCGAAAAGCTTTCTGACTGGTGCGAGCGGTACACCGACAGCACATAGCGCACATCGTCCCTGCGGCGCGTGAGGTGCAGTTGAGCGGCGGGTTGTTCTTCACCCAATGCGGCTACCGAATCGGTGTAGACCGGGCTGATCCTGCGGCGAGTGTGGCCTTCGGCACTGACCCGCAATTGCGTGATATGGGTGGCGTCCACTGCCAGTTGAGTCAGGATGAGGTCATGCAGCATGCGTGGGAAATGGCGACTGCCGGTGCTGGCGATGACCTTGCCTATATGTGGGAACAGGTGTGAGTTCATCAATTCGTCCATGAGTTTCGAGTGCAGGTATTCAGCCTTATCGCGACGGGATTTAAGAAGGTAACCAGGGTGAATAACCTGCAGTGATAATGCACCCGTCGAGAACCTATGCTAGTACAGCCTGGCGAAAGCATGGGGATCCAATCTGGAAAAAATCAGATTAAAAACGCATAACGATGGTCAGACCAGTCCGACCACCGTTTGTAGGAAAGCGTTGGTGGGTGCCCAAGGATTATTTCACGCTGTGCTCTTCTACCAAGGCCTGGCGGGGTGCGACGGTGCGGGTGCACTTGGCCAGGGCTTGATGGACATCCTCCAGGAGGTCGGCGATGTCCTCCAGCCCGACCGATAAACGCACAAGGCCTTCGCTGATGCCGTGTTGCGCACGTTCTTCGGGCGTGTAGGTGGAGTGGGTCATGCTGGCCGGGTGCTGGGCCAGTGATTCGGCATCGCCCAGGCTGACCGCACGGGTGAACACGTTGAGGGCGTTCATGAAGCGGCGGCCGCTTGCAATGCCGCCCTTGAGTTCAAAGGCGATCATGCCGCCGGACTGCTTCATCTGCCGCGCCGCCAATTCGTATTGTGGGAAAGAGCGCAACCCGGGGTAGGTCACCCACTGCACGGCCGGGTGTGCCTGCAGCGCCTCGGCCACCGCCAGGGCATTGCTGCAATGGCGGTCCATGCGCAGGGCCAATGTCTTGAGGCCGCGCATCAGCAACGACGCATCCTGCGGTGACATCACCGCGCCGGTCAGGTCCTTGAGGCCTTGCAGGCGAATGCGCTGCGCCAGGGCCTGGTTGCTCACGGCGATACCGGCGGTGATATCGCCATGGCCACTGAGGTACTTGGTCGCCGAGTGCACCACCACGTCGGCGCCCAGTTCCAGAGGCCGTTGCAGGTAGGGCGTGCAGTAAGTGTTGTCGACCACCACGGTAACGTTGGGCTGCTGGTGGGCAAGCGCGGCGACCGCCGCAATGTCCACCAGGCGCAAGTTGGGGTTGGCCGGCGTCTCGCAGTAGATCATGCGGGTCGCGGGGCAAAGCGCCGCGCGCAAGGCCGCCAGGTCGGTCAGGTCGACGTGGCGCACCTTGATGCCGAATTCGCCGATGCCATGGTGCAGCAGGGCGAACGTGCAGCCGTAGAGGGTCTGGCTGACAATCACCTCATCGCCGGGACGCAACAGGGTCCAGAACGTCGCGGCAATCGCGCCCATGCCGGAACTGAACGCCACGGCGGCCTCGCCGTTTTCCAGGGTGGCCATGCGCGACTCCAGCAGCGCCAGGGTCGGGTTGGAGATGCGCGTATAGAAGTGGCCGCTGGCTTCACCGGCAAAGCAGGCAGCGCCGTATTCGACCGTGGGGAATGCAAACGTGGCAGACAGATAGATCGGCGGCACCAGGGCGCCGTGGTGGTCCTTGGGGTCATAGCCGTGGTGGATGGCGCGAGTGGAAAAGCCGAATGCAGTTTGTTTATTGTTCATGTCGCACTCTCCTTATTTCCTACGATGCTATGCTCATAACCAAAGATGAACGTTGCAAAGTTTGCTGGTAATGCGCGGGTTAAGGGTCGAAACGTCGATAAAAACAATGAATAGAGGCACATTATGCCCGTGAGTCTGGATCGCACCGATAAAGCACTTTTAAACGCGCTGCAAGGCAATGCCCGGCTGACGGTGGCCGAACTGGCTGACCGGGTGGCGCTGACCACCTCGCCGTGTTGGCGCAGGGTGCGCAGCCTGGAAGAGAGCGGGGTGATCAGCGGCTACCAGGCGATCCTGTCGCCCAAGGCGCTGGGGTATGGGGTGACCGCGTTTGTGAGCATCATGATGGAAAGTCATACTCAGGAAATCGCCCGCGCGTTTGAGCAGCGGCTGTTGGAAATTCCCGAGATTGTGGCGTGCCATAACGTGTCCGGGCGTTATGACTTTTTACTTGAGGTGGTGGCCAAGGACCTCGAGTCGTTCGGGGAGTTTGCGCGCGAGGTGTTGCAAACGTTGCCTTGCGTCAAGGAGATCTATTCGAGCTTTTCGTACAAGTCGGTCAGGCGGCTGCGGGTGATTCCGTTGCCGGGGTGATCGTTTACCTTCCCGCACGGGCGCCACATTGGCCACCCAATCTTCCCCGCAATTGGATATTTCTCCAGGCACTCACGGTGACTACTCTAGCCATCAATCCCCACCGTTCTGGAGTATCACCATGCAAACCCGTACCGATTTCTACACCGCTTCCCCGGATGCCATGAAAGCCATGCTCGCCCTGGAAGCCGCTGTCGGCAAACTGTCCCTGGAACTCCCGCTGCTGGAACTGGTGCGCCTGCGCGTCTCGCAGATCAACGGCTGCGCCTTCTGCCTCGACATGCACACCGCCGACGCCCGCAAGGGCGGCGAAACCGAGCGCCGCTTGTACACCGTGTCGGCCTGGCGTGAAACGCCGTTTTTCACCCCACGTGAGCGTGCCGCCCTGGCCTGGGCCGAAAGCCTCACCCTGATCAGCCAGACCCACGCCGCAGACGAAGACTACAATGCGCTGGCCGCCGAGTTCAGCGCCCAGGAGCAGGTCGATTTGAGCGTGGCCATCGCCACCATCAACAGCTGGAACCGCTTGGCCGTGGGCTTTCGCAAGATGCCCAAGTAAGCCTTCAGCTTGATTTGAAATACCCACGTGGCGTGGTGCCGGTCATGCCCTTGAAAAAGGCGATCAACGCACTGTCACTGGCAAAGCCCAGCGCGAAAGCGCAGTAACCCAGGCTGCGCCCGGTGGCGAGCAGTTCGATGACCCGCATCAAGCGCCACTGCTGGCGCCATTGCTGATACCCGAGGCCGGTTTCCCGCAGGAAAATCCGGCCGATGGTCTTGGTGCTGGCGCCAATTTGTTTTTCCAGCGCTTGCAGCGTTGGCGGCAACCTGTCGAGATCGGCCAGCAACGGGGCCAGGCGCTTGTCCTGCGGCAAGGGCAGGAGCATCGGTTGCTCGGCGGCTTGCTGGATTTCATCCAGGCACAACCCCAGTAGGTGGGCATGCCGACCGGCGTGCCAATCGGTCTCGAACGGCGCCATTGCCATGGGCTCCAGCACCGCCCGCAGCAAGGCGCTGACTTCGATGACCCGCACCTGCTTGGGCAACTGATCAGCCAATGCCGGGCTCAGGTAGACCGACCGGTAATCCACGGTTTTGTGCATCACCGCGCGATGGGGCACACCGCAGGGGATCCATGCCGCGCGGGAGGGCGGCAGCAGGCACAGTTGGTTGTCGAGGGTGATGCGGGTGCAACCCTGTTGGGTAAACAATAGTTGCCCGCGCTGGTGGCGATGCAGGCCGGAGTCGTGGTCGCCGAGCAGCGCGGCGATGCCGATGACCGGCGCCGGGAGGCGGTCGGGGTCGAAAGACGCGTCGGCGGCAAGCCAGGCCATAGGTTGTCCGATTTGATCGATAAAATGGCGAAGTTTGGATAATACCCCAGTTGCCAGTCCTTAAACTCCTCGCGTTGTTCATACGAGGGAGTCGTCAATGAAAGTTCAAAACCTGCTGGTGCTGACCGTGGCGTTGCTGATGTTTCCGCAATTGGCCCAGACCCTTTACAGCCCGGCACTGGGTGATATCGGCGAAGCGTTTGCGGTGGGCCCCGAACGGGCAGGGCAGACCCTGTCGGTGTATTTCCTGGCGTTTGCATTCGGGGTGGTGGTGTGGGGCCGGCTGTGTGATCGCCGGGGGCGGCGGCCGGTGATGTTGGCCGGATTGGCCTTATATGTGGCGGCGTCGGTATTGGCCTTGAGTGTGACCACGTTCAATGCCTTGTTACTGGCCCAGGCGCTGGCGGCGTTCGGTGCGGCGGTCGGCTCGGTGGTGACGCAGACCGTGCTGCGCGATCGTTTCCACGGTGCGCAGTTGGCCCAGGTGTTTTCGATAATGGGCATCGCTCTGGCTGCGAGTCCTGCGCTGGGTTTGTTCAGTGGCGCGACGCTGGTGCAGTACTTCGGTTATCGCGGCATGCTGGCCGGGTTGCTGCTGGCGGCGCTGACGTTGTGGGGCTGGTGCCTGTGGGCCTTGCCCGAGACGCGTCCTGCCTCAGTGTCGACGGCGTCGCTGCCCGAAACGCTGGGCCTGATGCTCAGGGACGCAGGAATCTGGCGCTCGGTCGGTCTGGTAGCGGCGTTCAATATTGCGCTGTTCGGCTATTACAGCGTGGGGCCGTTTATTTTTGCGCGGCTGGGTTTGTCCGCTGCCCAATTCGGTTACAGCGGCGTGCTGCTGGCGCTGGGTTCGGGGCTTGGGGCGTGGCTGAACAAGCGATTGCTCAAGCGTGGCATGAACGGTGAGCAGTTGGTGCTGACCGCCGCCGGCCTGGCGGCACTGGGGGGCTTGCTCGTCGTGCTGCTGCAAGGCAGCTGGCTGTTTGTATGGCCGATGCTGTTGGTGGTGCTGGCATTCGGCATGGCAATCCCGAATGTGCTGGGTGCCGCACTGGTGCGCTATCCCGACCGGCTTGGCACGGCCGCCGCAGTGTTCGGCTTGCTGTATTACTTGATGATCGGCGCCGGGCTTGGGCTGGTGGCCTGGGCCCAGAACCTGGGCTGGAGCCTGTTGATCTGTGGCTTCGCGGCGCTGTGTCTGGCAGCGCCGCGAGTGTTCAGAAGTTGACCGAAGCACTCAGGCGCGCCGTCAGCGGCGCGCCCTGGAACAGGTAGTCATCGCCCATGTATTCGCCGGCGTCGCGCCAGTAACGCTTGTCGAACAGGTTGTCGACGCTCAGGCGAAACACGGTTTCATAGCCGTCGACTTTGGTGGTGTAGCGGCTACCGACATTGACCACTGCATAATCCCCTACCTCAACATTGCCGGTGCGGTTGGCGTATTTCTTGGCGCTGTATTGCACACCACCGAGCAGCGCCAGACCGTTCACCCACGGCAACGCGTAGTCGGCGTACACGCTGGCGCGCAATGTGGGCACGTTGATCGCCTGATGGCCTTCGTATTCCGGCGTGCCGCTGTTGCTCACGCGCGCGCGAATCGCCGCCACGCTGGTTGCGATTTGCAGGCGGTCGGTGGCCCAGCCGTTGGCCGACAATTCCAATCCGGTGTTCTTCTGCTCGCCCTGTTGCACGTAGGTGAACAGACCGGCGCCGTCGGGCTTGGCGTATTGGTAGGCTTGGCGTGTCTGGAACACGGCGGCGGCGAAACTGATGCGGCGCCAGTCGTATTTGACCCCGGCTTCGATTTGCCGTGAGACGGTTGGAGCCAGAGTTTCGTCGGCGTTTTCAGCGAACCAAGGCGCCGTGCCGCCCAGCGACAGGCCTTTGCTGTAGCTGGTGTACAGCGAGATGTTTTCCACTGGTTTGTAAATCAACGAAGCTTGAGGAAGGAACACGTATTGCTGGGTGTGGCGAGCCTGGTTGCCATTATCGTCATAGGCTTTTTCATCCAGGCGCACTTCACGGCCGCCAAGAATGGTTTGCCATTGCTCGTTGAAGCGAATTCGGTCGGTGACGAACAGCCCGTACTGGCGGCTGTCGAGGTTGCGGTGGCTATCATTGAGCGGCACGTCAGTGGGCGCGAATGTCGATGAGTCGGCGTCGATGTTGCTGGTGCCAATGGACTCATTGACCGATTTGCGCTTGTCGATCACCCGGCGAAACGCGCTGGTGCCCAAGGTCAGCTCATGGCCGATGCCTGCGGTGTCGAACAGCCCGGTCATCGCCGCCTGCACTTCATCGTCGCGGCGGGTGTCGTCGGGGCTGCGATAGTCGTAGACGTCGTAGTTGCCTTCGGGGCTGAAATGGTTGGGCACGCTCGATGAACTACAGCTGGTCGAGCCATAACAGCCCCAGGCAAACGCGCTGTAGTCATCAATCACCACCTTGCTGCGCGCGGCGCTGAGAGTGCCTTTCCACTGATCGCTGAAACGGTATTCGAACTTGCCGTTGAGGTTCAGCGAGTCGATGCCCACCTGTTTGGAACCACTCTGGTGCCCCAGCAGTTTTTTCGGCGAGGCATCGTGGGGCACCTCGGTTCCGCCCAGCAGTTGATAACCCGGCACCGAGCGCTGTTGCTTGTTCTGGTATTCCGCATCCAGTTGCAGCACGGCGTCGGGGCTGATAGTCCAGTCGAACGCCAGGGACACGAAATCGCGCTGGCCATTGGCGTGCTCCACATAGCTGTTGAGGTCTTCATGGGCCACGTTGGCGCGCAGGCCAAACTGCTGCTCGCTGCCGAACCAGCCGCCGACATCGGTGGCGATGTAACCGCTGCCGCGATCGTCGGTGGACACCGTGACCGAGCGCACGTCTTGCGGGCGTTTGGTCACGTAGTTGATCACTCCGCTGGGCTCGGCAATGCCGCTCTGCAAACCGGCCAGGCCCTTGAGCACTTCCACTTGCTGTTTGTTTTCGAGGGCGACGTTCTGCTCGCCGGTGATGGTACGCCCATTGATCTTGTAGCTGCTTGCCGCATTGAGCGAGAAGCCGCGCACCACGAAGTTTTCGTAATAACCAATCGGTGCATAGCTGTCGCCGACCGAGGCATCGTTGCGCAGCACTTCGCTGAGCAGGCGCGCTTGCTGGTCCTTGATCAGCGCGGCGTTGATCACCGTGATCGAGGCCGGGGTGTCCAGCAACGGCGCCTCATCGAAGCCGCCGACCGATGCGGTTTCACTGCGGTAGCCGGACTCGTCCTGGCCCTGGACGTTCACCGCCGGCAGCTCAATTTCAGCCGCCAGGCTGCTACCGATGCCGCCGCTGAGCAGCAGGCCGAGGGCGAAACGTGAGTGAACGGCAGGACGAAAACGCAAAACCATGGAGGCAGGGCCTTATAGCGCAGGACGAGGGGCGCATAAGCTAGGGGGAAGTGCGGGGTTTTACAAGTTACTGAGAACGGTTCTGTCGTCCCATCTTTCAGCTGGAGCGCTTCAGGGTTTCACTGGGCAGTTCCTTGAACAATGCGCGGTAGCTATTCGAAAACCGCCCCAAATGCCAGAACGACCAGTTCATCGCGACTTCGGCCACGGTGGTGTCGGCTGCGGTTAACAGCTCGCGCCGCGCCCCGTTCAAGCGGCGCAGCCGCAACCACTGCGCCGGGCTCATTCCGGTGTAGGTCTTGAAGCCTTGCTGTAACTGGCGCAGCGGCACACCGGCGATTTGCGCCAACTCCAGCAAGTTGACGGTTTCATCCGGCGCATCCGCTGCCCACTCGCCGATGCGCGCCATCAGCAGGCGTTCCTCGCTGCGTCGCTGCAATGAGCCGCGGTCCAGGCACACGCAGGCGTTGTCGAGGATGAACAGGCAATCGTCGAGCAACTGCTGGGTGAGGGCATCGCGGCTGATCGGGTCGAGTGTGGCAGACAACCGCGTCAGGGTGCCGCTGAGCCAACGGGTGAACAGCGCATTCTGCTGACAGGTCAGCGGGGCCATGAACAGGCCTTCGAGTTTGGCCACATCCAGGCCATGGCGCTGCACGAACTGCGGGCCGAACACCACGGCCACTTCGCGGTAGTTTTCCGGGGTGATCCAGGTGTTGCGGCTTTCGCCATTGAGCAGGTACAGCGCGTTGTCGCTGCCATCGAAACAGAACGCCAATGCACCGGGCGGCGCGTTGAAGTTCTGCTCCACGCGCGTGTTCATGCACTCTTCGTACACCTGCACGCCTTGCAGGTCGAGGTAACGGATCTGCCCGGCAAAATGCCCTGGGGACATCTGCTGATACTGCTGCACCCAACCGGGTGTCGCACTGCATTGAGCGGCCACATCACCGGTAGTGAAAGCCTGTACGCGCAAAGCTGTTGCCTGTGTCATGGGTAACCTGGGCGCACTCTATTGGTGCGTTGTGGTTGGTGCAAAGTGGATAGATGCCGCAGGGCGGCGGCATCAAGATAGACCTCAATGCGCCGCGAGTACAAGCCGGCGCATGCACCCAACCCATGACGAGGTCCTTATGAACGCCCCCTTCGATCAGCTGTCCGCCTGGCTGAAAGAACACAAGATTACCGAAGTCGAATGCGTGATCAGTGATTTGACTGGCATCGCACGCGGCAAGATTGCGCCCACCAACAAGTTCCTGCATGAGCGAGGCATGCGCCTGCCGGAAAGTGTGTTGCTGCAAACGGTGACCGGGGACTTTGTCGACGACGATATCTATTACGACCTGCTCGACCCGGCCGACATCGACATGATCTGCCGCCCGGTGTCCAACGCCACGTACGTGGTGCCGTGGGCTATCGAGCCCACCGCGATTGTGATCCACGACACCTATGACAAGCAGGGCAACCCGATTGAGCTGTCGCCGCGCAACGTGCTGAAAAAGGTGCTGCAGCTGTATACCGAGCAAGGCTGGCAGCCGATTGTGGCGCCGGAAATGGAGTTCTACCTGACCCAGCGCTGCGAAGATCCGGACCTGCCGTTGAAAACCCCGGTGGGCCGCTCCGGTCGCGCCGAAACCGGCCGCCAGTCATTTTCCATCGACGCCGCCAACGAATTCGATCCGCTGTTCGAAGACGTCTACGACTGGTGCGAGCTGCAGGGCCTGGACCTCGACACGTTGATCCACGAAGACGGCCCGGCGCAGATGGAAATCAACTTCCGCCACGGCGATGCCCTGCACCTGGCCGACCAGATCACCGTGTTCAAACGCACCCTGCGCGAAGCCGCGCTCAAGCACAACGTGGCCGCCACCTTCATGGCCAAGCCGGTGGCCGACGAGCCCGGCAGCGCCATGCACCTGCACCAGAGCGTGGTGGACATCGCCACCGGCAAACCGGTGTTTGTCGATGCCGACGGCACGATGAGCCAGCTGTTCTTGCACCACATCGGCGGGTTGCAGACGTACATCCCAAAGCTGCTGCCGATGTTCGCGCCGAACGTGAATTCGTTCCGCCGCTTCCTGCCGGACACCTCGGCGCCGGTCAACGTGGAGTGGGGCGAAGAAAACCGCACCGTCGGCCTGCGCGTGCCCACTTCCAGCCCCGAGGCAATGCGCGTGGAGAACCGTTTGCCGGGCGCGGACGCCAACCCATACTTGGCAATTGCGGCCAGCTTGTTGTGCGGCTACCTGGGCATGATCGAAAAGATCGAGCCGAGCGCCCCGGTGGAAGGGCGCGCCTACGAGCGCCGCAACCTGCGCCTGCCGTTCACCCTCGAAGACGCGCTGGCGCGGATGGAGGATTGCGACACGGTCAAGCAATACCTGGGCGAGAAGTTCGTGCGCGGCTACGTGGCAGTCAAACGCGCCGAACATGAGAATTTCAAGCGGGTGATCAGTTCCTGGGAACGTGAGTTCCTGCTGTTGAGCGTCTAAAAAAACTCAAAAGGGGTGTCGATATGCGTCTTGTGAAAAAGCTTCTCCCGCTGGCCCTGGTGGCCGCGTTCAGCAGTGCCAGCCAAGCCGCGCCGACGGTCAGCGTCTACAACTGGACCGACTACATCGGTGAGACCACCTTGGCTGATTTCCAGGCCAAGACCGGGATCAAAGTGGTCTACGACGTCTTCGATTCCAACGAAACCCTGGAGGGCAAGTTGCTGGCGGGGCGCACCGGCTATGACGTGGTGGTGCCGTCCAACCACTTCCTGGCGCGCCAGGTGAAGGCCGGCGCGTTCCTCAAGCTCGACCGCTCGCAGCTGCCGAACTTCAAGAACCTCGACCCCAAACTGCTCAAGCTGCTGGAGAAAAACGACCCGGGCAATGCGCATTCGGTGCCCTACCTGTGGGGCACCAATGGTATCGGCTACAACGTCGACAAGGTCAAGCAAGTGCTGGGCATCGACCATATCGATTCGTGGGCGGTGCTGTTCGAACCCGAGAACATCAAAAAACTCCACGAGTGCGGCGTCGCCTTCCTCGATTCGGCGGACGAGCTGTTCCCGGCGATCCTCAATTACATGGGCAAGGACCCGCGCAGCGAGAACCCCGAGGACTACAAACAGGCCGAAGCCAAGCTGCTGACACTGCGCCCGTACATCACGTATTTCCATTCCTCCAAGTACATCTCGGATCTGGCCAACGGCGATATCTGCGTGGCCTTCGGGTATTCCGGCGACGTGTTCCAGGCCGCCAACCGCGCCAAGGAAGCCAAAAACGGTGTGAACATCGCCTACTCAATTCCCAAGGAAGGCTCCAACCTGTGGTTCGACTTGCTGGCGATTCCGGCCGATGCCAGCAACCCGAAAGAAGCCCACGCGTTCATCAACTATTTGCTCGACCCCGAAGTGATCGCCAAGGTCAGTGCCTCGGTCGGCTACGCCAATGCCAACCCCGCCGCCAAGCCGTTCATGGCGCCGGAACTGGTGAACAACCCTGAGGTGTACCCGTCGCAGGAAGTGCTCGACAAACTCTACATTTCCACCACGCCGACCCCGGCGACCATGCGCCTGATGACCCGCGCCTGGAGCAAAGTGAAGACCAACAAATGATTTCATCCAGTGACCACGCCCGGTCCTATTACCGTGCTTCGGCCAATGCCATGCCTGAGCGTCCATCGCTGGGCACCGACCTGAGCGCCGATGTGTGCGTGATCGGCGGCGGTTTTACCGGGGTCAACACGGCCATCGAGCTGGCCCAGCGCGGGCTCTCGGTGATTCTGCTGGAGGCCCGGCGCATCGGCTGGGGTGCCAGCGGGCGTAATGGCGGGCAGTTGATTCGTGGCATCGGCCATGACGTGTCGGGGTTCGCCAGGTACGTAGGCGAGGAGGGCGTGCGTTACCTGGAGCGGGCCGGGATTGATTCGGTGGCGCTGGTAGGCGAGCGCATTCTTCAGCACAGCATTGACTGCGATCTGCGCTGGGGCTTTTGCGAACTGGCCAATACCACGGCGCAATTCGCTGCGTTCAAGGGCGAGCAGCAACGCCTTGCGGCGTTTGGGTATGCCCATGAAACTCGGCTGGTCGAAGCGCAGGACATGCAGCAGGTGGTCGGTTCGATGGTCTATGCCGGTGGCTTGGTGGACATGGGCTCTGGCCACCTGCACCCGCTGAATCTGGTGCTCGGCGAGGCGCAGGTGGCCGAGTCGCTGGGGGTGCGGATTTTCGAGCGCACCCAGGTCGTCGAACTGATCCACGGCGACACCGTGCAAGTGCGCTGCGCCGCTGGCACGGTGCGCGCCGCCCACTTGGTGCTGGCGTGCAATGCGCACCTGGATGAACTGGAACCGCGCTTGAGCGGCAAGGTGCTGCCGGCGGGCAGCTACATTATCGCCACCGAGCCGTTGTCCGAGGCAGTCGCCAAGCAATTGATCCCGCAGAACCTGGCGCTGTGTGACCAGAAAGTCGGGCTGGATTACTACCGACTTTCCGCCGACCGCCGACTGTTGTTCGGCGGTGCGTGCCATTACTCCGGGCGTGATCCGGTGGACATCGCCGCGTATATGCAGCCCAAGATGCTCAAGGTATTCCCGCAGTTGGCGGGTACCGCCATCGAGTTCCAGTGGGGCGGCAAGATCGGCATTACCGCCAACCGCTTTGCGCAAGTCGGGCGGCTCAAGCAGCACCCGAATGTGTTCTATGCCCAGGGCTATTCCGGGCATGGACTGAACGTGACCCACTGGTGTGCAACGCTTTTGGCCGAAGCCATTCATGCGGGCCACAGCCAGGGCCTGGATATTTTCAGCCAGGTGCCGCACATGACGTTTCCGGGCGGCAAGGCCTTGCGCTCGCCGCTGTTGGCGCTGGGGATGTTGTGGTTGCGCCTGCGCGAGAGGTTTGGCTGACCCGGGTGGGAGCGGGCTTGCTCGCGAAAACAGGGTGTCAGGCGATGCATGTGCTGGCTGACCCACCGCGTTCGCGAGCAAGCCCGCTCCCACCTTTAAGGCATTGTCAGCCTTCGGGTTCGGTGAGCACTTTGCGGAAGGTTTCCACCAGCGGGCGCAGGTTGACCCGATGCCATGCCGCCCACAACGGTGTGGTGTAAGTCATCCACGGCAGCTCGCGCAACACCACGCCGGGCGGGGCATTGCGGCTCAAGCCTTTTTGCACCATGGCCACGCCCAAGCCCGAGGCCACCAGGCCCAATGCGGTGAACGGCTCGCTGGCTTCCATCGGGATTTGCGGGGTAAAACCGGCCCGAATGCAGGCCGCGACGAAATCATCGGCAGGGTTAGCGCCGGCTTTGCGTTGCACGCCAATCCATTCCTGATCGGCCAGATGTTCGGGCAGCAGTTCGTTGTGTTTGGCCAGCGGATGATGCTCAGGCAGGGCCAGCAGCATGGGGTCGTCCAGCACTTGCAACGCGGTCAGGTCCGGGTCATCGGCGGCCGGTGGCTCGCTGACCAGGGCGATATCCAGGCTGCGCTGGCGCAGGCCTTCGAGCTGTTCGAGCGACGGCAAGTTGTACAGCTTGATATGCACGGTGGGGCGGTCGTCTCTCAACACGCGCAAGGCGTTGGGCAGCACACCGGCGTGCATGGCGTTTTCGATATAGCCGATGCACAAACCGCCTTCTTCACCGCGGCCCAGGCGTTTGCCCAGGGATTCCAGGCGATTGGCGTGGGTCAGCAGCGCCTTGGTTTCGGCCAGAAACGTCTGGCCGTCGCGCGTCAGGCGGATGCGCTGCTGGCTGCGTTCGAACAGGGTCAGGCCCAAACGCTCTTCGAGCTGGGCGATCTGCCGGCTCAAGGGCGACTGGGAGATATGCAACCGTTCGGCGGCGCGGCCGACGTGTTCTTCTTCGGCAACGACTTCGAAGTAGCGCAATTGGCGCAGATCAATCATGTAAGACCTCGCAGGACTCAAGTTGGTCGCAGTATGTCTTGGACGGTCCGATCTATGCAATCTAGGATCTGCTCAACGGTCACAGCGACCCTGAACCCGATTGAGGATCCACCATGAGCTTGAAAGACAAACTGCCCGGCCAACTGGGCTTTGGCACCGCACCGCTGGGCAACATGTTCCGCGCCGTTCCCGAAGACGAAGCCCAGGCCACCGTCGAGGCCGCCTGGAACAGCGGCGTGCGTTATTTCGACACCGCGCCGTTCTACGGCTCGGGGCTGTCGGAAATCCGCCTGGGCCAGGCCCTGTCGCAGTACAACCGCGATGACTTCGTGCTCAGCACCAAAGTCGGCCGCGTGATTCTCGACGAAGTCGAAGAAAGCGCCCGCGACCTCGGCGAAAAAAGCGGTGTGTTCGAACATGGCCGCCCGAACAAGATGCTCAACGACTACAGCGCCGACGCCACCCTGCGCTCTATCGAAGACAGCCTGAAGCGCCTGCAGACCGACCGTCTGGACATCGTGTGGATTCACGACATTGCCCAGGATTTCTACGGCGACCAGTGGCTGGACTACTTCAACCAGGCCCGCACCGGCGCCTTCAAAGTGCTGACCCGCTTGCGTGAAGAAGGCGTGATCAAAGCCTGGGGCCTGGGCGTGAACCGCGTCGAGCCGTGCGAGCTGACCCTGGACCTGAGCGAAGCGCAGCCCGACGGTTTCCTGTTGGCCGGCCGCTACACCCTGCTGGACCACGAGCGTGCCCTGCAACGCCTGATGGATGCCGCACTGGCGCAGAACGTCGAAATCGTCGTTGGCGGCCCTTACAGCTCGGGGATTCTGGCCGGCGGTGCGCACTTCGAATACCAGAAGGCCAGCCCGGCGATTATCAGCAAGGTCGAGCAGATCAAAGCGATTGCCCAGGCGTTTGGCGTGAGCGTGAAGGCTGCAGCGCTGCAATTCTCCCTGGCCCACCCGGCGGTGGCCGCAGTGATTCCAGGTGCCAGTCGTCCGGGGCGGATTGCCGAAGACGTCGCGGCGTTGTCAGAGAAGATTCCGGCAGCCTTCTGGCAGGCCTTGCGCGACGCACAGTTGATTTCGGCCCGCGCACCTCTGCCGCTTTAACCCGAGGATTCAACCATGAAAATTGATGTGAGCGGCAAAGTAGCCATCGTCAGCGGCAGCACTGCCGGGATCGGCCTGGGCATCAGCCAGGCGCTGGCGCAATCCGGCGCCACCGTGGTGGTGATCGGGCGTGAGTCGGGCAAGGTCGACGACGCCCTGGCGAGCATTCGCCAGGCGGTGCCGAACGCTGACCTGCGCGGGCTGGTCGCGGACCTCGGCACAGCTGAAGGTGCCGAAAAACTGTTCGCTGCCGAACCGCGCGCCGACATCCTGGTCAACAACCTGGGCATCTTCAACGATGTGGATTTCTTCGACGCACCGGACAGCGAGTGGACGCGCTTCTACGAGGTCAATGTGATCTCCGGCGTGCGCCTGGCGCGCCATTATGTGCCGGGCATGGTTGAGCAGGGCTGGGGGCGGGTGATCTTCCTGTCTTCGGAGTCCGGGGTGGCAACGCCGGCGGACATGATCAACTACGGCGTGACCAAAAGTGCCAACCTGGCGGTCTCCCATGGTTTGGCGAAGCGTCTGGCCGGCACCGGTGTGACGGTCAATGCGGTGCTGCCGGGGCCGACCTTTACCGACGGCCTGGAGCAGATGCTCAAAGACGCAACCGCCAAGTCCGGGCGCAGTGCGCGGGAAGAGGCGGACGTGTTTGTGCGCAATGCGCGGCCCACGTCGATCATCCAGCGCGCGGCAAATGTGGATGAAGTGGCCAACCTGGTGGCGTACATTGCTTCACCCTTGTCTTCTGCAACCACGGGCGCCGCATTGCGCGTCGACGGTGGTGTTGTCGACAGCATGGCGATCTGAATTCCTGTCATTTTTTTGGAGTATTTATTGTGGCGACAGCTTCTTCTGTGATTGAGGTTCCGGTTTCGGCCGATCAGGTCTGGCAATTGATTGGCGGCTTTAACACGCTGCCCGATTGGCTGCCGTTTATCGTCAAAAGCGAGGCGAGCGACGGCGGGCGTGTGCGTCACTTGCAAACCGCGGACGGCGGTGTGGTGGTCGAGCGCTTGCAGAGCTTTGATAACGTGGCACGCACTTACAGCTACACGATCGAGCAGTCGCCGTTTCCGGTGAGTGCTTACCTGGCGACGTTGCAGGTTGAGGCGTTGACCGATGCGTCGGCGAAAGTGACGTGGTCCGGCGTGTTCACCCCGGCGGCGGGGACCACGGACGCGGCGGTGGAGGAGTTGTTCACCGGCGTGTACAGCGGTGGGCTTGAGGCGCTGCGCGCCAACTTCCCGGCTTGATCTGCCAGGCCCCACAGGCCCAATGTGGGAGCGGGCTTGCTCGCGAAAGCGGTGGGTCAGTCGATGAATCTGTTGACTGACACACTGCATTCGCGAGCAAGCCCGCTCCCACATTTTTTGACCGGGGTTTTCTTCAGGCTTCAGGCATCAATTGCTGCCGACACTCCAGCAGCAGGCATGCACCCCCGCATTGGCTGTTGCCGACTTCCAACTTGAACCCATGCAGGTTGATGATCGCCGCCACAATCGACAAGCCCAACCCGAACCCGCCTTGCTGGTCGCTTTCATCCACGCGGTAGAAGCGCTGGAACACTGCGTCGCGCTCCGCCGCCGGAATGCCCGGGCCGGAGTCGTGCACTTCGATACGCGTGCTGCCGGCATCATTGACGCCACGCAGGATCACCTCACCGTTGGGTGGCGAGAACTTGATCGAGTTGCTCAACAGATTGGCCAAGGCTTCGAACAACAGTGCGCGGTCGCCGGTGATCCACGGCAGCGAGTCGGGCACTTCGAGGCGCAGCTGCAATTCGCCTTCTTCCGCCAGGGGCAGGTAAAAGTCATGCAGTTCGCGCAACAGCGGCAGCGGGTCCATCACCAGGAAACCCGAACGGCGCTGGTGGTCTTCCAGCTCCGAGATGCGCAACAGCCCGCGAAAGCGCGCCATCAGCGTATCGGTTTCGGCAATCGCATCGTCCAGTTTCACTGCGTAGACGGAGTTTTCCTCTGCCTCTTGTTTGATGCGGTAAAGCTGCGCGCGCAAGCGCGTCAGCGGCGTGCGCAGGTCGTGGGCGATGTTGTCGCACACGCCCTTGACCTCGTTCATCAGCTTCTCGATGCGATCGAGCATGGCGTTGACGATGGCGGCGAGCATGTCCAGTTCGTCGCGTCGGTCAGACAACGGCAGGCGGTGTGTCAGGTCACCGGCGACGATGGCCTCGGCGCTGGCCTGTATGCCGCGGATGCGCCGCAGCGGGCGACGGCGTAACAAATGCCAACCGGCAGCACCGGGGATAATCGTCAGGGAGAGTGCCCACAGCAGCGCATGCCAGATGATCCGGGTCACGCCAAACAGTGAACCGTTGGCGCGCACGAGTACCAGCCAGCGGCCGTCTTCGGTGTGGGTGGCCACTGCATCGCAGCTGTCCTTGGGCAATTTAGGGTCGTCGGAGTCGACACAGTTGGCCAGGGCGTGGATCTTGCCGTCCAGCGGCAGGTCCGGTGGCACTGCGCGGATCGGCCCGCTCAAAGGGCGAAATTGCTCATCGAACAGGCCATAGGCGTCCACGCCTTTCATGTCGAAGGTCATGCTGGTGGTGAGGGCTTCCACCAGTTCTTCACCGTCGAAGCGTTGAAACAGGTGCTGGCGCTGCATCAGCGAGTGACGCGACAGGTCACCCAGGTAACCCGAGACCTCGTAATACAGCACCCCCATGAGGATGCAGCTCCAGGCCACGAACAACGAACTGTAAAGCGCCAGCAAGCGGCTGCTGGAGGAGCGCCAGCCTTTAGAGGGGTTCAGCAATGACATAACCGGAACCTCGTACCGTGCGGATCAGCGGCGTGAGGCCCGGCGGGTCGATTTTTTTGCGCAGGCGACCGATGTGCACGTCGATCAGGTTGGTGCCCGGGTCGAAGTGATAACCCCAGACTTCTTCGAAGATCATCATTCGCGAGAGGATCTGCCCGGTATTGCGCATCAGGAATTCGAGCAGTTTGTATTCGGTGGGCAGCAGGCTCAACGGCTGATCGGCGCGGCTGGCTTCGCGGCTGATCAGGTTCAGTTCGAGGTCGGCCACGCGCAGGGCGGTTTCGAACTCCTTGACCGTGCTTTTGCGCCGCAGCAGCACTTCGACGCGGGCGGCCATTTCGTCGGACGCAAACGGCTTGGTCAGGTAGTCATCGCCGCCGGCCCGCAGGCCGCGTACCCGCTCGTCGACATCGGAGAGGGCGCTGATCATCAGGATCGGCGTCGACACCCCAATGGTACGCAGGGTCGTGACGATGGCCAGGCCATCGAGTTCCGGCAGCATACGGTCGAGGGTGATCAGATCGTAATCACCACTCACAGCGCGGACCAGGCCTTCACGGCCGTTGTCCACCCAATCTACATCCAGTCCATGGCTACTCAGCTCGGCGACGATCTCGCGGGCTGTAACGGCGTCATCCTCGATGGTCAAAATACGGGTCATAGGATTACCTGGTGAGCGATTCACACTAGAAGTGGGGGCATTTTGCCAAGAAATGCCTGAACGCTTCCTAAATTAAACTTCATCTTGGCAAAACTGACACAACTTTCATGCCGGCCAGCGCCCACACGGGCCATGGGCGTTGGGGGATTGCATAAAGCACGCTGTTTTCGATCATTTCTTGCAACTTGCATGGTTTAAGTTAGTTCAATTTTTGTATCTTGTTGAAATATAACGGATTTATTTTTTCGCCCGCCTGGCATGGTGCCTGCACTGTCCCTTTTGAGAGTTGTAACACTATTTTTCCTGCCGGGAGCAAAACAACAATGATCACATCGTCATCAACGCTGCAAGAATCGAGCTCGCACTCTGGGGTTTCCTGGGGGGCGATTTTCGCCGGGGCCGCTGCGGCGGCCGCACTGTCGCTGATCCTGGTGCTGCTGGGCTTCGGCCTGGGCTTTTCGGCGGTGTCGCCGTGGGCCGACAGCGGTATCAGCGCCAAGGGGCTTGGCATTTCCACAATTGTCTGGCTGGCGTTCACCCAGATCGTCGCTTCGGGCCTGGGCGGCTACATTGCCGGCCGCTTGCGTGTGAAGTGGGCCAACATGCACGGTGACGAGGTGTACTTTCGCGACACCGCCCATGGTTTCCTCGCTTGGGCAGTCGCTACGCTGGTGACCGCGGTACTGGTCGTCGGCTCGGTGAGCAGTGTGGTCAGCGGCGGCGTTAAAGCCGGCGCCGGTGTCGCCTCGAGCGCCGCCAGTGGCCTGACTCAGGCAGCCGGCAGTGCAGCCAAAGGCGCCAACAGCGGCGACTTTGACTACTACGTCGACAGCCTGTTTCGCGATGATCGCCCAGCCGCCGTCAGCGATGACGCCGTGCATGGCGTTGTAGCGCGCATCTTCACTCGCACCCTGAGCAACGATGGCCAACTGGCCCCTGAAGACCGTACCTACCTCGCTCAGCTGATCAGCCAGCGCACCAACCTCAGCCAGGCTGACGCCGAAGCGCGTATCGACAAGGTGTACGGCGATGCCCGCAAAGCCATCGAAGACGCCAAGGTCAAAGCCAAGCAAGCTGCCGACACTGCCGCCAAAGTGGCTGCCTACACCTCGCTGTGGACCTTCATTGCGCTGTTGATCGGTGCCTTCTTTGCCAGTTTTGCTGCCACCTTCGGCGGTCGTCGTCGTGACGCCGTGGTGTACGTCGAAACTGAAAACTACGTTCGTTAATCAAGGAGAACAACATGCGCTCATTACTGCTTTGGTTCCTCGGTGTGCCTATCCCGGTCATCATTCTGATCGCGATCTTCATGCACTGATCCTGATCGCGCTTCACCCAAGCCGCGCCTGACCCACAGGCGCGGCTTTTTGTTGCAAGGCCCACCAACCTGCAATCAGCAATGCGCTCGCCACTGACGTCATGATCACCAGGGGTTGCGAGGTGCCGTCCGAGAGCCACCCGGTGGCCCAACTGCTCACGGCCGTCAGGAACATCTGGATAAAGAAGAACAACCCCGACGCCGTCCCGGCAATCGCGCCGTAAGGCTGCAGCACCGACAGCTGGCAGGCCGGAATCACCATCCCCACCGACACCATGATCACCACCATCGGCAGCACAATCGCCAGCCAGGTCTGCGGCAGGGCGACCGTGGCCCCTGCGAGCATCACGCAACCCAGTACATTCAAGCCGATGGCGGCACTGATCAACTGATCGGCTTCAACGCGCAGCACGAGTCGGCGGAACAGGTTGGCGCCGAGCATGTAGCCACTGATCGTCGCGGCAAACACCAGCGCGTAGGCCGTGGCAGACAGGTGAAAGCCGCGTTGCAGCAGAGCCGACGACTCGCTGATAAATGGGAAATACGTGCTGTACACGCAGCCGATCGCCAGGGAGTACCGCAGAAAATAACGGTCGCGCAGCAGCTGGCCGTAGAGGCGCAGCAGGTTGCTCGGCGGCGCGGCGGCGACTTCCGGTGGACGGGTTTCCGGCAGCCGGCGAAACACCACCAGGCACAGCGCCACGCCGATCACGGCCAATACGATGAACAGGCCGCGCCAATGGATGAACGGCAGCATCAGGCTGCCCAGCACCGGTGCGGCCATCGGCGAAATCGCCATGGCCATGGAGATCAGGCCAAGCAGGCGTGCCTGTTCATCGCGGGCGAAGTAATCGCGCACGATCACCCGGCCGATGACCGTGGTGCAGCAGCCGCCGAGGGCCTGGAACAGGCGGGCGACGATCAGCACACCAATGCTGTCGGCCAGCGCGCAGGCCACGGTGGCGACCGCGTACACACACAACCCGCTCAGCAGCACCGGGCGGCGCCCGAAGCGGTCGGTCAACGGGCCGCTGACCAGCAAGGAAATGGCCGAGCCCAGGGCGTACAGCGTGACGGTCAGCTGCAACTGGCTGTCGCTGGCATGGAAGTCGTCGGCCATGGCGGGCAGGGCTGGCAGGTGCATGTCCAGGGTGATCCGTGGCAGGCCGATGAGTACGGTCAGTAGCGCCAGCCAGAACCCGGAGGAGAGGGTGCGTTGCGTCATGGGAAGCTTCTTCGCAGGGAGTCGAGTTCGAACTCTAGCGGGGATGTGGTTTAATCCTCAGGGCCACTTGTTCCTATAACCAATGGACCACTATGAGCCGGGGAAAAGCCGCCGCCCACCTGGACCTGCCGCGTCCCGATAGCCTGGACGCCGGCAAGCAGCAGGGCGCCTACGACGCATTGCGCGCCGCCATCCTGAATCGGCAATTGCCCGCCGGCAGCCGCTTGCCGTCGACCCGCAGCCTGGCCGAACGCTGGCTGGTGTCGCGCGGCACGCTTGAAGCGGCGTTCGAGCGCTTGCACAGTGAAGGTTACGTGCAGCGCGTGGCGGGTTCGGGCACGCGCGTCAGCGCGGTGATCCCCGAGCAATTCATTGCGGCGCCGGCGCCCAGCGCAGGTCCACGCCGCGCGGCCATACCGGATCAGCCCGACGCGGGCGTGCAAAGCCACGTCCCTTTTGTCGCGCGACGCCCGGACGCCAGCCTGTTCGACCTCAAAACCTGGGCGCGGTGCATCTCCCGAGGCTTGCTGTCTGCGGGGCCAGGGGTATTGGAGGCCGCCCACCCGGGCGGCTTGCCCGCGTTGCGTGAACAGATCGCCGACTACGTGCGCAGTTATCGCGGCATGCACTGCGAGGCGGACGAAATCATTGTCACCACCGGTATTCGCCATGGCCTGGACCTGATCGCGCGCACGCTGCTCAAACCCGGTGACACCGCGTGCGTGGAAGATCCCGGTTATACACCGGCACGCCGCCTGTTCAGCCTGGCCGGTGCGCAGGTCGTGCCGGTCCCGGTGACAGCCGAAGGCCTTGATACCGCGCAGCTCCCCGACACGGCGCGCCTGGCCTATGTGACACCGGCGCATCAGGCGCCGCTGGGCATGACCCTGTCGGTGTCACGCCGCCTGGCGCTGCTGGATTGGGCCGTCCGCGCCGACGCCTGGGTGATCGAAGACGACTACGACAGTGAATACAACTACAACAGCGCGCCACTGGCGGCGCTCAAAGCCCTGGATTCCGGCGACCGGGTGATCTACTGCGGCAGTTTCAACAAGAACCTGTTCCCGGGCCTGCGCGTGGGTTTCATGGTGGTGCCCAAGGCGTTGCGCCCCGCGTTGCTGCGCACCCTGCAACTCACCGGGCATTCGGTGGGCGCGACGGATCAGTTGGGGCTGGTGGAGTTTCTCGCCAGCGGCGCGTTTGTGCGGCACCTGCGGGCTTCGCGCCAGGCTTATCAGGCGCGTCGCGATGCGCTGCTCGGCTGCCTGCCGGACGAATACCCGGTGAGCGGCCAGCAAGCCGGTCTGCACTTTGTGCTGTGGCTGCCAAGCGGCGTCGAGGAAGCCGAATTTTGCACCCGCGCCGCCGCCGCCGGGCTGACCTTGCAGCCACTGGGCAAGTTCTGCGTCGCGGCGAGCTTGCCGCCGGCGGTGATCATCGGCTACACCGCGCTGACCCTGGCGCAGATTCGCTATCACGGCCGAATGCTCACGCAATTGTTAATAGCGGCTTAACCCGCGCTTGGCTAGACTCGCGCCCCATGAGCCGTCTTCTGCGTTTAATCCTGGTCATGCTATTAAGCCTCACGCTTCCCCTGACCGGGATGGCGGGTGTGCCGTCGAGCACCGAGCCGTGCCCGATGAAAATGTCCGACATGCAGATGATGTCGGACATGGCCCCGGACTGCTGCCAGGACGCTGCCAACCCTGGCAAAGCCTGCAAACCGGGGCAGGAATGCAAGACCGGCGGCCTGCTGCAACTGTCGATGCCGGTGCTCAAGGCACCGCTGACCCTGGCCCATCCGCTGACGGCCAGCCTCTCTTCTGATTTCATCCCCGACCGCACGCCGTCCGGCGTCTGGCGCCCACCCCGTTACTGATTTCTGTTGAACCTCAAGCTTCATCCCGGATTCGGGATGGCCTTGCTGTGGGCCGCGTAAAGCGGCACGCAGTGCAACAGATCAGGAATCTTGACGATGAATTCCCTTTACAGGCGCGCCCTGGTGGTGGGCGCGCTGACATGGCCGGCGCTGGCCTCTGCGCTGACCCTGGATGACGCCCTGCGCCTGGCGCAGAACAACGCGCCGTCCCTGAGCGCCGAATCGGCCAGGCTGCAAGCGGCAACGCAAGCCGCCATCCCGGCCGGTGAACTGCCCGACCCGAAACTGCTGGTAGGCCTGCAGAATTTTCCCGTCGGCGGGCCCAATCGCGGCACCTTGTATGGCGACGACATGACCGATCAGATGGTCGGCCTCCAGCAACAGGTGCCCAGCCGCGACAAGCGCAAGGCCCGAGTTGAGCTGGCGGATGCCACGGTGCAGCGCACGGCGGCCGAAGGGCAAATCGAGCGCCTCAACGTGCGCCAGGCCACTGCGCAGGCGTGGATTCGCGCCTACGCGGTGGAGCGCAAGCAGGCCTTGTTCGCGGACTTCTACGAAAACAATCGCCTGCTGCAAGACAGTGTGCGGGCGCAATTGGCCGGAGGGCGCGGGCAGGCCGCCGATACGGTGATCCCCCGACAGGAAGCCGCCGAGCTGGCCGAGCGCGAAGACGAATTGACCCAACAACGCGCCCAGGCCCGCGCCGCCCTCAAGCGCTGGATCGGCGCAGCCGCCAACGAAGCACCCAGCGGGCAATTGCCCAACTGGCACATCGACAACCGCGGCTACAGCCACAACCTGCATCAGCATCCCGAGTTGCAAGCCTTCGTGCCGCGCACGCGCGAAGCCCAAGCGCGCTTGCAGGAAGCCAAGGCGCAGAAAACGTCGGATTGGAGTTGGGAGGTGGACTACCAGCACCGCGGCCGTGAATACGGCGACATGGTCAGCCTGCAATTGAGCGTTGATCTGCCGATCTTCCCCGGTCGCCGCCAGAACCCGGGCATTGCCGCCAGGCTGGCCGAACTCGAACAACTGGATGCCGAACGCGAAGCTGCCACCCGTGAACATACCCAGAGGCTGGATGACGACCTGGCGGTTTACCGGCGCCTGGACCGCGCCGTGCAACGCAGTCAGGACAGCCTCGTGCCGCTGGCCGAAGAGAAGGTCGCCCTGAGCCTGGTCGGTTATCGCGCGGGCAAAGGCGATTTGATCAGCGTGGTCAGCGCCCGCCGGGAACTGGTTCAAGCCCGTTTCAAACAGATCGATGCCATCGAGCAGCGTGCCCTGGTCGGCGCGCAGCTGTACTTCGCCTACGGGGAGCCCACGCATGAATAATCGAATCGCAGCGGCGGTGTTGTTGCTCGGCCTGGGTGCGGGCTACGGATTGGCGCAGTTGCACTCCGCAACCTTGGCGCCTGTCAGCGACGACAAGCACGCGTTGTACTGGTACGACCCGATGTACCCGCAGCAGAAGTTCGACAAGCCCGGCAAGTCGCCTTTCATGGACATGCAATTGGTGCCGCGCTACGCCGAGGGTGCCGCAGCGGATACCCCAACGCTGCAGATCGATCCGCGCCAGGCTCAGACCATCGGCGTGCGCATTGCCACAGTCACCCGTGGCGTGATGACGTCCTCGCTGGATGTGTCGGGCATCCTGGCCTTCAACGAGCGTGATGTGGCGGTGGTGCAGGCCCGGGCCGGTGGTTTCGTCGAGCGGGTTTACGCGCGGGCGCCGGGTGATGTGCTCAAGGCCGGCGCGCCGTTGGCAGACATCCTGGTGCCCGAGTGGGCCGCCGCCCAGGAAGAGTTCCTCGCGCTGCGTCGCAGCGCTGACAGTGGCCTGTTGGCGGCCGCCCGCCAGCGTCTGCGCCTGAGTGGCATGCCTGCCGGGCTGATCTCGCAGATGGAGCGCAGTGGCCGGGTGCAATCAGTGATGACCGTCACCACGCCCTTGAGCGGCGCGCTGCAGACCCTGGAGGTGCGCGACGGCATGACCGTGGTAGCCGGGCAAACCCTGGCGCGGGTCAATGGCCTGGAGCAGGTGTGGTTGCAGGTCGCCGTGCCGCAGGCGCAAGGCGCGGCGTTAGCCGTGGGGCAACGCGTGGTGGCGCACTTTGCCGGTTTGCCGGGCGAGGCCATCAACGGCACCCTCAGTGCGATCTTGCCGGCCAACGCCCTGGACAGTCGCACCGTGCAGGTTCGCGTCGAACTGCCCAACCCCGACGGCAGCTTGCGCCCTGGCATGACCGCCCAGGTGCGCCTGGCGCAAACCAGCGGGCAAGCGGTGTTGCAGGTGCCCAGCGAAGCCCTGATTCGCACCGGCAAGCGTGTGCTGGTGATGCTGGCCGAGGAGGGCGGGCATTATCGACCGCTGGAAGTCGAGGTGGGGGCCGAGAACCAGGACCAGACCGTAATCCGCAGTGGCTTGCAGGAAGGTCAGCAGGTGGTCGCGTCCGGGCAATTTCTGCTGGACTCTGAAGCCAGTTTACGCGGGTTAATAGCGCCAGCGTCCGACACGTCTGAAATGAGCATGCAACCGGGAGCCCGGCCATGATCGCGCTTTTGATTCGCTGGTCGGTGGCCAACCGCTTTCTGGTGTTGCTCGCCACGCTGTTCATCACCGCATGGGGCGTGTGGGCGCTGCAGAACACGCCGGTCGACGCGTTGCCGGACCTTTCGGATGTGCAGGTGATCATCCGCACGCCGTACCCGGGCCAGGCGCCGCAGATCGTGGAAAACCAGGTCACTTACCCGATGACCACCACCATGCTCTCGGTGCCGGGCGCCAGGACCGTGCGTGGCTTTTCTTTCTTTGGCGACAGCTACGTGTACGTGCTGTTCGACGAAGGCACCGACCTGTATTGGGCGCGGTCGCGGGTGTTGGAATACCTCAGCCAATTGCAGGCACGGCTGCCGGCGTCGGCCAAGCCGTCGCTGGGGCCGGACGCCACCGGCGTTGGCTGGATCTACCAATACGCGCTGGTTGACCGTACCGGCCAGCACGACTTGGCGCAATTGCGCGCCTTGCAGGATTGGTTCCTCAAGTTCGAGCTCAAGACCCTGCCGAATGTGGCGGAGGTGGCGACCATTGGCGGCCAGGTCAAGCAATACCAGGTGCAGCTTGACCCGCTGGCCATGGCCAGTCGCGGCATCACCCAGGCCCAAGTGGCGGACGCTGTCGGCAAGGCCAATCAGGAAACCGGTGGCTCGGTGCTGAACCTGGGTGAATCCGAATACATGGTGCGCGCGTCCGGTTACCTGAAAACGCTCAATGATTTTCGCGCCATTCCACTGCGTCTCGACCGCAACAATGTGCCGGTGACCCTCGGCGATGTGGCCACGATTCAACTCGGCCCGGACCTGCGTCGGGGTATCAGTGAACTCGACGGCGAAGGCGAGGCGGTCGGCGGCGTGGTGATCCTGCGCAGCGGTAAAAATGCGCGTGAGGCCATTGCTGCGGTGAAAACCAAGCTGGAGCAGTTGAAAAGCAGCCTGCCGCCTGGCGTAGAGATCGTCACCACCTACGACCGCAGCACACTGATCGACCGCGCCGTGGATAACCTCAGCCACAAACTGCTCGAGGAATTCCTGGTGGTGGCGCTGGTGTGCGGGATATTCCTGTGGCACCTGCGCTCGTCGCTGGTAGCGATCATCTCGTTGCCGGTGGGCGTGTTGATCGCGTTTATCGTCATGCGCTTCCAAGGGATCAACGCCAACATCATGTCCCTGGGCGGTATCGCGATAGCCATCGGCGCGATGGTGGATGCGGCCGTGGTGATGATCGAAAACGCCCACAAGAAAATCGAAGCCTGGCACCACGCCAATCCCGGACGCGATCTCAAAGGTGAGGAGCATTGGACGGTGATGACGCAGGCGGCGGTAGAAGTCGGGCCGGCGCTGTTTTTCTGCCTGCTGATCATCACCCTGTCGTTTATTCCGGTGTTTACCTTGCAAGCCCAGGAAGGGCGGCTGTTCGGCCCGCTGGCCTACACCAAGACCTACGCCATGGCGGCGGCGGCCGGGTTATCGGTGACGTTGATCCCGGTATTGATGGGCTACTGGATTCGCGGGCGCATCCCCGACGAGCAGCGCAACCCGCTCAATCGCGGGTTGATCAAGCTCTATCAACCGGCCCTCGAAGCGGTGCTGCGCTGGCCGCGCGCGACCTTGCTGGTGGCGCTGCTGATGGTCGCCAGCGTGGTGTGGCCGCTGTCGAAGCTGGGCGGCGAGTTTTTGCCGCCGCTGGATGAGGGGGACTTGCTCTACATGCCTTCGGCGCTGCCGGGGCTGTCGACGCAGACGGCGGGCGAACTGCTGCAACGCACCGATCGCCTGATCAAAAGCGTGCCGGAAGTCGCCCATGTGTTCGGCAAGGCCGGCCGCGCCGAAACCGCCACCGACCCGGCGCCGCTGGAGATGTTCGAGACCACTGTCGAGTTCAAGCCCCGGGACCAATGGCGCGCCGGCATGACCCCGCAACAGTTGGTGAAAGAGCTGGACCGCGTGGTGCAGGTGCCAGGCTTGACCAATATCTGGATTGCGCCGATTCGCAACCGCATCGACATGCTTGCCACCGGGGTAAAAAGCCCGATTGGCGTGAAGGTGGCAGGTTCCAGCCTGATGCAGATCGATGCCGTGACCCAGGCTGTCGAGAAGGTCGCCAAAGGCGTGCCGGGGGTGAGTTCGGCGCTGGCTGAAAGGCTGACCGGCGGGCGCTACATCGACGTGGACATCGACCGTGGCGCCGCCGCGCAGTACGGGCTGAACATTGCCGATGTGCAGTCGATCGTGTCAGGGGCGATTGGCGGCGAAACCATTGGCGAGACCGTGGAAGGCCTGGCGCGTTTCCCCATCAGCCTGCGGTATCCGCGGGAATGGCGCGACTCGGTAACGGCCTTGGAAACCCTGCCGATCTACACGCCGCAAGGCAGTCAGATCACGCTTGGCACGGTGGCCAGGCTCAAGATCAGTGACGGGCCGCCAATGCTCAAAAGTGAAAACGCGCGGCCTTCCGGCTGGGTCTACATCGACGTGCGCGATCGTGACCTGGCGTCGGTGGTGAAGGATCTGCGTGAGGCGATCAACGGGCAAGTGCAGTTGCAGCCGGGCATGAGCCTCAGTTATTCGGGGCAGTTCGAATTTCTTGAACGCGCCAATCAACGTCTGAAACTGGTCGTGCCGGCGACTGTGCTGATCATTTTTGTGCTGCTCTACCTGACCTTCCGTCGTACGGATGAGGCGCTGTTGATTCTCGGGACGTTGCCGTTCGCACTCACCGGCGGCGTATGGTTGCTGTACGGGCTGGGCTTCAACCTGTCGGTGGCCACGGGCGTGGGCTTTATCGCGTTGGCGGGCGTGTCGGCGGAGTTCGGCGTGATCATGCTGCTCTACTTGAAAAACGCCTGGGCCGAGCGCAAGGACGGTGACCTGCTGGCAGCCATCACCGAAGGCGCGGTACTGCGAGTGCGCCCCAAAGCCATGACCGTGGCGGTCATCATTGCCGGCTTGCTCCCGATTCTATTGGGCGACGGCACTGGCAGCGAAGTCATGAGCCGCATCGCCGCGCCAATGATCGGGGGCATGCTCACCGCGCCGTTGCTCTCCCTGTTCGTCATCCCTGCGGCCTACCACCTGATGCGCCGTTGCAAAGCCAAACACTAACCAAACGACAGGAACTGGCTTTATGTGGGGGCGGGCTGCTCGCGAAAGCGGTGTGTCAGTCAACCTATCTGATACTGACACACCGTATTCGCGGCAAGCCCGCTCCCACACAAGCCGGCGTCCACAGGGAACCTGCCGTGCCAGAAGATCAGTCGTCGAACCCCACCTGTTCATGAATCTCATCGACCTTCAACTCCAACCGATACGCCACCGCAATAAACAATGCCTGGCACAGGCACAAGGTGGCGCTCAGCGAGCGAAACGCAAACGACGACCCCTCATTCACCAACAGCACCGCATTCGCCCGCTTGGCCAGGGGCGACAGGTTGCTGTCGGTGATGATCAAGGTCTTGGCCTGATGATGCTGGGCAATACGCAGGCAGTGCTGAGTCTCTTTGCCATAGGGCGTAAAGCTGATGGCGATCACCAGGTCATTGGCACGCACGCTGCGCATCTGCTCGCGGTAACTGCCGCCCAAACCGGAAATCAAGTGAATGCGCTTGTTGGTGTGCTGCAGGTTGTAGACCAGGTAATCGGCCACCGCGAAGGAGCGGCGCACGCCGACCACGTAGATATTGTCGGCATTGACCACCAGGTCCACGGCTTTCTCGAAGGCCACATCATCGAGTTCCAGCCCCAGGCGTTCGATGCCGGAGAGGGTGGCGTTCACGCATTCGCGCGCCAGGTCGCCGCCGCTGGCCTTCTGCGACTTGTTGGCGATCATGCTGCGGATGCGTTGCTGGTAGTTCTGCACCGGCGTGGTCTTGTGGGTGTAGGCCTCGCGAAACAGCGCCTGCATCTCACTGAAACCACTGAAACCGAACCGCTGGGAGAACCGCACGATGGCCGAGGGGTGCACTTCGCACTCGCGGGCGATGTCGCTGATGCGGTCGACCATGATCCGGTCGCTTTGCTGGCTCATGTAGCTGGCGATGCGTTTGAGCTGGCGTGGCAGGCTTTCGTATTCGTCGGTGATCAGCTGCAACAGGCGCTCGGCATTGATCGGAGGGCTGGCAATAGTCTCTTCCAGGGTGGTCTCGGGATCGGTGCGGGACATGGGCAATCCTTCTGGCGTGTTCGTCTGATGCGCTGATGGGTGGGCGCAAGTCTACAGGGTAGGCGCAAAAAAATACCCCGGCATCACGGCAGCCGTGGCCTGCTGAAACGATGCAGGAGGGCTGGCAGGCCATTATGCTGGCTTATTGGAAAAAATATTCCACTAAAAATAATTATGGAATAAATATTGATTGCGGCCGCCGGACGTTCTAGTCTGCTTTCACCAAGAGCGTGTGCCGCCACCACGGCGGCACCACGCAGGCTGATAAAAATAACAGGAGCCAGCATGGGCCAGACTCGTTTTGCCAGTGGGCGTCAATTGGATCTGATTTGCCTCGGACGCCTGGGCGTCGACCTTTACGCACAGCAAGTGGGTGCGCGACTTGAGGACGTGTCCAGCTTCGCCAAGTACCTCGGCGGGTCCTCCGCCAATATCGCCTTTGGCACCGCGCGGCTGGGGCTCAAGTCGGCGATGTTGAGCCGGGTCGGCGACGATCACATGGGCCGCTTCCTGGTGGAATCCCTGGCCCGCGAAGGCTGCGATGTCAGCGGTATCAAGGTCGACCCGGAACGCCTGACCGCGCTGGTGCTGCTGGGCCTCAAGGACCGCGAAACCTTCCCGCTGGTGTTCTACCGCGAAAACTGCGCCGACATGGCCCTGCGCGCCGAAGACATCAGCGAGGCCTTTATTGCCTCCAGCAAAGCCTTGTTGATCACCGGCACGCATTTCTCCACCGATGGCGTGTACAAGGCCAGCCTCCAGGCCCTGGACTACGCGGCCAAACACAACGTCAAGCGCGTGCTCGATATCGACTACCGTCCGGTGCTGTGGGGCCTGGCGGGCAAGGCCGACGGCGAGACCCGGTTTGTCGCCGACCAGAACGTCAGCCAGCACGTACAGAAAATTTTGCCGCGCTTTGACCTGATCGTCGGCACCGAAGAAGAGTTTCTGATCGCTGGCGGCAGTGAAGATTTGCTCACCGCGCTGCGCACCGTGCGTGAATTGACCCCGGCCACCCTGGTGGTCAAGCTCGGCCCGCAGGGCTGCACGGTGATCCACGGCGCGATCCCCGCGCAGCTGGAAGACGGCGCCATCTACCCCGGCGTGCGCGTTGAGGTGCTCAATGTGCTGGGCGCCGGTGATGCGTTCATGTCGGGCTTTCTCAGCGGCTGGATCAACGATGCCAGCGACGAGCGTTGCAGCCAGTTGGCCAACGCCTGTGGCGGCCTGGTGGTGTCCCGCCACGCCTGCGCGCCGGCCATGCCCACGCCTGCCGAGCTGGATTACCTGTTCAACAGCCCGGTGCCCATCACCCGGCCAGATCAAGACGTCACCTTGCAGCGTCTGCACCGCGTCACGGTGCCGCGCAAAGCCTGGAAGCAGCTGTTCGTGTTTGCCTTCGACCATCGCTGGCAACTGGTGGACCTGGCGCAAAAAGGCGGCCAGGCCCCAACCCGCATCAGCGACATCAAGCAGCTGTTTATCCAGGCCATCGAACGCGTCGAAGCCAAACTGCGCGAGCAGGGCGTCGACGCCGACGTGGGCCTGTTGGCCGACCAGCGTTTCGGCCAGGACGCACTCAACGCCGCCAGCGGTCGCGGCTGGTGGATCGCGCGCCCGGTGGAAGTGCAGAACTCGCGGCCGCTGGCGTTTGAACACGGGCGCTCGGTGGGCAGCAACCTGATTGCCTGGCCCCAGGAGCAAATCATCAAGTGCCTGGTGCAATATCACCCCGACGATGAGCCGATGCTGCGCCTGGAACAGGAAGCGCAGCTCAAGGCGGTGTACGAGGCTTCGCTGGTCAGCGGCCATGAGCTGCTGCTGGAAGTCATCCCGCCCAAGGATCACCCGTCCACCTATCCCGATGTGCTCTATCGCAGCCTCAAGCGCCTGTACAACCTGGGCATCTACCCGGCGTGGTGGAAGATCGAGGCGCAGTCGGCCGAAGACTGGAAAAAACTCGACGAACTGATCCAGGAGCGCGACCCGTACTGCCGTGGCGTGGTGCTGCTGGGCCTGAACGCTTCGGCCGAATGCCTCGCCGACGGCTTCCAGCAAGCAAGCCAAAGCAGCACCTGCCGTGGGTTCGCGGTGGGCCGCACGATCTTCCAGGAACCCAGCCGCGCGTGGATGGCGGGGGAGATTGATGATGAAACGCTGATCCAACAGGTGCAACACACCTTCGAACAGCTCATCAATGCCTGGCGCAGCGCCAGAAGTTAAACACGGTCAAATGTGGGAGCTGGCTTGCCTGCGATGCAGACAACTCGGTCTATCAGCTACACCGGGCTGATGTCATCGCAGGCAAGCCAGCTCCCACATAAAGCAGATCTCATGCAACTTTGAAAACAATAAAAGGTGCAGCCATGCCCGCAATCCGAATTGGCATCAACCCGATCTCCTGGAGCAACGACGACCTGCCGGCCCTGGGCGGTGAAACGCCCTTGAGCACCGCGCTGAGCGAAGGCAAGGAGATCGGCTACGAAGGTTTTGAACTCAACGGCAAATTCCCCAAGGACGCCCAAGGCGTCGGCGACGTACTGCGCCCCTATGACCTGGCGCTGGTCTCCGGCTGGTATTCCAGCCGCCTGGCACGGCGTTCGGTGGCGGAAGAAATCGAGGCCATCGCCGGCCACGTCGAGCTGCTCAAACTCAACGGCGCCAAGGTGCTGGTCTACGGCGAAGTCGCCGATTCGATTCAGGGCGCCAGGGTGCGCCTGATCGAACGTCCGCGTTTTCACAGCGAACACGCCTGGCAGGCCTACGCTGACAAACTCACCGAGCTGGCGCGTTTCACCCTGTCCCAAGGCGTGCGGCTGGCCTACCACCACCACATGGGCGCCTACGTCGAATCCCCCGAAGACATTGACCAGTTGATGCGCCGCACCGGCCCGGAAGTCGGCCTGCTGTTCGATTCGGGCCACTGCTACATGGGCGGCGGCGAGCCCGTCGAGGTGCTGCGCAAACACATCGAGCGCGTCTGCCACGTGCATTTCAAGGACGTGCGCAAACCGGTGGTGCAACTGGCGCGCAACCAGATGTGGAGCTTTCCCGACTGCATCGTCAACGGCACCTTCACCGTGCCCGGCGACGGCGATATCGACTTTGCCGAGTTGCTCGACGTGCTGTTGGCGGCCAAGTACGAGGGCTGGCTGGTGGTGGAAGCCGAGCAGGACCCGGCCGTGGCGCCCAGCTATATCTACGCGAAAAAGGGCTACGACACGTTGCGCACGCTTCTCAGCGAGAGGACTTAAGTGATGAGCTTGTTGGTCAAAAGCAGCAAACGCGGGCAAACCATGGTTGCCCTGGAAGAAGGGCGCCTGGAGTACGTGGGCTTTGCCGCCTACCGCCTGAGCCTGGGTGAAACCCTGCCGGTCACCGCCGGCGATAAAGAGCTATGCCTGGTTCTGCTCAGCGGCCGGGTGAATATCGAGGGCGAAGGTTTCAACTGGCAGAACCTCGGTGATCGCCACTCGGTCTTTGAAGACAAATCACCCTTCGCCGCCTACCTGCCGCCCGGCACCGATGCGCAGGTGACCGCGTTGAGCGATGTGCAAATTGCCGTGTGCGCTGCACCCGGTGCCACAGGTTTTGAACCGCGCCTGATTCGTCCTGAACAGTGCAAGCGCAGCGTGCGCGGCAAGGGCGCCAACACCCGGTATGTGTGCGACATCCTGCCCGACAGCGAGCCGGCCCATTCGCTGCTGGTGGTGGAAGTGCGCACGCCGTCCGGGCACTCGTCCAGCTACCCGCCGCACAAGCACGACACCGATGACCTGCCGCACCAAAGTTTTCTCGAAGAGACCTACTACCACCAGATCAACCCGCCCCAGGGCTTCGTGTTCCAGCGCGTGTACACCGACGATCGCAGCATCGACCAGGCCATGGCCGTGGAAAACAGCGACCTGGTGGTGGTGCCCAAGGGGTATCACCCGGTCAGTGTGCCGTATGGCTACGAGTCGTATTACTTGAACGTGATGGCCGGCCCCAAGCGCGCCTGGCATTTCCATAACGACCCGCAGCACAGCTGGCTGCTGGACCTCTGACTGGTTTGAACGGAGAACAACAATGAAGTCGCCGCTACGTTTTGCCCTTAACCGCATGGTCGCGCCCGACCTTTCCCTGCCGGATTTCATCCAGTTGGCGGCGGCCCTCAAGTGCGATGCCATCGAGATTCGCAACGACCTCAAAGGTCATGAAATCGAATACGGCACCCCGGCCAGCCGCGTGCGTGAGCTGTGCGCGGTGCAAGGCATCACGGTGCTGTCGATCAACGCGCTGTACCCGTTTGACGTGTGGAATGACGAGCGCCGTGCCCAGGCGCTCAAACTCGCCACCTATGCGCGTGAATGCGGTGCGCAAGGCCTGGTGATGTGCCCGCTGAACGAGCGCGGCGATACCCGCAATGAAGCCCAGCGCGCGGCCGGTTTGCGCACGGCGTTGAGCGAGTTGGCGCCGATCCTGCGCGAGTACGGGATTCTCGGTTTCATCGAGCCACTGGGTTTTGAAGAATGCGCGCTGCGCCGCAAGCGTGTGGCCGTGGATGCGATCCAGGCGATTGGCGGCCTGGATGTGTTCCGGCTGGTGCATGACACCTTTCACCATCACTTGGCTGGCGAACAGGAATTCTTCCCGCAGCTGACCGGCCTGGTGCATATCTCCGGTGTCGAGGATCGCGACGCACCGCTCAATGCCATCCGCGACGGCCACCGCGTGCTGGTGGGCGAGGGCGATATTCTCGGCAATGCCGCGCAGATCGACACCTTGCTCAGCACCGGCTACGGCGGTTACCTGTCGTTTGAGCCGTTTGCGGAAAGCGTGCATGCGTTGGCGGATATTCAGCAGGCAATCGGGGCAAGCATCGCCCACCTGCAAAACCCTCGAACCTGACACGGGCCAAACTGTGGGAGCGGGCTTGCTCGCGAATGCGGTGGATCAG
>NZ_CAWOAW010000027.1:838127-863064 GCF_963879675.1 Pseudomonas sp. Larv2_ips
AACAAGATTGACCATGGCCCAGGCCCTGGTGAAGTTTCTGGATAACCAGTACATCGAAGTCGATGGTGTGCAGAGCAAGTTTGTCGCCGGGATTTTTACCATTTTCGGCCACGGCAACGTGCTGGGGCTGGGCCAGGCGCTGGAGCAGGACAGCGGCGATCTGGTGGTGCATCAGGGCCGTAATGAGCAAGGCATGGCCCACGCTGCCATCGGGTTTGCCAAGCAGCACCTGCGCCGCAAGATTTACGCGTGCACCTCGTCGGTGGGGCCGGGCGCGGCAAATATGATTACCGCCGCCGCGACCGCCACGGCCAACCGTATTCCGTTGCTGCTGTTGCCCGGCGATGTCTATGCCAGCCGCCAGCCTGACCCGGTGCTGCAGCAGATCGAGCAGTTTCACGATTTAAGCATCAGCACCAACGATGCCTTCCGCTCGGTGAGTAAATACTGGGACCGCATCAACCGCCCCGAGCAGCTGATGACCGCTGCGATCCATGCAATGCGCGTGCTCACTGACCCCGCGGAAACCGGCGCCGTCACGTTGGCCCTGCCGCAGGATGTACAGGCTGAAGCCTGGGATTATCCCGACTACTTCCTGCAAAAACGTGTGCACCGTATCGAACGCCGTCCGCCGACTGAAGCGATGATCGGCGATGCGTTGGCTGCCTTTCGAGGCAAGCGCAAACCGCTGATCGTCTGCGGCGGCGGGGTCAAATACGCCGGCGCGAATGCCGCGCTGCAAGCGTTTGCCGAACGCTTTGACATCCCCTTCGCCGAAACCCAGGCAGGCAAGAGCGCGGTGGTGTCCAGCCATCCGCTGAACCTGGGCGGTCTCGGCGAAACCGGCTGCCTGGCGGCAAACCTGCTGGCCCCGGAAGCGGACCTGATCATTGGTGTCGGCACGCGCTACACCGACTTCACCACCTCGTCGAAGTCACTGTTCAAGCACCCCGAAGTGACGTTTCTCAACCTCAATATCAGTCCGTGCGATGCCCTGAAACTGGACGGCGTGCAACTGCTGGCGGACGCCAGGGTGGGCCTGGAGGCGTTGGCGGATGCCTTGGGTGACTACCGTTCCGACTGGACGGATCAGCCGCGCGACGCCAAGGCGCAGCTGGACGCCGAGGTGGACCGCATCTACCAGGCCGACTACCAGACGGACAATTTCGTCCCGGAAATCAACGACCACATGGACCCGGCCGTGCTGCGCGAGTTTATCGAGCTGACCGGTTCCTGCCTGACCCAAAGCCGCGTGCTCGGCGTGCTCAACGAAACCCTGGCCGACGACGCCATCATCGTCGCCGCCGCCGGCAGTTTGCCGGGCGACTTGCAGCGCAGCTGGCGCAGCAAGGGCGTGAACACCTACCACGTCGAGTATGGCTATTCGTGCATGGGCTACGAGGTCAACGCGGCCCTGGGCGTGAAGCTGGCCGAGCCGGCGCGCGAGGTGTATGCGCTGGTGGGTGACGGCTCCTACATGATGCTGCACTCGGAGCTGGCCACCTCGATTCAGGAGCGGCGCAAGATCAACGTGGTGCTGCTCGACAACATGACCTTCGGCTGCATCAACAACCTGCAGATGGAACACGGCATGGACAGCTTCGGCACCGAGTTCCGCTTTCGCAACCCGCAGACGGGCAAGCTCGACGGCGGTTTTGTGCCGGTGGATTTCGCCATGAGTGCGGCGGCCTACGGCTGCAAGACCTACAAGGTCAGCACGGTGGAGCAGTTGCAGGCGGCGTTGGCCGATGCGCGTACGCAAACGGTGTCGACGCTGATCGATATCAAGGTTCTGCCCAAGACCATGATCCACAAATACCTGTCGTGGTGGCGGGTCGGTGTGGCGCAGGTCTCGACCAGCGCGCGCACTGACGCGGTGGCCAAACAACTCAATGAACGCCTGGCCAAGGCCCGGCAGTACTAATAACAAGAGGAGTGTTTGTATGTCTTTGAAGTTGGGTGTTATCGGTACGGGCGCCATTGGCCGGGACCATATCCGTCGGTGCAGCCAGACCTTGCTCAATAGCCAGGTGGTGGCGGTGACCGACATCAACCTTGAGCAAGCCGCCAAGGTCGTCGCTGATTTGAAGCTGACCGCCGAGGTGTACGCGGACGGCCATGCGTTGATCAACTCGCCGCAGGTCGAGGCAATTCTCGTGACTTCCTGGGGGCCGAGCCACGAAGAATTCGTGCTCGCTGCCATCGCCGCCGGCAAGCCGGTGTTCTGCGAAAAACCTCTGGCGGTGACGGCCGAAGGCTGCCGCAAGATCGTCGATGCCGAAGTCGCCTTCGGCAAGCGCCTGGTGCAGGTAGGCTTCATGCGCCCGTACGACGAAGGTTATCGGGCCCTCAAGGCGGTCATCGACAGCGGCCAGATCGGCGAGCCTTTGATGCTGCACTGCGCGCACCGCAACCCGACGGTGGGCGAAAACTACAAGACCGACATGGCGATCACCGACACCTTGATCCATGAACTGGACGTGTTGCGTTGGCTGCTCAACGACGACTACGTGTCAGTGCAAGTGGTGTTCCCGCGTAAATCGAGCAAGGCGTTGGCCCACTTGCGCGACCCGCAGATCGTGCTGCTGGAAACCGCCAGGGGCACGCGCATTGATGTGGAAGTGTTCGTGAACTGCCAGTACGGCTATGACATTCAGTGCGAAGTGGTGGGCGAGACCGGTATTGCCAAACTGCCTGAGCCTTCGCAGGTGCAACTGCGCAGCGAGGCCAAGCTGTCGAATGCGATTTTGATGGATTGGAAGGACCGGTTCATCGGCGCCTACGACGTCGAATTGCAGGCCTTCATCGACAGCGTACGCGCCGGGCAAGTGGGTGGGCCGTCGGCGTGGGATGGGTTTGCGGCAGCGGTGGCGGCGGATGCGTGCATTGAGGCGCAGCGCAGTGAGCAGATCGTGAAAGTCGGCCTGCCAGAGCGCCCACATTTTTACGGCTAAGCCCAAATCTACATTTGAAATGGATTAAATGTGGGAGCGGGCTTGCCCGCGAATGCGGTGTATCAGTAAGCGAATCAGGTGGCTGACCCACCGCATTCGCGAGCAAGCCCGCTCCCACATAAAGCAAATCCGGGAGCACCTGAACATGCGCATCGCCTTAGACCCCTACATGTATCGCCATCTGCCCCTTGGCCAGATGGTCGACAAGGCCGCGGAGCTGGGCTACCAGCACATCGAGCTGTCGCCCCGCGAAGACTTCCTGCCGTTCTACAAAGCCGCTCGCGTTGACCGTGCGCGCATCAAGGAATTTCGCAAGGCCTTGAGCGACGCCGGTGTGCACTTGTCATCCCTGCTGCCGATGTACCACTGGGCCGCGGCCGACGAAGGCCTGCGCGTCGCCGCCGTGCGCAACTGGAAGCGTGCGATCCAGATCGCCGTGGAAATGGACTGCGAGCTGGTCAACACCGAGTTCACCGGCCAGTCCGACAACCCGCTGGTGTGCGAAAACCAGTTCATGCGCTCCATGGATGAGCTGATCCCGGAGTTCGAGCGCGAAGGCATCAAACTGGATATCCAGGCGCATCCGTATGACTTCTGTGAGCGCAACAACGAATCGGTGGACATCATTCGCGGCCTCGACCGCGACTGGATCAACTACCTCTACGCCGCGCCGCACACCTTCTTTTATGACGACGGCAAAGGCGATATCGCCTCGATGCTCAAGTACGCCGGTTCCAAGCTCAGCCACTTGATCATTGCCGACACCTATAACCACCGCGCGTCGTCGAACCTGCGCTACATCGTCAACCCGCCGGGCGTTACTGCCACCGTGCATCAGCACCTGGACATCGGTCAGGGCGAGGTCAACTGGGAGGCGTTTTTCGGCACCTTGCGCGAGATCAAGTTCGACGGCATCGCTACGGTTTCGGTGTTTGCCTGGGAAGACCGGCCGGATGAGTCCAACCGGATGATGCTGGAGCGGGTGACCCGCGAGCTGTGCCAATAAGAAATCGATCATTCCAAGGTGGGAGCTGGCTCGCCTGCGATAGCGGTGTTTCAGTGATGGGTTCATTGACTGACACACTGCTTTGGCAGGCAAGCCAGCTCCCACACTTGATTGGGTTTCCAGTTCCAGAAGGAGTGTATGTATGCGAATCGGACTAGTCGGCTACGGCCATGGCGGCCGCTTCTTTCACGCGCCGTTGATTGCAACGCTGCCCGGCGCAACGTTTGTCGGCGTGGTGACACGCTCACCTGAGCGGCGCCAGCAATTGGCGGCTGACCATCCCGGCCTCAAGGCCTACGACTCCATCGGCCAGATCGTCGAGGCCGGTGTCGACGTGTTGGTGATTTCCACTACCCTCAAAGGCCGCCCGGCCTTGGTATTGGAAGCCATCGAACACGGCGTCGCCGTGGTCAGCGACAAACCGTTCGCCAGCAATGCCGAACAGGCCCAGGCATTGATCACCGCTGCCGAACGCCAGGGCGTGTTGCTCAGCGTCTACCAGAACCGACGCTGGGATTCGGATTTTCTGACCTTGCGCAAACTGATCGACACCGGCGCGCTGGGCGAGATCACCCGGTTTGAATCGTGTGTGGAGCGCTACAACCCGCAATCGGTAGGCAATGCCAGCGGCGGCGGCTGGCTGCGTGACCTCGGCAGCCACCTGGTGGACCAGGCACTGCAACTGCTCGGCCCGGTGGATCGGGTGTTCGCGCAATTACACTTCAGTGCGGAATACCCGACGCTGGACCACGGTTTTTTCGTTTCCCTGACCCACGCCAACGGCGTGATTTCCCACCTGTGGGGCAGTGCGTTGCAGAACAGCCAGGCCCCGCGTTTTCGTGTCAGCGGCACCCTGGGGTGTTACACCGTGGACGGGCTTGATGGCCAGGAAGAAGCGCTGATGGCGGGCAAGACGCCGAAAACCGAAGGCGAGCACTGGGGCGCTGAAGAGCACCGACGCTGGGGCTGGTTTGAGCAAGGCGCGGAACGCGAGCGTGTGCCATCGGAGAAAGGCTGCTGGACGCAGTTCTATCGCCAGTTGCACAGTGCCGTGCAAGGGCAGGGAGCGCTGCCGGTCAACGCCTATGACGCACTGGAAACCACCCGTATATTGGACGCCGCACGCCTTAGCAGCGAGCGCCAGCAGGTGGTTTCAACAAAAATAGAATAAAATTCTAAAACAGGTTGATATGGAAATTATTTTCCAATAAAGTCTTTTCCAGGTTGCAAAAAGTACGCTTCGGGCTTGATCCAGGCGACTCAACAAAAACAAGATCAAAAACAACCAGGTACCGTCAGATGAAAATCTTCAACGCTGTACTGCGAGTTTTACGCCCTGCCCAGCAAGCGCCACGCGGTCTGCCCCGCGCCCGGCCGTTTTATTTCTCCTTCCTCAATGTGCTGTGCGTCGAAAACAAAGACGCCCTGGTGTGCTGCATTCCGGGAGCACCGATCGTGCGGCTGCCGACTTCCTCGCTCTGAAAAACGCAACGTCCACAAAACCAACAAGAAATTGGAGACAGACCGTTCATGAAGACCCCGATCCGTTTCACCGCGCTGGCCTTGTCCGTGCTGCTTGCCAGCGGTTTTGCCTCGGCTGCCGATATCAAAGTTGGCGTGAGCATGTCCGCCTTCGACGATACCTTTCTGACTTACCTGCGCGAGGACATGGACAAGCAAGCCAAGTCCTACCCCAAGGGCGATGGCGTGCAGCTGCAGTTTGAAGACGCCCGCGCCGACGTGGTCAAGCAACTGAGCCAGGTCGAAAACTTCATCAGCCAGAAAGTCGACGCGATCATCGTCAACCCGGTGGATACCGCATCGACCAAGAACATCATCAGTGCGGCGACCAAGGCGGGCATTCCGCTGGTGTTCGTCAACCGCCGGCCCGATCAGAAAGACTTGCCTAAAGATGTGGTGGCCGTGACCTCTGACGACGTCGAGGCTGGTCGCCTGCAAATGCAGTACATCGCCGACAAACTCGGTGGCAAAGGCAAGATCGTGATCCTGTTGGGCGACTTGGCCAACAACTCCACCACCAACCGCACCAAAGGCGTGAAAGAGGTCCTGGCCAAGTACCCCGGCATCACCATCGAACAGGAACAGACCGGTACCTGGCTGCGTGACCGCGGCATGACGCTGGTCAACGACTGGCTGACCCAGGGCCGCGAATTCAATGCGGTGCTGGCCAACAACGATGAGATGGCCATCGGCGCCTCCATGGCGCTGAAGTCGGCGGGCACCAAGCCGGGCAGCGTATTGATCGCCGGGGTCGACGGCACGCCGGACGGCTTGAACGCGATTACCAAGGGCGACATGGCCGCGTCAGCGTTCCAGGACGCGAAAGGGCAGGCTGTCGGCTCGGTCGAAGCGGCGCGCAAGATGGCCAGGCACGAGCCGGTCGAGCAGAACGTGATCATTCCGTTCAAGCTGATCACGCCGGACAACGTCAAAGACTTCAAGTAGCCCTTCATAACAACAATAAGCGAGCAGGGCGGCCACGGTCGTCCTGCTGATGGAGTACCCGATATGCTTGCTCAAGCGGTTGTCTCGCAGCCTCCCGGTATCCAGCCCCTGGCGCCGGAAGAACCCTACCTGCTGGAAATCCTCAACATCAGCAAAGGCTTTCCCGGCGTCGTGGCCCTGGCCGATGTGCAACTGCGCGTTCGCCCTGGCTCGGTGCTGGCGCTGATGGGCGAGAACGGTGCAGGCAAGTCGACGCTGATGAAGATTATCGCCGGCATCTACCAGCCCGACGCCGGTGAAATACGTCTGCGCGGCAAGCCGATCGTGTTTGAAACGCCACTGGCGGCGCAAAAGGCCGGGATCGCGATGATCCACCAGGAACTCAACCTGATGCCGCACATGAGCATCGCCGAAAACATCTGGATTGGCCGCGAGCAGCTCAACAGCCTGCACATGGTCAACCACCGCGAAATGCACCGTTGCACCGCCGAGTTGCTGGCGCGTTTGCGCATCAACCTGGACCCTGAAGAACACGTCGGCAACCTGAGCATCGCCGAACGGCAGATGGTCGAGATTGCCAAGGCGGTGTCCTACGACTCCGACATCCTGATCATGGATGAACCGACGTCGGCCATTACCGAAAAGGAAGTGGCCCACCTGTTTTCGATCATTGCCGACCTCAAGTCCCAGGGCAAAGGCATCGTCTATATCACGCATAAAATGAACGAAGTGTTCGCCATCGCCGATGAAGTCGCGGTGTTTCGCGACGGTCATTACATCGGCCTGCAGCGCGCCGACAGCATGAACAGCGACAGCCTGATCTCGATGATGGTCGGCCGTGAACTGAGCCAGTTGTTTCCAGTGCGTGAGACGCCCATTGGCGAGCTGCTGCTGTCGGTGCGCGACTTGCGCCTGGATGGCGTGTTCAAGGGGGTGTCATTCGACCTGCACGCCGGGGAGATCCTCGGTATCGCCGGGTTGATGGGCTCGGGCCGCACTAATGTGGCGGAGACGATTTTCGGCATTACGCCAAGCTCTGGCGGGCAGATCACCCTTGACGGCAAGCCGGTGCGCATCAGCGACCCGCACATGGCCATCGAGAAAGGCTTTGCGCTGTTGACCGAGGACCGCAAGCTCAGCGGCCTGTTCCCGTGCCTGTCGGTGCTGGAAAACATGGAAATGGCGGTGCTGCCGCATTACTCGGGCAACGGTTTTATCCAGCAAAAGGCGTTGCGCGCGTTGTGTGAAGACATGTGCAAGAAGCTGCGGGTGAAAACCCCGTCTCTGGAGCAGTGCATCGACACCTTGTCCGGCGGTAACCAGCAAAAGGCCTTGCTGGCGCGCTGGCTGATGACCAACCCGCGCCTGCTGATTCTCGATGAGCCCACCCGTGGCATCGACGTCGGCGCCAAGGCCGAGATTTATCGCTTGATCTCTTTTCTCGCCAGCGAAGGCATGGCGGTGATCATGATTTCCTCCGAGCTGCCTGAAGTGCTGGGCATGAGCGACCGGGTGATGGTGATGCACGAGGGCGACCTGATGGGCACTCTGGACCGTGCGGAGGCGACGCAGGAAAAAGTCATGCAGCTGGCTTCCGGTATGACCGTAGTCCACTGACGAACAGCAGCGCAGGCCTGCGGTTGGCCTGTGCCACAGAACAAGAAGGTGATTGGCTATGAACGCAATAACAGACAACAAGCCTGCCACGGCACCGGTCAAGCACCGCAGGCGCTTGCCCACCGAGCTGAGCATCTTCCTGGTGCTGATCGGCATCGGGTTGGTGTTTGAACTGTTCGGTTGGATCGTGCGCGACCAGAGCTTTCTGATGAACTCCCAGCGTCTGGTGCTGATGATCCTGCAAGTGTCGATCATCGGCCTGCTGGCGATTGGCGTGACGCAGGTGATCATCACCACGGGCATCGACTTGTCCTCAGGCTCGGTGCTGGCGCTGTCGGCGATGATTGCCGCCAGCCTGGCGCAAACTTCGGATTTTTCCCGCGCGGTGTTTCCCAGCCTGACGGACTTGCCGGTGTGGATACCGGTGGCGATGGGCTTGGGGGTCGGGCTGCTTGCAGGGGCGATCAACGGCAGCATCATTGCCGTCACGGGGATCCCGCCATTTATCGCGACCCTGGGCATGATGGTCTCGGCCCGCGGCCTGGCGCGTTACTACACCGAAGGCCAGCCGGTGAGCATGCTGTCGGATTCGTACACGGCGATCGGCCATGGCGCGATGCCGGTGATCATCTTTCTGGTGGTGGCGGTGATCTTCCATATCGCGCTGCGCTACACCAAGTACGGCAAGTACACCTACGCCATCGGCGGCAATATGCAGGCGGCGCGCACGTCGGGGATCAACGTCAAGCGCCATTTGATCATCGTTTACAGCATCGCCGGGTTGCTCGCGGGCCTGGCTGGCGTCGTCGCCTCGGCACGTGCCGCGACCGGCCAGGCCGGCATGGGCATGTCCTATGAGCTGGATGCGATTGCCGCAGCGGTGATCGGCGGCACCAGCCTGGCGGGCGGGGTGGGGCGCATCACTGGCACCGTGATCGGCGCGTTGATCCTGGGCGTGATGGCCAGCGGGTTTACCTTTGTCGGCGTGGACGCGTACATCCAGGACATCATCAAGGGACTGATCATCGTGATCGCGGTGGTGATCGACCAGTACCGCAATAAGCGCAAGCTCAAACGATAAATGAATTAAGGCTTGGCGCGGAACCCAATGTGGGAGCGGGCTTGCTCGCGAATGCGGTGTATCAGTGCCAGATGTATTGACTGACACTCGGCATTCGCGAGCAAGCCCGCTCCCACATTTGAACCTTCTCCAGCCAGTTTCAACCGTCTGTCTTCTATATAGCTCCACAACACTGAATTTCTTGCTATAAACGCACTCCGATGACCATTCGCCAAGCCCGTCCTGGTGCCTTTGGGGGTTAATTGGGAAAAAATGCCTGTCTTTTCAGTTGCTGAGCCCTCAAGTCGGCCTTAGACTGCCGCCCCTCGTAAATTGAGTGCCGGGTGGCGCTTGAAATGGACGGCGCCTTTCCGAGGCCTGCAGAGGTCTGCCGGAACGCTCCCTTATTCGCCTTAATGCACGTATTTTTTATAGAGAAATCAATGACAAAGGAAAAGTTGCTGGCCATGCCGGCGGATGACTACATGAATGCCGAACAGCACGCTTTTTTCGAGCAGCTGCTGCAAGACATGAAAGTGGAACACCACGAGCGCATTGAACAGAACCGTATCGCCATCGAAAGCCTGGATACCCCGGCTGACCCGGCTGACGCGGCTTCCGTTGAAGAAGAGCGCACCTGGCTGGTCAATGCCATCGATCGCGACCAGCGCATGCTGCCGCAGCTTGAGCGTGCACTGGAACGCATCAAGGAAGACTCCTTTGGCTGGTGCGACGACAGCGGCGAGCCTATCGGCCTCAAGCGCCTGCTGATCAGCCCGACCACCAAGTACTGCATCGAAGCGCAAGAGCGCCACGAGCAGATCGACAAGCATCAGCGTCAAGCCTGATGTGCTGAAGTTGGGCGCTGCTGATGCGGCGCTCAAGAGCAATACCGGTTACGCCCCTGTCTATTGATCTGCTGCAAGCTTCCCACTAACGGCCCATGGATAATGGCCCGATAGTGGCGTTTAATGCAGAAACAATAACGACAAGCAGTGGGGTAACGACGATGGCTGGAGACGGATCTCTGATGGGCGCAGCAGTGCCCGTGCACACGCGGGTGCGCGCGCTGCCCGGCTGGCTGACGCCGCTCTTGCAGAGCACCGCCCTGGTGCTGGTTCTGCTGGGCCTGGCGTTGGCTGGCTTGCCGCTGTACCTGTGCCTGCCGCTGGCCTTGCTGGTGATATGGCTGCCCACCCTTAAAAGTCGAACGCACCGCGTGGCGCCTGCCCCAGTCGCCGATACGATGGGCGAACTGACTCGCGATCTTTCCTACACCACCAGCCATAACGCGCTGTCTGCTGCCGGCGTGGCCTATTCGGTCAAGCAATTGGCGGCCCGTTTGCAATCGCAGTTGAGCGCAGCCAGGCAAATCGTCAGCAGCGCCGAAGTCATGATCGGCACTGAGCAGGTCACCTCCCAACTCAGCCGTCAAGCCTTGGGTGCGGCCAGCCAGGCGCATCAGCACAGTACGCAGGGCCGTGAAGTGCTGGCCGAGTCAATCACGCGCATGCGCCAGCTCAGCCAGCGTGCCGACGCCAGTCGCCAGTTGATTGAAGCCTTGAGCCTGCGCAGTGAAGAAATCCAGCGCGTCACGCTGGTGATCCAATCGATCGCCAGCCAGACCAACCTGCTCGCCTTGAACGCGGCCATTGAAGCGGCGCGAGCCGGTGAGCATGGGCGCGGATTTGCCGTGGTTGCCGATGAAGTGCGCGGCCTGGCCGGGCGTACTGCCACGGCGACCGATGAGGTTGGAGTGATGGTCGCCGATATCCAGCAACGCACGGCGCAAGTGGTGGAGCAGATTCGACAGTTGTCGGCGGACCTGCACACGGGCGTTGAACAGGTGGAACACGCCGGCGAACAACTGGAGAGCATCGCCAGCCTGGCGGCGGACGTGGAAGGGCAGGTGAATGAAATTGCGCAGGGCACCGATACCAACCGCGCGCAACTCGACAGCCTGTTCCATGCGGTGGAGCAGATGCGCAGCGATCTGACCGTGAGCGACCAGCAAACCCGCCAACTGGCCGACGCCGCCGTGCAAATGGAAGGGCAAGCCGAAACCATCAGTGAGCGCTTGGCAGAAGTCGGCCTGGATGACTATCACCAGCGCATCTACGATTTAGCCCGCGAGGGCGCACACCGCATCGCCGAGCAGTTCGAAGCCGATGTATTGCAAAACCGCATCAGCCTGCAGGACTTGTTTGACCGCAGTTACACGCCCATCCCGAATACCAGCCCGAGCAAGTACCACACACGTTTTGACCGTTACACCGATCAGGTTTTGCCGGCGATCCAGGAAGCGCTGCTGCCGCGCCATGAGGGATTGGTGTTCGCCATTGCCTGCACGCCTCAGGGTTATGTACCGACACACAACAAGGCGTTTTCCCACGCGCTCACCGGCGACGCCCGCGTCGATGCGGTGCAGAACCGCACCAAGCGCAAGTTCGAAGACCGTACCGGCATCCGCTGTGGCAGCCATCAACAGGCAGTGCTATTGCAGACCTATACCCGCGATACCGGCGAGTTGATGCACGACTTGTCGGTGCCGATCATGGTCAACGGACGGCATTGGGGCGGGTTGCGGCTGGGCTATAAACCGGAGGCGGCGAAGCCGGCACGCTAGCGATTGTTGCTGTTTATGCAATGGAGCTATTCCGGGGATAGCTTTTTCCAACTGGAAAAAAACCGTAGCATGGCCAACATTGTTAGGTAGCTAACTAATGTGGCGGAGAAGCTCCATGCAAAACAAAGTCGATGTCGCCGTGATGATCGGCAGTGGTGTGCCCGAAACCCTGCGCGCGCTGGGTCAGAAAGCCTGCTGGGTTGTGCTGCTCAATGGCGAGCAACGCGGCACAGCGTTCGCCAGCCGCGAAGAAGCGCAGGAGTGCAGGGCTGCCTGGGAGGCGTTATTACGCCTGGAGCAATCCGACAGCCTGCATTGAGGCTCGTTAGTGGGGTTGATGCAGGCGCTGGTTCAGTTCGTCCACGGGGATAGCCCATTCGGCGTCCTCACGCAGTTCTTCTTTCAGAAACGCCGCTTGTTGCGGCGTCCAGAAAGGCGCATCGATCAGCTTCACGTCTTCAGCCAGCGGGTGCGCATCGATGAATGCGTCGATTGCCTCCGGGGTTGAATCCAGGCCCAATTGTTCAAACAGTGTTTCGAGAGTAGGGATTGGCGCGTCCATAGTGTTCTCCATGCAAGGTGATGGTCGTTGTGCATGTGAGGCGCAGGCGGCGGCAGAGTTCTATCGGATTGTCAGGAATTGAGTGCACCTGAATCCACGGCGGATTTAAGTGCCTTGGCGGCATCTTTTGCCGCCGTTGCAGCGGCATCGACAGTTTTGAACCAACGATCTTTTTCTACCTGGTGTGTTGTGACCGTGGTCAGCGGTGGTTTGGCCCGCATGATGATCACCGCTTGAAACTCACCGTCAACTTCCCTCGCATCGCCATGGATGAAAAATTCGCCAATATCAAATTCCGTCACGTATAGCCTTCCCTTCAAGGTAACTGCACTGATAAAACCTGACCCGATAGGGGCAAACTTCAATGGACGGGCCAGTATGGCAGTTGTTGAGGGGCGGCGGCGCAGTAAACTCATCCAGATGACGAAACGATTCCCGGGTGAAAGGTCAGCGGGTTGGCTTCGAGCTTTTTGGCCAATTCGCAGGCCCGGATGTGGTTGCTGCGAAAGCCTCTGATCCTGCCGCTGGTCACTTCCAGAATATGAAAGAAATCGCGGCCCGCCGGTACAACTTGGTAAAGAACGGAATTGGAGTACCCGTCGGGGCTGTCCAGGCAGTAGTATTGACGCTCGTCTGGACATGATGAACGAGTGCGGGAAGACGTAGCATTGAGTTGACGTGTGTGCATGGCCGGCTCCTGTCGGTCGATCTTGTTTGACTTGCCCGCAGCGTTTTCAGGTGGTTTTGACCCGCGTTGCTGTTTTAGTATTGTCGTCCACAGCGTTGGCCTGGTTCCATGGCCAGGTATTTTGTGATGTGTAAGCTGTCGGAAACTGCGTTTTTTATTGGGTTATTCTCTGAAGCTGATCGGCCTGTATTCTCAGGTCCTTGAACCTGTGATTTCCTGTGGCGCCTGATGACTTGCATAAGGTCCATCGCGCATCTGTGTACTAGTCTTACAGCGCAGCAGCGGGTTCTCTTCAGTTTTTTAATGAATGTGTGATCGAGCCGTTACGGCCGTTTTTTGTGCTGTCCGCTGCGGCGGTCCGTGCTTTTTTGATGTGGGGGCGTTTCCTTGGCAGTCAGTAATCTGGATATGCACGCGTTATTCGTGCTGGGTGATTTGCGCGCAAAGTTGGTCAAGCAGTTTCAATCCCGTTTTGTTTACATCACCGAACAGACGCCGGAAGGCATCTACATTGCCGAAATCGACACCGAAGCGGCGATGGTGGTGGATGACAAGCCGCGCCTGGAGCTCAAGGTCGGCGACCATTTTCGCGCGGCGGTGCTGCCGAGCCGTGAAGGCGGTAAATTCGAATTGAAGTTCCGCGATATCAAATTGACGGTGTATGGCCTGGGCGATTACGCCTTTGTTTCTTCAGCCGAAGGCCAGGGCATCGTATTCAAGGAAGGCCACAACGTAATGCTGGTGTTTGCCGCTCACGAACAACTGCAGGAAAACCTCACCAAAACGCTCAAGGCCGTGACCGGCAAGGCCGCCAAGTGGCGCAAGGGTGAACTGGTGACCTTCAAGGCCAGTGAGTAGTCGATAAACCTCGCGTGTATTTCTGCTCTTCCGGAACCTCTACTACAGTTGAGTTGACTTAACTAATCAGAGGCTTCGCGCATTGGCAGCAAAGCCGTCCGCTATGGCTGCGAAAACGCGAGGTGCAAAAGGCATGAAAGGATTGAGAACCCTGTTGGCAGCGTCCCTGACGGCGTTGAGTCTGTCGGTGGCTTCATTGCCGGTATCGGCCGCCCAGGCTCCGGTGCATTTCGCCGACCTGAACTGGGAAAGTGGCAGCCTGATCACCGAGGTGCTGCGCTTTATCGTTGAGAAGGGCTATGACCTGCCCACCGATACCTTGCCCGGCACTACCATCACCCTGGAAACCGCGCTGGCGAAAAACGACATCCAGGTGATTGGCGAAGAGTGGGCCGGCCGCAGCCCGGTGTGGATCAAGGCTGAGGCCGAGGGCAAAGTGGTAGGCCTGGGCGACACGGTCAAGGGCGCCACCGAAGGCTGGTGGGTGCCGGAGTATGTGGTCAAGGGCGACCCTGCCAAGGGCCTCAAGCCTCTGGCGCCAGACCTCAAAAGCGTCACAGACCTGGCGCGTTACAAGGATGTGTTCAAAGATCCGGAATCTCCAGGCAAGGGGCGCTTCCTCAACAGCCCCATCGGCTGGACTTCGGAAGTGGTCAACAAGCAGAAGCTCAAGGCTTACGGCCTGGACGACAGCTACGTGAATTTTCGCAGTGGTTCGGGCGCCGCTCTGGATGCCGAGATTGCGTCATCGATCCGTCGTGGCAAACCGGTGTTGTTCTACTACTGGTCGCCGACGCCGCTGATGGGGCGTTACAAACTGATCCAGCTGGAAGAGCCGCCGTTTGATGCCGATGCCTGGAAGACCCTGACCGACGCGGATAACCCCAACCCGAGGCCCACTCGGTCATTAGCGTCCAAGTTGAGCATTGGCGTATCGACGCCGTTCCAGCAGGCAAACCCGCAGATTGCCGAATTTTTTACCAAGGTTCAGTTTCCCATCGAGCCGCTGAACAAGGCCTTGGCGACCATGAGCGAGAATCATACGGCGCCACGCGAAGTGGCCCAGGCGTTTCTCAAAGAGCATCCTGAAGTGTGGAAGGCGTGGTTGACGGCGGATGTGGCGCAGAAGGTTGAGGCGAGTCTGAAGTAAGCCGACAATCTTTCTATTCGATGCAGATTCAAATGTGGTCTTGTGTGGGAGCCGGGCTTGCCCGCGATGCAGGCACCTCGGTTTATCAGGTAGACCGAGGTGATGCTATCGCAGGCAAGCCAGCTCCCACATTTTTATTGTATTTCAGGCTTAGAACTTGGTTTGAACGGCCACCTCGAAGGTCCTTGGCGACCCTAGGTAATACGCCGGCGACACATGTGCAAACTCCGCATACACCTGATTCGTCAGGTTGCGCACCCGGCCGGTGACCGAGGTGTGTGAGTCCACCTTGTAGCGCAGGAACGTCCCGAACAGCGTGTAGGCCGGCACCGTCAGGGTATTGGCATTGTCCGCATACACCTGCGCGACATACCGCGCATCCACGCCGCCTTGCCAGTCTTGCGTAAAGTCATAAGTCAGCCACACGTTGCCCACGCGCTTGGGTACGTTGGTGGGCGTATTGCCCTTGCGTGAGACCACCGCGCCGCTGGCGATTTTTTCGTTGAAGTCATCGTATTCGGCGTCCAACCAGGCGAAATTGCCCTCGGCAAGCAGCGTTGGCGTGATGCGCAATGAGCTGGCCAACTCAATGCCCTTGGAGGACTGCGCGCCCACTGGAATGCTGTTGTTCGGGTCCAGCGGGTCGGTGACGGCAAAATCCTTGCGTTCGATCTTGTAGGCCGCGACGGTGGCCGAGCCGCGACCGTCCAGGTAATCGAACTTGCTGCCCACTTCCCACTGTTTGCCGGTCGACACGTCTAACACCTGGGTGGTGGTCGACGGCTGCTCGGCCGCGGTGCTGTATTGCACATACACATTGGCCGATGGGATGAACTGGTAAGTCAGGCCCACGCGACCGGTCACCGGCTCCCAACTGCGCTTGAAGTGACGTGGGTTGGTGGCCGTCACCGTTCTGTGGTTGGTAACGTCCAGGTCGATAGCGTCGTAGCGCAGGCCGGTCAGCAGCGAGAGTTTGTCGGTGAGGCCCAGACGGTTTTCGGCGAACAGTGCCTTGGTGGTGACCGCATTGGTTTTGTCCTTGACGAAGCCCGGCCGGGTGCCCGGTATATCGTAGAAGTGCCCCGGGGTGTAATGGTTCGGGTCCACGCTACTGTTACCCGGCACGTTCAGTGGGTTGTTGGTGGTGCTGTTGACCTTGTACTCGAAGCCGCCGGACCAGGTGGTCGACAAGCCGAAGAACGTATCGTCATGGCGCAGTTCGAACTGGTTGCCGTTCTGTTCGCCCTGATGACGCACCTGGTAGGCCGTTGAACGGTTCACCGCGCTGTTATCGGCATTGTATTGGTAGGTCTCCAGGTTGCGGTAGTCGCGCTGGCTGTCCAAGTGATAGAGCGTGTTCTTCAGCGTGGTGCTGTCGGTGATCCGATAATCAATGATCGAACGCGCCCAGATCGTGCGCTGCTCGTAACGACCATCGGCAACGTTGTAGTTGTTGAACCGGTTGTGCCGGTCGATTTTCAACTCACCCGCCTTGGGGTTGAGCACCGGCGTGCCCCAGTACGGGCTGTCCTCATGTTCATCCTGATATTCCAGCGCCAAGGTGTGGGACAGGTTGGGCGTCAGGTCGCTGAGCAGGGAAAACGCCACACTCCAGGCATCCCGCTGGTCGCGGTCGATATAGCTGTGGTTGGTGTTGCGGCTCACGTCCAGACGCGCGTAATGCTGCACCTCGGCACCCGGTTCCGTCAGCGCATGGTTGACGCCAAAAGCCATGCCGGCGGTGTCGTAGCTGCCGTAGGTGAGCTGGCCTTCTGCCGCTTGCTCCTCGCGGGTCGCCAACTTGGTCACATAGTTCAGCGAACCGCCCACGGAGCCGGCACCATTGATCAAGGAGGAGGGGCCGCCGACCAGTTCGACGCGGTCATAGATCCACGCATCCACCGGCCGGGCCAAGCCGGTGGCGACGTTGATGCCGTTGAACATCTGAGTGATCTGGCTGCTGGTGAATCCACGGTAGGACACAAACCCGCCAAACCCCGGCGGCGCGCTGGCGTTGACGCCAGGCAAGGTGTTGGCCGCATCGCGGAAGGTCTTGGCGCCATGGCGCTCAATGTCGTTGCGAGTCGCAATGGCCACCGACGCCGGGGTTTCCCGCACGCTTAAGCCCAGCCGCGACGCCATGCCACTGGATTGATCCAGGGCCAGGCCCGGCTCAGCGGTTTGCTCACCATCAATGGTGGTGGGGGCCAACTCAAGCGCCCAGCCACAGACAGGCAGGCAGCCGAACAGGCCCGCCAACAGGGGTAAATGTTTCATGGTTGAATCCTGAAAAACTTGGCTTGAAAACAACGCACAGCCGCGCGTATTCCCCAACGGGAACGGAGGCCGGTGCAGATTGGATAGCGAAGGGATCAGGCGAAAGCGGGAGGCGCGCGCGGGTTGGCCGCAGGCCAGGTGAAGCGGGCAGGGATGTCAGCGGCAAGCACCACCGCCGGTGGTGGCGCATGGGGTTGTGGCAACACCGCCACATTCAGGCTGGAACTCAGTGCCGGGCCCATACCGCCGGTCGAACACAGCGGGCAACCAAACGCCTTCGACAGCGTCGGCAGGTTCTCATCCGTGGAGTTGCTCTGCTTGGGCGCCTGGGTACGCGGGTCCACCGTACAGAACTGGCCGCCGATGCCGTTGAGCTGCATTCCCAGCATCTGCCCATGCCCAATACTGCACGCGAACACATTGAACAGGACGCAGCAGTAGAGCATCCAGGCAATGAGTGAGCGGTCGGCACGGGCGATTTTCATGGGGCGGCACTTTACCATCAGCCGCCGACGAAATGCCTACAAAAAATCTCAGGGCGACTATCATCATTCGCACATTTCAGGGAGCGCCCGCCATGAGCTTTGTCATCGCGCGATGGATCGTCGGGGTTTTTACCTGCATCAGCATGGTGCACTTGTACTGGGCCGCCGGCGGCAAACTCGGCAGCCTTGCCGCCATCCCCCAACTGCCCGGCGAATTCGCCCACGGGCCGCGGCCAGCGTTCAAGCCCTCCGCACTGGGGACATTTTTGGTTGCGATGGGGTTGGTGGCGATTGCGCTGCTCGTCTGCCTGCGGGCCGGCCTGTATTTCTCGCCGGTGTCCCATGGCGCGCTGCAGTGGGGGATCAGCGCGATTGCCGTGGTGATGTTTGCCAGGGCGATTGGCGATTCGGAGTTGGTGGGGTTTTTCAAAAAGGTGGGTGGGTCGAGGTTTGCCAAGTTGGATACGTATTTTTATTCGCCGTTGTGTTTGGTGTTGGGGGTGGGGTTGTTGGTGGTGGCGTGGGGGTGAGGGTGGGGCTGTGCGATGCTGAATGTAGCTAATTCGCCTCAGTTTTTATCTTTTTTAGCTCCAAAATTAAGAGTTGATGAAGCAATAAACGTCTTCAGCGTTTATTTTTGCAGGTGTTATTTTGTTCAGCGCTGTAATGACTTCGTTTTTATATTCGATCAAAAAATGAAAGCTGGGCTGCTGCGTGTGTTTCGCTATCGTAAAACCTACACAGAATTATGGATGGATGTGTTTTTAATAATCGTGGATTTTACAGCGGTGATACAGGTTTCAAAAATTGTCATACTGGTCCAATGATTACATCTTTCGGAACGGGATTTTTGAAGCAATAAAACAACGTCTTGCGGGGCTTCCAGAACCGGATGGTCTATTTTGCTCGGCGCGGTCGGTCGATTTTTAATAATAGAGTAAACCTTTCTTGCTTCATTTTTTTGAAAAAGCCTCCGCTTTTAAGTTCGTTGGGTAAACTTTTCTTCAATAGATGCTCTTCAGCTTTTGAGTTGAATTTCACTCCGTCTATCGATCACCACCCTTGCTGAATAGGCCAATGTTTTGAAAGCCTTTCTGCATCCTCGCGCCAAGAAAACCAAACACTAATGAAGTCGTGATCAATCAAAGTCATCGTACGGAAAACTGGGTCGTTTGTCTGGTCTCTACCTTCCCATGGTTTGACTTGAGGCTCGTCTATGTAGGCCGTTTTATTTCTATCCATTGAATAAGTGTGGGGGTTGTAGCCAACGTTCAATTGTGCCTGACGTGACGGTTTTGTTTTTTCTTGCGTGAAACCGGCAGCGGCTTTTAGTTTTTTATGTTAGAAAAAGAAAAACAATCCTGTGTTTCTATTAATTGCTAATGCATTTAATCTGATTATTTTATTTAATGTTTTTGAGTTTTTAGGTTTTAAATGAGTTTTCAGTATTTGCAGGCTTTCCTTTAGCTCCTGCGGAGTGGTTATGGCTTCATCCTCATATTCATCGATTATCTTTCCAGTGGTGTTGTTTATTTTTTCTAATGCGCGAGACTCTAAAAGTTGTTGGTATTCTTCTTCTGTAAGCGACGTGCTCTCAAGTAGATGGTCTGGGCAGTCGTTTATGTCTAGCAGTCTCATTGCTTCGATCGTGAGTGGCACACAGATTGTTTTCATTTTATTGGTGTCTTATTGGCGTGGATTGCGTCATTGTAAACTGAGGGGGCAGGAAGAGATGAATGCTTACCTTTGGGTTCAATAAAGGTTGATTTTGATTTTTGCAATGAAAAATGGTATCCGTTTTATTTCTGCGGCCTACGCTTAATACCTCTCTGTGAGGAAGATTTGTTATTTGTAAGTCTCTTACTCTGGAGCGGGTCAGCCCAGTTCTGCCACATATTTTGATCTTCGCCTTTATATTTTTTGGGCAAGCAGGCAGGGGAGATCGGGTATGTCAAGGCCGACACCAAAGAGGCAGAATCATTTTATATAGCTCAGCTGTGTATGTAAGTGTAGACGTCTCTTTGCTGAATCTCTTTGATTTCCATCCTGCTAATTACATCGTTTAGGATGGGCAAATGCTCTGAGTGAAAAATAATCTGAGCTACTCCGTGTGTTTCTGCATCATGGAATCTGAAAGCTAGTAGGGTTCGGTCTGCCAATATTAGCTTGAAATCATCTGATGTTGATAAGTGGCTCAGATCGCTAAGTTTATTCCAAACGTCGCTGGGCTCGCTATTTTTTTTCTGCATGAGTGTCACAGTATAACGATAGCTAGTGAGTGTGGCCGGGTCTATCTGATCAGGTTTTGAACTCAAGTGCTCTATTCCAGAATAAATTGAAGTGGCTTCATTTTTTTTAAATATGTCTTTGGGGCTTGACGATTTCGCAAAACGTTTTAAAGCCAGATATTCCTGGGTTTTGCTTTCGTACGGGAATCCCATGGTGTACCAAATTGAGATTGTTGGCCATTCCGATGTCAGTGCGGATGCAAGTTCGCACCATGTTTTCCAAACGCTTTCAAAGTCCTGGTTTAGCAGGGAAATTGTCGAAAATTCGTGATCGTTGGTCGCGTATACTTGACCCCATGGGTGAATGCCGACTTCTTGGATGAAAACGGTTTTCATTAGTCATTTCTTAAAGTATGTGTGAGAGTCATCGCCGATTTTTAGTGGGACTTTACGATGGTTGATAGTTGTTTCAGTATTGAAGTGGGGTGCATGATTACCTTTATTGTGCCCAAGGGAATGTTCGCGAATTTCAATTTTTCGTTCGAGTAATTTAAATTCATATACACGTCCTTGTATATAGCGATTTTGATCGGTAAGTGTCTCTCGATAAACGCGTGCCGGATGCTGGTTTTTAGGGATTCCGCCAATTTCTTTCGCCCTTCTGAATGCTCCATTTCGGGAGAGTTTACTGTCGGCCCCTGTCGGCGTTTCTGGCTCTCGCTCGTTAACCCTAGCTGTGTAGGATGGCTCCTCGATTTTATGGGTAGATTTACATCCGTTTCCACCAGGGCACCGATTTAATCCCAGCGGATCTACCCACCCTATCGGGTTGGGCACGTACTGGTAAGCATTGATCCCACCCGCCAGCTTCACCGGGTCGGGCGTCAGGTAACGACCAATATCTGGATTGTAGTAGCGATGGCGGTTGTAGTGCAGTCCGCTTTCCGGGTCGAAGTATTGGCCTTGGAAACGTAACGGGTTGCCGATTTTTTCGATGTCGAGGCGGCTGATCTGGCCGTAGGCACGGTAATGCGCGGACCAGACGATTTCGCCGTCGGGGGCGGTGAGTTCTTGCGGGGTGCCGAGGTGGTCGAGTTGGTAGTGGAAGGGCTGGGTGTCTTGAGGGCCGAAGCCTTCCAGCAGAACTAACGGGCGGAAACTGTCCGGCTCGTAAATGTAACTGCGATGACGATCCGCGTGATGTTCCGCAATCAGCTTGTCGCCTTGCCAGAAAAACTCGGTGGTTATGCCTTCGACGGTTTTGCTGATACGCCGACCAAACGGGTCATAGCGATAGCTGGCCGTTTGTCCGTTCGGTTGGGTGATGCCGATCAACCGATGCTGGCAGTCGTAGCGATACTCGGTGACGAGTTGGTGGCCTTTACCACGCCGTTGACGGATCAGGTTGCCGAACGCGTCATAGTCATAATGATGATCGCCCTGAATCACCAACCGATTTCCCGCCACGATGTCCGGGCCGGCGCGGTCTTGCATCAGCAGGTTGCCGGCCGGGTCGTGGCCGAAGCGCTCCTGCTGGTCTTGCGAGTGATCGGCGCGGGTGAGGCGGGCGAGGGGGTCGTAGTGGTAGTGGTGTTCGCCTTTACGGGTGTCGAGCAGGCGGGTGAGGTTGCCGGCTTTGTCGTAGTCGTAGTGGCGGCGGTAGAGCTTGTGTTCCTCTTGGGTCACTGCATGCGCGTGCAGACGGTTTTGCTCGTCGTAGTCGTAGTGGCTGAGGAGTTCGCCTTGCTGGCGTTGGCGTTCTTTTCCGGTTTTGAACAGGTGTGAAGTGAGGGTTTTGCCATTTAGCTCGACGGTGGCGAGGTGGCCGCTTTTGTCGTGGTTGAAGGTGAGGCGGTTGTTGTCCGGCAGGCGCAGGTTCTTCAGTTGGCCGCAGGCGTCGTAGCCGTAGCGCAGGGTGCCCCAGCCTTGGTGGTCGGCGGTGAGGCGGTTTTGGCTGTCGTATTCGTAGGCGAGCGCCCAGTGGCCGTCGTCGACGCTGAGGAGGTTGCCTTGGCGGTCGTAGGCGTATTCAACAACGTTGCCATCGGGGAGAGTTTTTCGTACGAGGCGGCCGGAAGGGTCTCGCTCGTAGCGGGTGATTAGCTGACTGCCATCGTCGCCGTGTTCGGTTTTCTCCAGCAGGTTGCCGTTGAGGTCGTAGACGTACGCCGTACGCTGGCCGTCAAAACCGGTTTCCTGCTTGATCAACCCGTTGGGGTGGTAGTCGAGTTGGTAGGTTTCACCGACTTCGTTTTCGATCTCGGTCAGCAGCAACCGGGTGTTGTCGTAGCGGTAGTTGACCTGGGTGCCGTCAGAATTAATGCGGCGGCTGATGAGGTGCAGGCCGTCGGCGTATTCGTAGCGGGTGACGTGGCCTAATCCGTCACGTTCAGAGGTGATTTTTCCGTACGGGTTGTAGCTGTATTCTCGCGTCGCCCCATCGGGCTGGGTCAGCTTTAACAGGCGCCCGGCTGCATCCCGCTGATACTGAGTCAGCGCGCCATGCTCATCCTCACGCGCCGTCTGCCGACCAACATCGTCATATCGATACCGCTTAACCCCGCCATTCGGCAGTTGTTCTTCAACAAGCTGCCCACGCTCATTCCAAACCAGCCGATGACAGCCGTTATCCGGATACCAAACCCCAACCAGTTGCCCGTGTTTGTTGTAGGTGTAGTCCGTAACATAGCCGTCAGGATCTGTCTGACGCGTAATGTCGCCCTGATCATTACGCTCATACTTCCAAACCGCCTCTCCCCGCCGCACAACCCGTACGAACCCGTTATCGTGCTCGTAGGCAGTCGGCTCATCCTCCCCCGGAAACAGCGCCACCAAGCGTCCCGCGTCGTCGTACTGATACGCCGTCACCGCTCCCAGCGGGTCCTGCTCAACCGTCAGCCGGCCCTTGTCGTCATAGGATTTGAAGTGTTCAGCGCCATCGGGATCAACCCGCTGCACCAGCCGCGCCCGTTGGTCATGGACATACACTTCCTGGCTGCCATCAACGTTGTGAACCGTGACCCTGCCGCCGTCCTCCCACACATACCGCGTGTCCATCTGCGAAAAACTGGCCCAGTGCCGAACACATCGCGCCGCCTTACCAGCTCGTTCCCACTCCCAAAAGAAACTCGCCCCACCGGCCAGCTGCCGTTCAAGAATGACGTGCTGCTCGTCGTACCGATAAACCTCGCTTTCACCTACGGCATTGGTCGCCGAAACCAGTCGCCCAGCGTCGTCATAGGCGTAGGAAACGACGTTCTGCTCCGTCACCCAGTCGTAGGGCTCACGGCCTTTGGCGCGATGAACCTGATAGTCCACCGCCACAATGCGGCCCAGTTCGTAACGCAAAAACAAACAACGGCCGACACCGTTATCCAGCCGCTCAATCCGCCCCAAACGATCACGAGAAATGCGCAACCGGTTGTCATACGCATCGCTGATCGCTGTCAGCTGACCGTCGCGAAAGTGATAAAAACGTGATGCCTGAGCCAACACCAGCTCATCAGGCAGGGCACCCAAGTAGATCGCCGCTTCGGCCAAGCTGTTGGTAATCGCAGGCCGAGAAACGGAAGGCAACGGAAACTCAGTACTGCGATTCTCATGATCCGTCCAAACCACCGAATCACCCGCAACCACCAACCGCTGCGCCAGCGCATGACTCCAACCAAACCCCAACCCACAATCCACTTCCGCCGCACTGGTGCGGTACAACCGCGTCCACTCAAACGGCAAAATCCCGTCCAGCGCGCCATCGGTGAGGGTCAGCAATTCTTCCCCGGTGACCATCGACACCGGGCAGCCATGGGTGGCGGTTTTATCCGCAGGCGCCGCCGCATCTCCACGGGGATTCTTCGCAGCCGCAGGCACATCATCCACATGTTCTTTCTGCTTCAGCACCGCGTTCTGCCGTGCCCGCCAGCGCATCTGCATCGTGCCTTGCTTCAGCCCACCGACTACGCCGCGAACTGCCACGGCCTTGTAGCGATCCACCGCCTGCATGAACTTGGTCAGAGTCCCAAGCAGGCCGCGCACAAAGCCAACTGCGGCATCGAGAACCTGTGCGCCATACTTGACCAACCGCAAGCTCAGGTACGCCACACCCGCCGCCGGCAGCGCGATCATCAACACCGCGCCAATCACCAGATCGATAAGCAGCGACACCATAAACCCCGCCGCCGCCTCGGCAATATCGCCGGGCGGCAGTGCGTCGAGCCACAGCATCGCCGTGCGTACCATCAGGTACAGCGCCGCCTCATCACTGGCCAGCAACATGGCTTTTTCCATGACCTGCGGCGCGTCGGTGGCCAACTGCGCCAACTTGGCGGCCTCGGCACCCAATTGCTCGCCGAACTTCATGGGGTCTGCAAGAATCGCCTGGACCAGCTTGATGCTGTCCCACACCTCCTTGATTGCCGCCCAACTGCCCGCGAGCATGCCGCTGCCAATCGCGCTGGCGGTGGATTGCTGCCAAGACGGTTTGAAGCCGTTCCATTGCTCGCGCAGCCATTGCTCCAGGTCCGCCGTCAGCCCGGCGTAGGAGGCAAACAACGCGTCTACCTGCTGCGTGGAAACGCCGCCTTGTACCCGCACTTGATAGCGCCCACCGGCCACGCAGGTGTGGGAGGCCTTGCCATGTTCATCCAGCATGACTCGCGTAGAACTGCCGTCTTCCAGGCGAATCACCTCAACCGGGATTTCGCCGATCGGCACGTCGTACACCGACTCGAACTTGCTCTCGATCTTCAGCTCGCCACCCGCTGGGCAGCGCGCAACGGTGGAAAAATCCGCATCGGAAATGCTGAAGGAACGTTGCGAATCCCCCACCCGCAATACCCTGTCCATCCCCAGCAACGACGGCATGTCCGCTGCATGGCTGACCGAGTCCAGCGCCCGCGCATACCAGGCGCCCATCTGCTGGCGATACTCCGCCAGGCTCTGATGGAAGCCATTGAGCTCATGT